>CAZBEC010000001.1:0-18315 GCA_964490815.1 uncultured Thalassospiraceae bacterium
CAACGGAGGTCGCAATATGAGGATTTCCGGCGTGATGTCAACTTAAAAAAACACGCACCAAAACAAGCGATTCCAAGGTTTTCCACGATCTCTGGAACCGCCATGGAAAGTTGTGTCCGACAGGCTTGCCAAGGCGGCTAATATATGGATGTTAGGGTGGGTTATGTCAAAGCGCAAAAAAACTACCCCGCGAAATGATCGAGGCGAAAAAAAGGTGAACAAGAGATCCCAAAAGGGATCTCAAACAATCGATTCCACTCAACAACGAAGCGGCCCTCCCCTGATATACGGTAAACATGCGGTTTTCGCCGCTCTTGCCAATCCGCAAAGGCGCATTCAGTGCTTACTGTTAACCCAGGAAGTCCGCGATGCATTGCAAGATGAAATCCAGGAAGCCCTTGAAAAAGGCGAACACGGCTCTGTGGAAATACAGTGCCTAAAGAAGCGCGCCCTTGAAGAACGCCTGCCACCGGGCGCGGTTCATCAGGGCATCGCAATGGATGCAAGCCCTACTGAAGCTCAGCAAATCGAAGATATCATTGAGCAAACCCAGGATGCCCCCAATGCAACCATCGTCATACTGGACCAGGCCACGGACCCTCACAATATCGGCGCGATCCTGCGCTCTTCTGCGGCATTCGGGGCGTCGGCGGTGGTCGTTCAAGAACGCAATGCTCCGGACATCACGGGAACCATGGCAAAGGCGGCCTCGGGCGCTTTGGAAAGGGTTGCTCTGGTGCGCACCACAAATCTCGCCCGCGCCATGGAAAAGGCCAAGACAGCGGGTTTCTGGTGCATCGGCCTGGACGGACAGGCGGCAAAAACGCTTGCCCAGGCTGATCTCAGCGGCCGGGTCGCCCTGGTACTGGGGGCGGAAGGATCAGGCTTACGCCGCCTGACCCGGGAAAATTGCGATTTGCTGGTAAAAGTGCCCATGACGGATGCGGTGGAAAGCCTCAATCTCTCCAACGCCGCCGCTATCGCCTTATATGAAAAAGCCAGAGGATAGATTGAGGCCCTTGCCCCGCGAAAGCGGGCGCGTTATACGGGGGGCGAATATCGCTTATATTTACATGCCAAGCCGCAATAGCTCAGTTGGTAGAGCACCTGATTTGTAATCAGGGGGTCGCGGGTTCAAATCCTGCTTGCGGCACCATTTTCCTAAAGTTCAGTTTTTACGAATTGTCTGTACCGCCTCGAAGCCCTCGAATTGGGGTGGACCCTGGTAAATTTGCTTCTTGCCGCCACCTGCATTGGCGTGCGCCTTGCGAAAAGCTTCCGACTTCGTCCAGTCCTCGAAGTGATTGAAACTCTCCCAGACCGTATGAGACGCGTACAGGGTATGGTCCTCCGCCTCGGGACCTTTTAACAGGTGAAAATCAACGAATCCTGGAACTTCGTTCAAGTGCGTGTCCCGTTCTGCCCAAATGCGTTCGAACTCCGGTTCTTCGCCTTTGATAATTCGAAAGCGATTCATCGCTATGTACATGGTGTCTTCCTCTAATACTTTTGCCAAGACCGGTCACTAACCGGTGTCGGGCCCAATAGCATTTTAATGGCGGCCGAGCCGTGGGACTCGCAGTTGGCGAATAGGCACGATTTCGTGAACGCTTCTTTTTTCTCCCAACTTGTAAAGCCCCACCTTAAACCACAAATTTAGAATATGTCTAAATTACTTGCGTCCTTGCTGGTAGTTTTCGTCATAGCGGCGCCTGAAACCCTTCGCGCCGACCAAAACAACACTGCCCTGAACGAACTGTTTTCACGTCTTCAATTAACTGAAAACCCTGGCGAAGCGGCGAAAATCGAACACGCCATCTGGTCTATCTGGATTCATCATGACGATGCCTTGGTCGTCGCCCGGATGTCCCTGGGCATACGGGCCATGAACGCAGGGCTGTTGCAACGCTCGCTGAGGACTTTCGACAAGATCGTGCAAATAGCCCCCTCGTTCGCTGAAGGCTGGAACAAGCGGGCGACGGTTTATTACCTGATGGGTAATTTTGAAGCTTCCGTTCACGATATACAGAAAACCCTGCTCCTCGAGCCGCGTCACTTTGGAGCCCTGTCCGGTATGGGCCTGATCTATTCCGCGTTAGGTCGCGATCAGGCGGCACTAAAGGTATGGGAAAAAGCCCTGAGCATCCATCCTCGACTGGAAGGTATTAAGGCCCGCGTCGAGGAACTGCGTGAAAAGCTAAAGGGCGAACAGACTTGATAATCGGGGCGAAAAAGTGCCGGAAAGGGCCTAAAATTCAGGCAACTTGACGCCAAGCAGATTGAGACGCAGCCACCAGGTAAATTTTCGCCTGAAGGATCTTTTCCCATTCAGTGACGGTGTAGGGTGAAGAGGCAATTGCTTAAAGCGCCCTTCGAATCCTGAAACATCAACGGAATTCCCCAAATATGACGGATGGGTGATATCGGGAACCCCCGGTGACCTTACCTCGAGAATTTGACCGCCCCCATTCAGCGCAAAATGATCTCTTCGGGCGGTGGAACGATCAAAACGCGCTACCGTAGAATTAGAGTCGTTGCGTTCCTGGCGGATCGTTCTGGAGCAGATGCCAATAAAGTACTCCTTTGGCGTTAATACCGCACCGCGTACGAAATGGCCCAAGGATATCGGGTAGGATACCTGATGATCAATCGAACAAAGTTCACCCGACCCGGAGCTTAGGGTGAAACCCTGACCATCCCTGCCATGCCAATAATTGTGGGATCCATGACCCACGGTTTTTGAGCTCAGGTGGGTTCTGTCAGGGTATGAAAAGGTGTGAACCTGACCGTCCCCTTCCAAATGTCCGACGATATAAAGGCGGTCTTCAATAATGACGATGGTATTGAAGTGATGGCGCGCCTCATGATCCTGGTCCGCGGGGTCTCCGAACGGATGCCATTGTTCCCAGGCGCCGTCGCGATAAATGCCAATCACTTCATCTGCTGTGCCGGCCAGCCACAATTGATCTTCATGGCGGTACACCTGATGTGGGTCTCGGGCAACAAAATCCGGCACCAGTTCCTCTATCATGTTCAATTCGTAGTCAAAGACCAATACCCGTCCCTGGCGCTCTGGATGAAGGTCTTCAGTGCCGTAGACACAATCCTGAGCCGCCACATAAATTCGCTCATCATCATAGGAAATGCCGAAATAGAAATCGTAACCATCGTGAATTCGATAGGCGACACGACTGGTGGTATCGAAGCACCAGAGTGCTTGGGTCGTTGTTACGAGCAGGTTCATGATGTTTAAGCAGCCTAGTAAAAAAGAAACCCGGAAAGACAATCCGAGCGCGCACCTAACGATTCGGGTATGGCTTGTTGTCCATACCGGCCCCAAAATCCGGTAATCAGGTATATACCTCCACCTGATCGAGAATTCTAGGATCAAAAAAAGATCAGCAAGACGAGAGAAGAATCATCTCTGCGCTCGCTCAGTTTTCAGGGATCAAGTGCTACTGACATAAAGTCCGCATGTTGCGGGATCTACCCCCAAACGAGAGCAAAGAGAGACGATTTCGATCTGATCCGCAGCCATGGTGGCTTCGTCCCCTTCCGGGTGTTTGACCTCACTGATTGCGCAACAAATCCTAATAATCAAAGACTTCGTCTCCTCGTCGCCGGCTGCATCCGCCAGGGCGGCAAGAGCCTTGTCGTGGCCGACTTGAGGCGATTCCAGGATGGCGTCAGAAAAATCATTGAACATGTCAACTGCCTCGTGGGGATCAAAAATTTTCAGCGCTTCGATAGTTTCAAGTATTTGATCGACCCTGACCCTTTCTCCCAAAGACACCCGTCCATCTGCCGTTGCAACCAGTGCACAGGCAGCCATCGTGGCTTTCAGGAACGGTCTGTTGCGGTTTCGCTCCAACCCTTCCTGAAAGTTGTTGATCAAGGTCGTAAGGAAGCTCATGTCCCACCCGTTTCCTGTTTCGCTTGATTATAGTTCATTTGCCTTATTTCCCTACACATTCATCAGTTCTAGGCCAACGGGAATTCAGGTTCAGCTAACGTTCATCTGAAAAGAAGTACTTTCGAAATCCGGAAAGATGATCGCTTGGGTCTGCTTTTTACCTCCTTCAAAAAGAAGGTTCCAAAATCTTCCTGTTGAACTGCCGGGTCTTGGTTAACGTTTCAGGACCCGGCATTTTTCAAAAACCAATGTAAATTTTGACGGAAATTGAAAGAAATGGAAACCGGCAACAACAAACTAAAATCCAAAACAAACCGCAGGAGGGCGCTGGCTTTACTCGGTCTCGCAGCAGCAAGTGCTTACGCTGCACCAATATTAATGAAACTGAATTCCGCTGCTGCATCCGGCGCCTCAGGAGCCTCAGGTGCCTCAGGTGCTTCGATGGGCGGCGCATCCGGCGCGGAAAATTTGCTATCAAAGAATGCAGTTGTTGTGAAGGAGTGTGCTGAATGCCACGATCCATATTCGGAGAAGCTCCTCCCATCCAACTCATGGCGTAAAATCATGGGTAGTCTGGATAATCATTTCGGCGAAGACGCCAGCCTTGATAGCGCCACCCGTACCCAGGTTGAAGACATTCTTGTAGGCAACTCTATGCGAGGAGGAGACGGGGCCATTCGTATTTCCGGGTCACGCTGGTTCAAAGGAGAGCACCGCGGAGATGTCGCTCGCCATAAAGCCAAATCCTGGAGCAATTGCACCGCCTGCCACCGATAAAAAAATCCGATCATCCGTCATTATTTTGGCGTCCGTAAACCCTTGGGAACCAGTGGCTTTCAAGGATGCAAGCAAAAAATGTCACAGCCTTTACCGATCCTACCCAAATCGTGTAGAATCAATGTGTTATGACAAAACGTAAGGACATCAATATCAAGGTGCTGAAAAAGACTCTGCTGGACCATCGCCAGGAGATTCTGAACGACACCGCCAACACCGAAGAGGCCCGACAGCCTGTCGAATTGGATCAAACAACAGTTGGGCGTTTGTCACGCATGGATGCATTGCAAAATCAGGCCATGGCTCTGGAAACCGACCGCCGAAGGCATGTCGAACTACAGCATATCGAAGCGGCTCTCAAGAGAATGGAAGACGGCGATTTTGGCGAATGCCTGAATTGCGGCGAGGATATCGCCGCGAAACGCCTGGAAATTGATCCAACGGCAGCAATCTGTATCGATTGCGCAAAATAAAGATCTACAGGAAATTCAATTCTTCCCAGGCTTCCGAGTTTGCATGCAGTTCCGACTGCTCTTTCAGATACTCTAAAATATCGCCAAGGCTGACCAACCCTTTCAAGTTGCCATGCTCAACGACAGGCATGTGACGAAAACGTCCGTCATGCATCAGGCGCATGGTTTCACGGGCATCGTCGGAGGGCAGACACGTTTGAACGTCGCTTGTATAAAGGTCTTCCACCACCAGGTCGGCAATGTGATCCTGATTGATGGCAACTGCGCGAACGATATCTCGTTCAGAAATAACTCCCAGAACCCGGCCGCCTTCGCTGACCACGACGACCAGCCCAACTCGTCTATCAGTCATCATACGAGCGACATCGACAACCGATGTTTCCGGCAATGAGGTCAGGACGTCATTGCCTTTGGTTCTGATAATTTCCCCAACGCTCATTTTCAGAACCTCCCGAAATTTTTGGTGAATTTGGAATTTTCTCGCTTGGAAAAGAGGAAATCCCATTAATTTATATCGGGCTTTGCAACAGTGTTATCAACCCCCAATCAGGGTAGACAATTGAGGTTACTCAATGTGATCCTTGGTTTTAAGAAAGCGGATATCAGGCCAGTCTTCGCTGCCACGATCCAGATGCCATGCATTGCGGGCCAAGAACACCGGCGCCCCGTCATGATCTTCGGCCAATGAGGCTTTGTTGGCATCGACGAACTTCTTCAAATTCAAATTTTCTTCAGCCTCTACCCATCGGGCCGTGTAAAGGCTCGTTGGTTCGAAATGGACCGGTACGTCGAATTCCGTTCGAATTCTATCGGCCATGACCTCGAATTGCAGCGGCCCCACGGCGCCGACAATCCAGTCCGCCCCTATCATAGGCTTGAAAACACTTGCCGCCCCTTCTTCCGCCAATTGTTGCAATGCGCGGCCCAGGTGCTTTGCTCGTAACGGGTCGTCGGGCCGGACATTCTGCAAATGCTCCGGCGCAAAGCTGGGGATGCCAGTAAACCGCAAGTCCTCGCCTTCACTAAGACCATCACCAATGCGCAGCTGACCGTGATTGGGAATACCGATGATATCGCCGGGCCAGGCTTCTTCAGCCAATTCCCGGTCCTGGGCTAAAAACAAAACCGGATTGTGGACGTTCATTGTCTTGCCGGAGCGGGCATGCTTCAATTTCATACCCCTTTTAAAATGCCCCGAACAGACTCGCACAAAAGCAATCCTGTCGCGGTGTTTGGGATCCATATTCGCTTGAATTTTGAATACGAACCCGCTGACTTTTTGCTCCGTCGGTTCGACTTGACGGTTGGCTGTCGGCTGAGGTTTCGGCGGAGGCGCCATTTGAGAAACCCCGTGCAACAACTCCCGCACGCCGAAGTTATTGATGGCGCTGCCAAAATAGACAGGCGTCAAATGTCCTTCGAGAAAAGCCTTCATATCAAAGGGTTTGCAGAGGCCTCGAGCCATATCCACTTCTTCACGAAGTGTCGCCAGCGCTTCGGCAGGCAAAAGGGTCTCTAGTTTGGGGTCGTCCAATCCATCGCAACTTTCACCAACTTCCGGCAAGGCCTGTTTGGCGCCTTTACCGATAAGAACCAATCGGTCGTTGAACAGGTCGTAGCAGCCCAGGAAATCACGCCCCATACCTATTGGCCAACTTGCCGGTGTCACATCCAAGGCAAGTGTTTGCTCTACTTCATCAAGTAAATCGAAAGGATCCCGCGCTTCGCGGTCCATCTTGTTGATAAACGTTGTAATCGGCATATCACGCAGGCGGCAGACCTCGAACAGCTTGCGGGTTTGTGATTCGATGCCCTTGGCGGCATCAAGCACCATTACGGCGCTGTCGACGGCCGTAAGTGTGCGATAGGTATCCTCGCTGAAATCTTCGTGACCCGGCGTATCCAAGAGGTTGAAGGTATTGTCCTCAAATCGAAAGGTCATCACCGATGACGCCACTGAGATCCCCCGTTCGCGCTCCACTTTCATCCAGTCTGAATGGGCGCGTCGCTGTTCTCCTCGCGCCTTGACGGCGCCAGCCAATTGAATGGCGCCACCGAAGAGCAACAATTTCTCCGTCAGCGTTGTTTTACCTGCATCCGGGTGGGAAATAATCGCGAAAGTGCGGCGACGCGAAACGTGGTCGTCGAGTGAACTCATGATGTCATGCTGCTCTGGAAGTCAATCAATGCAGGGGGATTTAACGCTTTTAACGGCAAACGACCAGTGCTTTTTTTGGTCTTCAATCCCTTTCAAGACAAACATCCCCCCTTTTCCTTAGTTTTGGTGTAAGCTTGCCCCCCTTTAAAGGGTGATGGGTTGGAAAAACTGTAAGGGGCAGTAAATGGATATGCAGGCAACCGCTTCCAAGGCACGGCGCGAATCCGACCGTAGGGACACATCGGACCGTCGCCAGGAGGAACAACGTTCAGGCAAGGAAAGACGCGACGAAATTTCCCGTCGACAAAATTTTATAGCCGAATTCGAACCGGAAAAACGCTGGAACGGTGAAAGACGCGTCAGCGCAGATCGCCGTAACGACAGCCGGCGCAAGGAAATCCGCCGCAACGGCCGTGACAGGCGAGACGATTGAGCGCTTGCTCCCTACACCCGGTGCCGCCACCAGGTCTTGTAACTGATTGAGAAAACCGGCTGATAATGCCGGACGGTGCTGGCTTCAACGACCTGTTTGATTTGGTTGTCCAACACATAGGCTTTGCCATCGACAAAGGCGACGAGGATGGCATGCCCGACTTTCAGGTTCAAATCCTTGACGGCGACGACCCTGACTTCGGTTTCCTTGAAACCCAGCATCCGTAATGAGAGGTACTTGATGATCGCATAATCCTCGCAATCACCGAATTTGGCCATGAACTCGCCTGGCGTCGCCCAGAAATCCTTCTTGCCCCAATTATTGTTGTCGGTGATGTACTTGGCCTTGTTCATGCGGGCATTGATTTCCTTGATCAACGTCAGCTTGTCCTTGCCCTTTTGCTTTTTCAGGTACTTCATCCAGCCATCGTAATGGCACTTGGTCAGTTTCTTTGTTTTGCAATCACCCTCGGTCTTGTCGGCCTTTTCCTTGGAAAAGCGCGCCAAAGCGCTATTCCACTTTTTGAACGGTTTCAAATTTTTTGATTCAGTTTCCTTCGAATTGAAGAAACTGGGCTTGGCTTCAGCTGCCTTCCCATGGTTTGGAGCTGCAATAATAAGAGCAAACGTCAGCAAGCCCAGAGACAGGAAATTTGGTGAAAAACCTTTAAATTCGGCCAAAAAGAAACGCATCTAAATATCGCCTGCTACCAATGCCATGGTGCCGATTATACCGGCCTGAATACGTTCTCAGCAAGCCGCCCGCAATAAATTCAAGCAAACGTGAAGGGAAACGAGATAGATAAAATTCAATTCTCCCTTGCGTCAGGCCAAATGAGTCGCAAGAATCCAAAAAAACAAATAAATAATGGGAGGGAACGATGGCGGAAACGGCTGGCCCGGAAGAAAAAACACCCAGGAGAGTCAATAAGGTCGCCCTCGGAATTGGCGCAGGCATGGTCGCGGTGATTATCGCCGCAGTATATTTTACATTCTATTTCGTCGAACAGGAACGTCAGCGCGCCTTACTTGAATGGCAGGTACGCTTGGGCATCGTTGCCGACAGTAGGGCGGCCGCCGTAAATGAATGGGTCGACGCCAATTTCGCCGTTATTCGCGAACTGTCTGAAAACGCCTCCCTGCAGATCTACATGGATGAACTGGCAATGAGCGAGGGTGACAAGGAAGGCGTCACCGATGAAGCCGCGCAGGCCGGATATTTGCGTAATCTTCTCGTCGCCACATCCGATCGAACCGGGTTTAAGCCTCCTGAAGAACAAGCCGAGGTCAACGCCAATGTTGAGCGCGCGGGCGTAGCGGGACTGGGACTGGTCGATGCCGACGGCAGGCCTATAGTCAGTTCGCCTGGCATGCCGCCCATTTCAGGAAAAATTCGCACCGCCGTTGCCAATGCCCTTAACGGCGAGCCAGCTCTTATTGATGTATTTCTAGGCGCATCCAATCTTCCGACCATTGGCTTCGCCCTGCCTGTTTACGGTATTCAGTCCGATGAGGGAGCACAAGGAATCGGCGCCGTCGTCGGCATTCGCACCATCGACAACAACCTTTTTGATCGCCTGAAACAACCAGGCGAGGAGTCGAAAACCGCCGAGACATATCTGGTTCGTGCAACCGGCGCCACCGTCGAATATCTGTCTCCGCTAGCCGATGGAACGCTTCCACTGAAAAGATCTTTTGCAATGGAAACGCCTGACCTGGCTGGCGCATACGCCATTGAAAAACCTGGCGGTTTTACCATGGGCATGGATTACGCTGGTGAGGAGGTCCTGGTAACATCACGCCCTCTGGCCGATTTGCCTTGGGTATTGGTGCGCAAGATCGCTCGTGCGGAAGCACTTTCGGGAACCGAAACCCGGCTGAAAACGATTCTGATAGTGTTCGTGCTGATCATCGTTGGCGTCACAGTGACCATCGTCGCCGTATGGCGTCATGGCTCTTCAATTCGTGCCCAGGAAGCTGCGGAAAAATCACGCATTGCTGCCGAGCGTTTCGAGAACATGACCAAGTTCATGAACCTGATCACCAATTCACAACCCACGGAGATTTTCGCCGTTACCGGCGACACCAAGTACACTTTCGCCAACGAGCCGGCCTGTAAAAAAGCCGGCATGGCCATCGACGATATTCGCGGCAAAACCATGGGCTCGATCATGGGGCCAGTCAAATCCAGTTTCTACGGTAAAATCAACGAGGCTATTCTGGATAGTTTCTCCCATTCCGACGATACGGAGAAAGAACGCCAGTCTCACATTCAGTCCTTCGGCGATGGCGAGGATATTGAAGTCTTAAAAACCGACCATATACCCTTGCGCGGCGATCGGGACTATCCGCCGGGCATCCTGATGGTGATGGATGACATCACCGAGTACACAAAAGAACGACGTAAAAGCGAATTGATGATGCGCCAACTGATCGATGCTCTGATTGGCGTTGTCGAACGGCGTGACCCGCACACAACCCACCAGTCCGCACGTATTTCAGAAGTCGCCCGCGCCATTGCCCGGGAAATGGAACTCCCTGACGCCGAAGTCAAGACCGTCGATATTGCGGGATCCCTTATCAACCTTGGCCGCGTCTTCATACCCAATGACGTGCTGGCCAAGAAGGGAGGCCTTACTGCGCAGGAACAGACCTTGTTCGACAACAGCTTTAAAGACAGCGTCGAACTATTGCGAGATGTGGAATTCGAAGGGCCGGTCGTGGACACCATCGATCAATCAGGCGAACACTGGGACGGTTCAGGCCCCTTGGGGCTGAAGGAAGAAGAAATTCTTCATCCGGCGCGGATACTTGCCGTTGCCGCCTCCTTCATTGCCCTAGTTAATCCGCGTACAGGTGAACCACCGCTGAACTTTGATGAGGCCGTATCACAATTAATGTTGCAGAACGGCACCCGTTACGACCGCAAACCGGTTTCCGCCTTAATCAACTACCTGGATAACCGTGGCGGCGCCGAACGATGGGCTGATTTCGGCAAGTCATCTTAAGACATTAGAGGATATTTATGAGCGACAACGGAAAGAAATCCGGTGGCTGCATGTGCGGCGGGGTACGATTTCATGTTGAAAATGAAATTGCCAACTTCACGGCCTGTCATTGCGAAACATGCCGTCGCTGGACAAGCGGCCCGTTTCTAGCGACAAACTGCGGGGAAGACATTACGTTTGAAGGCGAGGAAAATCTTGTCCGCTTTAATTCCTCCGACTGGGCAGAGAGAGGATTTTGCAAAATTTGTGGATCCTCGCTCTTTTATTATCTCAAACCTTCTGGGCAATATCTGATGGCCGTAGGGGCTTTCGACGAACAAAACGGCCTTGAAATGAAAAACCAGGTTTTTATCGACCACAAGCCCGATTGCTACAGTTTTTCCAACGAAACCAAGCTAATGACGGCCGATGATGTCATGGCGCTTTTTAAGTCGAGGGAATAGGCTACCCCGCACAACAGGATAGCTTTGCTACGTCCTTTTCAAAAGCTTGTGCCGCCAATTTCAAGCCTTCAACCGTTGTAAGGTAGGGAAAAATCATCGCGCCCAATTCGTCGTATGTCATATTGTGTTGAATTGCCATTGCCGCCGTTTGAATACTGTCTCCCCCTTCGGGCGCCAGAATATGGGCGCCAATCAGGCGATTATTCTGAGCATCCGCGACCAGCTTGATCAAGCCGCGCGTATCCCGGGCGGCCAAGGCTCGAGGAACATTTTTCAGCGGTAATACTGACGTCTTGACCTCTAACCCCTGAGATCGTGCTTCTGCTTCGCTCAGGCCAACCCGTGCGGACTGGGGGTCGGTAAAGACAACTTCCGGCATAGCTTTATTGTCGTAACACAAGCCTGCACCGTTAACAGCATTCATGGCCGCTATTCTGGCGCCATAGGCGGCCATATAAACGAATTGATCACGCCCGGTAACGTCACCTGCCGCAAAGATGTCCTTTCTGCTGGTGCGCATGCATTCATCAACCATGATGCCGCCGTCCGTGTTCAATTCCACTCCAGCTTCGCTAAGTCCAAGACCTTTCGTGTTGGCTGTTCGCCCGGAAGCCGACATGGCGGCTTCTGTTTCAAGAAGCATTTCCTCACCGGATCTTGTCACCCGCAGCACCACTCCTTCATCAGTTTGACTAATATCTCGATAGATGACGCCGTCCACGATGCGAATTCCTTCTTCGCCGAAAAACCCGCTCAACGCCTCGCTGATTTCCGGTTCTCCCTGGGGCAGCAACCGGGACCGGCAAACGATCGTAACCTCAACACCGGCACGGGCGAAAACCTGGGCCAATTCACATCCGATGTATCCCCCCCCAATGACCATCAATGAGCGCGGAAGCTCAACTAAATCCATCGCTTCAGTGCTGCTCAGCAGGGAAATACCGGCGATCCCATCAATATCCGGCGTCGATGGGTGCGAACCGGTTGCGATAATGATTTTGCCGGCTTCAATCATTTTGCCATCCACCAGGACGCCGCCTTCAGTCAGTCTGGCTTTTCCCTCAAGGTAGGAAACGCTGTCGTAGGTGGGAAGAAGGTCGACGTACTTGGCTGAACGCAGCTCAGAAACGAGTTCATCTTTTTGCTCCACCAGTTGAGCCCAGTCACTTACTGATCCTGTGGCCTGAACACCAGTAAACCGGTTGGCCATTTTAGCCTGATGCAGGGTTTCGGTGGCGCGAATAAGCGTCTTCGACGGTACGCACCCGACGTTGACGCACGAACCGCCAATTGTTCCGTATCCAATTAGCGCAACCTTTGCACCTTTCTCAGCAGCGGATATTGCGGCTGAAAACCCGGCGGAGCCAGCACCGATAACAGCAAGGTCATAATGATTGTTGCTAAGTTCTTCTGAGTCTCCGCAGCAGTTTTCGGAACTTTTATTCATCTTCAATATCTCCTCCGGGAGAACTCAGAAACGGTATGAATATGGCGGCGCCCGCCTGCAATCCCTCCTCGATGGAAAGGCGATGACCTTTTTGCGGTTCTTCTTGTTCAATTTTCCAGGCTTCCAAGTGATCGTCTGAACAGAAATACGCCATTACCTGACATTGTGTGTCCGCCGCGCATGAATCGATTTCACGAATACCCGACCATACGATTGATTTGTTTGGCCGGGCGTAGCGGATCGTTTTCCCCCGGTCATTGGTCTCTATGGCAATGTCGCAGCCGCAATGTCGACACTTCGAAGAAATGAATATATCGATATCAAGCATGGCGCCTACACCCAGTGCGTCAATTGCGCACATTGCCTGAACTTCGACGCCGCCCATCAGAACCCGATGCTCAGTTTCGGAATCGGTAAAGGGATAAGCACCGACGACGCGACCGTCCAAAGGATCTAGTACTACTAGATCACGCTCCGACAACTGAATGAGAAAGGCATCGACTTCTTCCTCGTTCCATGGACTGCCGTAAGCAAGATCGCGGCGCGTTGGCGCCCTTCCCGTCCCGGCGTAATGGAGGAGAATTGATTGGCGCAATTTATCTTCTTCCTTGCCGATTCCGCCCCATCGCCTGGTCATTCTCAGAACGCCCAGGGTGTCGCGCAAAGATGCACGCACATTGTTCGAAAAAACAACGCCCCATTCCGGAAAGAACGCACCCGAGGGAAGTTCTATTGCAAAATTTTCTTTCTCCCCATGGGTCATATAGAAATTCACTCTTACTATTTTGCGAACTTTTCGCAACGTATTGATGGCTGTGCTCACTGCAGTATCATGTTACAACCTGTAGCGACTACAGATTCAAGGAAGATCAACTAGCTGACCTTCGAGTTGCGAGGATTGCACATGGACAAATTCTTCATTGGTGAATTGTCGAAGCGAGCGGACGTCAATATTGAAACCATTCGATATTATGAACGGGTCAGCATTCTGCCCTCCCCACCGCGGACGGATGGAGGGCACCGCCTTTATGACGACAATCATTTCAAACGGCTTAGTTTTATCCGCCGCAGCAGGGAGCTGGGATTTAGCCTGGAGTCGATTCGTCAGATGTTGTTGCTTGTAGACGGAGGCGAAGTAACTTGCGAGCAAGTTAACCTGATAACCTTGTCACACCTTGCCGATGTACGTGCGAAAATCACGGATCTGAAACGAATGGAGCGGATACTAAAAAAAACAGCCTCTGAATGTTCCGGAGGTAAAACACCCGACTGCCCAATTATTGATTCGTTGTTCGCGCAGCCTTAAGAACGGGCATTAGCTAATCGGGAGTGTACCATGTCATTGAAAGCATCTGTGATGTCCTGCATATGGGGCTTCATATAAGGGAAATTCCGGGCGTGATCGAAAGCGTGGCGCATGGCCGGGTTCAATTCGTAAATCAAGACATCACCTTGATCCGTAACGGTGAAATCAACACCAAAAAAGTCGAGGCCGACAACTTCATGCAAGCTTTTGATCCGGTTATAAATGTCTGAACCCAAATAGCTTTCAGGGTCATCGAGAAACTGCTTTTCCTCGTTCATCATCCACCCGTGTTCGGCCATGATTTCCTTCCGGTTGGACCCGTGCACATTCCATATCCGGTCGATATGGCAAACAACTGGATAGAGATAGCCGTCTATAAAGAAAAACCGCAATTTGCGGTAAAACTCTCCCCGAAAAAGTTCCTCGACATACTCGATCAAGTAAAAATCGAACCGTGCAGGATTTGCCAATCGTTCCTGCAATGCCTGGAGACTGTCAACCAAGGCGAACGATTTTCCGGTCTGCGTTCCCGCCTCTCGAACCAGGAAAGGGAGAGAGAAGCCATTTAAACTGATGAAGGTTTCTAGAACTTTTAGGGAATATTCCTTAGCCGGAAGCCGGACAGTTCTGGGGAAAATAATTCCATCGATATCGTTTAAGCGCCGGAAATTTTTATCACGCGAACACTGCATAACCATTTCGGGATCGTTGATCATCGGGAATTCCGGATTTTCCCGCACAAATTCGGATACGACTTTTAGGGAGTCTTCCTCGACATCCGTGTCGGCAATTGCGTTAAGGATGATATCGAACTTCGGTAATCGTTTATCATTCAAAAGGTTTTTGCCGTGCACCAGGTAATTGATAGTCAGATAACTATTTGGGTCGATCAGGTAGCTGTTGGAAAAGCCTCCGCCGGTCATCTTCATTTTGAATCCCGCGCGACCTTTTCCCAGATTAAAATAGGCGTTTTGCATGCCCCTTAATCTGAAAATGCGGGCCTGATGATCACTCTTTCCAGCCTTCAATGCATAAGGTCTTATTGAGACTCCCGCCTCGAGAACTTTTCGCGCTTCTTCTTTTTTGCCCAGAAAATGAAGAATGGCCGACACATGTAGATGATGGGTCAGCTCAACCGGATATTTGCGGGCAAGTTCGCTGTACAGAACCAACGCCTCGCCCAGCTTGCCCTTTCTTAGATGCATCCGGGCAATTCGCTCAAGGATGGCAGATTCGTTCAGCCCTTTTGGTACCGGGTTCGAATTTGCAATTGCGTCTTTTGCACTGTTCTGCATTTTCTGCATTGCTTTCGGCACTTCCCTCAATACTGGAATTTCAGCCAATAAACCCTAATAGAAAAGGCCGTCCCCCGAAAGGGCCGGCCCAATCTTTTCTTGTAGTTTTAGGGAAGCGATCTTACCCCATCGTGCTTCCGTCGAAGGCGACGTTATCTTCGTTGTCCTTCGATGTAACGGAATAGCCGCCGTCAGCCGTGCTTTCCAACTTCAGGCTGTTGGCATCGGTATCCTTGACGGTAACTTCGACAGCATCGTCACCTGTGCCGAAGGTAACCACAGCGTCATCACCGTCCTGGCTGACATTGTAATTACCATCATCGAACCAAGTGCCTTCGAACAGCATGGTGTCGCCGATTCCGAAATCATTAATGGTGTCGGATCCGTCGCCTTGATGGAAGACGAAGGTATCGCTGCCATCGCCACCCCAAAGGTCGTCATCACCTTCGCCGCCTATTAGCGTGTCGTCGCCGGAACCGCCATACAAGGTGTCGTCGCCGTCACCGCCTTCGAGGGTATCGTCACCGGCGCCGCCATAAAGCGTGTCGTTGCCGTCCCCGCCTTCAAGTGTGTCGTTACCGGCGCCTCCATATAGAGTGTCATCGCCGCTGCCGCCGCGAAGATCATCATCACCGGTGCCGCCGTAAAGGGTGTCTTGTCCGTCGCCTCCCTTCACCAGGTCGTCACCGGCGTCGCCGTAGACGATGTCGTCATGCTTGCCGCCATCTAAATCGTCGTCACCGGAGCCGCCGTAAAGGAGATCATCCTGGTTGCCGCCACGAAGCTTATCTTCTCCGGAGCCGCCATAAAGCGTATCGTCGCCGCCACCACCTTTAAGCTCGTCGTTTCCGGAACCTCCGTAAACCTCATCCTGGCCGCCTTTGGATTCGATCTTATCGTTTCCGCTGCCGCCATAAAGGGTGTTGTCACTGTTGTTTCCATCGAAGTCCTGCCTGCCGGAGCTGCCGGAACTATCGAAATCGTTGTCGGCATTGTCGGAAGCAACGGCAATAGCGGCAACCGCCAGGTTAACGCCACCGGCAAAAGTAAGCGTTTCAACGTTCTTCAGGGTAGCGACGTTTCCGTTGGATTTATGGCTGACCGTAACGACGCCGGTTACGTTGTCGACACTGATGTCGTAATCGTCAACGTCATCTTCGAAGACCGCAACATCGTCACCGGTTCCGCCATCAAGAATGTCGGTACCGTCTCCGGCTGTGAGCGTGTCATCGCCGGATCCGCCCATTAGAATATCGTCGCCCGCTCCGCCATCCAGGGTATCATTCCCTGACTGGCCATATAGGACATCATCGCCAGCTTCACCGGAAAGGGTGTCGCTTCCGGTTCCGCCGGCAAGGGTATCGTCCCCGCTTCCACCTTCCATTGTGTCGCTGGTAGTGGTGGCAAACATCATATCACCTTCAAGATCGGCATTATCACTACCGGTGATACTCTCGATATCATTTTCAGACAGATAAAGCGTGCCGGAAGAAACATCGACAGTACCGGCATCTACATCGTCAACATCCCATTTGTAGACGCTGTCGCTGTTCTCGTCCGTAAGGTAGAAGTTGCCGTCTGCATCAAAAGCGATACCACCATCGATATCGGAATCGCCGCCCAGGGCATCCCTGATTGTTCCACCTGTCAGGAAGGTCGAAACCGTTCCATCACTTGGATCGATGCGCAGGACATCCCCATTCCAGGAACTATCTGCAACAATCAAATCGCCATTCGGCGCCAATGTCATGAAGCCCTTCAGGCTTGAGCAATTCAAGTCTCCCCCGGAAGCCAGAACGGAAGGCGTTCCGGTCGACGGGTCGACCGAGATGATCGCGTTCGGGCTACCGTCGGAAGCCAAGTACAAAGTTCCATCGGAACCCTGCAGCAAGCCGCCTTCCAGATCGACATCGTAAATACCGGGCAAATCATTCATAACACTTTCGGATACCAGCCTCGTCACGGCTCCCGTATCCGGGTCGACGGTCAGAAGCGAGTCGTCCTTCTCATCCGTCACATAGATCGTTCCATCATCGCCGATAGCAAGACCGGAAAGATCTACACTACTTTCGCCCGTGACAGCCTTGATGTCGTCACCGGTCGCGATGACCTGTAAATCACCGCCATCAGCTGGTTTCATCAGAATGGAATCGGAGTCGCCTTCGGTAAAGATCAGGTTACCGTCTGCATCCATTTCCATACGCATGCCATCCAGATTTGCATCATGGACATCGCCATCGTCGTCGTCATCTCCACCGCCGGAAGAAGCGTTCAGGGCGCTATTGATATCTTCCCTGGTGACAAACATCGAGCTCGTACCGTCGGGGCCAACTTCGATGATGCCGTCACTGGTGGCGTCCATGAGGTACATGGATTGCGCAGCCGCGGGAGCAGCGGCGACCGCGACGCTTGCCGTGGTGGCCACTGAATCCGTGCCGTCGCTAACGTCAAAGGACAAGCTGACATCGCCGCTGAAGTCAGCCGCAGGAGCAAAGGTATACGTGCCATCACCATTGTCAGTGATCGTGCCATTCGAGGCAGCAAGGTTTTCAACACTCAATTGAGCGCCATCGTCGGCGTCGGAGGCATCCGAAAGAAGTTGCGCCTCGGTGATGGTCAACGTGCCGTCCTCGTTCATCGAGAACGCTTGCGTGCCGTCTACCGTCGGCGCATCGTTAGTGCCCGTGATCGTAACTTCGATCTGAGCCTCGGTGCCGTCGGCAGTTTCAACCGTCAGCGTCTGTGTAACGACTTCGCCCGCATTGAGCGTATCGGCCGCACCGGCATTCAGATCAAACGTCCATGCGCCGTCGGTGCCGACGTTGAACGTACCATAGTCCTGGGCAACGCCGCTTTGGGCAACAAACACTTCTTCAGCAGCGCCGTCGGGATCGGTCACCGTCAACTGGCCACCGGCTTGTTGGGCTGCATCGGTTTCTGTAAGCGTATCTGTAGCCGTGCCGCCGATTATGGCGTCATCGCCTTCACCGGCGACTGTAACGGTAGCCGTGGCAGGCGTCGAAGCCGTGCCGTCGCTGACGTCGTAGGACAAGTTGACTTCGC
>CAZBEC010000001.1:18415-354003 GCA_964490815.1 uncultured Thalassospiraceae bacterium
CGTTTCCGTCAGGGCATCATCTGCCGTGCCGCCGATTACGGCAGCATCAGCAACTTCAGTGACATCGACCGTCGCGGTGGCAGGCGTCGAAGCCGTGCCGTCGCTGACGTCGTAGGACAAGTTGACTTCGCCGTTAAAGTCGGCGGCAGGCGCAAAGGTATACGTGCCGTTGCCGTTATCCGTAATGGTGCCATTACCGGCGCTCAGGTTTTCGACACTTAGTTGCGCACCGTCATCCACATCAGACGCACCAGCCAATAGCTGGGCTTCGGTGATGATGATCGAGCCATCCTCGACAACCGTGAACGATTGTTGGCCGTCAACGGTCGGCGCATCGTTGGTGCCCGTGATCGTAACTTCGATCTGGGTCTGCGTGCCGTCGGCGGTTTCCACCGTCAGTGTCTGTGTAACGACTTCGCCCGCATTGAGCGTATCGGCTGCACCGGCGTTCAGATCAAACGTCCATGCGCCATCGGTGCCGACGTTGAATGTGCCATAGTCCTGGGCAACACCGCTCTGAGCCACGAACACCTCTTCAGCAGCACCATCGGCATCCGTAACCGTCAACTGGCCACCGGCCTGTTGGGCGGCATCCGTTTCCGTCAGGGCATCATCTGCCGTGCCGCCGATTACGGCAGCATCAGCAACTGGTGTAACATCCACAGTGAAGGTTTCAGTCGTGGTCTCGGAACCGCCTGCATCTTCCGTAGAAGTCACACTGACAGACATTTCAATTTCACCTGTGAAATCCTGAGGAGGCAGGATGCACACTGATGGCAGTTGGGCGGGACTTACCTCCCATACACCATCGCCTTGGTTGGAACCCGGGCTCAGGATCGCGCCATCGGGAACGCCGCTGATCGTGACAATCGACAGTGTTTCCGAACCATCGGTATCGGTCAAAGCCGTATCCAGATGCAGCTGCTGCCAGGAATCCTCGGCACCGGTTTCATTCTGCACCGTAACCGTCGGCGCATCGGCGACCGCACTGGCTGAAAGACTGGCCGTGCCGGTCGTAACGCCACCGTTTCCATCATTCACGGTGAAGGTAAAGCTGTCGGATCCGCTCCAGTTTCCATCCGGCGTGAAGGTGAATTCACCGGTTTCTGAATCAATTTCTACGGTACCGTTGGCCGGACCATCTGCGACGGAGAAAGTCAACGTGTCGTTGTCATCATCCGAGGCCGTAATCTGACCAGTGATCAATGTGTCTTCGTCACCAGCGCCGCCGATGATAGCGTCAACTTCGGGAGCCTGATTGATATCGGATATATTGATATCAAACGTGGTGTCGGCGATAAATCCGCCATCACCATCGGTAACGGTAAACTCGAAGCTGTCCGAACCTGTCGTCGCGGGAACGTCATACGATACGGAGACCATCAGATCGTTGAAGTCGTTGTCTCCACCGCCCCACAGGTCTTCGAAACCGATCATCAGATTATCGCCCTGAAGGCCCGAAGATCCATGCATGACGTTGTCTTCGTTCAGCGCGCCATCGGTTAGGTTGTTGTCTACCGTGTGGAACAACTGGCTGCCGTCAATTGTGCTGTTGCTGCCGACAAGGTTACCGTCCGCATCGAAGGAAAGCGCACCTTCGCCCAGGTTTTCGACTGCGCTGGCGCCATTACGCACGATGAAGAATCCGAATTCTTCGCCTGCATCCAAGTCAAGAGTTACGGAGTCCTGACCGGGAACCAACGTTCCGCCGCTGCCTTGCTGGGAGGCGTCCTCCCACATGATTTGCGGTTCGGTCGGTTGGCCATCGACGATCTTGTACCAGCCCATGGCGTTGTGATAACCAGCGCCTTCGCCCTGGAAGGTTACGGTAACGGTCGTACCATCGGCGGGAGACGTCAGATTTTCCTGATTGATTGCCTCCGGTTCATAGTCCTGCCTTTCCTGGGGCGGAATCCATTCGGGAGTACCGTCTGCCCATTCGAACTCGCCGCCTTCGGAACCTTCGCCGGTGCCGTCATTGGTGTAAGTCAGCAGGTTATTGTCGATATCTTCCTGGGTGAAGGAATCGCCTACATTTAGCTCGACGCCGTTGAGGTACATCTCGCCATGCCCGGCGTCGGCCGTCAGAGTGTAAACCAATTCGTCAGATGTGTTGTCCACATCCGTCGTCAACAGATCGGTGCTTCCAATCGTCACCGTTCCGCCCGCTTCGACCGAAGTCTCGAAAGTATCGGCGGAAGTACCGCCGGTCAGTACCGGCATGTCGTTGGTGCCGGTGATGGTGACCTCAACATTCGCCGTCGTGCCATCGGCAGACTCTACCGGGAAGGTTTGCGTAACGACTTCACCAACGCTCAGTGTATCGGCAACTGTAGGATCAAGGTCAAACGTCCAGCCGCCATTCGGGTTAATATTGAAAGTACCGTACTCGCTGGCAACGTTGCTTTGGGCAACAAAGACTTCTTCAGCCGCGCCGTCGGCATCACTGACCGTCAACTGTCCGCTTGCTTGTTGCGCCGCATCCGTTTCCGTCAAGGAATCGGTAGCCGTGCCACCGATAACGGCCGCATCCGCCACAGGCGCAATGGTGACCGAAACGACTTCCGTATCGAAACCGCCGTCGCCGTCGGCAACCTGAACCGTGAACGTATCCGTGCCGTTCCAGTCAGCATTCGGCGTGTAGCTGTAGGAACCGTCAGCATTGACAGTAACCGTACCGTTTTGAGCCGTTGCAGCACCCTCGCTGGTATCAAGCGAGAACGTCAGTTCAGCCTGCGGATTGTCGATATCCGTAGCCGTGACCGTGCCGGTAACCGCGCCACCGTCTTCAAGGCCATCGGCAGCAGTGCCGCCGGTGATCTCGGGCGCATCATTGGTGCCGTTGATCGTGACCGTAACGGTTTCAACGTTGCCGCCATTGGTCGTCACCTGGAAGGTTTCCTGCAGGGTATCGTTGGCGCCCAGGGCCTGGATCGTCGGGCTGTCGGTCGCCGTGTAGGTCCACTGGCCGTTCGCACCCATTGCAAAGTCGCCGTGGGTCCCCGATGCGCTGGAGGCCTGGAACCCGCTTTCGCCTGCATCCGCATCGACTGCCGTCAGCGTACCGCCCGTCGTCAGGACGCCATCTTCAAAGACGTCGCCCGCGGCCGAGCCGGTAATCGTCGGCGCATCTTCAGTGCCGGTGATCGTGATCACCACATCCGTCGGCGTGCCGTCGGCGGTCAGGACCGTAATCGTATCGGTCATGGTGACGCCTTCGTCCAGGGCCTGAACATCGGCGGAAGCGTTATCCAGGGTGTAATCCCAGTTGCCATCAGCATCGATGCTGAAGGTACCGTGGTCGGTGGTGACGTCCGTCATCTCCTGGAACGACTCTTCATCGATATCATCATCGTCGTCGTCGCCAACGCCATCGTCATCATCATCATCCGCGTCAACGTCAACGACATTCAATTTTCCAGATGCCGTCAGGGTTGTGTCTTCAAGAACATCACCGGCCGCATCGCCGGTAACAATGGCGCCGTCGCTAACAGGCGCAATGGTGACGGTAACAACTTCGGTATCAAATCCGCCATCGCCGTCGGCAACCTGAACCGTGAACGTATCGGTGCCATTCCAATCCGGATCAGGCGTGTAGCTGTAGGAACCGTCAGCATTGACCGTAACCGTGCCGTTCTGGGCCTGTGCCGCATCCGCGCTGGTATCCAGCGAGAACGTCAGATCAGCCTGCGGGTTGTCCACATCCGTTGCCGTTACAGTGCCGGTGGCCACGCCATCTTCAAGACCGTCCGCTGCCGTACCGCCGGTGATCACGGGATCATCATTGGTGCCGTTGATCGTAACCGTCACCGTCTCGGTCGCCGTGCCGTCCGCAGACCTGACCTGGAAAGTCTCCTGTATCGAATCATTGGCGCCCAAAGCCTGGATTGTCGCGCTGTCCGTGCCCGCGTAGGTCCACGTGCCGTCCGCCTTGATCTCGAAGTCGCCATGACTGCCGGTGGCTGTTCCGGCCTGGAAAACATCCTCACCCGCATCCACATCGCTCACAAACAACTGGCCGCCCGTGCTTAAGGAACCGTCTTCAAGGACATCGCCCGCGGCAGAGCCCGTGATCGTCGCAAGATCATTGGTGCCGGTGATGTCGATCGAGATCACCTGCTCGGTGCCGTCAACCGACGTAACTGTGAATGAATCGCTCAGAGGATCGCCTTCACCAAGGGCCTGAACCGTTGGGTTGGAATTGTCCAGTGTGTATTCCCACTGGCCATCGGCCGTCATCGTGAATGTGCCATAGCCACCCGTGGAAGTGGCGCCCGTCTCGACATTAAACGCCTCTTCGGCCGTACCGTCAGGATCATCGATTTCGAGCGCACCGGAAGCTACAAGCTGATCGCCGCCGTCCTCAAGAACATCGCCTTCCGTTCCACCAGTGATAACCGCTGCATCGGAAACAGGATCAATGGTAATGTTTACCACTTCCGTATCGAAGCCACCGTCACCGTCGGCAACCTGAACCGTGAAGCTGTCCGTGCCATTCCAGTCCGCATTCGGCGTGTAGCTGTAGGAACCGTCCGCATTAATCGTCACTGTGCCGTTCTGGGCCATCGCAACATCGTCGCCCTCGACAAGCGAGAACGTCAGTTCGGCTTGCGGGTTGTCCACATCCGTCGCCGTAACCGTACCGGTAACCGCACCGCCGTCTTCAAGGCCATCCGCCGACGTGCCGCCGCTGATCACAGGCGCATCGTTGGTGCCGTTGATGGTAACCGTAACCGTTTCGGTCGCCGTACCATCCGCAGATTTAACCTGGAAGGTTTCCTGGATCGTATCATTGGCGCCCAAAGCCTGGATCGCGTCTGAGTCCGTCGCCGTGTAGGTCCACTGGCCGTTCGCGTTCATAGCAAAATCGCCATGGGTCCCTGAAGCGCCCGAGGCCTGGAACACGTTCTCGCCGGTATCAACATCAGCAACAAACATCTGACCGCCCGTACTTAAACTGCCGTCCTCAAACACGTCGCCTGCAGCAGAGCCGGTAATCGTTGCAAGGTCGTTGGTGCCGGTAATGTCAATCGATATCACCTGCTCGGTGCCATCAATAGAAGTAACTGTGAAAGAATCGCTCAGCGGATCTCCTTCGCCCAGGGCCTGAACCGTCGGGTTCGAGTTATCCAGCGTGTACTCCCAAGTGCCTTCGGCCGTCATCGTGAACGTACCGTAACCGCCCGTGGAGGCCGCGCCCGTCTCGACGTTAAACGCCTCTTCGGCCGTACCGTCAGGATCGTCAACTTCAAGCGTGCCAGAAGCTACAAGCTGATCGCCGCCGTCCTCAAGGACGTCGCCTTCAGTGCCGCCCGTGATCGTTGCAGCGTCATTAGTCGCCCGGACTTCGATGGTTTCGGAAACTGTCGCACTGGTGCCACCATCGCCGTCAGTCAAAGTCATGCTTATCGTGCGGTCGCCTTCAACCGGCGCATCACTGGTATTTTCGAAAGTGATCTGATTGAGGAGTTTCTCCGCAATTTCAGGTGTCGCACCCTCAGTAAACGTCACGACAAGGTCTTCACCATTCGTGCCGCCCTCGAATGTACCGATTAGTTCACCGTTCGGGCCCGGATAGAGCAGATTGTTGCCATCAACAGTGATTTCCGTGTGAACGCCGCCGGGACCTACTGCGAGAACATCATTTTCTGTGCCACCGGTCATGGAAACAGTCAGCTGGCCGCCATCGAAGTCGGTCGAATCGACATCGCCAACCGTGACATCACCCGCCGGCGCAATCTTGATGGGCGCCTGGCCTTCCTGGAATGTCGATGGGCCGCCTTGAAGCGTGAGTTCAGGCGCGTCATTTTCAGGCGTGAAGGTCAGGGTCATGGTCGAGGAAGCAGTCGCATTGGACGCTCCAGAACCATCGTCTACCGTATAGGTGAATTGTACGTCGCCCGTGAAATCCTGATTCGGCGTGAAGGTCCAGCTTCCGTCATCGTTCTGGGCAAGCGTGCCATCGGTGCTTGATGTCGAAACATCCGTGACCGTCAGTGTATCCAAAGTGTCGACGTCGGAAGATCCGATCAGCAGATCAGATGCGTCAAATGTAAAGCTGTTGTCCTCGGCTTGGCTAGCCGTATGCGCCTGAATCTGGGGTTGGTCATTGGTGCCGGTAATATCGATTGAAATCACCTGTTCAGTGCCGTCGACAGAGGTGACCGTGAACGAATCACTCAGAGGGTCACCCTCGCCCAGGGACTGAACCGTCGGATTCGAGTTATCCAACGTGTATTCCCAAGTACCATCGGCCGTCATCGAGAAGGTACCGTACGAAGCTGTACCTGCATCAACCGCGTTAAACGCCTCTTCAGCCACGCCGTCTACATCATCAATTTCAAGTGTGCCGGAAGCTACAAGCTGATCGCCACCATCTTCAAGAACGTCGCCTTCAGTACCGCCTGTGATCGTCGCAACGTCATTAACAGGCGTGATGTTGACGGAAACGACTTCCGTATCGAAGCCACCGTCGCCGTCGGCGACCTGAACCGTAAACGTATCCGTGCCATTAAAGTCCGCATTTGGCGTGTAGCTGTAAGAACCGTCAGCATTGACCGTCACTGTGCCGTTCTGGGCCGTCGCAACATCGTCGCCTTCAACAAGCGAAAACGTCAGTTCGGCCTGCGGATTGTCGACATCCGTAGCTGTTATCGTACCGGTAACTGCACCGCCGTCTTCAAGGCCGTCTGCAGACGTGCCGCCGGTGATTTCAGGCGCATCGTTGGTGCCGTTGATGGTGACCGTAACCGTCTCCGTCGCTGAACCATCCTGCGAGGTAACTGTAAACGTCTCGACGATAGTGTCATTTGCGCCCAAAGCTTGAATCGCATCACTATCGGCAGCCGTATAAGTCCATTGACCGTCGGCCGCAATTGAGAAATCGCCATGCGAGCCGGTAGCTGTCGTCGCCTGGAAGGCGCTTTCCCCTGCATCAGGATCGACGATGGAAAGAGTACCCCCGGTCGAAAGGTCGCCGTCTTCAAAAACATCAGCTGCGGAAGAGCCTGAAATTGTCGGTACTGAGTTAGTGCCGGTAATGGTGACTTCAACCTCGGACGAGGTTCCATCGGCAGATAACACCGTGATTGTGTCGGTTAATGTTTGCCCAGTGGTAAGCGCCTGAACTTCTGCTGAATCACCATCGAGTGAGTAATTCCAATTGCCGTCTGCATCAATGGAAAATGAGCCATAACTAGTAGTAACGTCGGACTGAGTCTGGAAGACTTCCTCTGCCTCGCCATCGACATCGGAAACCGACAGCGTTCCGGTTGCCTCCAGGGTATCGCCTTCAAGAACATCGCCTGCCGCATCGCCGGTAATAACGGCATCATCATTTACCGCCGCCACTTCAACGGATACTTCCTGTGTCACACCTTGTGTGGATGTATTGCTTACTGGGTTGGTTGAAACACCGGTGACTTGAAGATCAATTGTGCCGTTGAAATTCTCCGCCGGATTCAGTTGCAATCCTTCAAGATCGTTTCCACTGACAGTCCAGCTGCCATCATCATTGCGCGTACCGGCTGTAAGTTCGGCGTCTTCGGGCACACCAGAAATATTCACCGTCAGAATGTCATTTTCGCCCGGATCCGGAATGATGTCGCCACTGATCGAAATATCGACCAAGTGATCTTCTAGACCACTACTGTCTTGGACTTCTACAGTCGGTGCATCGGCAGTCTCGACACGAGCTTTTTCCGCCTCCTCGGCAAGCCGTTGGGCCTCAGCGGCGGCGGCGGCTTGACGGGCAGCTTCCGCGGCAGCCTCTGCTGCGGCTTCGGCAGCAGCCTGACGGGCGGCCTCCTCTGCAGCAGCCTGACGGGCGGCTTCCTCAGCAGCGGCGGCGGCCGCAGCAGCGGCTTCGGCCGCGGCCTGTGCTGCTGCCTCTGCGGCAGCATCAGCGGCGGCTCTCGCAGCGGCTTCAGCGGCCGCATCAGTGGCCGTCGTATCAATAAATCCAGTCGTTTCCGTGGTATCCTCATCACCGGCAGCGGTTTCGAAATCTGCCAGATCGGCGGCATCTTCCAGCGCGGCAAGATCTTCCGGCGACAATTCTTCACCATCGTCCGAAACGCCGATTGAAAGTTCTTCTTCCTCTACGCCAGAAGCGGTATCGAAGTCAGCAAGTTCCTGAACGGATTCCGTACCCTCTATTTCGCCGAGGTCCTGCACGTCCAGTTCCTCTGAAATGACACTTTCTTCAGCCGCCAGCTCCTCTTCAAAAACGCCTTCTTCAGTCAATTCTTCGGTGGCCAAATCCTCTTCATTAACTACTTCTTCTGCGGCAGCCAGTTCTTCCTCTTCGTCACCGGCTGCGGTTTCGAATTCAGCCAGTTCTTCCTCGCCAATTTCATCGACAGCAAGTTCTTCGACGGCTAGATCTTCCTCGGCGGCTTCTTCGTCGGCGAGTTCCTCTTCTCCTTCTAGTTCTTCCTCAGAAGCCAGTTCTTCCTCTTCATCGCCGGCTGCGGTTTCAAACTCAGCTAGTTCCTCTTCAGAGACTTCTTCTTCGCTCTCCTCCTCGGCCGCGAGTTCTTCTTCGCCTTCTTCCTCGGCCGCCAGCTCTTCCTCGCCCTCTAACTCTTCCTCGTCGGCGAGTTCTTCTTCTTCACCTTCACCTTCCTCCTCGTCGGCAAGTTCTTCTTCACCTTCTTCCTCGCCTTCTTCGGCTAATTCCTCCTCGCCTTCACCTTCTTCCTCCTCAGCAAGTTCTTCTTCGCCTTCTTCCTCTCCTTCTTCGGCTAATTCTTCCTCGCCTTCACCTTCTTCTTCAGTTTCTACTTCGGTCGCCTCTTCTTCACCGGCAGATTCTTCTTCCGCCCTAGCTTCTTCGACGAGCTCACTTATTTCGGCGCTGTCAGTACCGTATTGGTTGGCGTTGTTGCCGGCAGGCAGACTTCTTAGAGCTGAGCCAAACTGTTCCAGCAATTCGGATTTCTCAATAGTTACTGGATCTGATGGCGCGTCTGTCTCGCTGAGGATGGTTGTGCCTTGATAGGCGGTATTCAGGATTTGCACGCCGCCTTCATTTGCCACGACCACTTCGCCAACGAATCCGTCGGCTTCTTCCATCAACACGACCTTGACGTCGGGCCTTCCTTGTTCACCGGCGACCCCGGCGCTCAGCGCTGTAATGTCTGGAACCTCGCCACTGCTGCCCGCCGAAGTGACCATTTCATTCAACAGGGTCGCATCTATCTCCGTCATCAGGGCGGCTTCGTCGATGACTATTTTTTGTCCGTCCTGGGACTTAATCGCGTCCGAATCGACGGAAATCTGAATGGTGCCGTCGGCATTTTCATTCATGGTATATGCGAGATCGAGGGAACCGTCGAAATCAGCCGGCGCGGTGTATGTCCAGGTGCCATCACCATTATCGACAAGCTTATCCCCTTTACCATCGTCGACATCCAGGCCGACCTGGGTACCACGGATACCGATGGTGGCGACGGGAGTGTTCAAGGTCATGGCGTCAGGATCGGTTTTGGCGATCTGGCCACTGACAAATGTAAAGACGCCTTCAACAGCGGAAATGGAGACCGAACCTTCTTGGGTGGCCGGATCGTAGACCATCTCGTCCAGGACCATGTTTCCGTTTTCGGACATCGAGAAGGTCGTTTCATCGGCTAGCGTCACGCCGATGGAGCCAGTGCCGCCGGTTTCGATAACGTCGCCCTGATAGACCGGCGAGCCGGGTTCCAACTCGACCTTGGTTCCATCAACCCGCGTGGCAATGACCGAGCCGCTGGTGGTATCGACTGTACCAATCGGCTGAGCGTCAGCACCGGATGCAGCCTGCGCTACTTCGGTTGCACCGTTATCCTCGAACGGAGAAACGTCTGTAATGGAAAGATCGTTCGGGCCGGTTGTTTCGTTATCGGAAGCCATGGTCGTACTCCATTTGGATGCCTCAACGAAAACTCTCCCTGTCTTTGCCCTGAACACCGATTTTCAGCCATCTGAAAGAGCCGGTGGGTAAGGAGAGAATCGGAAAGACTGCTAATTTAGATAAAATTTTATCTAATTTTTACGGAGTACGCTGTGATGCGTGTCACACCCTTGAAAAAAAAGATTTTTTGGCTTTTCGGCAACTAGAAAAGGGCAGGTCGCGCCCTTGTTTCCCCTGGACCTAGCGGTGGCTTCCTGCCGGATTTGCGGCCTCATGGGAATCGTTGGATCGACAAAAACGACGTTTTCATCCAGTAGAAGACCAAATGCACGCTGGCTGCGCCCCCTGTCCCGACACCTATTTTTCAGCGATTTGTCTAGCCGTTTACAAAAAAATATCTCGCACAAAGAGCTAAGCCTAGCCACTGACGGCAAAGGTCAATTCATCAATCTTATCCTTACTCACAAGTTCATCTTCAATGGCATTACATTTTGCCATTTCGATCAGATGTTCGTTTGTAATCAGAGTGCCGTACCCATCTGCGTGAATCTGATAAGTATGGATTAGTTTTCCCTGAGCATCTTTAACTTCAACATTTGGCACCATTTCCTCCCATATTCAATTTTTTAAATATAGTTATGGTCTTGTCGAAAGAAAGAGTTGGAAGTACCGCGGAACGTGGTGGCCCTTGAGCCGAATAGGCTCCGCCTCAACGTCCATTCTTATCTTGCGCTTCAGCCTCCTACAGGAGTCATTTGAGTTTTAAATTGCAGCGTATCAGCGTTCCAGCGGTGCAACTGGAACAACGGAAGTTCTTTCCAACCAGTTTCGTATTCGCCGAGACGGTTGTCGGGCGGCAATGGGGGAACGACCGATGCGTTACAGGTTGCCAACTCCACACTGAAATCACGATGCATATGGCCGCAGAACAGGTGTACCACCTGCTTGTGCTGTGAAATCAAGCGCAGAAAAGCGTCGGCCAGCGCGGGATCGTCGAACTGAAAAGGGTACTTTGAGGTTGGGACCTCAAACGGGGGATGATGCATGAATATCGCGGTGGGAGTATCGGGCTGTTCCTCGAGCAATTGCTCCAAAATGCCCAGCCTTACTGAGCAAGTCGTACCGATCCTGCTTTTTCTATTCTGGGTATCCATGGCGATAAGTCGCACGGAAAACCTGTTTAGACTGTAGATAAGAAAACCGTCCACCAATTTCCCGCTGCCAAGCCCACCGAGCTCGTCCAGTAGGTTTGCGCCCAGATCTCGGTTCCCCACGGCGAAAAATACAGGTATTTCCAATTCGTCCAACACGGACCTAACGGTTCTGTACTCCTCCGGCGTACCATTTTGAGAAACGTCACCGGTGTGCAGAATCAAGTCGGGTTTTTCCTCCATTTCAGCGACATGAGCGACAAAAGTCTTCAGCGCGTTTATTCGCTCAAGAGTATGAGGTTCATTTGGATCGGGTTGGGAAATATGGGTATCGGAAATTTGTGCTATCAGCATCGGATTTCGAACAGCATTTCCTTAAATGATGAGTCAGTTTCGGCCATAAGCAGACCAGCCATCTTTAGATTGGGACCTTGATCGTTCCATCCACTTCCGGCTCGGCTACGACCGCACCTCCAACTTCAATTTCTTCTTTGGTGGCGTTGCGGACGTTTAATACTTCTAGTCTGAAAATTACAAGACGACCGCAAAGCGGATTGTTGCCATCGACTGTGAGCGTTTCATCGTCCATACGGGTCACAATGAAATTGCGGGGCTCGCCCTTTTCGTTCTCCATGGTGATGGTGGTGCCGACTTCCCGATACTCTTCGGGGACGTTTTCGATGCGATCGGTAAAGACCAGGCCTTCATCCCTTGGGCCGTAAAGCATATTGCAATCGATGGGCACCTCAATGACATCGCCCGCTTTTTTGCCTTTCAATTCCGTCGTGACGCTTTGATCCAGGACACTACCCATACCGTGCACGTAGCCGATTGGGTATTCGACCGCCACCAGGATTTCGCCAGTTTTTTGATCGATCACCTTGTAGCTGAGTTCGACGAACTTGTTGTCTTGAATGGTTTCGTTCATGTTACATCACAACCCGGGTCTTAGAAGATGGAAGCGCCAAAAATCTTGATTTCATCTTCCTCATTGAAACCGAGGACTAAACGGCCGAGCCATTCGCCTTCCTTTTTCGTACTGCGGACACGAAATAGAACCGTCACGTGCTCGCCACGGCGAATGAGCCCCAGATAATCGTAAATGTCTGAAAGGCTTCTGGTCAGCTCGCTTTTCGCGAATTGCTTACCGACTTCAACCTCGTTCAGCCCCTGGATCAGACTATAGTCGAAATTGCGGATGAATTGACCGTATTTACCTTCGTTAGAGGCTCTGACGAGCTCGGTCCACATCGGCTCGGCTACGGACAGGATTTCTTCATCGGAAAGGTCGATAATATTCATATTTGTCCTCAGTCATGGTGAAAAGAAAACTCGTACGGAAACAAAAAAAGATCAACATGGAAATGCTGATCCTTTTTTCAAGCCCCGGCAGAAGTTCGAAATGAACTTCCGCCGGACGTCTTGAAGTTTACTCGGCTGCGGCAGCCTCGTTTTCGTCGACCAAGTGATACAATGGCGCCTTTTCCATGGTGTATTCGCCGGTATCTGGATCACGACGAGACACGGTAAGAACATGCCAATTTTCGTCATCCACTTTCATGGCGTCACCACGGTAATAGTAGCCCGGCCAACGGGTTTCCTTTCGGAAAAGGGTGTGCTGCATGACACTCTCGGATGCACGATGACGGTGCTTGACTTCCCAAGCACGCAGCAGTTCGTGAAGGTCCTGCGCCGCAATTTTTTCAAGATCCTCTTCCATGATTTTAAGCTTCTTGAGACCGATGCTCAGCAGCTTATCATTGGTCATGTAGTTGACTGTCACACCTCCGCAATATTCGTCCATCAGCTTCTGCAATCGGTCGAGAGACTGGCGCGGATTGTGGTAGTTCGGGTTCACCGTACCGGCAACGATTTCGTTGCGGTGAACCTTGTAATGTTCCATCGGTCTGTAGACTTCTTCTTTCAGCCTAGCGATGGCCCCTTCAGAAACGTTTATGCCTTCCGCCTTGCCATCGTCAATATACTTGCAAGCGGCTTTCGCGGCCAAGCGGCCTTCGGTGAAGGAACCTGAAGAGAACGCGTGCGGCGTGCCGCCAACCGCGTCACCGGCGCCGAACAGACCTTCGACCGTGGTCATACGGTTGTAGCCCCACTGATATTCGGGCGGAGAAACATCTTCCGGACCCGAGCACCATGCACCGGCACCGGTGGCGTGTGACCCCATGACGTACGGTTCGGACGTAGTCAGCTCCGGATTTTCGTTCTTTGGATCAACGTCCGTAGCCGCCCAAAGAACAGCCTGACCGACAGTCATCCCAAGGAAGTTGTGCCAACCGATCTCTTCCAGGTGCGGATCCTGGAACGAATGCATGGTAACCATGTGGATCGGTCCACGTCCCGCATTCACCTCGTTTATCAAAGCGTGATTACGTAGGCACGTCGGGATCGGGCGGTGGGTAAGGTGCGAAACTTCCGGATCCAGGTATTCCTTACCGACCATCTTCTGCAAGTCGGGGAACCACTTGGATTCATATTCCTCGCCATAAGCGTTCTGGGTGTACGTCTTCAAGTGCAGGAAGTACGCGCCTACCGGACCGTAACCGTCCTTGAAGCGGGCCAGAACGATACGATTTTCCATCTGGGTCATCTTCGCACCGGCGTTGATCATCAACGCATAAGCGGAACCTGACGACCACGGCGCGTACCAAACGCGACCGGCGCCTTCGCCAACGGAACGCGGCTTAAAGATGTTGGAAGCGCCACCCGCACCGCAAATTACGGTTTTGGATTTGAAGACGTGGAAATTCCCCGTGCGGACATTGAAGCCGACGGCACCCGCGACGCGGTTTTCCTTCGCTTCATCCATCAGCAGATGGGTGACGCAGATACGGTTGTAAACCTTGTCTGCCGACTTCTTTGCGGCTTCAGCTACGAGGGGCTTGTACGATTCACCGTGGATCATGATCTGCCAACGGCCTTCACGCAGATAGGTACCCTTTTCCTTGTCACGCATGACCGGCATGCCCCACTCTTCGAACTGGTGGACGGCGGAGTCGACATGGCGAGCCATGTCAAACAGCAGGTCTTCACGGACCATACCCATCAAGTCGATGCGTGCATAACGTACATGGTCTTCAGGGTTGTTCTCGCCGAAGCGGGTGCCCATGTAGCAGTTAATTGCGTACAGACCCTGCGCCACGGCACCGGAACGATCGATGTTGGCCTTTTCAGCAATTACGATTTTTTTGTCCTGCCCCCAATAACGGGCTTCGAAAGCCGCGCCGGTACCACCAAGGCCCGCGCCGGCGACGAGGATGTCGATATTGTCCTCAACAATCGTTTGGTAAGCCATTAGTAGGAAACCCCTTGCTTCATTTTAAGGCCGTTGGATTCTAGGGTATGTACGTCGCCGTCATCCATGCGTATGTACTTCGGCTCGTTATACAGTTGCTGGCTGTCGCGCTGTTCCTGGGTCGGCCCCGGAACGTCTTTCAGTTGAGGTATACTCTTGCCCCAAGGTTTCGTGATAATCGGCGCCAGCAAATTCAGATCTTTTTTGCCGTTGCGGAACTTGATGCGCCAAGCGATGACGCCCTTTTCCTCGTCGCGATCAACGCGAACGCTGTGGCCAAGCGGTGCAAAATCCGCGTAGCCGCGTACATCAATTGCGTGTTGCGGGCAGGCCTTTACACAGGAATAGCATTCCCAGCACATGCTCGGTTCGATGTTGTAGGCACGACGGTAGGTCGTGTCGATATGCATGATGTCGGATGGGCAGATATCTACGCAGTGTCCGCAGCCGTCGCATCGTGTCATGTAGACGAAAGTAGGCATATTTCGTTCCTTTCCCCGTTAGAAAGAATTTCTCAAATTTGAATTAGTAGTGCCGAGGCTGCTCGCGCTTGATGCCAAGACCCATGTAGCTTGGGTTGGCGCCCATGTATTCCGGGATATCCGGAAATTTTTTCTGTAACTCGGGATCCGTCAGATCACCCAGTTCAGGCATGTTTTCACGAGAACCGTCGGCCTTGATGACACGTTTGTTGAACGCTGCAGCCGGCTTGAAAAACATATGTGCGAACTTCGACCACATCACGCCACCGAAAAGAACCGTGGCGGAGATGATGAACAGGCCCAAAAATACTGTAGTCAAGGTACCTGCACCGCCTGATTGCAGGATCGACCAGATAAGGCCAAAGGTCGTTGTGCCTAGAAGGGACAAGATAAACAGGTCTGCTTTCACAAGGCGATACCAGGGAACGCCTTCCGCCGAGATATCGACGCGGATGAAGAACCAGAACCAGTATCCGCCGAACATCACCATGGCGGCGCCAAGATGCCATAATAGAGAGACAATGGCTGGAGCTTCACTAGGTTGATATGCGAAGACCAGGGCGATGGTCGTCAATAGAAACAAGACAAAGCCGTACATGGTAAACAGGTGCGATATCCGGCGCTTTGGATTGCAGAATTCGCCAGATGTCATTACATCGACAACCGCCGTATTGACGGCAATACCGATTTTTTCGCCCGCACCAAGCTCACGGATGCGCGAGGCTTCGGCGGCTTTGGCTTTGGCGAAAAAGTACTTGGCGCTTTTCTTGTGGATCAAATCGATAATGGTGCCGCCAACGACCAGAATTGCCATCAAAATGACGTAGCCCTGGATAACGTTGAGCGGAATGACCGTCGCAAGATCAGCAAACGGATTACTGGCGAACATCAAATCCCTCCCGTGTCGCAGTCGTTGTTAGATATATTGTCTATTGCATGTCCCTTATATTAGCAGGGAATTATATAAAGGAAAGCTGTTTTTATAATCAAGTTTTTGATCAATGAAAGCTCTAGAAAACCCTTACTTTTTCAGAAGGCTCTCTTCATTTTTTGTTTATTTAACGACTGGGCCTACCGATTTTTTGCCTATTGCAGTTGTCGGACTTGACTGAATCCACAATCTGATAAGACGAATATAAAGATGCTTTCCTCCCGCCACATCATCGTGTATATTCGATTTTTCAAATATGAGAAAAATTACGCTGGGGTGAGATGATTTGCAGTTTTGCAAGGAGCCATCTCGGTTTTTAACTAGGGAAGAAGTGAGTTGATTAATGGGTAACGTAAACGCAAAAGATCCGGTTCCTGACGGCAAGACTGAGTATTACACAACGAAGCAGCAGCCGGAAAACGACAAAGGTTTCGTTGGTTACCACACCGAATGGATTGAGTGGCACAAAGAAGTTCCTTACGAAACACCGAAAAAGCCTTAAGCTTTTTTAGACGGGTCCACCAAGTCGAAAAAAGAACGAAAAAAAGGGAGACGCCAGCGTCTCCCTTTTTTGTCGAATTGTAAAAAGTTTTTTTGGCAGCTTAGGAAGTACCGTTCAATTTATTCAGGAAATCAGCACGTTTCTCGGCATCCCTGACTACATCTTCCTCGACCGGCATACCCCCGAGGTACCATTCCTGTGAACCGTCTTCATATTCAATGGCCGGACCGTCTTCCCGGTGCAGAAGTCCTTGGACCCACCACTGCCGCATTTCATTCTCCTCGATTACAGCGGGACCGTCTTCGCGATGGCGCTCACCGTTCACCCACCATTGTTGCACACCGTCCGGTCGGACTATTGCCGGACCGTCTTCGCGGTGGGCAACGCCGTTTCGATGCCATTCTTGGGTGCCATCGGACTCTATGATGGCGGGCCCATCCTCCCGATGCAGTTTGCCATTTCGCCACCACTCTTTGGTTCCGTCCCAATGTTCAACGGCTGGGCCGTCTTCGCGATGCTGCTCTCCATGCAGAAACCAGACCCGAGTTCCATCGGGTCTTTCGACGGCCGGTCCGTCTTCACGGTGCAAGCTTCCATCAAGCTTCCACTCGATCATACCGTCTTCTCCTTCAGTTTTCTTTGGCGTATCAGGCAACAATTTTCCATTTAGCCACCATTCTTCGCGACCGTCCCTATGTTCCACGGCTGGGCCGTCTTCGCGATGCTGTTCTCCTTGCCGAAACCAGACCCGAGTTCCGTCGGGCCTTTCGACGGCTGGGCCGTCTTCACGGTGTAATTTTCCATCTAGACGCCACTCAATGGTTCCATCTTCTTTTTCAATTCTTTCTGTTTTTTTGGGCATCAACAAAATCCGTTCTAATTCCTCACTCTGCCAATGACAGATACTGTCCGGTATCGTTTAACAACGCCAAAAAGCTTATGCCATCAGAAAAATAGGCTATTAAGGAGCGTTGACCAGCCGATTCTTCAGGAACCGCCATGCCGAAATATACATCACACAGCCTTCAATCCCTTACCAAACGCCTAATTGACTTTCGCGACGAGCGCGACTGGCGACAATTCCAAACCCTGAAAAACTTGATTGTTTCGCTGAACCTAGAAGCAACCGAAATGCTGGAACTAACACAATGGAAGAACGATGAGGAAACCGAGATCGCGCTTGCGGACGAAAAATTTATTGAAAAGCTGGAAGAAGAAACCGCCGACGTCCTGCTTTATCTTTTGATGATTTCCGAACGGGCGGGCATCGATCTCATTGGTGCGGCGTCGCGCAAGATAGACCTGAACGGGGAAAAATACCCCGTCGAAAAAGCGCACGGAAATTCCCGGAAATACAACGAGCTCTAGTCCAACACCCGGATCGACGGAAAGATGACCTTGATGGTTGTCCCCTCCCCCTTATTACTTTTTATTTTGAAGGTAGCGGGTCCAAAGATTGTTGGCAAGGGCCCGAGTTAAAGCTTCGTTCTGTGCTTCGCCGAATTTAACCAGATCGTCGACCGCATGCTGGCGAAAAAAGATCAGCAGTCCGGCCGTGACTGCCAGAATTGCGATTGCGCTGGTTATGGAAAAATATCGGAGAAACTTGAACATTCCGATCGTCTCTTGGTTATGATTTTTTCGGGTGGGATATTGATACGGCTCAAATACAAAAGCAATTTCTAATATTCATAATTGCGGAGTATTTAATCCAAATTTTGGATCGCCGCAGGTTAGTTGCGCCATAAATCCGCCGACGTTCCTACGGTTAGGAAAAAATCGCAATAAATTGTCTCTACTCGCTCATCAGCGGATAATTCCGACAATTGAAAAAGGGAGGAACCTTAACCGGCCCCTCCCTTTGATAAGTTATTGCCCCGTCAGGCAAAATCAAGAGCGATCAATTTTGTGACGCGTAAAACTCACGCAACACGGAAACAACCTCAGGACGGCTGAATTCGCTTGGAATTTCCTCACCAGCCGACAGCATTTCACGTTGTCTTGTACCTGAAATATGCACTTGTTCCGATTTATCGTGAGGACAGGTCTTGGCTGTCGCCATGCCGTGGCACTTGTTGCAATAGAAAGTGATGTCGATCTTCAAGGGCTGGGTTTCCAGCGCCCCATCCCATAAATTATCGAAGATATGCTGAGCGTCGAAAGGCCCATAGTAGTCACCGACGCCGGCATGGTCGCGTCCGACGATCAGATGCGAACACCCGAAGTTTTGCCTGATCAGTGCATGGATCAGCGCTTCGCGAGGCCCTGCATAACGCATTTCTATCGGGTATCCACCCTGAATAACCGTGCCATCCACGAAGTAGTTATCGATCATCGCCTGAATAGCTTTTGTCCGGGTTTCGGCAGGAATGTCTCCGGGTTTCAGGGCGCCCAGAACCTGATGGATAAAGACGCCGTCGGTAACCTCGACCGCGATCTTTGCCAAATGCTCGTGGGAACGGTGCATGGGGTTGCGAGTCTGGAATGCGGCGACGCGCGACCAGCCTTTTTCGGTGAACAGCGCGCGGGATTCAGCGCAACTGAAATACAGATCCGAATACTGATCAGGCATCGTACCTTCGCTTAACACGCGGACGGGACCGGCCAGATTTACCGCTTCCTGTTCCATCACCTTAGCGACGCCGGGATGAGCCGTGTCGGTGGTTGCGTATACGTGCTGGCATTCGTATTCCCTGTCGATGGCGTATTTTTCCGTGACGTGCATGATCGCCATGACGTCACCGGTGTCGCCATCGACCAAAGCCACCTCTTCTTCTTCGCCAATGCTGTCGGCCAATTCTTGAGAAGCCGACAAGGTGATCGGAATCGGCCAGAACAGCCCATCGGCTGTTTTCATCTCTCCGCACACGCCTTTCCAGTCGGCCTCATTCATGAACCCATCGAGCGGTGTGTAGGCGGCCATTGCGAACATCAGGACGTCTGATGTTTCTTTCGAGGTCATTGGCACCTGTTTCAGGCCCATGGCGCGTTCCAGTTCCGCGGCTCTTTCTACTTCCGGAACCAATAAGGATTTTAGCTCTCCGCCACCGTGCGGCGCTACCAGCTTCGACATGTTAAATTTCCTATACAAAAAATTAATTGGAGGGTGGTTCAAAATTGCTACTTGAAACCCTGTCCACCCCGACAAAATGGCTCCCTAAACCACAGTGAATGGGAAGGTTGTAGCAAACATTCAGGTCTTTGTGCCATCATTAAATTACAAAATGCTAATAAAAGGGGTTCTAATATTGCGCAGAGTCCTGATTCAACAACGTGAATCGTTGTTTACGAAGTCTTTACTACGTTCTTCATAGTCTGATTCTTGCGATTCGCTTTGAAACGTTGAACAAGGATTCGAACCATGGCTACAGCCGCGTATAAAGACGAAATCCCAAGTTACCCGACCGGAATGTCCGCTTCTACCGAGGCCGGTAAGGAGGCCTTGCGCGATATGGAAATCGCTGGCGCAGTCGATGGCGACATCGCCGGGCGCACCATCACGGTTCTTGAAAGCGGATCCGTCCACGGCACCGTCGGTGCCGACACGGTCGTTATCTCCGGCGCCGTTAGCGGCCTCGTCGAAGCCCACAAGATTGAAGTGCTGGCCACGGCCCATGTTGAAGGCGAACTTCGCTACGACAGTTTGAGCGTCATCCCCGGCGCCCATATGGAAGCTCGCTGTGTTCCGGTCGCCGCCTGAAGGACCCACCTGGTCAGGGCTATCTAACACTTTACCATTTTCGTAAAAGCAGTGATGTCTTTTGCCCGCCTGTCGCGGCTGGCTGTAGATATTCTCGTCGGTCATTGTTTAATTCGTAATCGATCAATTGGGGGCGAAAGAGGCCCTTGTATAGATCACGAAAAAACCTGTTTCAACAATTATTCGAAAAAAATTTGTTATTTAATTTTATTATACAATATTTTTTGTATAATATGGATTATCGTCACGAACGCAGGCTGAAATCGTCTCCAATTGAAAACCTCCCCAGAAAAACGAACGGCGTATTAATACGGCTACATTTCCAACACTTCCGCCACTTCGATGGTGCCGCCGACTTCAAGGTGCGGGCAATCCTCTGTCAGATTAATAGCCGCATCCATGCTATCGGCGGTGACGATGGTATAACCCGACAAGGGGTTGGATCCTCCATCATCACTCACGCCATTGGCGCTTACGGTTTTGGACAAGCCAACGGGAGCCCCGGGATTAAGCGCAGCTGAGCCCAGACCGCCGATCCAGGCCTGCCACTTCGCCATGTGTTTCGCCCCCTCATCCTCATTATCGGGGTATTGACCGCCGTGATAGGCAAAGATGTAGCTGGACATGCGAAATTCTCCTGTCTGTCACTTTATTGGTAGGAAATTGGGTACGGGCGGAGGCGAAAACCAGCGCAAAATTGATCTTTTTCCCGTTGTCACCGACCAGACACAATTCGACACACCCTGGTAATCATTCAGAAACACCTTTGTTCTATTATGTACTGACTGAGGAAAGGGCATTTCGACGCGGCGCCAGCGCCAGACAGGTTTGATCGGAGACTGCCATGAACGCTTTTAATAACACCGGATGTCATCAGAGACTCATCTTGGAGGAAACCTTGCTTAGGGAATCCGTCCAGTCCGGGGCCCTTTCCCCGTCCGAGGCCGCGCTGGCCATGGACGACTTGCACGAAAGCATGCTCGATCTGCAACATATCGAGGCGAGTGACACTCCTGTTGACCAATTACCGCCAACTCTCTTCAAGCTGTTCTAAAATACGTAAATTTTCAGCCTGTAGTCTCCCGTTTTAAACGGCCCAACGCATTTGCCGGGCCGTTTTTTATTTCCATGATTGCAACCGGGGTATTCACTGCATATGTGAATTAGAGCGTTAGCCCAAAGCTAAAGGCCCTGTTCCTATGAGGAAGCCTTACGCCAACGTGCTTGAAAGGATCGGCAACACGCCCATGGTCCAGGCCGGACGGCTGGACACTGGCCTTTGCGATCTTTTTCTAAAACTGGAAAGCGAAAATCCCGGGGGTTCCATCAAGGACCGCATTGGCCTGTCGATGATTGAGGCGGCCGAGAAAAACGGCCTGATCGAACCCGGAGGCACCTTCATCGAGGCGACCGCCGGCAACACCGGTTTAGGCCTGGCCCTTGTCGCTGCCCAGAAAGGCTACCGCATGCTGTTGATCATTCCCGACAAGATGAGCCAGGACAAGATATTGCATCTGAAAGCCCTTGGCGCAGAAGTCGTGATGACCCGCTCGGACGTCGGCAAAGGCCACCCGGAATACTACCAGGACATGGCCGAGCGCTTCGCGCGCGAAACACCCAACTCGTTTTACGTCAATCAATTCGCCAACCCGGCCAACCCCCTGGCCCACCAGACGACAACCGGACCCGAAATCTGGGAGCAAATGGACCACGATCTGGATTACGTGGTCGTCGGCGTTGGTTCCGGTGGCACTATCACCGGACTTGGGCGATTCTTCGCCGAGCATGCGCCCTGGGTAAAAATGGTCCTCGCCGACCCGTTGGGGTCGGTCCTTGCCGAAACCGTCAAAACCGGCAAAGTGCCGGATGAAGTCGGCTCCTGGCTGGTGGAAGGAATCGGCGAGGATTTCATCCCTCCCGTTTGCGATTTGTCGCTGGTAAGCAAGGCGATAACAGTGAGCGATAAGGAAGCCTTCGCCGCCGTTCGCATGTTGCTGAAATCGGAAGGCGTACTGGCCGGGTCATCATCGGGTACATTGCTCGCCGCCGCCCTGAAACTTTGCCAAATGCAAACAAAACCCAAACGGGTCGTCACATTGGTCTGCGACACTGGTAACAAGTATCTCGCCAAAGCCTACAACGACGCCTGGATGATGGATAACGACCTGCTGGAACGCGCCGAGCGCCACGACCTGCGCGACCTGATCCCGCACCGGGCCGACAAGGGCGATATCTTCAGCGTTAAGCCCGACGACACCCTTCAGATCGCCTTTGGCCGCATGCGCATGTACGACGTTTCGCAATTGCCGGTGATGGACGAATTGGGACGTATTTGCGGCATCATAAGTGAAAGCGACATTCTGATGGCCGTACATGACGACAGAGAACGCTTCGCCGATCTGGTGGAAACGGATATGACCACCGATCTTGAAACCGTCGGCATCGATACGCCTTTGGAAGATTTGATCCCGTTGTTTGATGACGACCTGGTGGCGGTGGTCAAGGACGACGATACCTTTTACGGCCTGGTAACCCGGGTTGATTTCATTACCCATCTGCGCAAAAGGGGGCATTGATCCATGGACGCCAAAAACGACAAAGGCGGCAGGAACAAAAGGGCCGGGTTTTCGACACGATGCATCCATGCAGGACAGCACCCGGACCCGACCACGGGCGCGGTGATGACGCCTATCTATGCGACTTCGACCTATGTGCAGGAAAGTCCGGGCAAGCATAAGGGGTACGAATACTCCCGCACCCAGAACCCTACTCGTCAGGCATTGGAGCGTTGCATCGCCGATCTGGAAGGCGGTGTCGCCGGTCTCGCTTTTTCCTCCGGGCTGGCGGCCATGGGTACGGTGTTGGAGGTTCTGGACAGCGGCGCCCATATCATCGCCGTCGACGACCTTTACGGCGGCAGTTACCGATTGTTTGAAAACGTCCGCAAGCGCTCTTCCGGTCTGGATTTCACGTTCATGGACATGGGTGATCTTGAGAAAGTAGAAAGCGCCATTCGTTCCGACACGGCGATGATCTGGGTTGAAACCCCGACCAATCCTTTGCTGAAGCTGGTCGATCTCGCCGCCATAGCCGCCATGGCGCGACGTCATGATCTTGTCAGCGTGTGCGACAACACCTTCGCCTCGCCGGTCCTGCAGCGCCCTCTGGAGCACGGCTTCGACATTGCCCTTCATTCGGCGACCAAATTTCTGAACGGTCATTCGGACATGGTAGGCGGCGTGGTGGTGGCGCGAAATGATCCTGCTATCATCGAACGCCTCTATTTCCTGCAGAACGCGGTCGGGTCGATTCTGGGACCATTCGACAGTTTTCTCGCCTTGCGCGGCCTAAAGACACTGGACCTGCGCATCAAGCAACACTGCGTCAACGGCCAGGCCATATCGGAATTTCTGGAGCGCCACCCGAAGGTTGAAAAGGTTTACTATCCGGGCCTGAAAAGCCATCCGCAACATGAACTGGCAAGCAGGCAAATGGACGGTTATGGCGGTATCGTCACCGCAGTGATTGCAGGCGGTCTTGACGCCGCGACCCGATTCCTGGAACGCACGGAAATCTTCTCCCTGGCCGAAAGCTTAGGCGGCGTGGAAAGCCTGATTGAGCATCCGGCGATTATGACCCACGCCTCCATCCCCCCGGATATTCGTGCCCGCCTGGGCATCGACGACGGCCTGGTTCGCCTCTCACTTGGCATCGAGGACACAGACGACCTGATCGCCGACCTTGAACAGGCGCTGGATTAATTCAACCGGCCTCCCCACATATTGAAAAGACTAAAACAAGGCAAGTGGAAGCATCATGAGCGACTGGGTAGAGGCCATGACGTTGGACGAGTTGCAAGCCAAGGGGCAGGCCGTGTGCAAGTCCGGCGGCAAGCAGATCGCCGTGTTCCTGGGCGAAGGCGGCGCCGTCCATGCCTGCAACAACCGCTGTCCCCACGAAGGCTACCCGCTGGTGGAAGGGACGCTGAATGAAGGCTGTATGCTGACGTGCAACTGGCACAACTGGAAATTCGATCTGAGCACCGGGGAAGCAGTTATCGGCGGCGATGCGGTGCGTCTTTATGAGACCCGCATCGAGGATGGCCGGATACTTGTCGATATCGAAGACGCGCCGCTGGAAGAGCGCCAACAGAAAATTCTTGAAGGATTGGGCGAGGCCATCGACGACCATGATTATGGACGTATCGGGCGCGAGATCGCCCGCCTGATCAAGGCCGGCGGCGACCCTTTGGCAGTGGTTCGCGCCGCGATCTGGCAAACCCATGACCGCTTCGAGTTCGGCATGACCCATGCCATGGCGGCGGCTCCCGACTGGTTGTGGTTGCGTGACAATCTGGGCGAAAACGCGGCCCACAAACTGGTGCCGCTGATGGAGATCGTCGGCCACCTGTCGCGAAACGCCCTGCGCGAAGAACCTTATCCGTACGCCGGGGTCAGCACCCCCTTTGATCGCGACGCCCTTATTGCGGCCATCGAGAACGAGGACGAAGAAAAGGCTGTCGCGTATGTGCGCGGAGGCCTCGAGGCGGGGCTTGAATACCCGGACATGGAGAAAGCGCTTGCCGAGGCCGCGCTGGCCCACTACCAGGATTTCGGCCACGCCATCATTTACGTCTTCAAGGCCGGGCAACTGATAGACGCTTTGGGCGACAAGGTGTTGGAGCCGGTGCTGCTGGCCCTTACAAGGATGCTGATCAACTGCTCGCGTGAGGACCTGATCCCCGAATTCAAGGACTACGCCCCTGCGCTGGCGGCCTGGCCCAACGGGGGCGGCGAGGCTGCCGTCGCGCCGGAAGACTTCGACGCTCTGGGAGTCAAGGCGGCGCTGCAACGCACACTCGATTCGTCGGGACGGGGCGAGGAACTTTTCGACGCCCTGATGGGCGCTGTAGCGCGCCAGATGCTGCATTTCGACGCCCAGTTGATGTACAGGACCGACAATACGGTATCGCGCAACATAACCTGGCTGGGCTTTACCCATGCGCTGACAGGCTTCAACGCCGCCCGCGTGATGTGCGAACGCTATGAGTCGTTGTGGCCCGCTGCGCTACTGCAGACGGCGTGCTTTTTGGGCCGTAATGCGCCTTTCGTGGACTTCGAACAGGACATGACCGAATGGCGCGTTGACGACCCGGAGGCCTTTTTGAACGAATCCCTGAAAGACCTGTTTGATCATGCCCAACCAGAATACATCGTCTCCGCCCATCTGGTGAAGACCCTGATGGCGGCGCGCCGGGAGATGGCCGACGCCCCCGACGCCCCGTGGACCGGCGATCTGGCCGCGGCCCTGAACCGCTTCCTCAACACGCCCCTGAAGCGTAAACACGCCCTGCGCACCGCGCATCAGTCCCTGGGGTTTGTAGAGAAGGAAGATTAGGGTTCTACGCTTCTTAATCCCACCTACCCTTCTTCATCGAATTCCCTTCCCCCTCCATTAAGCCTGTGGCATCTTTGCGTCGGAACCCCGACGCAGGGTTCCGGGGCTTAGAAACCCCTGTGAGAGAGGTTCGGTGCTTACCTGTAAAGCACCGCCTTGACCTTATGGTCGGGGAGCTTGGGCTATGTCCAGGCCACCCGGCTAAAAACCCAAGGGCCGGCTCTCACCGGTTTTCTAACTCCCCGATCACCAGGATCAAGCAGCGCATTCGCTAAAACGGTGGGCGCACCGTCTTTGCGCGTCGCGTTCGGGAGGGCGAGCATGACCCATTCAAAAAAACTAAAAAAGTTCATACCTTTGCCACCCGGCGTCGCCAATCCGGTGGACGTCCATGTTGGTGGACGCCTGCGGCTTCGCCGCGTGTTGCTTGGTGTTTCCCTATCCAAGCTGGCGCGAATGACCGGCCTGACATTCCAGCAAATCCAGAAATACGAGCGCGCGAACACCCGCATCAGCGCATCCAGATTGTTTGAGTTCAGCCTCATATTGGACGTGCCCGTTTCGTGGTTTTTCGAAGACATGCCCGAAGAGTTGAAAACCCATGAGGGACGCGTCGCCGCCGCGCTTAGGGGCAAAAAGGAAGAAAGCGGTGAAATCGAACGGCTCGCCCGTCAGGAATCCCTGAAACTTGTCCTAGCCTATTACAAGATCACCGATCCGGTCATCCGCCAACACCTGTGCAAGCTTATTAAAAGTCTGGCCTGAGGCAAGGAGCCGGACTTCGGATCAATACCGGGGTGACGACTAATAAAATGGATTCCCGCTTGCGCGGGAATGACGCTAGCGACGTGAGGGAATGACGAAAAATTTATTCGTCATCCTCGGGCAAGCGAAGCGCGACCCGGGGATCCAGGGTTGGAAGATGAAAAACCCGGGATTGAAAAATTATTCACCAACGATCGCCCGGCCGATTGTGTTTTCGTCAGTGCCGAACCAGATGGTCTGCGAACCGGCGTGATAGTGCATGTGGCGGACGCTGCCCGCGCCCGATGGAATTGGCGTAATCGAGAATATCCTGTTTAGGGCCGGATCGAAGCCAACCAGGGTATTGGGTGACGGGCCGGTTTCCACCACCCAGACGCGCCCTTTTTCATCGACCGCCATGGCGTAAAGAGCGGAACCGCCACCGGCCGGAAGCGCCCATTCATCCAGTTTTCCGCTGTTGGGATCAAGCCGCCCCAAAGCGCCGCGCCGGTAATCCGTGTAATAGATGCGTCCGTCGGGCGTCGCGCCGATGCGCCTTGGGCGGGCGCCGGGCACGATCTTGTGTTCGCTTAGCTTGAGCGTAGCCGGATCGACGGAAGCCAGCTTGTCCACGCCTAAGAGCGCCACCCACACGACACCGTCCGGCGCGACGATAATTCCATAGGGCCGCGCCCGCGACGAAGGAACCGGGATCAGGTCGACCTTGTGACTGGCGACGTTCAAACGCCCGACGAAGTTGCCCCACTGCACGGTAAACCAGATATGCTTTTCTTCAGCGTCGAACACCAAGGTGTGCGGGTCTTCGGCTTCAAACTCGGGCATTTCAATTCTGGTTATGGCTCCGGTCTTGGGATCGAACCGCCCGATATAGCCGGACAGATTGCCGCTGTACCAGACGATGCCGTCTTCGCCGACGATCAGGTTGTGGGGGCCGGGTTCGTCATCGAGCATCGTACGAGAAAATTTGCCGGTGGGCGGGTCCAATCGGGCGAGATAATTTCCACTCTGCCCGACGAACCAGACGGACTGGGCATTTTCGGCAAACGGGTCTCGTGATCGCCCGCCATAGGCAACGTCCCATTCCCTGATTTCAACCGGGTTCAAGACGTCCGCCGCTTTTACCGGGTTCGCGACGGCGCAGATCGCGACAAGAATGAAAAAGAAGACAGTTTTCATAGCGACGTTATTCCCTCCAATTCCGTTCTATTTTAGTCAGGCAGTTGAAGAGTTTCCACGATGGACTGTCGCTGCCCTCTCTCTCTTCCAGATTCCATCCCTTCGAATGAATGGCTGCACCGATAACGCAAATACGGTTATAATCTTGAAAATTAACGAGGTTTACCCCGCATTATGGCAGATAAACAGGTTCAAAAACGCCCCAGCGCGCGCATCGCCGAGCAGAAGGAAAACGAGGAGCGCGAAGCAGAGCGCCGGAAGGTAGAGCATTTCATCAATACGCTCGAAGCGCGGGTGACAGCCCTAATGGAAAGCTGCCGCCAACTGCAGGATAAGGGGATCGAAGTTCAAACCAGGGATTTTCTGGAGTTCCAGGATTTAACCACAGAAAACCTGACGTTCCTGATCATCATCGAAAGACGCCTGCAGAACCTGCCAAGCCATCACAAAGGCGAACTACAGGAAAGTTTCGACGATCTGGTCGTTGCGGTATGGTCCATCGTCATGCGCGGCGCGCTTAGCTTCCTGTCGACAATTTCAAACGATGATTACTTACCGCTTGGCTCGCGTGAACTGTTCCTTCGTGAATTGAGGACCCTGAACGACGCCCAGATGCGATTGAGCGAGGAGCGTTACCAGCATCGACTGGGCGCCGAGGCTCAAAGGGAAATGCAAACGGCCGAACGCATCCTGTCGGAAGTTATCGAAAAGGCGCCGACGTTGATGTCTTTCTGACGATCACCCCTCGTCTTGATAAAACTGCTTCAGCACGACGGGGCTTTCCGGCAGGGTCGAACCACCATCAACCACGATGGTCTGACCGGTAATATAGCTAGCGGCGTCGGAGGCCAGGAACAACATGGCGTTGGCGATGTCTTCCGGCATGCCAAGTTTTCCGTTGGGAATCATCGAGGCCATTTCGCGAAGTTCCTCTTCATCGGCAAGCAGAGACATCGCCTGGGTCAGGATGTAGCCGGGCTCGACCCCGTTTACGGTGATGTTTTCACGGGCCAGTTCCAGCGCCGCGGTCCTGATGAAGGCGTTCAGTCCGCCTTTTGAAGCTGCATAGACAGAAGTCTGGGGCATGGCCACTGTCGGCCCGGTAACCGACGATGTGAACAGGACCCGCCCTCCGCCCTGCTTTCGCAGGTGGGGCAGCGCAGCCTGGGTCATCCAGAAGGCGGGCTTCAGGTTAACGTTCAGGCCAAAATCGATTTCGTCATCGGGCATCTTTTCAACGCTGCTCATGGGAAAAACGGCGGCGTTATGGACGACGATATCCAAGCGGCCAAAGTGTTCCACTGTTTTCTCAATGGTATCAAATACGGCGGCTTTTGATCCCACGTCTACTTCAATAAGGATGGCCTCGCCGCCGGAAGAGACAATATCATCAACGGTTTGCTGGCCGCTTTCACGGGTACGGGTGGCGACCACAATTTTCGAGTCGGCCTCGGCGAATTTTTTCGCGATGCCTTCGCCTATTCCCTGCCCAGCACCGGTAATAATCGATACCCTGTCCTGTAATTCGCCCGCCATGGTCTCCTCCCCAATAGAAATCTGTGTCTTTCGGTTGTTGTGTCCAGAACCATGGTCTGGAATTGGAGGACGATCAAGACGGATTTTTGCCGATGCGTTGAATTCAGGACATCACAGTTTATCGCAGTAGTAGCGAGCGCAAAATTTCTAAGAAATAATCCTATGGACTATTCTCTGACACCGATTACGTCGTTATGATAGGAAAAAATAGCTTATCACTTTTCCAATTTCGGCTTGGGGCATGATCGGTCAGAGAAATTTAATTCGCGGGTTTATTTCGTCAACTTTCCTTCTGATCGTTTTCGTCCTGTCCCCCTTTCAGGGAGCGGCCGAACCGACATTCCAGGAAGCCTTCGACAAGCATAATTCGATCATGCTTTTGATCGACCCAGGAGACGGCACCATTGTCGACGCCAATCCGGCGGCCAGTCGGTTTTACGGATATTCCCGTGACATTTTTCGTACCATGTCCATTCAGCAGATCAATCAGTTGACGGCAGAACAGGTAGCTGATGAACGAAACCTCGCCAAAACGGAAGGACGAAATTTCTTCATCTTTCGCCACAAGCTAGCCGATGAATCCGTTCGAACCGTTGAAGTCCACTCCGTCCCGCTGGAATTCGACGGACGCAAGGTTCTGTACTCCATCATTCGGGATATTTCCAAGGAACGGGCGTTGGAAAAGGACCTTTGGCATTACCAGTCCCGTTTGGAAGAGATGGTCGATCTTCAAACGCAGGAACTTCAAACCAATCACCGAAGTGAAACGACGAGGATGACTTTCGCCATAATTGTTCTTGTGGTTTTGATTTTGTGGCTGGTGGTTTCCCACCGAAGGGGAAGAGCAACTAACGTCGCGTTAATTGAAAGCGAACAGCAAAAACTAGATCTTTTGAACAATACGTCGTCTGTTATTTACATCAAGGATCTGGACGGCCGGTATTTGTTCGTGAACAAAAAATATGAAGATCTGTTCCACGTAACGAATGAGGGCGTAAAAGGGAAGACTAGCCACGACATTTTCCCCCCTGAGCCTGCCGATGCTTTTCGAACCAATGATCTGAAAGCAATCGAATCGGAAACCCCTCTTGAATTAGAGGAGATCGTCCCACAAAAAGACGGGAACCACACCTATATATCGGTGAAATTCTCACTTAGAAATGCCTCTGGCGAAATTTATGCAGTTTGCGGAATCTCAACGGATATTACCGAGCGGAAGCTGTCGGAAGTTCAGTTGAAGGACGCAAAAGAAGAAGCTGAAAAAGCCAACAGGGCCAAGTCGGAATTCCTTGCCAATATGAGCCACGAATTGCGAACGCCACTCAATGCGATTTTGGGCTTCGCCCAGATGATGAAATATGATCCCCGGCATGATCTGGCTGCCCCCCAAACGGAGCATATCGAAAACATTCTGGACGGTGGTAATCATCTGCTCGAACTCGTCAATGAATTGCTCGACCTGGCCCAGATCGAAGCCGACCACGTGTCCCTTTCCCTTGAAGAAGTAAACGCGATTGAAGTTGTCGATGATTGTTTAAACCTGACGCGGCCACTGGGTTCGACGCGCTGCATCGAAATTGAAAATAGAATTTGCAACAAGCAATTGCCCGAAGTCCGCACGGATCGAACCCGATTCAAACAGGCCTTGCTCAATCTTCTTTCCAATGCAGTCAAGTTTAATAAGGATGGCGGTACGGTAACCATTGACGGCGACGTGATAGAAGACGGTTTTCTGCGCGTATCAATAACCGACACCGGTAGCGGGATCGCACAGGACGATCATCACGGTGTCTTCAAGATATTCAATAGGTTGGGCAAAAGCTCCATGATCGCCAAGGAAGGCACCGGTATTGGGCTTCCAGTAACAAAAATGCTGGTTGAACGTATGTCCGGAAGGGTCGGTTTCGAGAGTAAGGAAGGCGCCGGAAGCACCTTTTGGATCGAACTTCCTTTGGCTTCAAATGAAAATGTATTGATTTGGGAGGATCGACTACGCGTGGGCGTTGACGCCATTGATAGAGATCATCAAAAACTGGTCTTTCTAACCAACCAGATTTCCTATCCAACCGTCGACTCCTATACCTTGAACGCCGTTATTGAAGAAATGATCGATTACACGATTTACCACTTCAAGCGAGAGGAAGCGATTATGGATGTTTGCGGTTATCCCGACCTTGCAGAACATCGGGCCGCCCACGATCAACTAACCAAACAAGTAAAAGACTTATCCAAAAAATGGAATGAAAATCATGATACGGAAGTAATCGATAAGCTTCGGTTATTTTTGCGCGATTGGCTCATCAACCACATTGCTAAAGTCGACACCGGTTTAGCTCCACATACAAAAGGTAAAAACCAGAAAATAGTTGAAGCGCTGAATTCGGTGGAATTGGCGCATCGATAAAATCTTCTTGTTGGAGAAAGATTTTATCGGTTTTCCTTTTCGCGCCCCCCCCCTGTTACAGCTAGACTGACGCATATCCTTTTTATAAAAGGAATTTCGCATATGGATTCTTATCGACGCCGTATATTGCGCTGGTCGTTGAAGATGAGCGCTCTTGGCTTAACCGGATTGTTGCCTCAAACGGTGCAGGCAATGATCAAGCCCGGCATGAAATCCAAACGCGGCGACGTACGCATCAACGGTAAGATGGCGGCAATGGGTATGATGGTAAATCCCGGAGACACACTGACCACCGGGCCCGGCGCCGAAGCAACCCTGATCAGCGGCTTCAACGCCTTTCTGATCCGCGGCGACGGGGAGATCATGTTTCCCGAAGAAAACACACCTGAGAAGGTACTTCGGGTGGTGTCCGGGCAGTTGCTTTCCGTGTTTGGCAAGGAAGATCTCACAATCGACATGCCGCTAGCCACGATCGGCATTCGCGGTACCGGCATTTACGTAGAATCGTGGCAGGACCGAAATTACGTCTGCCTGTGCTACGGCAAGGCCCGACTGTTGCCTAAACTGGACCCGTACTATTTGGAAGACCTGAACACATTCCACCATGATGCGCCGCAAAACTTCCACGCCAAACCGGAAGAACACGGCGGCAAAGTGATTGAACCAGCCGAGATGGTCAACCACACCGATGAAGAACTGATCATGCTTGAAAATCTGGTCGAGCGCATCCCGCTGTTCGGACCCAAGCCGATCAAGATGCCAAAGAAAGAATAGTCCAACTACGAAGATTTTAATGGCGCCGAGCCGCAGGTTATTGAAAATATAAAGACGCTTAAGGGGCAAAAATTTCTTGAAAGGTTTTTTGTAATGCGTTGGTCAGTATTTGTCGTTCTGCTGTTCCTTATTGTGTCTGTTCTGATTGGAATTTTTTACAGCCATACCGAACACGTTATTGCCCTGAAACGACCTCCCCAATCCCTGGCCAAATGGTATAAACCCGTCAACAAGCGTCAGGTGTGGTTGCATACTATGTTCAAGTTACGCCGCCAGATGCTTGCTGTGGAGATTTACGCCAACGCACGTGACGCTGAAAATCTTGTTAAATGGGCGGGCAAGCTGGGGCAGGACTACCGGAAAATTTCCGAGATGGTCCCCGAATGGACTAAGAGATTGGATTTGGAAGCCTTAAGCGAGCTTGAAACGGCTTCACAAGAAAATCGGTTCGAAGATATCGCAAGCACCCTGGGAAATCTGGGACAGACATGCAAGTCCTGTCATAAGGATTTCCGCGCCGTTGCGGCGGCCATGTACAGGGCTCCTGATTTCTCCGTGATCAAGATCGGCGAATATACGGACTTGAAAGCCCACATGCGGACGTTGAGCGAACAGGTTAACCGGATCAAAATTGGCTTCGTCGACGGCAAGGACGAGGCAGCCATGGAAGCCTTTGAAAACCTATCGACGGGAATGGAAAGCTTGGGCGGCACCTGTGTCTCATGTCATCAAAAGCCTCTTAAGGCCTATCCGGATGCAGGCATGAGCAAGGCGCTGGCCACTCTGGCCAACAGCTTAAAAAAGGGCGAAATTAAGGACAAAGGGCGGGCTTTGGGTACGTTGGCTGTTTTAGCCTGCGCACACTGCCACGCTACCCACCGTTTGTCCTTTGATACGCGTCAGCTTTTTGGAATGAAGAAAAGCGTGGGCGAGCTTCTGGACCACTCTTACTAGGCATATGCTCGAGGGCATTAGACACATTTTGAAACAATCGTGACATTCTCTCGAAAGATTCAACGCGCAAAATACTCTCCATAAGAATTCCGATCCAAATTGATCGCTTTGCGCTGGTGGAGAGCTTCAGGTGGTAATAAACGAGAAACCCGTCGTTGAAATTATCCCGGTACAGAAATTACTGGCCGACAAGGCCTCTCCGGCTAAGGCTGAAGATGTTGATTTTTCTGCTGTTGACGATGTCCTAAACAATCTGACGGCAGAATTCTGCCAACGGCTGCCAAAAGATCTTGAAACTATTGAAAAGGCCTTGGCGGATTTGGAAGAGGCGCCGGATAATTCCGCTTTTTTAGGAGTCCTGTTCCGGCACGTTCACGATTTGAAAGGCCAGGCGGGGACATTCGATTTTAATCTTATCAGTGTAATTGGGAATGATCTCTGCCGGTTTATCGAAAGACCCGCGGCAATGACTCCCCGCCGGTTGAAGGTTGTACGATATCACGTCGAAGCCATGAAACTGGTTGGCGAACGCGGTTTAACCGGTAATGGTGACGAACAGGGTCAGCGCATGGTCGATACACTGCATTCAATGACCCAAAAGGTTCTAAGTGAGGAGACGCCTCAGAGCTAGCCAACATTTCCTGGCGTGGCTTTCGGGGTAACTACTGGTATGCGACAATCATTTACCCTGCGTACCCTTAGGTTGGGCCAAATTTTCACAAAGAATTTAAAAAAGAGGGATTGGAATTTTGGCAGAGAATGTCAAAATAGGATGACTAAAAATTGGTCCGACTAATTTCGACCCGGAGCAAAAATTTGAAAAGCGAAGATTAAGAAATGGCTGATCCGAAAACCAATATTGATGATACTTTCCTTGGCATCATGGTCCTGAGAGAAGGCAAATGGACTCCACACAGTAAATTCGATGGTGGCGCATTTGGAAGCGCACTGATTAAGGCCGAGGAACTAGACAAGGAGTCCAACTTCGACGCGGTCAAGGTCATGCGTATTCCGAAAAAGGGCTCAGGCGAGCAAAAAGAAATGTGGATCAGCCCTAAATTGCAAGCTCGTTCGGCGGCCCAAGCCGCTACTCAGCTACGCGCGGGCGTTCAGAAAACCAAGGAAAATCTCGCCGCTGAACGCAAATCAATAGCCAAAAAATAACTTCGTTTTCTAATCCTTTATACCGTTCTCTTCCCGCCACTGTTTAGGTGAAATAAACGTACCACGCCACATTCCTTCCCGGCGGGCGCGGGCGAAGGACTCAGCCCGCACATAAGCCTGTGTTTCTTGCACTACCGGCAAAGCCCAACCGGAAGAAACCATCTGTTCGTTGATATCGAAAGGTCCGGCAAAGCAAACCGCAACAATTGAGCCGTCCTTGTCCTGACCCTGGGTCTGGCATTTAACTTTGATGTTCAGGATCAACGAATTGAGCATCTGACGGGCCAGGTCGCCGCAGCTTTGCAGCTTTCCTTTTTTTGAAGTGCATGTTTGTTTCAACTCCGGCGCATCTACGCCAAATAGATGAATGACGTTTTCACCTATTTTTATGGTGTCACCGTCAATCGCCCGTGCTCGTCCAGAAATTTCGTCTCCCGCCATTACCGGCAAAGCATAAAAGGTCAAGAACAGGGCAAATGCGGTAATGGTCAGGCGCTTCATTAGCTTGCCGCCCTAAACTGGTCGACACCGTTAGCGTCCGTTTCTTTTATTATTCGGCCCTGCCCAATGAGATAATGCAAATGGGACAGGCTTTCGCCAATAGCGAAAAAGAGCTGATGTGAGTCCAATTCCCTCTTGAATAAAAACTTCAAAACCTGCGCAGCGTTCAAGGGGTCGGCGCATGCGGCGACAACGTCATCAAGGCGTTCATCATGATGATGAGCAAGTTGGTCAAGACGCTTGATCAATCCTTTGAAAGGCCAATTATGGCTTGGCAAAACCAGGGTTGCTGGATCAAGACCCTGAAATTTATCTAGAGAGCCTAAGAATTCATTTAGAGGGTCTGTGTCGGGGTACTGCAACCACACGCTGACATTGGGCGTGATCTTCGGCAAAATCTGGTCACCCGAAATCAGTACATGTGGGTCATCAGAATACAAGCATGCGTGCTCCGGAGAATGCCCGGTACCGACGATGACACGCCACTGGCGCCCATTGATTTCGATGATATCGCCATCGGCAATTTTCCGATAATTTTGTGGAACAGGTGAAACGCGGGTCGGGTATGGGTTTTGCCGTTTTTCAACTTCTTCCATCAATTCATCGTCAAAACCGGAAGCAACGTAGAATTTTCGCGCCCGCGCCATATAATCCGGCCCGGTGTCATTATAAAAATGGTTGGCTGCTTTCCATTCATTTTCACTTATCCACAGTTCAACGCCCAGCTTTTGCGTTAACCATCCTGCAAGGCCAAGATGATCCGGATGGTAATGTGTGACGATGATTCGTTTGACCGGGCGACCTGCGAGGGGGCCTTTAAAAAGGGCTTCCCATACTTCTCGAATTTCTTCTCTGTTGATTCCGGTGTCGATAAGGGTCCAGCCGTCACCATCTTCAAGAACCCACAAATTGATGTGGTTCAACTGGAATGGTAATGGCATTCGCAACCAATAAATTCCGGGTGAAACTTCTTTCATTGTTCCGGTTTCAATGATCTCACCGGCAACATTTATCAGGGGATCGTCCACAAAATAGTCCTTATCTAAATAGAATTGCCCCCCTCCTCTACTTCATTAAACAGGCACGAGTCGATGCGTTTTACGGTCTGGAGGAAAAAAACTAAAATATCGATTTTCTATATGGGTCGTTTTGTTCTTTTTGAGCGGCATTTTGGTAATTTACTATCGTATCGATAACATTTATCGAAATGACCTTGCTCGACATACAAACCTGCGTGATTTCAAGGCCGTAGGCGTGGATTTACCCCGGTTAAAATCATATATTAGTTGAGGGATTGGCACCGGATATGCCCGGTGGAGCTCTTGCAATGGATCGCAAGGAGGCTGCCGTGACCAAAGTCTGCGAATTTGAAATTCACTACACCCGTTTCCTCGACCCGGATGGGAATGCGATCTCTTCCCTGCCCCTTTTCGCCGAAGATACCAACAGCCTGAAGGCTTTATATCGCTGGGTCGTTCTTACCCGTGCGTTCGACGCCAAGGCGATTGCCCTGCAGCGAACCGGCCGGCTGGGCACGTTTGCGTCATCTTTGGGCCAGGAAGCCGTCACGGTCGGTGCGGCAGCCGCCATGAAAGACGATGACGTATTGGTGCCGTCTTTTCGTGAACAGGGCGCGCTGCTGGTTCGCGGCGTACCTATAAAAACGCAACTCCTCTACTGGGGAGGAGACGAGCGTGGCAGTGTCTACGAAACCAATTCCCAGGATTTCCCGAATTCAGTTCCGGTCGGAACCCATGCACCCCATGCGGCCGGAGCGGCAATGGCGATGAAATTGCGCGGTGAAAAGCGTGCAGCGTTATGTCTGTTTGGCGATGGAGCGACATCCAAGGGAGACGTCTACGAGGCAATGAACATTGCTGCGGTATGGAAACTGCCTGTTGTTTTTGTTGTCAACAATAACCAGTGGGCAATTTCAGTCGGACGCGAACAACAAACGGCGGCCGAGACCTTGGCCCAGAAGGCAATTGGCGTCGGCATGTCGGGAGAACAAGTTGACGGGAACGACGTTATCGCTGTTCGCCATATCGTTGGACAGGCCTTGGAACGCGCCCGTGATGGCGAAGGCCCCTCTCTCGTCGAGGCGATAACTTATCGCCTTACCGATCACACCACCGCCGATGACGCCAGCCGGTACCGAGAAGATGAAACCGTCGCCGCCCACTGGAAAGAGGACCCAGTTGCACGCTTGCGAACCTATCTGAGCAACAACGCCGGCTGGAGCAAGGAAGATGAGGAGAGGCTTCTGGAAGTTACCGCCGCCGAAATTGAAGAAGCCGCCCAAGCCTATATGGACGAACCGCCCCAGGGGCTAGAAAGCATGTTTGACTATCTTTTCGCCGAGATGCCTCCAGAACTTGCGCGCCAGCGTGAAGAAGCCTTGAAGCGGGCCTCGAAGGGAGGTGGAAATGGCTGAAATCACTCTTATTGAAGCTGTAACAATGGCGCTGGCCCGGGCAATGGAAGAAGACGATACTGTCGTGCTGCTTGGCGAGGATATCGGTGTCGACGGAGGCGTTTTTCGCGCCACGGATGGACTTCATCAACGCTTCGGGGGTGAACGGGTCTTCGATACGCCGCTTTCTGAAGGCGTTATCGCCGGAGTTTCCGTCGGTCTTTCGGTGGAAGGTTTCCGCCCTGTTCCCGAGATTCAGTTCATGGGATTCATCTATCCGACAATGGATCAGATACTGAGCCACGCCGCCCGTATGCGAAACCGCACACGGGGTCGTTTGTCTTGCCCATTGGTGCTTCGCGCTCCGTATGGCGGTGGAATTCATGCACCTGAACATCATTCCGAAAGCACCGAATCCATGTTCGCCCATGTGCCGGGACTGCGTGTCGTTATTCCCTCGTCGCCATCACGCGCTTATGGCTTGCTTCTTGCCGCCATTCGCGATCCAGACCCGGTGGTGTTTCTCGAGCCCAAGCGTATTTACCGGGCCGCCAAAGAGGACGTCGACGACAACGGTGAAGCACTTCCACTTGATACTTGTTTCAGGTTGCGACAAGGGGGCGATATTACTTTGATCACCTGGGGTGCGATGACGGTTGAGACTATGGCGGCCGCGGCGCTATTGGCTGAAAGCGGTATCGAAGCCGATGTCATCGACGTAGCTACTTTAGGTCCTGTCGATATGGAAACGATCCTGAAGTCGGTCGAAAAAACTGGCCATGTGGTGATTATTCACGAAGCGGTATTGACCGGTGGGTTTGGGGCCGAAATCGCCGCCCGAATAGCCGAACATGGCCTACTGAGTTTGGAAGCGCCCATCTTGAGAGTGGCGGGTTACGACACCGTCATGCCGTTATTCAGATTAGAAGATCACTACATGCCCAGCGCCGATCGCATTGTCGATGCGGCGCGTCAGTCTATGAAATTCGGTTAAGGAGTAGATCATGAGCACGTTCAACCTGCCTGATCTAGGCGAAGGATTACAGGATGCCGAAATCGTCTCGTGGCATGTCTCTGTCGGCGATAATGTAGTGACCGATCAACCCCTGGTATCGGTCGAAACGGATAAGGCGGTCGTCGAAGTCCCCGCCCCTTATTCCGGACGCATTGCCAAGCTATATGGCGACGCCGGTGAGCGCATAGACGTTGAGGCGCCGTTAGCGGATATTGAAGAAAATGAACGCACCGATGGCGGCGCTGTTGTTGGCGAAATCACCGACGACGATACAGCTGCTGATGCACTGAGCGCCGAAGAAGAAGCAGCAACAAGAACCGCAACCGGCAAAGTCAAGGCAACTCCGGCAGTACGCGCGGCGGCCAGCAAACTGGGTGTCGATCTGGCAATCGTTCAGGGTTCGGGCCCGAAAGGGGCGGTTACCAAAAAGGATGTCGAACGGGCAGCCCAGGTATTGAGCGAAGCCGTCCCCGCCGAACCTCTTAAAGGCGTGCGCCGCACCATGGCGGAAAAAATGACCCGCGCCCACGCCGAGGTCGTTCCCACTTCAATTCACGACGAAGCAGACGTTGATGTATGGGCGTCAAATCCGGCCGCGGATATCATGATACGGCTGATACGCGCCGTTGTCGCGGGATGCGATGCCTCACCAGCCTTGAACGCGTGGTTCGACGGCGTGAATCTGGAACGTCGCCTGCACGACCATGTCGATCTAGGTATCGCCGTCAACACCAGTGATGGTTTGTTCGTACCGACAATGCGCGACGTCGGCAATCGTGACGCCAAAGACCTTCGAGCCGGCCTTGACTTGATGAAAAATGATGTCGTCGCCCGCGCTATACCGCCGGAAGAAATGCGTGGACAAACACTTACCCTATCCAACTTTGGAACCATTGCCGGTCAGCATGCAGCAATGGTCGTTGTCCCGCCTCAAGTTGCAATCATCGGTGCCGGCGTCATTAACGAAAAAGTCGTAGCCGTCGAAGGCGAAGCGGTCGTTCGGCGGATCATGCCACTGTCATTGACCTTCGATCACCGCGCCGCCACTGGCGGCGAGGCGGGCAATTTTTTGAAGGCCGTTATTGAGGATCTTGAAAAAGCGGACTGATCCATCCGCACTAGAAAGAAGGAGAATGGATCATGGATGAAATTTTCAAATACTCCGATGAATTCGGACCGAAGATGATTGTTGCCGTGCATGAGCCTGAAGCGAGACTAAAAGGCATTGTCGTCGTTGACAACGTCGCCCGTGGCCCGGCTATAGGCGGTACCCGTATGGCGCCCGATGTCAGTGTCGAGGAGTGTTTCCGGCTGGCTCGAGCGATGACTTACAAAAACGCAGCAGCCAATCTGCCGCACGGTGGCGCCAAATCGGTCATAGTCGGCGATCCCGAAATGTCGTTGGGTGAAAAGGAAAAACTTTTTCGCGCATTCGCCCGCGCTATAAGGGACGTTAAGGATTACGTCCCCGGGCCGGATATGGGCACAAATGAAGCGTGTATGGCTTGGGTACAGGAAGAAATCGGGCGCGCTATCGGACTGCCTGGAGAAATCGGCGGAATTCCGCTTGATCAGATCGGGGCAACGGGGCTGGGACTCGTCGCCGCCGTTGACGTAGCCAAGGACTTTTGCGGACTAGACTTAAACGGGGCGACTGTAGCTATTCAGGGCTTTGGTTCGGTTGGCCAACATACGGCCCGTTTCCTTAAAAAACGAGGCTGTGTTTTGGTCGGGGCCTGCGACATCCACGGTACAGTCAGCAATCAGGATGGACTGGACCTGGATACCCTGCTTGATCTGGAAAAATCCGGGAAAAGCGTCATCGAATATGGTGGGAAAGTTGAAGATAAAGACGCCATTATTGATGTCCCATGTGACATCTGGGTACCAGCGGCCCGCCCAGACGTCATCACGCTGCATAATGTTGATCGCCTTAAAACCCGGGTGATCCCGCAAGGCGCAAATATCCCCATGAGCCCGGAAATCGAGAAAGTCCTGCATGAAAGAGGCGTACTAATCTTGCCTGATTTCATAGCCAATGCAGGCGGCGTTATCTGTGGCGCCGTCGAATACCGCGGAGGAACCCGTGAAGAAGCGGAGGCAATCATTGTGGATACGGTTTCCAGCAACACCCGCACGATACTTGAGAACGTCAGAAAAAAGAATGTTCTGCCCAGAGAAGCGGCTATCACATTGGCACGGGAAAGATTACTGGAGGCTATGGAAAAGCCGGATTTTAACTGTGCCGCATAAAAACTGAAGGCTACATAGCAGGCGTTTGACCAATCGACGCCAGGAAATTTGCCGATGACCCCGCGCGGATCAGGGCGAGGGCACAGCCTAACGCCCTGTCCTTATTTTCCCCAACAGGCTCACAATTCTCTTCGGGAAGGCTCGTCTTCGTTTGCTGGTCATCCTGACCGACGGCGGAAATTGCTCCCGGCAAATCGGCCTCACGCCTGCGAACTAGTTTCTTCTTTTCGGCTTCATCGTCCTTGTTCTCGACTTCACTTTCTGCGGGTTGGTTGTCCTGCTCACCAGCCTCTTCTACCTTCGGCGCGGGAATGATTTCTATATCGGGCGTAATACCCCGAGCCTGAATAGCGCGGCCCGAAGGCGAGTAGTACAACTGCGTAGTCAGGCGCAATGCGCCTTCCTGGGGTAACGGCGTTATCGTTTGAACAGACCCCTTACCAAAGGACTGTTGGCCCATGATTGTTGCTCGATGATGGTCCTGCAAGGCGCCGGCGACAATCTCCGATGCCGAAGCCGACCCCGGATTAATCAACACCACGATGGGCAGACCTTCCACCAAATCGCCACTTTCGGCGGTGAATATTCGTTCATTGCCTGCTCTACGCCCACGTACGGATACGATCGTGCCTTGTTCCAGGAAAGCATCCGACAATGTCAGGGACTGATGCAACAGGCCGCCGGGGTTATTCCTTAAATCAAGGACTATTCCGGTAAGCCTGTCCCCCAGTTCGTCCCGAATTTCCTCCATAGCATCGTCGATTCCAGGCGCAACTTTCTCCGAGAAGCTGACGATGCGGATATATCCGATATCGCCTTCGGTACGCCAGCGAACGGAACGTACCTTGATAACCGCGCGGCGGATTTTCACATCGAATGGAGACTTTCCTTCGCGATTAATCGTCAGGCGAATTGTCGAGCCGGGCTTGCCTCGCATCAATCGGACAGCCTGCATCAACGTCTTTCCTTTGATCGCCTCGCCATCGAGGTGCGAAATGAGATCACCGGACAGTATTCCAGCTCGAAATGCCGGAGTATCTTCAATAGGCGCTACGACCTTGACGAAATCCCCGTCCATTGTGACCTCTATGCCAAGACCGCCGAATTCGCCCCGGTTTGAAACCTTCATTTCTTTCAATTCGCCAGGGTTCAAGTAACTTGAATGCGGATCCAATGACGTCATCATTTTGTCCAGGGCCGCCTCGATAAGCACATCCGGGTCAACTTTGCCGGGCTCAGGCTTAGGCTCGCTTTCTTCTATCCCCTTTATCGCGGTATCGATAAGTTGGGCCTCAGGAACATCGCGGACATAATCGTACCGCACCCGCATAAAGGCATCGCGGAAGTGCTCCAAATTCCTGACGCGGGAATCCTGATTGGACGCGTATTTGATATAGACATCTTCAAATCTATCCAGTTGCAAGCGCGCATTGTCGGCAAGGCGACCGTTGCTATCTGGACCGGCGATGAAGCTAATGGTGTCATCTACCGCATTGCAACTGCTCAGCGAAGGCGCCAAAGAGGCGCCAATAGCAAGTCCAATTACGACAAACAGAAAACGGATAGGACGTCTCCAATTACTCATAAAACGTCATTTTTCAAAATCTCTAGGCGTTAACCTTACCTACCCGTCAGAAGTGATTTGCTGAATCAATTCATCAAGAACCGAGTCCGCATCATCATTGTCAATCTGGCAAGTTCCGGCATTCGCATGGCCGCCGCCGCCGTATTTCAACATCAATTCACCAATATTGGTATTCGATGTCCGGTTAACAATCGATTTACCGACAGCATAAACCGTATTCAATCGGTTTAGTCCCCAGATAGCATGAATGGAAATATTGGTATCCGGGAACATCGCGTACAGCATAAAACGGTTTGTTGCGTAGATCATCTCTTCATACCTGAGATCAAGAACCGCCAGATTGGCATGCATCTTTGTGCATCGCTGAATCTGCTCTTTGGCAGGCTCCAGATGCTCCATATACATATCGACCCGCTCTTTTACATCTGGCAAGGCCAGGATCTGCTCGACCGTGTGATCTCGGCAGTAATCGATCAATTCCATCATCAACTGGTAGTTTGACACACTGAAATCGCGATACCTGCCAAGCCCCGTACGGGCATCCATAATATAGTTGAGGAGTACCCAATCCTTCGGGTTGAGGATTTCATCGACAGTGAACTGCGCCGAGTCGCTCTTGTCGACGGCGTCCATCATTTCGGCAGATACGTTGGGCAGTTTGTCCGTCCCATAATAATTATAGACAACACGGGCGGCAGATGGCGCATCCGGATCAATGATGTGATTTTCGGCCACTTCATCTAGACGAACGGTTTCGCTTTGGTGGTGATCAAAGGCCAGATGAACGCCTTTTACGTAAGGCAGATTGGTCGTGATATCATTTTCAGAAACCAGAATTGTCCCGTCTTGCATATCCTTTGGGTGAACGAACTTGATTTCATTAATCATGTCCATTTCCTTTAAAAGGACCGCACAAACCAGACCGTCAAAATCGCTTCGCGTTACCAGCCGGAATTTGCCTTCGCTCATGAACTTCCCCTATCCGTTCCTCATAAATACCAGGGATCTCTCATCCCATTATCTAGATCCCATTTTCTAGGCCGTAAATCCCAGTATCAGGATCTGCGTATCCAACTTGATTACATTATGGCGTATCAACGGGCTGTCAACAATATCAACCCGCTATGAAGCAGTTTTTCGATTTCGGATCGTATTACACGAAATAGTGACCGGAAATAGCAAAGAAACTAAGTGTGAACGCAAATTTTCGAGCAAAAATAGTCGTACTGTGGTACTATTTCGCCGGAATTACTGAAATTTGAATAGCCGCTAAAACAAGCTCGGGTGAAAAGGGTCTGGGTATAGGTGTCCTTAAGTGGGCTGTTTGCCTTTCTACATCGAAAAAATTCAATCGAATTCCCTGACGTCCTTGATCCTTTTGTTCGATCCGCCTTTTTTACTGAAGTAATACTTCGTTCGCGCGCAATAACTTTTAGAATCCTTACGAACGAAGATAAGTCCTCTTTATGTTGCAAGCTGTAAGGGGAAGTTTTTTGAAATATTTGGCTCAGCCAATACTTCTTATCTCTGGTTCTTTCATAGGAAAGCATGGAGCTAGAGGCAAATTTCCTGCGCGCATTCTTCAAATTCTATTCTCAGTCGATTTCCAATTCAGAAATTGTCTTTATTTTTCAATAGCTGAAACATTTAGACACATTTTGAAACACCCCGTTCATAATGTTTGTTTGACCAATGCCTTAAGCTTCAATTTGAGGCTAGTTTTTCCATTTGCTAAAGCATCACAATCGTTGAGCAATTCCAAAGCTGTTGGCGTTTAAAAAGGCCCAAAAAAACGGGGCTAACCATAAGGAGGAATAAATCATGAATTTACGTGTTCGCCCGAAGCTGATCGCGGCTTTTTTGGCTGTCGGCATTCTGCCGTTTGCCATTATTGGCCTTGTATCGTTAATGCAGACCAATACCGCCCTGCATGAGGCAAGCTTTAACCAACTGGAAGGCGTGCGCGGAATCAAGAAAGCGCAGATTGAAAAGTTCTTCGAAGAACGCAAGGGTGATATGGGCGTTCTCATGGAAACAGCCGCCACTTTGCGTGACGAAGCTTTTAACAAACTGGCAGCCGTGCAAGGGCTAAAAAGATCGCAGATCGAACAATACCTCAACGGCATCAGGGAAGATGTCCAGCTGCTGTCCCAGAATCACATGATAATAGACTCCCTGGAGGCTTTCGAAGCTGGCTGGGACGAGTTCGGACCGACCGTAACGCAAGACCTGCAGCGTCTTTATATCGAAGATAACCCGCACCCTGCGGGTGAAAAACATAAGCTGGACGTGGCCGAAGGTTTTAACGCCTACAATACAGCCCACGCAGAGTTTCACCCCTGGTTCAGAGATCTCCTGTTGTCTCGGGGTTACTACGATATTTTCCTTTTAAGCAATGACGGCAAGGTCGCCTACACGGTTTACAAGGAATTAGACTTCGGTACCGACCTGGTAACGGGCCAGTGGAAAGATACGGACTTGGCCAAGGTTTACAGAATGGTCAATGATAATTTCGAGAAAGGTTACATTGGCTTCACGGATTTCACCCCCTACGGCCCCAGTGCCGGAGCCTTCGCCAGCTTTATGGGCGCCCCAATCTTTGATCATCAGGGACAACGTCATGGCGTGCTTGTATTCCAGATGCCTGTCGACAATATCAACGCCATCATTCAAAGACGCGACGGCATGTCAAAAACCGGGGAAAGTTATTTGGTCGGCGAATGGGAAGGCGTCAGTTCCTACCGTACCGACCGGGTAATCAAAAAGAACAACAAGATCGGAAAGAAGAAAACCGGATCAGGAATCAAGAAAGCCTATGCGGGTGAATCCGGCGTGCGTGTAAAGGTCGGCAGCACCGGCAACGTCGAGATAGAAGCCTATGATCCGATTAAAGTTCCCGGCCTGAAGTGGGCTTTGATTACCTCCGGTTCACTGGAAGAAGTGCTTTCGCCAGTACGCGAAGGAGAAGAGAAGGACTTCTTCACAAAATATATTGAGCAATACGGCTATTACGACCTGTTCTTGATTCATCCAAAAGGGCAGGTTTTCTATAGCGTTACGAAAGAGGCCGACTATCAGACCAATATGGTCGACGGCAAATATAAAGACTCAGGCCTCGGCGAGCTCACACGGGAAGTGATTAAAACCAAAAAGTACGGCATTGCGGACTTTGCGCCCTACGCACCATCCAATGGCGATCCGGCAGGCTTTATTGCAGAACCCGTTATTGATGGTAAGGGAGAAGTGCAGCTTGTTGTCGCATTGCAGCTTTCTCTTGAAGCAATCAATTCCGTGATGCAACAACGCGAAGGTATGGGCGAGACCGGCGAGACCTATCTGGTCGGCTCCGACAAGCTGATGCGTTCTGACAGCTTCCTTGATCCGGAGGGTCATTCGGTTAAGGCGTCCTTCGCCAATCCAAGCGCGGGGAGCGTCGATACCGATGCTGCGCGTCGTGCGATTGGCGGTGAAACCGGCTCCGACATCATCATCGACTACAACGGAAATCCGGTATTGTCCGCCTTCTCGCCAATGAAGATCGGCAATACAACCTGGGCGATGATCGCCGAAATCGACGAGGCGGAAGCCTTCGCGACAGCGGAATCGATGCAGATGTTGACTCTGGTCATTGGGGCGATTGGTATTGTCGTTATAGCCGGCGTCGGCTTCTTCGTCGCCGGGTCCCTGGCAAAGCCAATTGTCGGCATGACCAATTCCATGGGCATTCTGGCCGACGGCAATCTTGAAGCTGAAATTCCGGCCCAGGATCGCACCGACGAGATTGGTGAAATGGCGGCCGCGGTTCAGGTGTTCAAGGACAACGCCATTCGCGTCAAGCAAATGGAAGCTGAGCAGGCCGAAGCCGAAAAACGCGCCGCCGAGGAAAAAACCCGCCTGATGAATCAGATGGCGGACGACTTCCAGGCCAGCGTCGGCGGCGTCGTCCAGACGGTGTCTTCGGCGTCAACCCAACTGCAATCGTCGGCACAGTCCATGTCGACAATTTCGGAAGAAACTTCGACCCAGGCAACGACAGTTGCAGCGGCGTCAGAAGAGGCATCGACTAATGTGCAGACGGTGGCCTCGGCGGCGGAAGAACTGTCCAGTTCGATCGGCGAGATCAGCCGTCAGGTTAATCAGTCGACTGAAATCGCTGGTACAGCCGTTACGGCGGCTGAGAAAGCCGACGAAATGGTTCAGGGACTGGCGATGTCCGCAACAAAGATCGGTGAGGTGGTTGAACTGATTACCGACATTGCCGATCAGACCAATCTGTTGGCGCTGAATGCGACCATTGAAGCAGCCCGTGCCGGAGAGGCCGGTAAGGGTTTCGCGGTTGTTGCCAGCGAAGTCAAGAATCTGGCCAATCAGACAGCCAAGGCGACTGAGGAGATCTCCGGCCAGATTGGCGGCATCCAGGGAGCGACCCAGGATTCCGTCAGGGCTATTCAGGGCATCACTAAAACCATCAGCGAGATCAGTGAAATCTCGACGACGATTTCCGCCGCTGTTGAAGAACAAGGTGCCGCGACTTCTGAAATCGCCCGCAATGTCGAGCAGGCCGCGGCCGGTACCGGCGAGGTATCGTCCAACATTCAGGGCGTTACTCAGGCTGCCGGTGAAGCAGGCTCAACGGCGACGCAGGTTCTTAGCGCGGCCAATGAGCTTTCCGAGCAATCCGAAATGCTGAAGGCCGAAGTCGACAAGTTCATGGCTCAGGTTCGCTCTGCCTGACCCTGAAGTCGAAGCTATTTGAAGGCAAACGAAGCTATGCCCTGTCGGGAGCATCCTCCCGGCAGGGTGATGAGCAGACGTTCCCTTGGGAAAGGGATAATTCCGCGTGAGATCCAGCCGGGCGCGCGGTAACTACCAGCAGTCAAAACTGCCGCTACCTAAAGATTCTTTAATCGGGAATCAATTCGATGCAATTATCCGCCTACGACGTAGCTTGGATATTGACGTGTTCCATCCTGGTAATGCTCATGCAGGCAGGGTTTTGCTGCCTTGAAAGCGGCATCGTCCGATCAAAAAACAGCATAAATGTAGCGGCGAAAAACTTCGCTGATTTTTGCATTTCAACGGCAATTTTCTGGTTTGTCGGTTTCGGCATCATGTTTGGCGCCAGCTATCAGGGACTCTTTGGGACCAACGGATTTGCCTATTCTCCGGCAAATGGATCATCTGTTGTTTCCTTCTTTATATTCCAGATGATGTTTTGCGGCACCGCGACAACCATAATATCCGGCGCAGTTGCCGAGCGTACGAAATTTACCGGCTACCTGTTGATTAGCGTCGTGGTTTCGCTGGTCATATATCCTGTTTTCGGCCACTGGGCCTGGGCGGGTGTTGATGGTGGAAACGACGGTTGGCTCGCTGCCCTGGGCTTCGTCGATTTTGCGGGCGGTACGGTCGTTCATTCGGTGGCGGGATGGGTATGCCTTGCCGCCGTTTTAATCATTGGACCGCGGATCGGAAGGTTCGACAGCCCGGATTCTCAATTTCGCAGCCATAGCCTGCCATTGGCAACTCTTGGCGTGTTTATACTTTGGGTCGGCTGGATCGGGTTTAACGGCGGCAGTAACCTGGCCATGGACGACCGCGTACCCCTAATCATTTTCAATACCCTGCTGGCAGGAACTTTTGGCGGATTAGGAGCGATGGCGGTCAACAAATTGCATTTTGGCCGTTTTGTTGTCCTTAACATTATGAATGGGACGCTGGCCGGTCTCGTCGCCATCACAGCTACCGCCAATATTGTTGACCCTTGGGGTGCGGCAGTCGTTGGGGCAGTAGCAGGGGCCATAAGCCTTTATGCCTCGGAAATGTTGGCTAGGCTAAAGATTGATGACGCCATAAACGCTTTTCCCGTTCATGGCGTGGGTGGTGTTTGGGGAACTTTGGCGGTAGCGCTAATTGGGGATCCAAATGCCTGGGGGACCGGCTTCAACCGCTGGCAACAGTTGCTCGCACAGGGAACCGGGGTTGTGGTCGCCATGATTTGGGCCTTCGTGGGAGGCTACCTTCTTCTGTGGGTCGTCAATCATTTCTTCCCCCTTCGCGTTTCCATAGATGACGAACGCGTGGGCCTGAATGTAAGCGAGCATTCGGAGTCGACCGAACAACTGGATTTGCTTCGATCTATCGAATACCAACGCGCCACGGGCGACTTTTCTCGACAAGTGCCGGTCAATCCCAATTCAGAAATCGGAGATATAGCCGAAGAATACAATTTGGTGCTTTCCAAATTATCTGGAGCAAAAGAAGAAGCCGAAAATGCCAGTAAGGCGAAATCGGAATTCCTCGCCTCCATGAGCCATGAATTGCGAACCCCAATGAATGCCATTCTCGGATTTGCTCAATTGCTGAAACACAATCCCAAAAATCCTCTTACACAGAGCCAGAACTCGATGGTCGAAAGCATTTTGACCGGTGGGCGACATTTGCTGGAACTGATCAACGATATTCTCGACCTGGCAAAAATCGAAGCGGACAGAGTTACCATTACCCTGGAAGTCTTGGACGCCGTTCAAGTTGTCGACGAATGTGTGGTCCTGACAGCTCCTCTAGGAGAGAAAGACGACATCAAAATATTTAATAAATTTACGAGTTGCTCACCGATTATTCTCCGCACCGATACTCGCAGGTTCAATCAAATCCTGATTAATCTTCTCTCCAACGCCGTTAAGTACAATCGAGAAGGCGGCACGGTGACCGTAGATGGTTGGGAAACCGATGATGATTTTCTTCACATTTCAGTTACGGACACCGGGTCGGGTATTTCCAAGGATGATTATTCCAAGATCTTCAACATGTACCAACGCCTTGAAAAAGATGCGAAGATTTCCAAAAAGGAGGGGACGGGCATAGGGCTAAACGTTTGTAAGCTCCTGGTTGAACGGATGGCCGGACGAATTGGATTCGAGAGTGAAGAGGGAGTCGGAAGCACATTCTGGCTGGAACTTCCCTTGGCGACAAACCAGGATGTGCTCATTTGGACCGATGCACTGCGCGTCGGTGTCGATGCCATTGACAAGGATCATCAATCTATCTTTTTGCTTTTAAACAAGGTTGAATATGGGACCGTCGACGAGGGGCTTTTGGATGAAGTCATCGAAGAACTTATCGACTACACCATTTATCACTTCCGTCGCGAGGAAGAGCTAATGGAAGTCTGCGGCTATCCAGACCTGGAGAAGCATCGGGCGATGCATCAAGACCTGGTCTTCCGAGTGAGTGAATTGGCAAAAACATGGTATTTGGAACGTGACCCGAAAATACTTCACCAATTGAAAATCTTCCTCCGCAATTGGCTTGTCGAACACATCATGAATGCCGACATTGAAATAACGCCATACCTAAGCGGTAAAAATCAGGATGTCCAAAAGGTTCTTGAAGCCCATGGATAACCCAGACGCTTGTACAAAGCGGCCGGCAGGCTGCGCGATCAAGATAACCTTGTTAGCCCACTTTTCTACTACTGAGTAGGGTTATGTACTAGTTCGCGAGCCGTCCATAGTGCCGTCATAAAGACAACAACCGCCCCAGCTTGATGGGCGGCGGCGAGAGGTACCGGAATTACCAGCAGCAATGTTGAAATTCCTAGCACGACTTGAACCAAAACAGCGGCGGCAAGGCAATTAACAGCCAGCCTTCCGCGTGGCGGCATTTCAACTTTGCGCGCCTTCATCCAGAAAACAGCAACCAGAACAAACAGGACTTCCGCCAATATTCTATGGTTGAACTGAACGCTTGTTATATCCTCGAAAAAATTCAGATAAAGAGGAGAAATGGAATACAGATCGGGTGGAAACAAATCTCCGTCCATCAAAGGAAACGTATTGTATGTAAATCCGGCGTCCAATCCCGCCACGAAGCCCCCCGACAACGCAGTTACAAAGGCCCAAAACCAGATAAAGGCTGCAAACCCCTTAAGCGGTGAAGAGCTGGAAAGTTTATCCCTACTTGGGAAAAGCAAACCCAGAGCAAACCATTCGATATATCCGATAATGATCAATGCCAGCGAAAAATGGGCTGTCAGCCGGTACTGGCTTACATCTGGGCGGTCGACCAAGCCGCTTTTCACCATGTACCAGCCCATGACGCCTTGCAAACCGCCAAGGATAAACATCAACACCAATTTCGGCGCCATATCGCGGCTGACCCATCCTCGAAAAAGGAAAAACAAAAAGGGTAGCAAGAAAGCAAGGCCTATAATCCGTCCCCATAGGCGATGCAGAAACTCAAACCAGAAAATGGATTTGAAACCATCCAAATCCATATGTTTGTTAACCTTCTGGAATTCCGGCGAAAGCTTGTATTTATCAAACACTTCCATCCAGGCCGCTTCGCTTAACGGCGGCAACCAGCCGGTTACCGGTTTCCATTCCACCATGGATAGACCCGAATGGGTAAGGCGGGTGACGCCCCCCAATATAACCATGGCGAAAACCATGGCGATGACAACAAAGAGCCAGACCGCCAATATCACATGGCGACGATGTAAATCGGTTTCAGAAATCGCGGACATGGTCTTTAAGAATTCCCCTCATTGGCGGCGAGCCAATATGTCAATGATGCGTTCAAGTGCTTAAGGGTTTCGCCATCAAGCTCCAGGTCGGTAAAGCGCTTACCCTCCTTGATCCTGAGACGCAACATCTTCATGCCCCCCTCATAGGCGACTTCCTGTAGCGTAACCGTCTTATTCCACGGGGCGTTAATGGTTTCCAGTTCGGTTATGGATTCCTGAGCACTCAAAATCTCTGTCTCCCAGTTCAAGTCTTGATGCGATCAAAATACCGCGCCCTAAGGAATAGGCGTTGATGTTCGTCATCGTCTTCAAAGGCACTTCTGTTATGAAGCACGTTATTGCACAACACCCCCTCCCCGGCAGCCATTCGATGCCTGAAAATGTAGGGGCTGTCACCCTTTAAAAGGTCTGACAGGAAACTAACGGCGTCTCTTGTAAAGGTATCGTCACGCCAGGTAATTGACCTGGTACGGGCGGTGTAGCGCATATGCAATGCTCCGGTATTTCCCGAACAGAAAAAAACAGGACCAGGTTGGGCTGCGCGAATAACACCGTCGCCTTCGTCATTTGCCGGGATTAGCATGGCGTCAGGATGCATCAGGGCGTGAATGTATTCGGGATTTTCCTCGCGCATCAGGATATAGGCGATCTCAGGATCCATCAGGGCGTTTTCACCGCCGGTTGCAGCCGGACTGACGCAATGCAGTATCATCGCCCGTATTTGCTGCTCAGGTTTGTTGTAGTAACCATCGGTATGCCAATTGATAGGCCTGTTGGTATAGGGAATGTAGTGCCCCCGACGTCCGCCTTCGGCAACGGACAACGAAGAAATGTCGTCTTCATCGGCACACAGATTGGCGTCCAGGCGATGAAGGCCAAAATGTTTTCCCAATGCGCGTACAGACTCCCTGGGCCCGGCGGAGCTTCCCTTATTCCGACATATATACAGCGCCATATTGGTCTTTTGTATGCGCGCCTCTAGCGCCCTAATCTCCACATCTTTGGGAGTTTCAAGGCTGCCGACTTCGACTATGAGCGATTCAACTTGATCAGGGTAACCCTTCAATTTTTCATCGCGCCAGCGCTTGTATGCCTCATCGTTCTCCAGGTCGAAGGAATCGTTGCCGGTAACAGGGTATCTCACGAAAATATCTTTCAGTTTTTCATTCGTTTCGGACAAAAAAGCATTCCGAAACTACGCTCATTCGAAGAAAACCACACTCAAAAACGATCCAAAAAACGGCAGAATATATAGCCTTACAGCAAAAATTAGCAAAAGCTGATTTTTATTTAAGAAAGCTGTAGATTCCTTAATCCATATTAGATTATATTAATATACATGATTGCAAGCAGAACAGCCTTCGGCCAGCTTTCTGCAGAAACATATAACAAGGTCGGAAAGTTCGTAACTTGGAGTGCATAGTCTAGGAGGATTGCCAGTTTATTTGCCAAACAGCCCATGTTTTATGGACTGCATATTCATTTAGCTTTTTCCAGCTATCTGGCTGTCACGAACATTGTGGGACAGCACGCATATCGGGGGCGATGACTCCCTAGGAAAAGGTGGGGAAATGATGAAATTATCTGGCCCATCCCCAGTGAGAAAAGCTTCTTCCGGCTGCCAAAATTGCAGTCAGTGGGGGGAAGTATAACGAAATTCGTGGAGGAAATTCACATGGCAAAGCAAATGCCCGAAACGCCACTGCTAGATCAACTTGAGGATGGCCCATGGCCCAGCTTCGTCACCGGCCTGAAACACTTGGCCAATGACGAAGACAAACAATACGCCCCCATGGTGAAGTCTCTGCTTGGACAACTGGAGCTCTCATACGATACCCGGAAGGGTTACTGGAAGGGCGGTACCATCGGCGTTCGTGGCTATGGAGGTGGCGTCATCCCTCGCTTTTCGGAAGTCGCCGGGGATTATCCTGAATCATCCGAATTTCATACCATGCGCGTCATGCCTCCGGCGGGCATGCATTATGACACCAAGACCCTTCGCGACCTATGCGACGTATGGGAAAAATACGGTTCCGGCCTTATCGCGCTGCATGGTCAGTCCGGCGATATCATGTTCCAGGGCGTTTCTTCCGATAATATTCAGGAATGTTTCGATGAACTGAACGACATGGGCTTCGATCTCGGCGGCGCAGGCGCCGCCGTTCGCACATCGATGAGTTGCGTCGGCGCGGCCCGTTGCGAACAGTCCTGTTACGATGAAGCTCGTACCATGCGCGCCGTCATCAACAACCTGCTGGACGATATGCATCGCCCCAGTCTTCCCTATAAAATCAAATTCAAGTTTAGCGGTTGCGCCAATGATTGCGTCAACGCATCCCACCGTTCCGATGTCGCGTTTCTGGGAACCTGGCGCGACGACATCAAGGTTGACCAAGAAAAAGTCAAAGAATTTGTGACCGCAAATGGCCGTAAGATGGTCAACGATCAGGTTATTAATATGTGTCCGACGCGGGCGTTGTCACTCAATGATGACGATACCCTGGACGTAGACAACCGCAGTTGCGTTCGTTGCATGCATTGCATCAACGTGATGACCAAAGCCCTGTCTCCGGGAGACGACAAAGGCGTTTCCATCCTCGTAGGCGGCAAACGTACTTTGAAGATCGGCGATCTCATGGGTTCCATGGTTGTTCCGTTCATGAAGCTGGAAACGGACGAAGACTTTGAGAAGCTCACCGAACTGACCGAAGAAATGGTGGAGTTCTTCGCCGAAAACGCCCTGGAGCATGAGCGTACGGGTGAAATGATCGACCGCATAGGTCTGGTTAATTACTTGGATGCACTTGGTTTGGAAGTTGATCCCAATATGGTCGCTCACCCGCGCACCAGCTCGTACGTCCGAATGGACGATTGGGACGAGGAAGCCGAAAAATGGAACCAGCGCAAAAACAATTCAGCGGCCGCCGAATAAGGCGCGCTCCATAAGAAAACGACAGATTGGAGAACAAAAAATGAGTGAGGCTACTGAAAAACCGCGGATGCCAATTGAGTCCGGCGTTCCCGATCCGATGCCGCTGATGCATCCGATGATGCGCGAAAACTATGGCGAGTGGAGCTGGCATGACCGCCCACGTCCCGGTGTCCTTCATCATGTCGCCAAAAGCGGCGATGAAATCTGGACCGTCAAAGCCGGCACGCCACGCCAAATGGACGTTCACACCATTCGCAGACTTTGCGACATCGCCGACGAAATGGCCGATGGGCACGTCCGCTTTACCACCCGTTCAAACATTGAATACATGGTCACCGACGAAGCCCGCGTCGACCCTCTGATCGAAAAGCTGGAAAACAGCGGTTATCCGGTCGGTGGAACCGGCAATTCGGTTTCAATGATCTCCCATACCCAGGGTTGGCTGCACTGTGACATTCCGGGAACGGACGCTTCCGGCGTCGTCAAATCCTTGATGGATGAACTTATTGGCGAGTTCAAAACCGAAGAAATGCCGAACCGGGTTAAGATCACCACATCCTGCTGTCAGATCAACTGTGGCGGACAAGGCGATATTGCCATCAACATTCAGCACACCAAACCGCCGGTTATCAATCACGATTTGGTGTCCAACGTCTGTGAACGCCCGTCAGTCGTTGCTCGTTGTCCCGTCGCTGCCATTCGCCCTGCCCTGGTCGATGGCAAACCCAGTCTGGAAGTTGACGAAAAGAAGTGCATATGCTGCGGCGCATGCTATCCGCCCTGCCCGCCCATGCAGATTAACGATCCCGAACATTCGAAGTTGGCCATCTGGGTTGGTGGCAAGCACTCTTCCACCCGCACCAAGCCGACCTTCCACAAGCTGGTCGTTGCAGGACTTCCCAACAATGCGCCGCGTTGGCCGGAAGTGGCGGAAATCGTCAAAAAAATCCTTAAAGCCTACAAGGAAGACGGTCGCCCCTGGGAACGCATGTCCGAATGGATCGACCGGATTGGCTGGCCTCGTTTCTTCGAAATGACAAGCCTGCCATTCACCAAACACCACATTGAAGACTGGCGCGGCGGACGCAATGCACTGAATCAGTCTTCCCATCTCCATTTCTAGGGACTTTTTAGGGATTCATTGGGGAAAGATGAAACTATGAAATTCGGTATCCTTGTCAACGAAGGACCGTTCACCCACCAGGCTTCCGATTCCGCCTATCATTTTGTCAAGGCGGCGATCGAAAAAGGCCATCAGGTGATGCGTGTCTTCTTCTATTACGACGGCGTTAACAATGCCAACAAACTGAGTGCGCCTCAGTCCGATGACCGCAATCTAGTAAAGCTGTGGGGTGATCTGGCAGCTGAACACAACGTCGATCTCGTCGTTTGTGTCGCTGCGGCGCTTCGCCGCGGAATTGTCGAGGACAATCTCGCCGAAGGCTTTCGCATTTCCGGCTTGGGCCAGTTGACCGAGGTCGGCATGGCGGCCGACCGTCTTGTCGTATTCGGTGATTAGGGTAAGGGGCCAGTAAAATGAGCGAAGAAGTCGTATACGATACAGAGGGCGTTGTTAAGCGTTTCATGTACGTCAACCGCAAGGCGCCGTATGGAACCATTTACGCGCTTGAAGTCCTTGAAGCCGTCCTGATCTCCGCAGCTTTCGAGCAGCATGCCTGCATCGTTTTTGTCGATGACGGCGTTTATCAGATCAAAAAAGGCCATGATACCGAGGCCGTCAACATGAAGAATTTCTCGAAAACCTACGGCATCATCGAAATGGAAAAAGAAGATGCCGACGAGGACGAGGATATGGATATGGAGTGGCGGATCATCGTCGAAAAGGAATCCATGGAAGCCCGAGGGCTGACAACGGATGACTTCGTCGTCGATGTCGAAGTTATTCCCAGTGACGAGCTTGCCGCCATCATGGCCGAGCAAGAAGTCGTTATTTCCGGATAAAAGAAAGGGAGAAGGAACAATGATTCATACCATCAACAAATCTCCCTTCGAGCGCAACAGCCTGGATAGCTGCATCAGGCTCAGCGTCAAGGGCGCGCCGATCCTTCTAATCGAGGACGGCGTCTTGGCCGCTACCAAGGGAACGTCGGTTTCCGATAAGGTGGCGGCTGCTATGAACGATCATCCGATGTTCGTACTAGGTCCCGACCTGCAAGCGAGAGGTCTGGGAGAAGAGGATGTTGCCGAGGGCATCACGGTCGTCGACTACGGCGGGTTCGTGGACCTGGTTGTCGAACACGGAACTGTACAATCCTGGCTGTGATAGCCGGAAATTGAATTTTTTAAAGGAGACTGACTATGGCTTATGAACTTAACGGAAAGAGCTTTGAAGCTGACGAAGAAGGCTATTTGGTCGATATCGGCGCCTGGAACGAAGAACTGGCCGGCCTGATCGCCCAAGATGAAGAAATCGACATGACGGACGAGCACTGGGAAGTCATCAACTTCCTGCGCGAGTACTATAACGAATATCAGATTGCGCCCGCCGTTCGTGTTCTCGTCAAAGCCGTCAAGAAAAAGCTCGGCGCTGAAAAGGGTTCCAACAAGTATCTTTACGAGTTGTTCCCCTACGGCCCGGCCAAGCAGGCCTGCAAAATCGCCGGCCTGCCGAAACCGACCGGCTGCGTCTAAATCTATCTAGACGACTCTTAAGGTTCGTAAGGGGGAAATCCTTCCTTCTTACGGAACCGGAGATTCTTTACCGGAGGACGCAACAGCAATGTCATTTTTGACACTCGCTTACGCACTGGCATTCTACTTCGCCACGGCGGTCCTGATCGTCGGATTAGCCTATAAGATAAGGCAGTTCTGGATAACGCCAGCACCATTGAAAATTCCGGTGATGCCTGCTCCGCTAACAAAAAAAGGCGTGGCATTTCGCCTCGCCCGCGAAGTGATCTGGTTTGAAAGTCTTTTCAAATCCAACAAATGGATTTGGATCTTTGCCGTGTTGTTCCATGTCGGGTTGCTGCTTGTGGTGATGCGCCATCTTCGCTATTTCACGGAACCCGTTTGGTTCTGGGTCCAGTTGGTTCAGCCCTTCGGTATTTACGCTGGTTTCGCCATGTTAGCCGGATTGCTGGGCCTGTGGGCGCGCCGTTTCCTGGTCGAACGTATACGCTATATATCGAACGCATCCGATCATCTGATGCTGGCGCTGCTCGTTATGATCGGCGCCAGCGGTCTGATGCTTAAGTACGTCGCCCGCACGGACATTGTCGCCGTTAAGGCGTTCTTCCTCGGCCTGCTGCGCTTTGACATGCAGCCGTTGCCTCAGGACCCGGCATTGCTGGTGCACTTGGGTTTGGTCGCCTTGTTGATGATTGTTTTTCCGTTTTCCAAACTGTTACATGTTCCCGGCGTTTTCTTCAGCCCCAGCCGCAATCAAGTCGATGACGCCCGCGAGAAACGCCATCTGGCGCCCTGGGCGGCGAAGCTGGATGAACCCCGTGAAAATGCGGCAGCCGAGTAAGATTAGAGCGAGCGAGGAAACCTAGAAGTGGCGAAGAAACCAGAATACGACGTTCCCCCGTTCCGGCCAGAGTTGGAAAACCCTGCCATCGTCGAAGGCGCTATGGCACATTCCCAGCCCTTCATTGCCGCGCCCGAACACCAGACCGAACTGGGCTTCCCCGGAGAGCTGGTAGAAAATTGGGAGCAGAAAGCTGTTGAGAAACTGGGCGAGCTTCTGGAAAAGAACCGCGCTTTACGCGTCTATCTGGACAGTTGCGTAAAATGCGGCGCGTGTACCGACAAATGTCACTACTTCATCGGCACCGGCGACCCCAAGAATATGCCGGTCGCACGACAGGACTTGCTGCGTAGCGTCTACCGCCGTTACTTCACCCTTGGCGGCAAGATCGCGCCGGGACTTGTCGGCGCAAAGGACATGACCAAGGACTTGCTGGACGACTGGTACAAATACTTCCACCAGTGTTCGCAGTGCCGTCGATGCTCCGTCTACTGCCCGTATGGCATCGATACCGCCGAAATCTCCATGGCCGCGCGCGACATCATGGATCACATTGGATTGGGCACAAAATACTCCAACGAAATCTTGGGCAAGGTTCACAAGATTGGCAACAATCTGGGGCTTCCTGAGGCGGCCCTGGTTGACACCATGGAAGGCCTGGAAGAAGACGTCGAAGAAGAGACAGGCATCACCGTTCGATTCCCGGTCGATAAAAAGGGCTCTGACGTTTTGCTTGTCACGCCGTCCGCTGATTTCTTCGCCGAACCTCATGTCGATGGCCTGATCGGCTACGCCAAGGTGTTCCATCAGGCCGGCATCGACTGGACGGTCAGCTCCTATGCATCCGAGGCGGCCAACTTCGCCATGTTCATCGGCTCGTACGAACAAATGCACAAGGTCGCCCAAAGGATCAGGAAGGCGGCGCTGGACCTGGGCGTCAAGCGCGTCATTTTTGGCGAATGTGGCCACGCTTGGCGGGTCGCCTACAGCTTCCTGAATTCATTGGCCGGACCCTGGGATTTTCTGGATCCGAAGTATCCCAAGCCGCAGCATATTCTTGAAGTCACCTACGATCTTATCCAGCGTGGCGCGATTAATCTGGATGCGTCAGCCAACGACGACAAGGTATTGACCTTCCACGATTCCTGCAACGTGGCGCGTGCCACGCGCATGGGCGACATGGAAGGTGGCCAGTTCATTATTCCGCGCGAAGTCATCAAGGCGAGCGTCAACAAATTCGTCGATATGAACCCGGAAACCATCTGCGACAAGACATTTTGTTGCGGCGGCGGCGGCGGATTGCTGACCGACGATCTGATGGAACTGCGCATTAAGGGTTCTCTGCCCCGAATGGAAGCACTGAAAGACGTCGTCGACAACCACGGCGTCACCCATATGGCCGCCATTTGCGCCATCTGTAAAAGCCAATTCGCCAAGGTAATGCCTTATTACGGCTTCCCAATGGACATGATTATGAGCGTTCACCAACTGGTCAGCGAAGCAATCATGTTGGGAACGAAAGAATAAAGACTGCAAGGAAGAATTGAGGAAGATATGAACGCTGTGCCTGAGAAAAAGCTCACTTATCGTCGTTTCGAAGAAGGCGACAAAGCCTGGGACGACCTTACAGACAATATTTTCAAGGCTGGCCATTCCCACAAATGCCCCACGTACGTCCATCGCACACCGCCCTGCCAGGGTTCCTGCCCGTCAGGCCACGATGTCCGTGGATGGCTAGCCATCGCCCGTGGCCAGGACAAACCGGCAGACGATGAAACACCGTGGCAGCAGTATGCTTTTGAACGCATGACGGAAGCCAACCCCTTCCCCGCTACAATGGGTCGGGTTTGCCCGGCGCCTTGCGAAGATGGCTGCAACCGCAACGAGGTTGATGACTTCGTAGGCATTAACGCCGTCGAACAATACGTCGGCGATTGGGCGATCGAAAACAAACTGACTTTGCCAAAACCGAAAAAGGAAACCGGAAAGAAGGTCGCCATCATCGGCGGTGGGCCCGCCGGATTGTCAGCAGCCTATCACCTGCGCCGGCGCGGTCATGGCGTCACCATTTTCGACGAGCAGGAAAAACTGGGCGGCATGATGCGCTACGGCATCCCCGAATACCGGACCCCACGCGACATGTTGGACGCCGAAATCAACCGCATCATTGAACTGGGCGTTGAGGTAAAGTCCAAAACAAGAGTGGGCGTTGAGATTTCCATGGAGGACGTCGAAGAAGAATTCGACGCCGTCTTTTGGGCCATTGGCGCTCAAGCAGGGCGACCGTTGCCGATTGATACATTTGACGCCCCCAACTGCATCACAGGCGTCGATCTTCTTGGCGCGTTCAACGAAGGGCTGCTTCGTTGCGTATCAAAACGCATCGTCGTTATCGGCGGTGGCGACACATCTATCGACGTAGCCTCCATAGCCCGCAGGATCGGTCACATTTCCCAATCCGGTGAAAAAGATCGCGCCGACAACGTCGTCTGGGGCTATACAGCCCATGATACGGTCGGAACCGCCATTCGCGACGGCGCCGAAGTAACGTTGACCTCCCTTTTCCCTGTTGAAGGTATGACGGCGGCCGAACGCGAACGTGAAGACGCATTATCCGAAGGCATCGAAATTCTTGGCGGCGTCATGCCTCTGGAAATTCTCAAAGACGATGACGGCATGGCGAAGGCAATCCGCATGTGTGAATGCGACATGGACGGAACCCGCCCGATTCCACGCGATGGAACTGAATTCACCATTTGGGGCGATATGATCATTTCCGCCATCGGCCAAATGGGCGATCTGAAGGGTATAGAAGAACTGGATAACGGTAGAGGCTTTATCGATACCGATTCCTTCTACAAGGTCAAGAATCAGGATAAGCATTTCGCCGGTGGCGACATCATCCGCCCCCATTTGCTGACCACGGCCATCGGGCACGGCTCAATCGCCGCCGACGGTATTGATGCTTACCTCTCGGACGAGGAGTTGGAAAAACGCCCCAAAGTGGACGTCCATCACTTTAACCTTTTGTCGGAGTTGAACCAGCGCCACCTGGAACCAACCGATTATGGTCACCAGCCGACGCGCGGAACATCGCAAGATGATTTTGCGGTTCACAATTACGAGGACCGATCCGACAAACAGATTATCCCGCACCACGAGCTGTTTCTTGGGCACTATGGATACGAGGCACGCAACAAACGCGAAGAAATTCGTATCAGCGCCGATGAGGTGCTTGGCAACTTCCAGGAACGCACCAAAGGATTTACAGAAGAAGAAGTGCAGAACGAAGGAACACGCTGCATGAGCTGCGGCATGTGCTCCGAATGCGACAACTGCATCATTTACTGTCCGCAAGACGCTGTTGTGAAAGTTAAAAAGGATAAAGCCGCCATCGGGCGCTATGTCGACACCGAATACAGTAAGTGCATTGGCTGTCATATTTGTATGGACGTCTGCCCGACAGGGTACATTCAAATGGGATTGGGAGAATGACCTCCGGAGGCAGAAAAATATCCGTGAAATAAAATACGGAAAAAAAAGGGAGAGGGAGATGACTGAGGTTACGAACAAGGCGCTGACATTCAGGCGCTATAAAGATGGTGACAATGAACATGTGCCATGGGACCGGGATTTCGTCGCGTCGGGCGAGTCCTATAAATGTCCGACCTATGTTCATCGCACTCCCCCATGTCAGGGAAGCTGTCCTTCTGGGCATGATATTCGTGGGTGGTTGACCATCGTTCGAGGCATGGACAAGCCGCAGGGTGATACCCCGTGGCAAGAATACGCTTTCCAAAGGATGACCGAGTCGAACCCCTTTCCTGCCATCATGGGCCGGGTTTGCCCGGCGCCCTGCCAGGACGGTTGCAATCGCAACGAAGTTGATGAACATGTCGGTATCAATGGCGTCGAACAGTTCGTCGGTGATTGGGCTCTGGAAAACGAATTGGCGTTCCCTAAACCTGAGACCGAAACCGGCAAGAAGGTTGCCATCATCGGCGGTGGACCCGCTGGTCTGGCTGCAGCCTATTTCCTACGCCGTAAGGGGCACGCCTGTACGATATTCGAATCCTACAGCGAACTGGGCGGAATGATGTCTTTTGGCATCCCCGGCTATCGAACACCGAAAGAAGTTCTGCAAGGTGAGGTCAAACGGATCATCGATATGGGTGTTGGGGTTAGTCTGAATACCCGCGTCGGCACGGATGTGAGTGTCGAACAACTTGAAAAAGATTATGACGCCTTGTTCTGGGCAATCGGGGCGACTTCAGGTAAGGCTTTGCCTTTGCCTGGAGCGGACGCGCCAAACTGCGTCGACGGCATATCCTTTTTGATGGCGTTCAACGAAGGTCGCCTGCAGCACCTGTCAGGCAGGGTCCTTGTTGTCGGCGCAGGCGATACGGCCATGGACGTCGCCGCTGTTGCACGCCGTATTGGCCATATTGATCACGTTTCGGAAAAAGATCACCCGGAAGCGGTTATCCTGGGCCAGACCACCCACGATGTAGCCACAGTGGCAAGCCGCCAGGGCGCGGATGCCTGGATCGTCTACCGCCGTCCGATATCAAAGGCTCCTGCCACTCAGCATGAACTGGACTCGGTCATTAAGGAAGGCGTCGAAATTCACGAAAGCCTGGCGCCTGTTGAAGTCATTATCGGCGACGATGGCCGCGCCAAAGCACTTCGCGTCCAGCCCGTGGATTGGGAAGACGGCGAAATGAAACCCCGGGAAGGTGAAGAATACGATATCGAATGTTCACTGATCGTCGGGGCAACAGGTCAGGCCAGTGATTTCACTGGCTTCGAAGACTTCAACAATGGATGGGGCCAGATGGATGCGGACAAGCTCTATCAGGTTCCTGGGAAAGAAGGCCATTTCGTCGCCGGCGACGCCATTAAACCACATTTGTTGACCACGGCTATTGGCCAGGCTTCTGTCGCCGTCGAGGGTATAGATAAATACATCAGCGGACTGGAGTTGGAAGCGCGGCCGAAGGTTGACGCACATCATTTTGACTTGCTTGAAGAGTTGCGTACACACCAGTTAGAACCTAATGACTACGATCACGTGCCGACTCTAGGAACCGACAGCAGCGAATTCGCCGTTCATAATTACGAGGACCGCTCGTTTGCTGAAATTGCCACCCATGAGGAGCTTTTCATGGGGCATTTCGGTTTCGAGCCCATGAATCGCCGCAAGGAAGTCGACATCACCGCCGAAAAGGTTCTAGGGAACTTCGAGGAGCGATTTACAAGCTTCTCCGAAGAAGAAGTCATCGCCGAAGCCACCCGCTGCATGAGTTGCGGCATGTGCTTCGAATGTGACAATTGCATCATTTACTGCCCCCAGGATGCTGTCTTCAGGGTCAAAAAGGACAAAGTAACGGTCGGCCGCTACGTCGATACCGATTATAAAAAATGCATCGGCTGCCACATATGTATGGATGTTTGCCCGACGGGCTACATTCAAATGGGGCTCGGTGAGTAGATAAGGGAAAAGCTAGCCTTGAAGAACCACGTTACAATTTTCTTTGGGATCTTAATGCTGGCGGTTGGCGTGATTTTGCTATCGCCTCACGCTTTTGCTGATCAAGGCGGCGTCCCTATGCCAAGCATAGCCAAAGCCTACAAAGGCGATAAATGTGTCGAACCCGCAGACATCATGCGCCGCGAGCACATGGTCTTTCTACAGCACCAGCGCGACGAAACCATGCGCGAAGGTATTCGTGGAAACAAGTACAGCTTTAACGCTTGTGTTGATTGTCATGCAACCGCCGATCCGAAAATCGCGGGTGGCGAAATCCGCACCTTGAGGCCTTTTTGCACCGGATGTCACCAATACGCTGCCGTAAAACCGGATTGCTTTGCCTGCCATAACCCGACGGCGCCACTGGATACGAGCAGCTCATTTAAGAATGTGCCCCTCGATAAGATGATCGCGGCTCACCTTAAAGACACGGGAGAGGCACAATGAGCAGGAAAAGGGCATTCGATGCCGCCAAACGTCGCCTTTTAACCGGGACCGCTGCAGTAGCTGGAATGGCTATTGCCCCGGGCGTCACGTTGATCGCCCCTGCCGCTGCCCGTCAGCCCGGTGAAGCGGCATCAAGCAAACAACGCTGGGGCTTACTGATTGATTCGACCAAATGCGATGCCGGTTGCGACGAATGTGTCGTGGCTTGCAAGATCGAAAATGGCTGGAACGGCCATGACCGCCCAGCTACTGATGCTCAATGGATTCGCAAGGTTAACCTGAAGGACAACAAGACCGGCGCAACCCATTCACTGCCTGTTATGTGCCAGCACTGCGAACACCCGCCTTGTGTTGATGTTTGCCCAACCGGCGCATCCATGCGTCGCGCCGACGGTGTAGTTCTGGTCGACAAGCATATCTGCATCGGCTGCCGCTACTGCATGATGGCTTGTCCCTACAAGGCCCGTTCATTCGTTCATGAGGATGTTCGCGGCCAAAAGCCACATATGCCGCGGGGCAAAGGTACCGTTGAATCTTGCACTCTCTGCGCCCATCGCATCGATATCGGCGGCGTGCCCGCCTGTGTCGAGGCCTGTACCCGGAAAGCCGGAAATGAAGCGATGATTTTTGGCGATCTAAATGATCCAAACAGCGATATTTCCAAAGAACTGGCAACACGTGTCACAACCCGCCTGCGCGCCGACTTAGGGCTAGAGCCCGGCGTTCATTACCGCGGCCTTTAAGAGAGGATATCAAGAACATGAAACCTGTCCTCTTTACCCAAATCGAAGGAAAATCCTCCGGCTATTGGATGCTGCTAGGCTGGCTGGGTGTGTTTGTCGCCGCAGCTTTAGGCGCGACATGGCATATGGAACACAATGGTCACTGGGTCACCGGTATGACCAACCAGATTGTCTGGGGCACCCCACATGTCTTTGCCGTGTTCCTGATCGTCGCTGCGTCAGGGGCCTTGAACGTTGCTTCCATATCGTCCGTTTTCGGGCGTGTCATGTATAAACCCCTGGCCCGGCTTTCGACTCTTTTGTCGCTGGCCCTGCTGGCCGGTGGCCTGATGGTGCTGGTGCTCGACCTGGGTCGGCCCGATCGTTTGATCGTGGCAATGACCAAGTACAACTTCAAGTCCATCTTCGCGTGGAACATATACCTTTACACCGGGTTTTTCGTCGTCGTTGGCGTCTATATGTGGATGATGATGGAACGGCGCATGAACCGATACACCAGGATTGCCGGGATTTTCGCTTTTATCTGGCGTTTGGCGCTGACCACCGGTACCGGTTCCATTTTCGGCTTCCTGGTGGCCCGTCAGGCGTATGATGCGGCGATTATGGCGCCGATGTTCATCATTATGTCGTTCTCGTTCGGATTGGCGATCTTCCTGCTGGTATTGATGGTCAGTTGCAACGCAACCAAAAGGCCCTTGGGCGATGCTACGCTGCGTAATCTGAAAAACTTGTTAGGCGTGTTTGTCGCCGCCGTCCTGTATTTCGTAGCGGTGCAACACCTGACTAACCTTTACGCTACAGAACACCATGCGGTTGAAGCCTTTATCCTGCGCGATGGCGGCGTCTATACGATGGTTTTCTGGATCGGTCAGGTTATCATCGGCGGATTAGCCCCCCTCGCCCTATTGTACCATCCAGCGACGGGCTCCGATCGCAACATGATCGCCTTGGCCGCGGGAATGGTGATCGTCGGTGGCATGGCGCAGATGTATGTGATTATCATTGGCGGTCAGGCTTTCCCGTTGTCCATTTTCCCGGGATATGAAGTTTCTAGCAGTTTCTACGATGGCGTCGTCGCTTCGTACGCCCCCAGTCTACCCGAAGTTGTTCTGGGCCTGGGCGGTTTCGCCGTGGCGTTTCTTATTGTTGCTGTTGCACTGCGCGCCTTGCCTTTCCTTCCTGCGACATTGGCGGACATCGATGTCGATCCCCATTATGTCGCACCGCCGGAGCCGGAAGCTGAACCGGAGGAAGAGGCAGGAAAGGGCGACGAGGCCGCTGAACCAGCTTAACGTCTGCCCAAATAGGGTTTATGAACCTATCTATAAGGTTCTAACCAGTTTCGGAGACCCCCTATGTGCCGATGGATCGCCTACAGCGGAGAACCGATTTTCTTGGAAGCGCTGATTGCCGAACCGGAAAACTCGCTGCTGACCCAAAGCCTGCACGCCCGTGAAGCCAAGGTTGAAACCAATGGCGATGGCTTCGGGTTCGGCTGGTATGCCCATCGCGAGGAACCCGGCCATTACCGGGAAATTCTCCCGGCCTGGAACGACGAGAATTTGCGCAGTCTTTCCGGACAAATCCGCTCACCGATGTTCTTTTCCCATGTCCGCGCCTCGACCGGCACCGCGACCAACCGCTCCAACTGTCACCCGTTCGTCCAAGGTCGCTGGCTTTTCATGCACAACGGTCAGGTGGGCACATACGGTAAAGTACGCCGCCGTCTGGAATCCCTGATCCCGGATGAACTCTATTCGAAACGCCTGGGTACCACGGACAGCGAAGCTCTTTTCCTGGCCACCTACGGACGTGGCCTGAACGAGGATCCGTTCGGGGCCGTTTGCGCCACCATTGACGATGTCCTTGACATCATGGAAGAAGCCGGCGTTAAGCAACCGTTGCGCTTTACCGCCGCTTTCGCTGATGGTACAGACATTTACGCCTTCCGCTACAGTAGCGACGACCAAGCGCCAAGCCTGTATCATTGCAAGGAGAACGACTGCCTGTTGATCGTCTCCGAACCTCTGGATGAAGGAGAGCATGATTGGCAGGCGGTTCCCCAGGGGCACGCCATCATCGGAAATGGAGAAGAAGGTGCGCCGCTGATCAAGGAAATGAAACTGCGCTCCCGCAACAAGAAACAAACAATAAACTAACCAAGAGAACGGCCCAAGAATGATTGAAGAACACCCTTTCGCCCAATATGTCCGCATCATCGGAAAAGGACCCAACCTGTCCCGGCCCTTGACGGAAGAGGAAATGTACCAGGCCGCTTCAATGATTATGGCGGGCGAGATTGAGCCCCTGCAATTGGGCGCTTTCCTGTGTATCCTGCGCATGAGGACAGAAGTTCCTGAAGAAGGGGCTGGTTTTGTGCGCGCAGTGCGCAACACACTAGGCACCCCTGAAAACATGCCTGAAGTAGACCTGGACTGGTCATCCTATTCCGGAAAAAAACGGCAACTGCCGTGGTTCCTTCTGGCGGCGCAACTGCTGGCTGGTGAAGGCATTCGCATATTCATGCAAGGAACCGAAGGCCATACGCCGGGACGCATTTATTCCCGTCAGGCTCTACAGTCCCTGAATATCCCCATCGCGGGATCATTGGATCAGGCCGCCGACCACATCTGTGACAGTAATTTCGCCTTTCTTCCCCTGGCTAGTTTGTCGCCAAAATTGCAGGAGATCATCGACCTGAAACCCGTCCTGGGCTTGCGCTCACCTGTCAATACCTTCGGGCGCATGGTTAATCCGTTCGCAGCCCCGTACGAAATACAGACGGTGTTTCATCCCAATTACCGCGATGTCCATCGCGATACGGCCAATTTGCTGGGGCAGAAGCACATGGCTGTCTTCAAGGGCGAGGGAGGAGAAGCCGAGCGTCGTCCGCAAAAGCCGGTGGTGGTGCAAAGCCTGCATGATGGCATTTTAAGCGAAGAAGAATGGCCTGCCTTGATGGAAGAGGAAAGCGCCAATATAGACGAGGACATGGACCTAACCCGCTTAAAAACCGTATGGCGTGGCGACGAAAATGATCCTTACGCTACAGCCGCCATTACCGGTACCGCTGCAATTGTTTTGCGCCTGCTGGGGCGAGCCGGAAGTCCCGAAGAAGCTTTCGTACGGGCTGGTGAATTTTGGAACAAACGTGACAAAAGCAGACTGGGAATCTGAGCAATGACCCATGTCTTGATTTCAGCAGCTCATAAATCTTCCGGAAAGACCACCCTTTCTATCGGTCTTGCCGCTGCGCTGAGCGATGCCGGTTTAAACGTACAGACCTTTAAAAAGGGCCCTGATTACATCGATCCGATGTGGCTTAGCCGCGCGACTGAGAAGCCTTGCCGAAATCTCGACTATTACACAATGACAAAGGAGGAAATTCTCGCCACTTTCTCTCGCTTCTCCCATGGAGCGGATTTCTCTTTGATCGAAGGCAACAAGGGCCTTTACGATGGCTTGGACCTGGAAGGCGGAAATTCCAATGCCGCCTTGGCCACCCTGCTTGGCGCACCGGTCATTCTGGTCATTGATGCCCGCGGCATGACCCGCGGCATCGCGCCCTTGATTTTAGGCTACCAGGCGTTTGATCCTGCCTTGAATATCGCTGGTATTATCCTGAACAAGGTTGGTGGCCCCCGTCATGAACGTAAACTGCGCGCCATAATCGATCATTATACCGATGTGCCGGTCCTTGGCGCGGTCCATAAGGATGAACGCCTTGAGATTGCTGAAAGACATCTGGGGCTAACACCTAGTAACGAGGCACCGCAAGCCGATGCCAAGATCAGCGCCATAGCATCCGTAGTCGCTAAACAGGTAGATCTCGACGCCGTCAGACACATTGCCGACAGCGCTGTCCCCTTGTCAGCCCCTGCCCTGCCTCGCCCAAAGAAAACAGCTGCCGATTTAACAATTGGGATCGCGCGCGACGCCGCTTTTGGTTTCTATTATCCGGGCGACCTGGAAGCGCTGGAAGATGCCGGAGCGTCATTAGTTGATATCGACATGACAAAGGATAAGGCCCTTCCGAACATTGACGGCTTGTTTATCGGTGGGGGTTTTCCGGAAACTCGTATGAAGGAGCTGGAGGCCAACAAATCTATGCGTGGCTCCGTCAATCACGCCATTGATAGCGGCTTACCCACTTATGCCGAATGCGGAGGGCTAATGTATCTGGCGCGCAGCCTGACATGGAATGGCGCAACGCACAAAATGGCTGGCGTTATCCGAGGCGATATCGTCATGCACGATAAGCCTCAAGGACGTGGGTATGTAAGGTTGCGCGAAACCGGCTTTGGCCCCTGGCCGCTAATAGATGCCGGTGGGCGCCCCGAAGAAATTCCCGCGCATGAATTTCATTATTCGTCGCTGGAAAACCTTGATGACGAGCCCGTCTTCGCTTACGAAGTGCTGCGCGGTCATGGCATTGACGGCAATCATGATGGCCTGGTTATAAAGAACCTGTTGGCTGGATACGCCCATCTTCGCGATGTTGGAGCAAATAGATGGGCCGGACGCTTCACGAACTTTGTCAGGTCATGCAAACAAAAATCGGCTGTGCTAAAACCAATGGCCAATGACATGAACTCGGAAATTATCTAATGGGCGCTTTTTCAACTGTTTACATCGTCGGCGCGGGACCTGGGGATCCTGAACTTCTTACCGTCAAAGCCGCCCGGCTTTTGAAGGAATGCGAAGTCGTCGTATACGACAGACTGGTATCTGAAGAAATACTCGATCTTTTGCCACACGGTACGACAACCATTTTTGCCGGCAAAGCCGCCCGCGACCATCATATGCCCCAGGAAGAGATCAATGAACTTTTGGTCAACCTGTCCAAGAACGGGCGATCTGTCGTGCGTCTTAAAGGGGGCGACCCGTTTATCTTTGGACGAGGCAGCGAGGAGGCACTCTTCCTGGCTAAGCACAATGTTCCGTTTGAAATCGTTCCCGGCATTACGGCCTCCGCCGGATGCGGGTCTTACGCCGGCATCCCGCTTACGCATCGCGGCATGGCGACAGGAGTTCGTTTTGTTACCGGCCATTGTCGTGAAGGAAAGCACCTTGACCTTAACTGGAAGAGCCTTGCTGATAAGGACACGACGCTCGTTATCTACATGGGTCTGATCAACATTGCTAAAATCAGGGATGAATTGATCAAGGCCGGGCTGCCAGCTGATACCCCTGCCGGAGCCATTGAGAGGGGTACGACCAATGAACAACGAACCATCCTGACAACCCTCGACGAGTTACCTGCCAGCATCGAAGACGCCAGCCTGAAAGCGCCCAGCCTTTTGATTATCGGCCGTGTCGTTGAACTGGCGGAAGAGTTAAGCTGGTACATTCCCGCCCGGGACAGCGACGTTGAAGCACACGGCTGACCCAACAACGACTCTTCTCCTTGCAGCGCATGGCTCATCCCGATCCGGCGCTCAAAATCCGGTGCAAAAACTAGCAGAGAATTTGAACTCCCTTGGCTTATACGCCGATGTTTGTTGCGGCTTCCTAAAAGAGCCGCCTTTGCTTACACAAACCCTTAAGGAGATTGAGACGCCCAATTTAGTGGTCGTTCCGATGCTGAGCGCACACGGTTACATTTCCGATGAATTAATCCCGAAAGCCATGCAGGCCTTAAGTGACAAAACGACAGTGCGTCTTTGCAAACCACTTGGCACTTTCGAATCCGTACCCCGGATAATGGCAGACCGCGCACGTTCGGTAGTGGAGGAAAATAAACTGGAATCGGCGAAGATTTCGATCCTTATCGCCGCCCATGGCAACAGGAAGAATCCCGAAAACGCAAAACAAGCCTCGGCAATAGCTCGGCAAATTGAAGAGCTAACGCAAGGCATTCCTACTTCCGCTGCCTATATTGAAGAACCCCCACTTATATCCGATTGGCACAAGTCGATTGAAAGCGATTTCTTGATCGTTTTGCCTTTTCTGATCGGTGGTGGTTTGCACGGTGTAGAGGATATCCCCGCAATGCTTGGCCTGGATACTGATGATCCTATTTTTGAACAACTTGAAGATACGCCTTTCATCGGCCCGTTTGAAAGATACGGGCGATCCATCTGGTTCTGCCGGGCGTTGGGACATGAACCGGCGCTTGTAGATGTCATCCTTGATCCTTCGGAACGAGAATGAGTGATAAATGGATGAGACGTTAGGAAAATCTCTATCCAATTCAATCATTGGCGTCGCCGGATGTGGCGCCATGGGTCTGCCGATGGCAAAAGCTCTTGCAAGAGCCGGCTTTATGGTTAGAGGGTTTGATATTCGGCCCATTGCGGAATTTGGCGATTTCGAGGCACATATGATTTCTTCCGCCGAAGAATTTTCTAGTGCCGTCGACGTGGTAATTTCTGTTGTCAGGGATCAAAAGCAAACCCTGGATCTTTATTTCGATGATCAGGCGATTTTTAGCTTCTCGGACCATCCAAAAGCATGCTTGCTGGCCTCTACCGTGTCGCCAAGTTTCGTGTCCCAGATATCAACAAGACTTCCGAGGGACGTTCAGTTTTTTGAAATTCCCATGTCCGGCGCTCCCATCGCGGCGGAAGAAGAACGCTTGACCTTCATGATCGGTGCCGATGAAGAAACAGCGTCCTCCTATAGGCCCTTAATTGACGCGATGGGACGTGAGCTGCATTTTCTGGGCGGGCTTGCGAAAGGAATGGCTTGTAAGGTCCTCAACAATTTTGTCGCCGCGTCCTCCATCGTCGCCGTCCGCCAAGTTCTAAGTGACGCAGGCAAATTGAATATACCTGCCAATCAGTTACTCGAAGTTATGAAAAGCAGTTCCGGTAGCACATGGTTCGGCGATAACTTTGACGCCATTGACTGGGCAAATGAAAACTATGACGAAGCCAATACCATCGGCATTGTCGAAAAGGACGTCAATTCCCTGTTGGTTGAATTGGAAAGCCTGGACCTGGATGACCAGACAAAGCTGTTCATAGAAACCGTCCGTGACCGCTTGTCGACCCTGCCACGTTCGCCCAAAGTCTAATAGGATTTCAGTCCCGCTTTTTTAAGGCCCGTAATAAAACGATCAGCATCCGATTTTTGCCGAAAAATCATCCCATCCATGACAGTGACCAGGTTAAGAGGAAAGGCTTTGGGTCGTTTCTGATGTTCGGCTTCAATAATTGCCGCGGCATCGGGCCGACGCCCCAGGTGGCCATATGCCGCCACGAGCGGCATGGAGTTCATGTCCGGACTTTCCTTGAGGCAGCGTTCAAAATAATTAGCCGCCAGATTGAAATCGTCATTGGTAAACGCCGCCATTCCCCGGGCCCAAAGAGTAGAGGGTGATCCTGGATGGCCCAGTTTCTTGGCATGATCGAGAAACCCGACAGCTTCGTCTGGCAATCCGGCTATTATCAGGGAATTCGCCATCCACAAGTGGCCGGCTGGATCGTTTGGGTCCATGGCGATTGCTCGCGTTGATTCGACCATGGCCTCATTGATGCGGTGACGGTATATCAGGGCTTGCGCCTCGGCGGCGTGCCCCTTTGCCGAAGGATGGCGCGCCGCATTAAGTAGGTTCTGATGGGCTAAAAGATACGTCTCATGTAGTTTTTGACCCCATTGTCGGTTCCATCCGCGCACTGCCGCGGAATGGTAGAGCGAGGCCAGAGCGCCATAAGCCTCCCCAAAATCCCGATCGATAGCGATGGCTCGATTGAAGTAATCGGCGGCTCGGATGAAGGAGCTAGGCGTGTCACGCAAGAATTCCTGCCAGCCATTAGTGAAAGCCTGTTGAGCCAGCGATTGCGAATCCAGGCTTCGCAAACCGGAAGATGAATGCATAAGACCGATACCGATGACGATACCCAGACTGAGGCTAACACCTGCTATGGCTGGGCGATACCATCGCGCTGGATTCATCCACGGTTTTATAATTTGAAGCGCTGAGGAATGGCTAACTTCGACATGAGTTGAAGTTGAGGTGATCCATCCTGCCTCACGAAGGCAGGACACGCGGGAACGACTTACCGGAACAGAAAGTCCATTTTTCAAATCAAGAAATTGACGTTGAGAAATCTTCCGCGGTTTTGCGACTGCAGACTGCGCCACCCAATAAGATCTGTGAACCAACAAGCCTGCCCTTTTTGAAAGGGGTTTTGTAGCTTCGCTGAAGCAGAACAGTACAAGTGCTTCGCCGGCTTCCGTGTAAATGCGAACGTAATGATCCTCGGCTTTCAGGCAGTATATTTCGCCCTGAAGATTCGGGGGTACAAGGTTCGCACATGGTAAATCGCTTGTTTGAACCATATGTGGCATCTCCAAACGCACCCACCATTTTACTATTTCGTCAGCGGTAATTCCAGTGCGTGACCCTTTCATGTGCTCACCATCCGCGAATAATCAATGTCATTCGCGAAGTAGCCGTTGGAATGAAACTCACGCTTTGCAAGTTTAATGGGAAATTTAGCGAAAACTGTAAATGGAGATAATCATGTATAGATTGGTGCAATCCTTCAGTTTAGCCGCCACAGTTATAGCTGCCTCAATTATTCCCGGCTTTTCCTGGGCCGATTCTAGCGCAAAACCTGTAGAATTCGCCGCTGCTATGACACCACCTAGCCCTTTTCGGCTGCGCATTGCCAAAGCCCAAGGAAAAAAAGTCAGGGTATATCCTACGCAACGTCTAAAAGGATTCCTCTATACTGGGGGCACGAATGGAGGGGGTGTAATAATTGCCCCCGGATGCCTGGGCGTAAAAGACTTTCACCATACCTGGGCCCGACGCCTGACGGAGTGGGGCTATGCTGCATTGATAGTGGACAGCGCCGGTTCGCGCGGTATGTCTTCGAATTGTCCGGGAGAGAACCTGAAGGGATATCGGGAAGCGGATTTGGGTAATCGCGTGTACGATATCTATGGGGCACATGACTATCTCGTCGATCAAGTGGGAGCTGATCCTAAGCGCATCGCATTAATGGGCTGGGGTTATAACGATACCTTGATGGCAGTGATCGAGACCGGCATCCCAACAAGATACCCACCAAGGGCGCTACGCTTCAACATAACGCCAAGGCCTCTTCAGAAGCGCGCAAACGGGTCAGAAGTTTCCTGAAACTGAGAATTGGGTCCGGGTCCTAATCTGCGAGCAGTTCGCGACCCAAAGCCTGCGTCAGCACCATGTACAACTTGCCCATATCCGATGACAGGAAAATGGTGGAGAGTACGCCCTGCTGGTCGCGTTTTCGGGCCTCTGCCAGGAAGCCCTTAAATTCATCCATATAACGAGAAACATAGTTGCGGAATTCCTGGTCACTTTGATAACGCTGCTTGATCGAAGCCAGGCGCGCCTTTTCTCGGAAGCCCAGCATCTTGCGTACGAAAATGCCCTTCTCGCCCTTGTTAAATCGTTTCCAGTCGTCTTCGCTGATTGACGTTTCCATCAGGCGGCTCATATCGACGGCCAGCGATTGCAGACGTTCGGAAATGAAGGTGGCGCGGCGCAGGAAGTCGTCTATTCCCGCCTCTTTCGCGTGGGCCTTCAATGCCACTACCAGTTCCGTAGCATCTCCGACCGTCAGTTTCATTTCTTCCGTCTGCTGGTTAAGCGCTTCTGTCACGGAGTTAGCCTGCGAACTTACTCTGTTAGCGGTATCACCGAGAATTTGGGCGCTTTCACGAACCAGCTTGTCCCAGTGATTGACCTGCCCTAGAGCCTTACTCGTAACCTTGTCGATTTCCTTCGCACGTTCGCCCATTTTACCAGCTAGTGAGGTCATGCCCTGTTCCGCCTTTTCATAGGCGCCAGAAAGCTCTCCCAGCTGTTTGCGCAAGTTATCGTATGCGCCGTCCATGGTGGACGACATTTGATTTGTGCGGCTGGATGCTTCTGTGGAATGACGGCGCATCAACTCGCCAATTTTCTGCAATTTAGCAATTCCGGCCTCGGTTGCGCGTGTCATCTCATCGGTGCGCTGAGCCATTGTCATACCCACCCGGGATAGTCGGGTCGTCGCATCATCGGAGGTTGAGCCTAGTTCCTGAGAGCGTTCGCTCAAAGTCTTGGAGGCTTCATCAATATCCGAAGCGGCTCGTTTGGCGGTGTTTGTCATGCGTTCCGTCGATTGTTCGAGTGAATCACCGGCTTGGACGATTTCGCGACTCACCCTTTCACCTGTTTCATCAATTTTGCCCGCCTTTTCATCGAATATTTCGCTGACCGAATTGATATCCGCTTTCACCTTTTCAGTGCTGGCCGTCAAATTGTTGGAATGGCTAGACAGTGCATTAGTCACCAGATTCATCAATTTAGCAGCGCGGTCGACACTTACAGTCACCTCATGGGCCTGTTCATGCAACGAGTTGCCAACCTTGCTCATATTGGCCAGGGCGTTTCCAGACGCACCCGACAGACCCGAAGCCTGTTTGTGCAGTTGGTCGCCAAAGGATTTTAACTGCTCGCTTGCTTCGTCATAGGCCTTGTTCAAATCCTGGGTTCGGGCCTTAAGCAACTGACCGACTTCTCCTAGGCGAACGCCTGCGTTCTCCAATGAAGTATCCAGATCGCCGCCGTGCAACTTCATGGATTCGGCAATGCCTTCCAGCCTTGCCGAAGCCCGGTCCGTTGCTTCGGTGGCATCGATGACCTGCTCACGCAACACAATGCCGGCCTGTTTGAGATTTTCAGAAGCTGCTTCGGATGCGACGCCAACATCGACCTCTCCGGATTTCAATGAAGTCGTGACCTGTTCTAGCATTTCAATGGCCTTGCCCTTGATGCTATCCAAATTTTCGATTTGGCTGCGCAACGTGATCCCGGCATCGGCGAGACGAACCGCTGTTTCTTCGCCAATTTTGCTCAGTTCTTCGGAACGCTCTCCAAATTCAATTCCCGATGAGCGGATGCGTTCAGAAGCCTGACCACTTGCTTTCGTCAAATCGTCCACCTGCCGGTTCATGGCTCCGGAAACGAGGGCAATGAGTTTCGCGGCTTTTTCGGAAGCAAGTGCGATCTCTCGGGATCGGTCCTGAAGCGCCGATCCGATCCTGCCGATATCTTCCATCGCGGATCCCGAAACATTTTCAAGACCGTCAGATTGTTTTTGCAATGAATCACCCGCAGCCAGTAAACGCACTGCAGCTTCATCCGAAGCGGCAGTCATATTCATAAGGCCGCGCCGGATTTCTTCGCCGATGCCTCTTAGCTTGAGACTCGCCTGGTCTGACGATTTACCAAGATCTTCGGAGCGTTCCACCATCGAATTTCCGGCTTGCTCAAGCAGGTTCATCGCCCTCAGTGAAACGCGGCCAAGTTTGTCACCTTCTTCGTCCAAACGCTTGGCGGCCGCATCTACATTTTGCTCTGCTGTATTCGAAATGGCTGTTACTTTATCGGTCGCCAATGTCGACGTTTCCGTCATGTGACGTGTGGCGAGGTCGGCGGTCTCGCTCATGCGATAGTTGGCGACTTGCGACGTTTCCGTTAAATCTTTTACGGCTTCGCCCGTTGTTTCCTTGATAGCGTTCTTGGCATCGTCAGACGCAGCTATCATCTTGCCGGCGACATGATCGGCAGTTTCGCTCACAGACGATTTCGCCAGTTCCGACGCCTTGACGATACTGCTGGCTGCTTCTTCAGTTGTTTCCCGAATACTACCTTGTGCTGTATTTGAGGTTTCCACTAATTGATCATGCGCCTGACCGACCAGTTCGTTCATGGAATTCTTGGCAAACTCAGATGTTTGGGTCATCTGTTCGGCCACGCTATCAGATGTTTGGCGCAATGAATTCCTTGCTGAATCAGACGTTTCAGCCAGTTTAGACGCTGCAAGGTCAGATATTCGATCCATCGACGCAGTGGCGAGTTCTGACGTTCCGGCCAACAGATCGGCTGCTTCTTCAGAGGTCTCCTGAATGCCGTTTCTTGCTGAAAGAGACGTTTCCTTGACTTTGCTAGCGGCTAGATCGGCGGTTTCACCCATCGCCGATTTTGCTGCATCTGACGTTTCTATCATTCTGCTCGCGGCCTGCGAGGATTCTTTGAGTATCTGCTCTGATCGCTCAGCGACGATGGTCCCAAGCTCAGATAGACGCTTCGAAGCTTCTTCCGACGAATTCCTGATTTCATCTACTTGGCGATTCAAGGTGCTGGCCACTTCACCTGTCTTTTCTGTCGCCGAATTGACTTCCGACATACTGTCGATTAACGCCCGGGTAGTCGAGGCAATTGACGAAGCCCCTTTCTCCGCCGCCGCATCCACGTTTTGGGCGCTTTGATTTATGATTTGATTCAAGCCGTTCAGATGTCCGCCTGCCTTTTCGGATGCCGCGGCAAGAGCGACCGTGCTCTGGCGTACGCTGTCGGCAGCCGTATTTACGCGCAGAGTTGAATGGTTAGACATCTTCGAGAGATCATTTGTACGATCCCGAAGAGCCTCGCCGGCTTCACCTAGGTTTGCAATCGCCTCCTCGGAAGCATCCGACAGTTCAAGCGAGCGAAGCTGCAAGCCGTCGCCAACCCTCTCCACCTGTTCCATAACCTCTTCAGAAACCCGCGAGAGGTCGTGTGACGTCTGACGCAGAATTTCACCTATTGTCGACGTCTTGGTCGTCGTGCGATCCGAAATTTCGTTTAACTCGTCCGCCTGTTGGCGGAAGCTTTCCCCACTGTTGCGAACATTCATCGACACCATGTCCGACGTATTGACCAATTCACGAGCCTGTTCGGCGAGGGCCTCGCCAATGGCGCGCACTTCCACCGATACTTTGTCCGAGGTTTCATTCAAAAATCGGGTTTGCTGGCTGATATTGGCTTCAATCTCGGAGGATTGAGCTGCCACAAGACGCCCCGTATCGGCCAGATCGTCGGTTTGGCGCTTCAATTGGTCGCCGACCAAGTTGGTTTGAGCCGCAACACGGTCGGATCGCTGGCTTAAATCCTGTGCATGCGCATTCAGGATTTCGGCTCCAGCTTGCACTCTATCAGCGGCTTCATCCGAAGATTTGATCAGTTCACTTAGACGATGATCCAGATTTTCACCGACCTCCCCGGCAGCGTTTACGCTGTCTTCGCCCAAACGGCGAAGTTCCTGAACACGTTCGCGGAAAGTATTGGCGGCATTCGTCGCCATTTCGGCTACTTCCACAGACGTTTTCATCAGCTCTTCATTGCGACGGCGCAGCAGTTCGCTGGTATCCTCGGCTCGTGTCGAGGCGCGCTCAGAAGTCGTCACCATGTCATGCGAGTTTTTAAATAAGGTCTCGCCGGCTTTTTCAGCACGTAAAGCGGCCTTGGAAGTTACTGATTTCAAGTCATCCGACTGACGGCGCAAGGACTCTGAAATCGCCTGCGCGCGCAAATCAGCATCTTCGGAAACCTTGGAGAGTTCCAACGTACGACGGTGAACCTGCCTTGTTGCTTTTTCAGCCCTTGAGGCCGCTTCTTCCGATGCCTTGCTAAGATCACGAGCCTGACGGCGCAGAGAATCGGTGATTTCGTGCATTCGTTTTTGCGAACTGTCCGAGGGGTAGGCCAGCTGACGCATCTGCCAACCTAAGTGCCTTGCTTCGTGACGGAATTGGCGGTTCTTCTCAAAGAAGGCGATGACCATCCACAACAGAGCCAACGGCGTCAAGGTGCCGGCAGCCATTCCACCTACCTCATGAGGCAATAAGGCATCCAAATCTGAAAATGGGATTTGATTATTGATGAAATTAAAACTGACCCAAAGCCAGATGGCGCTCAATACCACACCCCCAGCTGTCGCCAGACGATAACGAATATAAAATGGCGCAGTCCAGGGATCTCCCGAAACTTCAGAATCGTCAGGAAATTTGGTCTTGTCAGCAGAGCCCGTGGCGTCTTTATGAGCCCTGGCAGCCTTTAATCCCTCGCGGATATCATCATCGGGCTGCTGCGTTTCTTCGGCGTTTTCTTTTTGAGCCTTGGCGCCTTTGCCTTCGGTAACCTTTTTTACCATCGCCTGATCCCCGTCTCTTAATCCGGCACACGACATCCCCCCAAACTTGGGACCCGTAGCGCCAGATAATCATACACCAACCAGATATAGCCGGTAAACGTGGGAAACTCACAAAATATTGTGGATAAGTCGGATTGCCCCCTAAAACAGGTGCTGACCACCGGTTACCCAGATTTCCGTGCCAGTGACGTAGTTGGAATCGTCTGAACACAGATAAAAAATGGTTGTGGCCACATCGCGAGTCGACCCCATTCTGTCGAGCGGAATGCGGGGGATCAGCGCCTCATATTCCGGTTGAATCATCGAGGTTTCGATCTCACCCGGCGCCACTGCGTTGACCCGAACATTCAGGGCCGCGAATTCGTTCGACAATTCCCTCGTCAGGGCAGAAAGGGCCGCCTTTGAGATGGAATAAGCCGATCCGGCGAAGGGATGGATTTTGTGACCGGCGATGGACGTTATGTTGACGATTGCTCCCGTCCCCTTGTGTAAAGGAGCAGCAAACCCTCGCGCCAATTTCAGACCGGCGAAGAAATTCAGCTCAAAGACTTCGCGCCAGGCATCCAGGTCCCCATTCAGACAACCCAGACGTTCTTTGAAAGGCGCTTTTGGGGACACACCCGCGTTGTTAACCAGGGCGTGCAGCGGCTTGCCTTCCAAGGCGTCATTGGCTTCTTCGATAAAATTAGCGAGGCTTTCCGGATCACCTAGATCAGTTGGTATATGACGTGTCCAGTTGCGGTCGCGCTTGCATTCTTCGGGGGTGTCGTCGCGCGAGCAGGTGATGATTTTCCACCCGCGTTCCAGAAACAGGCTGGCTGTGGCATGGCCGATGCCGCGACTGGCTCCGGTAATAACGACGGTCTTGCGTTCTTCTGATTCGATGTCACTCATGGTCCAAAGTTAGAACATATCGGGATTTATTGGAACCGGCACAATTGGGGGGCATAATGTAAAAATGTGCTCGCGATTTGAAATTGATGGCCCCAAAGAAAATATCGCCAATTACTTCGATCTTGGCGAATTACCCATTGATTTCAATCTTGGGGAGGTACGCCCTACAAATAATGCCTTGATAATCGAACCTGGCAACAAGGCTCGAATGGCGAAATGGGGAATTCCCGCACCGTGGGACGGGAAACCGCTTATCAACGCCCGCTCGGAAACCCTGGACCAAAAACAATCTTTTCGGCCGTTATTGGAAAGCCGATGTATTGTCCCCGCCAGTGCTTATTTCGAATGGCGTAAAATAGGTAAACAGCGTCTAAAAAATAGAATTTCATTGAAAGACGAAAACCTGATGGGGTTTGCGGGATTAATATCCGGGGACCATTTCACGATCATTACCTGTGAACCAGTTGAATCAATAGCTTACATTCACAATCGAATGCCGGTTATTTTGCCCAGTTCGGCCAGAATAGACTGGTGCGACAACACGAAGCCCTTCAGTAACGTCTCGCATTATTTGAAAAGACATGATACCGCCAGTTTAACGGCTATTGAAGAGAAGCCGCCGCAGACGGATTTGTTCTCTTGATCCTCAATGAGCCATCAAAACAGGCAAATCGGCATTACCAAGCACATGCTTGGTAACTCCGCCGAGGATTAATTGCCTCATTCTTGAGTGGGTATAAGCGCCCATGACAAGTAAATCGGCGCCGACGGCCCTGCAGTCTTCCAGCAAAACGTGTCCTACCTGAGAACCGCCTGGAAGGGTACGAACTTCAGAATTAACGCCGTGCCAAGCAAAGTAGTTCGCCAGTTCAGGAGCGACTTCTGAAAGGGTTTTGTCGCTTTCGGCCGTCATGATAACGACACCTTCTGATCGCGCAAGAAGCGGCATGGCCGCTGCTACGGCGCGCGCAGCCTCTGCACTGCCATTCCAGGAAACAGCTATTTTTTTTCCAAGGACCTGAGGCGCCTTCGGCGGCGCCACGAGAACCGGTCGGCCGGTTTCAAACAGCGCGGCATTGATCGTCATTGTAAGCGATGCTTCCGAATGCTCCGTCGGACGTGAGGCAACAATAAGGTCAGCCAAGCGCCCTTTTTCAGCCGTCACTTCATCCTCGCGCCCAATTCGATGAACCAGAATCGATGATCCGTTTTCGCCGGAGGGAGGCTTATCGCCGGCTTCAAGGCCAAAACGGCCTCGGGCGTCTTCAAACATCGCCTCAGCGCGGGCTGTGCGTTCGCTTGCCTCACTTTCCGCCAATTGTATCATTTCTTCTATTATTGCCGCCGACATACCTTCACCTAACAAAGGGACCGCGTCTTTCGGATCCGATGCGACATGCAAAACATCGACATGGGCCGACAAATCCCGACCAAGCATAAAGGCGACATCCAGCGCTGTGCGTGAAGTCTCCGTCCCGTCGACGGGAACGAGAATGGTTTTTATCGACATAGTCATCTCCCTTACAGCTGTTTAAAGAGGCGATGAAGTCTTTGATCTATTATGCGCCTTTCTCACCGCCCATGACAACGGAAAGTCCAAGTGTTTTCAGTCCTTTCCGAAGAGTGGCCGGTTTTGGCCCGGAACTGTCGATTCGGGTCCAATTGATATCGCCGAGATCATAGGATTGCTGCATGCGCACAACGGATGCATCCGCGTCAGACGGATTGAGTTTCCGTTTTGTTACCCGATTTTCCATAACTTCCGCCGAAGCTTCCAGCCACACGCCATCAAATGGGACATTCATTCGGTGGGCGATATCGGCGATAGCCTGTCTTTCTTCGGGACGTGCAAAAACCGCATCTGCGACGACGCTGTGACCTTGGCATAGGGCTTTTTGCGTTTCCTCATATACCGCATCGTAAGTACGCCGCGTCATGTCCGGAGAGTAACCTTCCGCGTTCAAGCGGACTAAGGGATCGACGCCTGCGATCCGCTTTCTAAGAACGTCGCTTCGGGCGATTCGGGCTCCGGGCGCAGCCCCTATAAATGGCCCCAATTCCCGGCCTAAACGGGATTTACCGCTGCCGGAAAGGCCGCCTACGGCGACGAGCCGTGGCTTGGTCTGAACGAGATAGTCTTGTGCCAGCTTAAGATAGGCTTGGGCCTCAAGGCTAAAATAATCTTTTTTGTCAGCTTTGGAATGCTGGTGGGCGGTTGTTGCCGCCACATGGGCTCGAATCGCTGCGCGTAAGGACTGAAATAAGGGCAAACAGCCCAGCCCTTCAAGGTCACCCGTGATATCCAGATAACGGTTAAGAATTATATTCGCAAAGCGGCGATGTCCGCCATATTCCAAATCCATCAAAAGGAAAGCCAGATCATATATGACGTCGATATGGGAAAAAGTCTCATTGAATTCGATGGCGTCGAACAGGGTGGGTTCTCCGTCCATCAAACAAATATTTCGTAAATGAAGATCGCCGTGACAATGACGAACAAATCCCGCTTTACGACGCGATTTCACAAGGTCGCCAATTTCACCTTTCAGGATCGCCAGATGCGCATCGCACAGGGCCTCAGATTCACCCATTTTAAGGATACCATCTCCAAACTCTGAAAAAGTCTCGGCGTTGCCTGTGATGGTTGTGAGAAGGCCGAGATAGCTGTCAGCATTTGGACGCTGTTCAGCCTTCATATGAAAATTGGCGATTTCTTCAGCTAAATCCGCCATCAGATGCCGCCCAAACTTGCCTTCGGCCCCCAAGCGATCAAACAGGGTATTCTCATCGAACCTGGCCATTTCAACCAGCCACTCGACGATTTCGCCTTCACCTCCTATTTGATATCCGGTCTTTTCGCTAAAGGTCACGGGTATGACGCCCTTGTAAAGCTTGGGTGCTGTACGTCGGTTTACGGCGACTTCCGCCTCGCAAAAACAGCGTCTCTTTTCAAGGGTAGAAAAATTCAGATAGGGGTATTTAACGGCGCGCTTGAGCTTGTATACCGTCTCGCCAGCAAGAAAAATCACCGAAATATGGGTTTCAATTTTTTTAACCGGCTCGGTCAATCCGCCATAACATTCAGGCTGACTGAGAAAATCGATAACTGATGATTGGTCCTTATCCGGCATAGCCGCTCACACTAACTCGACCTGTAATAACGATACATGCGCGAGATCAAGTGAGCGCGTTTGAATATAGACCATGATGCTGAATTGGAGATCTTTAACTTGACGTAAATTTGATGCGAAGCGCCATGGATATTACGAATATTGCTTTTGCACTTGATCATATCGACGAAGGTATATTTTTCTTCGATAACGAGGGAAAATTGGCTGCCCACAATCGTTATGCATCAACGATTTTCCATAGCCTTTCGGATTTGGACAGTCTCACGGGCTTGACCTTCGAGGAAATAATTCGGCGATGTATTGAGCATGGCGAGTTCGCCGGCACCGACGTCATTCAAGATCCGGAAAAGGCCCTTTCTAACTTCCTCAAGCGGCATAATACCCCGACCCCAAAACCTTGGCGTCAACGTCTTACGGACGGGCGGGCAATCCAGTTCCGTGAATATAAGACTAAAGACAAAGGTGTCGTCACCTTGCTGAACGACGTCACCGACTCCATGAAAACGGAAAATCGACTGAATGATTCCATAGACGCCTTCCCCGCGGGGTTTGTCCTATGGGATGCGGCGGACAGACTGGTTGTGTGCAATCAACATTACAGGCAGACGTATCCGGATTTGGAAGACATTATCAAGCCAGGTCTTTCGTTTCGGAATTTCCTCCGAGCGGGAGCCGACAATTTGACCGTCGATATCAGCGGCTCCTATGACGCCTGGTTCACCGAAAGAATGGCCCTGCGACGCTCCCCCGTAACCAGCCACGAACAGTGGTTGCAAAGCGGCCGATGCCTTCAAATCAACGAACGTCGAACCAAGGATGGTGGCATTGTTGGTATTGAGATTGATATTACCGATATCAAGAACAAGGAGCTGGAGCTGCAGAATCACGTCAACGAACAGATCATCACCCGCGAAGCGCTGGAACGGCAAAGCGGCGAAATGATTCAGTTATTGGAAGATTACGCCATTGAGAAAGATAAAGCTGAATCCGCCAACCTGGCGAAAAGCCAGTTCCTAGCAACCATGAGTCATGAATTGCGTACGCCTCTGAACGCCATTATTGGATTTTCAGAAATGTACCTGCACCAGGCATTTGGGCCTCTGGGTTCCGAGAAATATGAGGAATACGCCCAGGATATCCATAAAAGCGGGGCACATCTTTTGGAATTGATTAACGACATTCTTGATATGTCGAAGATCGAATCGGGAAAATACGATCTCAGTCTTTCGCAAGTGGATATCGTTGATCTAATTGACGAATGTGTGCGTATGCTCTCGGGCCGTGCCGTTGAGTCCGGCATAACCATCAAACTATCCAAACCCGAATCCCTTCCAGTTTCCAATGCCGATAGACGCGCCCTGAAACAGGCCATTCTAAATATCCTGACAAATGCCGTGAAGTTCACGCCGCGAAACGGACATGTGTCAATTTCGGCAGGCTTTGCCGATGAGAAGTTCGCCATCGTTATTGCCGATACAGGAATCGGCATGACGCCGGAAGAACTGATGCAAGCCCAACAACCCTTCGTTCAGGTCAAACGAGGTGAGGGTCGCTCTCACGAGGGAACAGGACTTGGTCTTCCCTTAACGAAAAAACTTATCGAACTTCAAGGCGGACAGTTAATACTGGAGAGCGAACCCGAAAAAGGCACAACGGCAACAATTCTGTTCCCTCAAAGTTAGAGCAAATGTAGTCAAGCTCTAGCTCGTAAGCCGGAAACCAACGCGAACCGTTACCTGGAAATATTCCGCCTTCCCATCCGTTATGTTTCCTCGAGTCTCTTTGACTTCGAACCAGTCAAGATTGGTCAACGTCTTGGAAGCAGTGTTGATGGCGTTGTGAATGGCGTCTTCAATACTTGTTTTCGAGCTGCCGACAAGCTCGATTTTCTTATAAACATGATCCGACATGACTTACCCCTTTTTGTTAAGGATTATTAATCACATTCTTTCAATCTTTATTATATGGGATGTCTTCTTTGAAATACGCGATCATCCTTCAAGAAATGCGATAGACATCGTATAATAGCAACAATGCCCATCCCATTTCGCCGGTAAGCCCAGTTTCAGGAGATGGCTAATGACAACCGTACAGAACCTTCTGGATAACAAAGGTCACGATGTCTTAACCATCAACGCTAGCGAGACTGTCTACAAGGCAATTCGGAAAATGGCCGAACGCAATGTCGGCTCGATGGTGGTAATCGACGATGAGGACAATCCCGTCGGTATATTTACTGAGCGGGACTACGCTCGCAATGTCTTCCTGCAAGGAAAGTCTTCCACAACGACGGCAATCGAAGAAATTCTGGACAGCCAGGTCATATGCGCACGTCCCGAACAAACGGTCGAAGAATGCATGGCGGTTATGACCGAAAAAAGGGTCCGTCACTTGCCGGTGATCCGTGACGGCAAGCTGGTTGGCATTGTTTCTATCGGCGACTTGGTCAAAAGCACCATCGCCGACCAGCAATTTACCATTGAGCAGCTCGAGCTCTATATTCGCAGTTGAAACTACTCGTCATCCCTGAGCACGACGTAGATCGCTGGAATGACCAGTAGCGTCAGGGCCGTCGATGACGCCAAACCGAAAACCAAAGAGATCGCCAATCCCTGGAATATCGGATCGGCTAGAATAAAGATACCGCCGATCATTGCCGCCACCGCCGTTAGGAAAATTGGCTTGAAGCGAATTGCCCCAGCTTCGAGCAAAACGGTTCGTAATGGATCGCCCTTGCCCTGTCGCTGCCTGATGAAATCCACCAGCAAGATCGAATTGCGCACAATAATGCCGGCCAGTGCGATAAAGCCTATCATCGAGGTAGCGCTAAAGGGCGCATCGAATAGCCAGTGTCCAAGCATGATACCGATCAGCGTCAATGGTACCGGCGTCAGGATGACCAGCGGCAATTTAAAACTGCCAAACTGGCCAACAACCAGAAGATAAATGCCGATCAGAGCGAAAACGAAAGCAAGCCCCATATCGCGAAAAGTGACGTAAGTGACTTCCCATTCGCCATCCCATAACAACGTCAAGCCGCGTTCGTCTTTTGGTTGACCATGATAGGCAACTGCAGGTTTTCCATTTTTACCCCAATCGATTTCCGAAAGCTTTTCTTCGACGGCGAACATTCCGTATATCGGCGCTTCGAAACGACCGGCCAACTCCGCTGTCACCACTTCCGCAAAGTAGCCGTCGCGACGGAATAACGGATAGGAAGCGGGTTCGTAATGAAGATTGACGACATCCCCCAATTCGACAACCGCCCCGCTATCGGCGGCTTCACCCGGAGCGGGCACCGGTGTGGAGAGTAGTCTTTCGCCCATATTCAGGGCGCTTTTAGGTAGCCTCACGGCGATTTCAACCGGGTTAATACCGGAGCCGCGCTGGGAATACCCTACGCTGACTCCTCCAATAAGGGCGTCCAATGTGTCATATAGAGCCTGTTCCTGAACGCCATGGAACTCCAGATTCTGCTGGTCAATTTCAATGCGCAGTCGCTTGGGTGGATTCCCAAGAGAATCATCGACGTCGACGACAAAATCAACGGCCTCGAAAGCCTTGCGGACCTTTCTTGCGCCCTCGCGCCGGGATTCCTGATCGGGGCCGTAAATCTCCGCCATCAGGGTTGCCATTACAGGGGGACCCGGAGGAACTTCAACCACCTTGATTGACGTACCACTCGGGGCGGCAATCCCTTTCAAAAGCTCGCGCACTTCAAGTGCGACATCGTGACTTTGCCTGTCTCGCTCGTGTTTCGGTTTCAGGTTGATCTGCAGATCGCCCATCCATGGTTCCGCACGCATGTAATAGTGACGCACCAAACCATTGAAATTGAACGGCATTGCTGTACCTGCATATATTTGCATATGAGTGAGTTCAGGAATTTCACGTATGCGCCGCGCCGCTTCGCCCAGCACTCGTTCAGTTTCTTCAAGCGAAGATCCTTCCGGTAAATCGACGACAACCTGCATTTCAGATTTGTTGTCGAAAGGAAGCAGCTTGACGGTTACATCCTGGGTTGCGAACAACCCCATCACGGCGATGGTCGCAACACCAACTGCAACCAAAAAGTTGATAGATCGGGCACGGCCAACCAACAACGGCTGGGCTAATTTCAAGTATAAACGTCCCAAAAACCCAGGGTCGGCTTCGTCATCACCGTGATGGCTCAGCTCTGCGGCCATCTTGTTATCGACTACATCTTTATCCTTGAAAGCAATCTTGAAAAGCAGCCATGGAGTGATGATCATGGCCACGAAAAAGGAAAATATCATCGCTGCGGAGGCATTGGCGGGGATGGGGCTCATATAGGGTCCCATCAGACCCGAGACAAACATCATAGGAAGCAAAGCTGCGACGATAGTTAGCGTAGCGATAATGGTCGGGTTGCCTACTTCAGCGACAGCTTCGATGGTTGATTTCAGCGGCCGGCTCGCACCGCCTTTTGCCCAATGGCGGACGATGTTTTCAATCACCACAATGGCGTCGTCGACCATGATTCCAATAGAAAAAATGAGAGCAAACAGACTAACCCGATTGATGGTGTATCCCATAAGCCAGGATGCAAACAGGGTCAGCAGAATTGTCGTCGGTACGACGACCAGTACGACGCCGCCTTCACGCCAGCCCAGGGCGAAAGCCACCAACAGAACGATAGAAACGGTCGCCAGCCCCAGATGGAACAAAAGCTCGTCTGATTTCTCCAGCGCAGTTGCTCCGTAGTTACGGGTTACGACGACATCCAGCCCGTTTGGAATCAGGCTGCCGCTGACCGTTTCAAGGCGCGCCAAAATGTCATCGGCGACAATGACGGCGTTAGCGCCCATACGTTTGGCCAGAGCAACGGTAACGGCGGGAACCTGTTGCAGCGCCCCTGATTCATCTTTTTGCAGGTGCCAGACTCTGTGTTCGCTGGGCTTCGACCCTATAACGACGTCGGCGACATCGCGTACATACACTGGCCTGCCGTCCCGAGCCGTAATCAACAACATACCGATATCGGGAACGCCTTCCAGCGTTTGCCCGGCGACAACCGGCACAGAACGCCCGTCGTTACGAGTTTTGCCCAGCAGGAAAGAACGATTGGCGTTTTTCACCTTGTCGACAAGTTGATTCAAGGTGACTCCGAAAAGCGATAACCGTTCTGGGTTCGGTTCAACCCTGATCTGGCCCGGACGGCCGCCGGCGATAAATGTCAGCCCGACATCGTGGACCTTGACCAGTTCAAAGAGCAATTCCTCGGCAACTTCATATAGGGCGTTGTCATTCCAGCGTTCGGCCACGTCGTCTTTTGGTTTCAAGGTTAACGTCACAACCGGTACATCGTTGATGCCCCGACCTAAAATCAAGGGTTCGGGGATGCCAATGGGCAGACGGTTCATATTGGCGCGTATTTCTTCATGAACCCTGACTATGGCGACATCTTCTGAAGTACCCACATCGAAGCGGGCGGTGACGACTACCCTATCGTCCTCGCTCAGGGAATAGACATGCTCGACTTCATGTATCCCCTTAATGATATCTTCCAGAGGTTCGGTTACCAGTTCGACGGCGTCCGTCGCTTTGTAGCCGTTGGCCTGAACCATGATGTCGACCATCGGCACGCTGATCTGGGGCTCCTCTTCGCGAGGGAGAACCATCAAGGCGACAAGTCCTACCGCCAGCGATGCCAAAAGGATCAAAGGAGTCAGGGGCGAGCGAATGAAAGCCTTGGTCAGGGCGCCTGATATTCCAAGTTTCATGACTTAGTCCCTACCCGGTTTAATAAGGACATCACCGACTCGCAGACCAGAGAGGATTTCAATTGCTCCTTCATGTTTCTGTCCTGGTTGAACGACAATCTCCGTGCCGCCTTTTATCGTCGCAAAAGTCAGTCCATAACGTTGAATGAGGAATGATTCCGGCACCAGGATAACGTCACGCATTCCCACGCCAATGCGAACACGAACGCGTTCGCCAACGAAGAAACCACCAAGCCCCTCGACCGTTACATCAGCAATAACGCGACCGCGCTGAATTTCCGGATATACCAGGTTCACCTTAGCGTTGAGGTTATCGCCAACGATCACTTTGTCACCCACCTTGATAAAGCGGGCATGGCGTTCCGGCAGATTGAGGCGAAGAATGTATCCTTTGGCGGCAATCGTAGCCACTGGCTCTCCTGGAAGGATGACGGTTCCTTGGGTGACATGAACTTTCGTCACACGACCGTTCGACGGCGCATTGACAGTACCCTCATTTCGTTGTTGCGAGATAACCGAGTGCTCTGCCTTAAGGGCCAAGAGATTACGTTCAATCACATCCAGCGCCGTTTCAGTCTCGTCCAGTCGCTTTTGAGGAATGGTGCCGCTTTGGCGCAATTTTCGTGCCCTTTCAAGGGCGGTTTGCGACAACTTGCGTTGCGCCGTCATTGATTGTATGCGCGCCTCCAGGGCTTTCATGCGAAGACCAAGTTTTGGATCTCCGATAACGGCAATGGATTGGCCTTCGTTAACGAGCGCTCCCTCGTCAATGTCTAGGCTGTTTATCGTTCCGCCGATACGGGCACGTGCATCAACCACGTCCGCCGTTTCGACGGTGGCAAATACAGCCTTCAAATCCTCAACCTGACTTACCGCGACGTTTATTTCGGATTCAGCCCACGCCGGCATTGCACATAAACCCAATAAAAAAAATCCAGTCCTTCGAATGATCGACTTAAGCATCGCTTCGGTTCCTCGATTAAAAACAACACCCATAACATATTAGCTATTGCTAATTTAGCAAGAGCTAATTACTTATTTGGGAATGCAATTGTCATTTCCCAAGGAAAAAAGGAAAAAATTATGAGTGTTGATCGTCTTGTACTGGCCTTTGCCGGCGTTTTCATTCTGGCCAGCGTCGCCTTAGCCCATTTCCACAACCCAAACTGGATGTGGTTTACAGTTTTTGTCGGCGCGAACCTGTTTCAGGCCGCGTTTACCAAATTTTGCCCGCTGGCCATAATGCTGAAAAAAGTCGGCGCGGCTCCCGGCCAGTCATTCAGTTAATTAGCCAAAATCGAGACGTCTTTCTTCGATGCCGGCCGGGTCTTCGTGGATCAAGACCTCGGCATTGGGGAAAGCGTCTTCGATCTTGTACATCACCGCTTCAGCGATCACATGGGCTTCCCTCAGCGTGATGTCGCCGTCCATATCCAGATGGAACTGAATAAACAGGTTCATACCCGACGAGCGGGTACGCATGTCGTGAATTCCAAGAACCCCAGGATGAGCAAGGGCGATTTCCTCAATCCGTTTGCGTTCTTCTTCAGGTAACTCCCTGTCCATTAGCAAATTCAGGGATTTCGAACCGACTTCCCAGGCTCCATAAAAAATGTACAGGGCGATGACGACGGCAAATAAGGGGTCGACGAACAACCAGCCGAATTGAGACACCAAAACCAAAGAGGCGATGACACCTAAATTGACCAGAACGTCCATTTTGTAATGCAGGGAATCCGCCTGAATGGCGACGGAGCCGGTTTTCTTGACCACATAGCGCTGAAAACTGACCAACATAAGGGTGAGAACGATGGAAACACCCATAACACCCAGACCGATGTCAAAGTTGACGACATCTCGGGGATGCAGGAATCGGTCGCCCGCCTCGAAAAGGATAAACAACGCCGAGCCGCTAATGAATGCGGCCTGGGCAAGCCCAGCCAAAGGTTCCGCCTTGCCATGCCCAAAGCGATGTTCCTTGTCGGCTGGTTGAAGGGCGTGATGTACAGCCAAAAGATTGATCAGCGAAGCGCCGACGTCCAAAAGTGAGTCGATTAACGTTGACAATAAGCTCAATGACTCCGTTGCAATCCAGGCGCCAAATTTGAGAACAACCAAAGAAAGGGCAACCGAGACGGCGCCATATGTCGCCGCCTTCATCAATCTGGCCATGGCCGGATCTGTTAGGGTGTTTCCGGTATCAGTATCAGGATGTTCTGTTGTCATCATTTATCTTTAGGGGAACAAGTGTTCGCTCGTCCAGCCATCATCGACCCGACGAAACACCAGTCGCTCATGCAGCCTAAAGGGCCGGTCCGTCCAAAATTCGATTAATTGCGGCACGACCCGGTAACCTGACCAGAATTCCGGCCTTGGCACCTCGCCGATGTGAAATTTTGCCGTATATTCAGCCACCTTTTTTTCCAGTTCAAAGCGACCCGGCAGAACTTCTGATTGTCTGGACGCCCAAGCCCCGATGCGGCTGGCCCTAGCGCGAGAAGCAAAATATTCGTCAGCCTCTGCGTCATCAACCAGTGTCGATGTCCCTTCTATTCGGACCTGCCTTTTTAACGATTTCCAATGGAAACAAAGTGCTGCGTTTGGGTTTATTTCAAGCTGTTTTGCCTTGCGGCTGCCAAGGTTGGTGTAAAAAGTAAAACCCCGTTCATCGACGTCTTTCAACAACACCATTCGAGAGGAAGGCCTGCCATCGGCGTCAACTGTAGCCAGACTCATGGCATTGGCGTCGTTTGGCTCCGTTTTTTCGGCTTCGCCCATCCATTCGCTGAAGAGTTCGATGGGGTCGCGGTCGGTTGTGGCAGTCATGACGTCCTTGCATTAATATTGGATTCTTGAACCGGCACGCCATTTGGCGTCTTGGAGACGAACATTCGTGCTAATATGCATACCCGTCAAGGCCTGTGTGATGATCAAAAAGACATTTTCCCTTTTGCTGGTGTCGCTGTTCCTGTTGTCAGCCTGCGCAGGTGATGGCTCTAATGATGGAGAAAAGCTTGGAACCGCTGCCGGCGCGGTAATAGGTGGGGTTGTCGGATCCAAAATGGGATCCGGAGATGGCAAGGTTATCGGTGCTGGCTTAGGAGCGGTATTCGGAGCCTGGCTTGGCAAAATTTTGGGGCGCAATCTGGACGAAATGGATATGCAACGGGCCGACGAATCAGCTCGGGATACGATGGAAACGGCTGAAGTGGGGCAGACGAAGACATGGAGCAATCCCGATTCCGGAAATTCCGGAACCTATACCCCAACCGGTGCAAGCACCGGCAAAAATGGAGAGGAATGCCGGGATTTCGAATCAACTGTGATCATTGATGGTAAGGAAGAGCACGCATCGGGCCGCGCCTGCCGTCAGGAAGACGGGACCTGGAAGATCGTCGAATGAGAGACCCGTACGACACACTCGGCGTACCGCGCAATGCCAGCGCCGAGGCCATTAAAAAAGCCTACCGTAAGCTGGCCCGCGAACATCATCCGGACAAATCTCCTAATAACCCGAAAGCAGAAGACCGTTTCAAGGATTTGTCTACGGCCTATGACATCTTATCGGATTCAAAAAAGCGCGCCAGTTATGACCGGGGCGAAATCGATGCCATGGGAAACCCCGTGCGCGGCGGCCGCGCACGCCATCCGGGTGGCGGCGCACACCGCGCCAGATCGCGCAGCCCTTTCGATGATTTTTTCAAGCGCCGAGGTGCGCGTCAGAATAGTGGCCTTAAAATTGACGGATCAGATGTTTCCTATTCGTTGAAGGTGGATTTCCTGGATGCGGCCTTGGGCGCCAATAAGACCGTCAGCATGACCAATGGCAAGCGCCTGGCTGTAACTGTTCCGCCCGGAACGCGCAACGCCCAGGTCTTACGCCTGAAAGGTCAAGGCATGGATGGTATCGGCGGAGGCAAGAATGGCGACGCTCATGTAGAGATCATCGTTAAGCCAGATGATTTATTTACACAAGACGGGAACGATATTCATATAGAACTGCCCATATCCCTTCCAGAGGCAGTTAATGGCGCAAGTGTTGAAGTGCCGACTATTCACGGCGCCGTCAAACTGAACATTCCCGCCGGTTCCAATACGGGAACAGTGATGCGCCTTAAAGGTAAGGGCATAGAAAACAAGAAGAAGAAAGCCCATGGAAATCAGTTTGTTACACTTAAGGTCGTGCTGCCCAAGAAGCAGGATAAGGAGCTGTCGGATTTCGTCAAAAAGTGGGCACAGAAGAACGACTACGATGTTCGTGGCGTCGGCTTGAAAAGCAGATCCGGCGAAGCCAAGGCCGACTAAACGATCCGTGAGCAATACTGGAAAACCAAAAACCCTTATCGTCTGCGTCAACCGGCGTTTTGAATTTGGCAAACCCTCGTGCGCGGTTAGAGGCAGCGAGGAAATCGCCACCGCCCTGGAAAAAGGAATAACCGAGCGGAATATTGATATCGATATTGAACGCATATGTTGCTTGGGTCATTGCGAACAGGGCCCAACGTTGCGTCTCGCGCCGGGTGGCGCGTTTTTCCACGAAGTTTCCCTGGGCGACGTTCCAGACATTCTTAGCGATCTGGCGGACAAATGCGGACGCCGCTAAAATCAACTTAGCAATCCCTTAAACAGGAGCGAGAATTGGAGATTCTACAGCCACCAACTTGGTCGCGCCCCAAAGGTTACAGTAATGGCGTCGCTGCCGAAGGCCGTACAGTTTTTCTGGCCGGTATCGTCGGCTGGAACGAAAATCAAAAATTTGAATGTGAGGATTTTGCCGGACAGTTTCGCCAACTGATGATAAACATTGTCACTCTCTTGAAAGAGGCCAACGCCGAACCGGAACACATCGTCAATTTGACCTGGTATATAGGAAGCAAAGCAGAATATCTGACGGCAACAAAAGAAACCGGAGCGGCTTACCGCGAGATAATCGGACATCATTATCCGGCGATGACTGTCATCGAGGTCAGCGGATTTGTTGCCACCGGCACCAAACTTGAGATTGAAGCGACGGCAATCATTCCTTAGTTGGAGTTCTTGCCGCGCCAACTGGGACCAGACGCAGCAATCACTGCGCCTGCCAACACCACCGTCCACGACGCAAACAACCAGACCAGAAAAACCGGAACAGCCGACAGGGCTCCATAAATAGTCTGGTATGTCGGGAAGTAGATCAGGTAAATACCGAACAACCATCTAAGTCCAGAAAAAATAAGTCCGGCTACCAGTCCGCCGCTAAAGGCATCGCGCCATTCAACACGCCGGTTGGGAACAACTTTATAAAAGGTAGAGAACCCAATTATGAGAATCAGTGCAGGGACAAAACGTGTCAAACGCCCGAGCAATCCGGTGAAGGCTCCGACGCCCACTGTGTCCCCCATAGCCTTGGTCATGGCGAGGATATACGTGGCGAGCGAAAAACTGGCAGCCAAAACGATTGGACCGGCAATTAACACGCCCAGATAAACAACAATTTTTAAATATATCGGGCGTGGTTTTTCGACATGAAAAATCCTGTTCATGGCCGAGAAGATTGTGTTTAGCAGCATCATAGCCGTCAGCAACAGCCCAATGACACCAAACCCGGTCATTTTACCGGCGTTGGCAATAAAGCCGTCGAAATATTCAGCAAAAGTGTCGCCGGAATCGGGCATTAAATTCGCGTATACAAAATCCTGCAAATCGACACGGAATCCTTCCAAAGCCGGAACGGCGGCCAAAACAGCAAACACGATCGCTACCATAGGGACCATGGCAAGCAATGACGTGTAACTAAGCGAGGCAGCTATAGTGCGCGCTTGAACGGCGTTATAGTGGCGGCCAATATGGGCCGCGTAAGCACCGCAAAGTTTCAGCTTTGAAACAAAATTTGATCCTTGAAATTGTCTTTCCACTTATCGCCCCTGGCCAGACCGGGTATTAATACCGTCAAATAATATTAAAGGCTTTAATCACCGGTCGTCCTACTTTATTCGGATCAACAATATCGTGTACGATGTGGATTCTGTAAACGGCGCTGGTATTTTGCCGGTAAATTATTGAAGCGACACAAATTACTTTAAGAATGAGGACCCCAAATGATGTCTACCGAACCGCTTATGAAAGGCAAAAAAGGGCTGATCATGGGGGTCGCAAACGAGCGCTCAATCGCTTGGGGAATCGCCAATACCGTCCACGCCCAAGGGGCCGAACTGGCCTTTACCTATCAAGGTGAAGCCCTTCAAAAGCGAGTCATGCCACTGGCGGAAAAAGTTGGTTCAGATCTCGTATTGGAATGCGACGTTTCAGACATGTCGAGCATCGACAAGACTTTTGAAGCTCTGAAGGAGCGTTGGGGTGAGATTGATTTCCTGGTTCATGCCATCGCCTATTCAGACAAGGAAGAGTTGAAGGGGCGCTACGTCGATACGTCCCGAGAAAACTTCGCGATGAGCATGGATATTTCCTGCTATTCACTTACTGCCGTCTGCCAGCGCGCAACGCCTATGATGAATAAGGGCGGTTCGATCATTACTTTAACCTATTACGGTGCGGAACGAGTTGTTCCCCATTACAACGTCATGGGTGTCGCCAAGGCCGCCCTTGAAGCCAGCGTACGTTACCTGGCCGAAGATCTTGGAAAAGAGGGCATCCGTGTCAATGCTCTTTCCGCTGGGCCAATGAAAACCCTGGCCGCATCCGGAATTGGTGATTTCCGATACATTCTGAAGTGGAATGAACTGAATTCACCGCTACGGCGAAATGTCAGCCTGGATGATGTCGGCGGGGCAGGTCTTTATCTTCTCAGTGATCTTTCCGGGGGAGTCACCGGTGAAACCCATCATGTTGATTGTGGTTATCACTTGGTTGGCATGAAGGCTGTCGACGCCCCAGACATTTCAACCACATAGGGGCAATATGTCCGGAAATACGTTCGGCTCCATTTTCACAGTAACCAGTTTCGGCGAAAGCCATGGTCCGGCTATTGGCTGCATTATCGACGGCGTTCCACCGCAAATCGCCTTAAGCGAAGCGGATATTCAGCCCTATGTGGACAAGCGCCGCCCGGGCCAGTCAAAATTCACTACCCAGCGCCAGGAACCGGACACCGTTCAGGTGCTTTCCGGGGTATTCGATGGCCAGACTACCGGCACTCCAATTGCCTTGATAATCAACAATGAAGATCAGCGCTCCAAGGATTACGGCGATATCAAAGAAAAGTTTCGTCCAGGTCATGCGGATTTCACCTATTTTAAGAAATATGGCATCCGCGATTATCGTGGCGGCGGGCGGTCCAGTGCGCGCGAAACCGCCATGCGCGTCGCAGCGGGAGCCGTCGCCCGCAAGGTTTTGAACGAATTGCTGGATGATCCCGTGGTTATCCGCGGGGCAATGGTGCAAATGGGCACCAGCCTGATTGATGGTGAACGCTGGGATTGGGACGAAATTGACAAAAATCCCTTTTTCTGTCCCGACGCAGAAACGGCCAAAGAATGGGAATCATATTTGGATGATGTCCGCAAACAGGGTTCATCCATCGGTGGCGTCATAGAAGTTACGGCCAGAGGCATACCAGCAGGCCTAGGTGAGCCTACTTTCGACAGGCTGGATGCCGATATCGCCAAAGCGATGATGAGCATTCCGGCGGTCAAGGGTGTCGAGATTGGCGCCGGTTTCGCCGCTGCGGCCTTCAGTGGTGAAGACAACGCCGATGAAATGCGCAAAGCCGACGACGGTTCAACCGTATTTTTATCCAACAATGCAGGTGGTCTCCTGGGCGGCATATCCACTGGTCAGGAGATTACCGCCCGTTTTGCCGTCAAGCCAACCAGCAGCATTTCCATTCCCCGGAAAACAGTTACCGATAAGGGCGAGAATGTGGAAATCGTGACAAAAGGCCGCCATGACCCATGTGTCGGCATTCGTGCCGTTCCTGTTGGTGAGGCGATGCTTGCGCTGGTTCTTGTCGACCACCTTTTACGCTTTAGGGGCCAGTGTGGCCTTTAAAAATACTTCTTCTTCCTGATTAATTAGTTCAGTAGGGATCCAAGCCATGCCCCAACCCGATCATATCGTCCGCGTCGAACTGCCCGATGAGAGTACATTGGGCGACGGCCTGAAGAAGTACTTTAGCATCTGTATTGAAAAACTGGGACTTGTGCCGTATGTGCTGAAGTCATTCATGGGCAACCAGACAAAGCTTTCCAATTTCATCTCAATTTACAACGAATTGATGCTGAACGAGGAAAGCAGTGGTCTAACTAAGCTTGAACGCGAAATGATCGCCGTTGCCGTTTCCTCAGCCAACCGGTGCTATTACTGTCTGGTCGCACATGGGCAAGCTGTTCGGGAGCTTTCCGGCGACCCGCAGCTCGGTGAAATGATCGCTATGAATTACCGGGTCGCGGAACTGGCACCACGCCAACGCGAAATGCTGGATTTTGCCTGGAAACTAACCAAAACCCCTCAGGATATCGGCGAAGAAGACAGGCAAGGATTGCGCAATGTCGGTTTTTCCGATCAGGATATTTTCGACATATGCGACGTAACCGGCTTCTTCAACTATACCAACCGTCTGGCCCACGGCCTGGATATGATGCCGAACCCGGAATACCATGCAATGAACCGCTAAAAGGTTCCTCCGCCAAAAGCTGGTCGGTATATTCCCGTTCTGGTAGGATCAAACCTAACAGACTTGATCGTTAGCGTATGAGAAGGGAGCCTCATTGTCGCTATGAGGGGCTAATTGCGGAGTCTTCGTTTGAGTCCTAGCGGCATTGGGCTATTCACTAGATGAAACGGGCAACCAGTTTAGCGGTATTTTTCTTCACTGCACTGACCGTTATGACGGCTTCTACGCGCTCAAATTCCTCGGAACTTATAATCACAAATCCAAAAAAATCTTCTTTGGACAGGCGGTTCGAATACCCGATCGAGGTTCTCAAAAAAGCTCTTGAAAAGACAAAGGAACAATACGGAGACTTCGAGGTACAGGCTTACGCCCAGCCCCTTAGTCGTAAGCGGGCGCTTCTGGAACTGGCAAAAGGAAATATTACCGTTTTCTCAGCCCCTACCCGCCGAGAATGGGAAGAAAAAGCCCTCCCGGTTCGAATTCCAATTCGTAAAGGCATTATGGGCTATCGGCTTTTCCTTATTCGGAAAGAAAACCAAAGGTTCTTCTCCGCAATTACCTCCATTGAAGGCTTGAAACAACTTATCGTTGGTCAGGGTCTCCAATGGAGTTCAACTGTGGCCCTTAAGAAACTCGGTTTCTCGATTGATGGTTCCTCGGATTATGAAGCTCTTTTTGCCATGCTCATGCACAAGCGCTTCGATTATTTTCCTCGTACCGTCAACGAAATTTTCACCGAATTCGACCTGCGCAAGGAAAAATTTCCGGATATGAGAATCGAAGAGACTCTCTCGCTTTACCTTCCCCTTCCTTATTACTTCTTCGTAACACCCAAACGCCCGGATTTGGCAAAGCGGATTGAAAAAGGATTGCGTATGATGATTGAAGACGGAGGCTTGGATGACTTATTTTTCAATTTTCATCGAAAGAATATTGAACGCGCAAATCTTAATAAAAGGCGGATATTCAAACTGGAGAACCTCGACCTGACGCCGGAAACCCCTTTTGATCAAAAAGAATTTTGGTTTCACCCTCGTTAGCTGCAACTGATAGATCCCTTTCGATTTTATTTTTAAAATTGATGTTGAAAGAACTGATGCCTAAGTATTCTTTTTATTAAATAACATATTTTTTTTGTGATATTTTTGTATTTGACAAATTATTTTGCGCGTATATAGTGGCATTAACCATGACGTTAGTGTATTTATTTGGGCGCGCCTGACAGGGAAAAAGCGCCGGGATTTAGTGAACCATGAATACCGAACCTGAACAGATTGAATTTGAAGAAGTCGATGTCGAAACCGTCGCCGAATGGCTGACGACAGGCGAAGCCTTGCTGGTGGATGTGCGTGAGACATCAGAGTTCGAGCAGGAGCATATCCCCGGGGCCATGCTGGTGCCCCTGTCAATGCTTGACCCAGACACCTTCCCACGCATTCAAATCAAGAAACTTGTTTTGCATTGCGCCATTGGCAAGCGTTCGGCTGCCGCCGCCAAGCAGCTAATACAGGCAGGCCACACACCGCCGATCAACATGGCGGGTGGATTGAAGGCCTGGCGGGAAGCCGGTTTGGAGACTGAAATTTTTGACATGCCCCCGCCCATGCCGGAACAGAAGCCCGTTTTGGCGACCGATTGCATCAAACCTTCCGACGTCCCCCCGGGTGACGTTCTGGTTAAGGAATTTATCAAGCCATTGGCTTTAACGCAGGAAGAACTGGCCAACGATATCGGCCTGCCTGTCGGCCATGTCGCAGCTGTTATCGATGGTGAACGGTCAATTGACGCGGATACCGCATTCCGGCTGGCGCGCTACTTTTCCACCAGCGAGGAATTCTGGCTTCATTTGCAAATGGCGTACGATCTTGAACAGGCGAAAAGACGTTCAGGCGATGAAATCGCCCGCACCATTACGCCAAGGAAAAACAAGGACACTGTTACTGGAATTTCTGCAGCCTAGCTTCTATTCCCTCCCCCATTTAGCTGGCTTCGTTGAAATGACCACCGATTAGGAACTCCCTGTTGCCCTCAGGACCCTTGATCGGACTTTCAACAATTCCAAGAACAGACCATCCGGGCTGGCTTTCGAGCCAGACCCGGATTTTTTTACATATTTCCTCATGCAGTTCTGGGTCCCGAACGACGCCGCCTTTTCCAACCCGTCCTTTGCCAACCTCGAACTGGGGTTTAATCAAAGCGATCAAATGCGCTCCGGGAGCGGCTAATTCCATGGATGCCGGCAAAACCGTCTGCAAACCTATAAAGCTGGCATCACAGACAATCAGATCGACCGGGTCAGGTATGTGTTCTACAGTCAGGTATCGTGCATTAGTTCGTTCTAACACTATGATATTTGGGTCTTGGCGAAGTTTCCACGCCAACTGCCCCTGGCCGACATCGACGGCGAATACCTTTTCCGCCCCGCCGGAAACCAAAACGTCACTGAAGCCTCCGGTCGACGCGCCGATATCCAGGCATATCAAGCCTTGAGGATCGATATCGAAATATTCCAGACCCTTTGCCAGTTTCAAACCGCCCCGCGATACCCAGGGGTGTTCCTGGCCCTTGATTTCTATTGAAATTTCTTCGTTGACCTGTTGGCCCGATTTGTCCAGACGTCGGGTCTCGCTATAGACTTTCCCAGCCATGATAAGGCCTTGGGCTTTTGTTCGGCTTTCGACCAGCCCGCGATCGACAAGCAATTGATCGAGCCTACGCTTCGCCGTCTTGGTCATGGGAATTTCCGATTCGTTCAGCCGTGGGCCGTCTCATCACTTGAGTCGGATTTTCCTATCCTGCCCAACGCTTTCAACGCTACATCGACAATCGACGTCGCGCTTAGCCCCGCAAGTTCATATTGAACTTCAGGCTTGTCTTGATTGATCATTTTGTCCGGCAGAGTCATCACGCGCATTTTAAGATCGCCGTCGAGCAATCCTTCCTGAACCATATAGGACATGACATGGGCGCCAAAGCCGCCAGGCGCACCTTCTTCAATGGTAATTAGAACTTCATGACTGTTGGCCAGATTTGCGATTAATTCATGATCCAGCGGTTTAGCGAAACGGGCGTCGGCGACAGTCGTCGAATAACCTTTGGCAGCCAGTTCATCGGCGGCTTTTAGAGATTCCTGCAATCGCCCGCCCAGGCTCAGAATAGCAATTGCCGAGCCTTCCCTGACAATGCGGCCCTTACCGATTTCTAGGATTTCGCCTTTTTCAGGCATTTCGACGCCGATACCATTTCCACGTGGATAACGCACAGCACTTGGCAGATCATCTATGGCGGCGGCCGTCGCCGTCATATGCATCAGTTCGGCCTCATCAGATGGAGCCATGACGATGATGTCGGGTAAACAGCACAGGTAAGCCAAATCATAGACCCCTGCATGGGTTGCGCCGTCCGCCCCAACCAGCCCTGCCCGGTCGATGGCGAAGCGTACCGGAAGCCTTTGCAATACGACATCATGCACCAACTGGTCGTATCCGCGTTGCAGGAAAGTCGAGTAAATAGCCGCAAATGGTTTGAAGCCCTCGCTGGCCAAACCGGCAGCAAACGTTACGGCATGCTGTTCGGCGATCCCAACATCAAAGGTGCGGTCAGGGAATTTCTCACCAAATATATCCAGCCCCGTACCCGACGGCATGGCAGCGGTAATGGCCGTTATTTTTTCATCGGCTTCTGCTTCTGCAATTAAGGCCTCTGCAAAAACTTTGGTATATGAAGGCGTGTTGGAGGTGCTCTTCTCCTGTTCCCCCGTGATTAGGTCGAACTTTGAAACCCCATGGTACTTGTCATGTGAATCTTCGGCCGGCGCATATCCATGGCCTTTTTGCGTCACCACATGCAGCAAGACCGGCCCTTTTTCCTTTTCATCGCGCAGGTTTTTTAATACCGGAAGCAGGTGATCGAGGTTGTGACCGTCAATGGGACCCACGTAGAAGAAACCCAATTCCTCAAACAATGTGCCGCCGGTAACCATGCCACGGGCGTATTCTTCTGCCCTGCGGGCGGCTTCCTCTATCGGACGTGGGAATTTTTTGGACATTTCCTTGGCGAAATGCCGGATTGATCGGTACGACTTGGAGGAAATCAACCTGGATAAATAGGCGCTCATTGCGCCAACCGGCGGCGCGATGGACATATCGTTATCATTCAGGATGACGATCAGGCGCGAGTCCATGGACCCGGCATTGTTCATCGCTTCGTAGGCCATTCCGGCGCTCATGGATCCATCGCCGATAACCGCTATAACGTTATTATCTTCGCCCTTGAAATCGCGCGCGACCGACATGCCCAGGGCGGCCGAAATTGAGGTTGAACTGTGTCCAGCCCCAAATGGGTCGTATTTGCTTTCATTGCGCTTGGTAAAGCCCGACAAGCCACCGCCTTGGCGGAGCGAAAGCATCTTGTCACGCCTTCCCGTCAGAATTTTATGTGGATAGCATTGATGGCCAACGTCCCAAATTAAGCGATCATCAGGCGTGTCGAAAACATGATGCAAGGCTACAGAAAGTTCGACGACGCCAAGGCTGGCACCAAGATGACCGCCCGTAATGGACACGATGCGCACCGTTTCGCGCCGCAGTTCATCTGCTAGTTGCTTAAGCTGCTCGCCCGAAAACTCCCTGATATCGGCGGGTTTCGAGACGGTGTCCAGCAATGGGGTGTTGTGTGTATCGCTCAACGCATTTTCCATCAGGCTCGGCGTTTTATCACAAATTCAGCCAAACTTTTTAAAGAATCCGCTTTTTCTCCAAAAAGATCAAGGTGTTCGCATGCCTGGTCAACGAGGACTTGCGCTTGTTCGCGCGCTCTTTCGACTCCCAGTAGCGAGACGAATGTCGCCTTTCCTGCCTCTTGATCCTTGCGGGTCTTCTTGCCGACCGTCTTCTCATCACCTTCAACATCCAACAAATCATCGGCAATCTGGAAGGCCAATCCAAGATCGTGGGCATAAGCGTGCAGGGCATGTTTCGCCCCTTCAGTCGCCTTGCCGAGGATGGCTCCTAGCTCGCACGAAACAGCTATCAACATACCTGTCTTCATACGCTGCAGGCGGGTAATTTCAGGCATGTTGAGGTCGCTTTCCTCGGCAATCAGATCCAGCATCTGTCCGCCGACCATGCCTTCCGGTCCGGCGGCCTTGGATAACGCGAGAACCAATTCAGAACGGACATGGGCATCGGGATGCGTTTCGTCTTCTGCCAGCACCTGAAAAGCTTTGGTCAGCAGCGCATCACCGGCAAGAATCGCCGTCGCTTCGCCAAACTTGATATGGCAAGTCGGCTGTCCACGCCGCACATCATCGTCATCCATGGCTGGTAAATCGTCATGAATCAGTGAATAGCAATGAACCATCTCGATAGCAGCGGCGACACGTAGCGCACGTTCGGGTTTGACATTGAACAGATCGGCACTGGAAATCGTCAAAAACGGCCGAATTCGTTTGCCACCGTCGAGCGCCGAATAGCGCATGGCTTCGATCAGTTCCGCTTCCGGGTCGTCATGCATTTCCAGCATTCGTTCCAGAACAAGGTTCACTGCCTCAGCCGACTCGCCGAGGATATTTGTAAAATCATTCACGGTGACAGTTCTCAATCAAGATCGGCCGGTTCAAGTCCTGGCTCTCCATCAGCCCCGAGAACGACCTTCTCTACACGCTGTTGGGCTTCCTTCAATTTGCCTTCGCAATGGCGTTTCAGGTGGGCGCCCCGCTCATAAGCCTTGATCGAAGCATCCAGTTCGCCCGAACCTTCTTCCAGCTCGCGGACAATATCTTCCAGCTGCTCCAAGGCATCCTCGAAGCTCAGCTTGGCGATATCTGAAGGAATACTATTTTTTGCCATTTTTCACATATTTCTAATACAAGCCGGGTCAATCTAGAGAGGTTGTGCTTATTCGGCAACTGCCAATAATTCAACAACATGCAAGGCAACGCAGGTGGCCAGCGCTTCAAGGTCATAGCCACCTTCCAGAACCGAAACAACCCTGTTCCCACAACAATCCGAAGCCACCTCAAGCAATTGTTTCGTTACCCAGACGTAATCATCATTCTGCAGTTCAATTTGCGCCAAAGGATCACGGGCGTGGGCGTCAAATCCGGCTGAAATCATCAGGAACTGCGGCTTCCATTCTCGAAGCGCCGGCAGTATTCGATTTTTATAGGCGCTCCTAAATTCCACCGATCCATGACCCGGAGATAATTCGACATTCAGAATATTGTTATTGGGGCCCCGCACTGTTTGCGCCCCTGTTCCTGGATAAGCCGGCGACTGGTGTGACGAAACGTAGAGAAAATCTGCATGGGGCTCGAAAGCAGCCTGAGTGCCATTACCGTGGTGGACATCAAAATCGACAACGGCTACCCGCTCAATACCGTACACGTCCCTCGCGTGCAAGGCGCCAATCGCCACGTTATTGAACAGGCAGAACCCCATTCCCCTTTCAGGTTCGGCGTGGTGACCAGGTGGTCTCAAGGCGCAAAATGCGTTTGTTATCTCACCGCCCAAAACGGCATCAACGGCGGCGCAAGTCCCTCCTGCGGCACGCAAGGCCGCCTCACCGCTTTTCGGTGACATCACAGTATCCGGGTCAATGTGGTGGTGACCACTTTCAGGAACAGCTTCCATGATGCCTTGAACGTATAGCGATCCGTGAACTCTTTCGATCTGGGATACGTCCGCTAAAGGCGCATCCAGCCTTATCAAATCGCCGAAGGCTTCATCTTCGAGTGCTTTCATGATTGCACGCAGACGATCCGGCCTTTCCGGGTGATATGTCCCCGTATCGTGTTCGACACAGACGGGATGGGTATAGAGTTGGGTGCTCATGGCCTATTGTGTGCGAAAGGCAGGCGCCTTGCCAACGGTCTTCTGGAAAGATGGAAAAATAACTCACAAGTCATTGAACGGGAAAAGGTTGAAACCTCAGACTAATAGGATAAAACTGCAGCCAACTCTAACTGCATATGTCTTTTTTTGTTTTGCTGTCGAAAGGTTCGATTTTGATCCAATTGAACAATCCAAAAATCTTTGCCGCGTGTATGCTGGGCTTAATATTTACGCCCCTATTGGCACAAGCTCAGGACGCTACTCCAGTAGGCGTCAACGCCGTCAGGAGCGAACCGTTAGCGCAAACGGTTCCCGTGATCGGCCGACTTGTCGCGGCCCAGGCAGGTGTCATCGCAGCCCGTACCGCAGGTCCTATCAGCGAAATGAAAGTTCAGGTCGGAGACCGCATTAATAAGGATGACGTTATCGCCGTTCTTGTCGATGACACGCTGCACTGGAAAGTTCAATTGACCAAAGCCGAAGCCAATCAGGCCAAAGCCGCGAAGGAAAAAGCCAAGGCATCGCTGGATCTTAGGTCCCAGGAGTTAAAACGCCTGGCCCAACTACAAAAATCGGCCGCCTTTTCGCAAGCGCGTCTGGAAGACAAAAAGCTTGAAGTGGCCAGCGCCGGCAGTGCGCTTGCTGAGGCTCAAGCCGCATTAAGCCGCAGTCGCGCCAATCAGAAACTGGCCGAAATAAACCTGTATAACGCCAAAGTTCGCGCACCCTTCAGCGGCGTCGTCTCGAAACTTCACATTGACGTTGGAGCATACGTCAATGTCGGCAGCCCGGTGATTGAATTGATTGACGATCAGCATCTGGAGATCGAGGCCAGCGTCCCCGCCAAAAGAATTGATGGATTATTGCCTGGAACCGTCATCAAGTTCCGTCTGGAAACTGAAAACCCTGGCAATCAATCGATCCTGCCGGCAACTGTCAGGGCCGTCGTGCCCAGCGAAGATCCGCTAACTCGCACCCGTACAGTTCGTTTTAAAACGAATTTCAGCATTTCGAAACGCAACCTGGCGGCAAACCAAAGTGTTATACTGGCTTTGCCTGCTGGCGAGGCGAGAGAAGTCGTCACCGTGCACAAGGACGCCGTTATCAGCCGTAAAGGCATGAACATCGTCTTCATCGTTCAGGAGGGAGCGGCCAATGTTCGACCCGTCAAATTGGGCGAAGCGGTTGGTCCGCGCTTTGTTGTCCTGGCAGGATTGAAGACCGGCGATACTGTCGTGGTTCGCGGCAATGAGCGCCTGCGCCCGGGCCAGAAGGTAAGCCACTGATATGAATCTGATCAGAATCGCCATCGAACGACCCATCGCCGTTATGGCGGCGGTACTGATGGTGATCATGTTCGGTTTGATCGCCTTAAAGACCATCCCCATCCAACTGACGCCCGATGTCCGCAAGCCCGTCATCACCGTGCGCACCAATTGGATCGGCGCCGCACCGGCCGAGATCGAGCGCGAGATTGTCAACCGCCAGGAGGAGGTCTTGCGCGGACTGGAAGGTCTGGACGAGATGTCAAGCCGGTCGCGAGACGGTCGTGGCTCGATCTCGCTGGAATTTTCCATCACCCAGGATATGGATAAGGCGCTGCTTCTGGTCGCCAACCGGCTTGACCGAGTTGGGGACTACCCCGCCGAAGCAGACCAACCGACCCTGGATACCGCCGGCAGTGAAGACCGGCCAATCGCCTGGTTCACCCTGACCCAGACAGGCGGGCTGGAGCGCGATATCCATACCTATGGCGACTACGTCGAGGACGTGATCCAGGACCGCCTGGAACGGGTCCCCGGGGTCGCCCGAGTTAACGTCTACGGCGGCACCAAACGGCAGATGGAGGCCATCGTCGATCCGGCAAAAATGGCCCGCTACGGGCTGACCGTTTCCCAGGTGGTGAACGCCATCGCTTCATCCAACTCGTCCGTGTCCGCAGGCGATATCGACGAAGGCAAACGCCGCTACGTGGTGCGTACGGAAGGAGATTTGACTTCCATCGATCAGGTCAAATCCGTGGTCGTCAGAAGCATCGGCGACCCCGAAACCGGCAACGTCGCCCGCGTCACCATTGGCGACATCGCCGAGGTTGGCTTCGGATACAAAAAGGCCACCGCAACCATCCGCCATCTTAGCCGCCCCGCCATCGCCATGAACACGGTGCGCGAGACCGGCGCCAACGTCATCGAAACTATGGATGGTATTCGCGCCGCCGTGGCCGAACTGAACGATTACGCCCTGCCGTCCGAAAACCTTGTTCTTGAACAGGTCTATGATGAGACCATCTACATCAATTCCGCCATCGATCTGGTGCAGCAGAACATCTATATCGGCGGAACCCTGGCCGCCCTCGTCCTGTTCCTGTTCCTGCGCTCCGGTTCGGCGACACTGATCGTTTCACTGGCCATTCCGGTTTCCGTCGTCGGCTCGTTCGTCGCCATGGCCGGCATGGGCCGCTCCCTGAACGTCATTTCCCTGGCCGGAATCGCGTTTGCCGTCGGCATGGTCGTCGATGCGGCGATCGTCGTCCTGGAGAACATTTACCGGCTGAGACAGGAGGGAAAATCCGCCAAGAACGCCGCCTTCCTGGGGGCGCAACAGGTCTGGGGCGCGGTTCTGGTGTCGGCCTTGACCACGGTGCTGGTTTTCGCACCCGTTCTGATCATGAAGCTGGAAATCGGCCAATTGTTCAGGGACATCGCCGTCGCCATTTCGGTCGCCGTCATCCTGTCGCTGATTGTCGCCATCACCCTTATTCCGGCCCTGTCAAACAGGCTGCTGAAAAAGGATCCGTCGAAAAACGCGACAAGGCGCATTCCTGTAATCGACGACATCGCCCGATTCTTCACCAACGCGGCTGTTGGCTTCGTCCACGCGGTAGTCAAAAGCAAGATCCTGTCGCTTGGGGTGGTGGCCTCCCTTTGCGCGGCGGCGCTCGCCTTTTCCGCCCTATTCCTGCCGAAACTGGAATACCTGCCGGAAGGCAACCGCAACCTGATCATCGGTGTGCTGCTGCCGCCGCCCGGCTATAACTTGGATACGGCCGCGGGCATCGCCGAGGACGTGGAAGCCGCCGTGCGCCCCCTGTGGGCCAAGGAAACCGGACCGGAATCGCACCCCGGCGAGCCGCCAAAGATCAAGAATTTCTTCTTCGTTGCCCGTTCGTCGACGACCTTCGTCGGCGCCAGCAGCGTCGATTCAACCCGCGTGTCGGAACTGATCCCGATCCTGCGCGAACCGGTATTCAAGGAGCCGGGGACATTTGGCTTCATCACCCAGCCCTCCCTGTTCGGGCGCGCCATCGGCAGCGGGCGCTCCATCGACGTCGATATATCCGGACCCGACCTGGAGCAAGTGCTGGACGTGGCGCTTCAGGGTACTGGCATGATTTCCAAGCTGCTGCCCCGTGAGGAAGGCAATCAGTTGCGCCCGAAACCCGGCCTGGAACTGGGCGCCCCTGAAGTGCGTGTGTACCCCGACCCCATTCGCCTTGCCGATAACGGCGTTACTGCGCGGGAATTCAGCCAGACCGTGGATACGTTTAACGATGATCTACGCGTCGCCGAGATCACGGTTGACGGAAAGCGCATCGATCTCGCCCTCAAGGGGCCGCATCGCAGGATTACCGAGACGCAGGGGATCGAGAACTTGCCCGTAGTGACCCGGTCCGGCGAAATCGTACCGGTCAGCTCGCTGGCGGACGTAAAAGTGACCTCGGGCCCGACGGAAATCCTGCACAAGGAGCGCGAACGCACCGTCACCCTGGAAGTCCGCCCTGCTCCCGACATCCCGCTGGAAGCGGCGATCGATATCCTGAACGAACAGGTCATCGCGCCGTTGCGTGAGGCGGGCCTGCCCGATGGCGTGCGCATGCGGCTGTCGGGAACCGCCGATAAACTGTCCGAGGCTTGGGACCATATGGTGCTGAACCTGCTGATCGCCATATTGATCGTCTATCTGGTGATGGCTGTGTTGTTCGAAAGCTTCATTTATCCGCTGATCATCATGCTTTCGGTGCCGCTGGCGACGGCGGGCGGCGTCGGCGGGCTGGTAATCCTGAACCTGTTCTCGCCGCACCAGCTGGACATGCTGACCCTGCTGGGTTTCGTTATTCTGGTCGGCATCGTCGTTAACAACGCCATCCTGCTGGTCCATCAGACCCTGTATCACCACAGGCAGGAGGACATGGATTTCGAGGATTCGCTGATCGCCGCGACCCGCAACCGGATCAGGCCGATCTTCATGTCGACCTTGACCAGCATCTTCGGCATGATGCCGCTGGTGGTCTTCCCCGGCGCGGGATCGGAACTCTACAGCGGGCTTGGCTCCGTCGTCGTCGGCGGGCTGGCCCTATCGGCCCTGCTGACCCTGGCCATCATCCCGCCGCTGATGTCGCTGGTCTCCGGCGTCGCCGAGCGAGGTCACAGACATAAGACCGAGGCGGTCGGGGCTGAGTAAGCAGACACCTACTTTCTCAAAAAAAGTAGAGAAATCTAAATAACTTCAACGCGTATGACAAAGACGCCGTCTGTCTTTTCGCATCCCTTATACAAGTGGCCGGTGGTGTCGCAGAAGATTTGGAAATCTTCCGGTGCGTCCCTGTCGGTTGCGAGCACCTCAAGCAAGTCGCCGGGGATCATTTCCTTAACCGCCCGGTTGGCCCGAAGGATCGGAACGGGACACCCCAGCCCCTTAACGTCGAGTACGGTCGTGTCGGACATTCATTCCCCCAATAGCGAAGTTTCTTGTTGCCGTTCGCATTCTTCATACAGCAAGCACCGAGGAGAATCACCCCCTTCATGGGGACAGTATTAGGCTCAAGAACACCAGATCGGGCGTAATAAACCTAAAATATATTTGTGCGGCGCAGCATATTTGCACTTTCAATCGTCGTCGTTTTTAGAGGATTTGCAGTTGGTTTTTCGCCACTCCAACATCGTTGACTTGCTTTTGCCCTACCCGCAAGCCCTTAAAACGCGTGCATCTTATTGATTCACAACGATTCAGTTAGCATCGTTCTAATGTGCTTAAGATGAAAAAATATAAACATAGGTTAAAAAAGAGATTGTTGCAGTGCAGCATATATGCCGGAATTAATTCTGGCAGCCGGGCCGTATATTATGTACTGTTAAATTAGCAAAATGAACGGATTGCCTAATTCTTCCATGATTTTTGCGCCAACAAAGAAAAACCCGATATGGCTGAGGAGGGAAAAAATGAGCGAGAGCATTGAGTCGGTGATTGACTTAGAGCGAATACAGGATAATGCAAGGCGCGCCAGCACACTGTTAAAAGCGATGAGCAATCAGCACCGGTTGATGATTCTCTGCCAATTGGTGCCGGGTGAAAAATGCGTCGGCGAACTTGAAAGTATTGTTGGCTTGAGCCAATCGGCCCTGTCCCAACATCTGGCCCGCCTGCGCCGCGACAATCTTGTTTCCACCCGCCGCGAAGCCCAGACAATTCACTATTCGCTTGCCGGCGAAGAAGCCAGCGCCGTTATCGAAACACTGTACGGATTGTATTGCGGCACGGAGGCGACGTTGAGTTTTGACGATGAAAAAAAGGCATCCATCGCCGTTTAGAAAATATCGTTTACCAAACTAGAGCAACCTGCGTTTATTCAAACTCAGATAAGTTGCTCTATCTTAGAGATAATGATCAAATTTTCTGCATTAACCCGATCCCGATTTAATGCAGTTTGATCTAGTTCCAGGGTATTTCAAATGGCCCCGAAGTAGGTGCTCGTTCGCCCGGACGCCAAGGCCGCGGCTTCGGCTTTGCAGGCTTTAGCGACACCGTCAACGGCCTGTCCGCGGCATCAGAAGCGCGCCTCGGTTGCTTTATGGCAGTTTTAGCAGCGTCCCGGGCTGTCAAGTAGCCCTTCCCTTCTTTCGCCCTTGAAACCATCCAGCGCAGTTCCTCTTTCAGGATTTCCATGTGATGGCTGGAATCGGCCTTCATAACTTCCCTGATGATCTCGCTTTTCACCGGTTTGGGAAGGCGATCGAAATTTTCCAGGAAAAGGAACTTGATGGAGGGGCGGATATTTTCTGAAAGCAGCAGGCTGAGCACCAGTTTCTTGCGGATATCGCTACGCATATTACCGGCTTCGGTCAGCTCAAAGAATTCGGTAACGAAATAACGCGGCGCAATGGTTCCATCCAGGAGCGATTGCAGGTTCTGGCGCAGGGCCAAGGTGTATTCCTTACGCGTGGAGACGATAAAATTGTTGGCGTGGGTTCGAACCCGCGTAATGGCGTCGGGCGAGAATGCGTTTTCGGTAATCAACGACACGCACTTGGCGATTAATGGATGTTTGGTTGTTTCCCCAACAACCCTGAAAACGCCGTTCAACAATTCAGACTTGTCGCCAAGTACGCTCAGGCGAGTCGCCGCGGCCAGCGCCATCGGCGCTTCCGGATCACGCGTGGCCATCATCGATAAAGCCAGGGGATCTTCTATGGTCATCAGATCAATGTGATGATTCATCAAGTTTTCCGGCATTAGAATGCGGTCTTCTTCACCGGGAACGCAGATCGGCTCGTGATCCCGGTATTTTTCCTTAATGCCCAGCGCTGTCTTCAGCCCCTCATGCGTGATGCCTTCTAGCTGGCTCATTCGCTATCCTCGTTATATTTATGACGCCATTCGCGGCGAATTTATTGTTGTTTCATCTTCCTTGAACCACCACTGACGAAACAGGTGAGAACCCTCACGAACGGTTTCTGGCGGTATGGATTGATTGATGGTTTCCTGGCGGTACAGACAGCGCCGAATGGTTTTCAGGCGGCTCAACAACTTCGGTGTCTGTATCCCGCCTTGCAATTTGTGCCCGGCTTCTAGTTCGTCAAACCAATGGGCCAAAAGCAAAGTTAAAAAGACTAATTTGCTTTCAGGCACTTTGACTTGCCCAGACCGCCATTTGCTGAATGTCGGCGCCGTAACGCCGACGATGGAAGCGATCTCTTTGCCGGAAACGGAAAGATCATCAAGGCCACGAAACACGGGAAGAATGTCATTCTTTAAAAACTGACCGCTAATTTTTGCTATACTTGCTGCTGTTTCTCGTTGCCCAGTATTCGTCATGTCCCACCCTTTTTTGACGCCACAGACACTTGACTGTGTGTTTCGCACCGGTTTTCACGTGCGACTCGTTGGAAATTAGCGGTTTATGGTATCCAAATCGTTAATGCCTACAAGATATTGCTACCTTCCTGGGTTCTTTGCGATTTATCAGAGTAAATACAGAATCTGCGAATCCAAGACGAATTCGGGTGCGAATCGTGTCTACTAACTTGCATTTTTTGACCCAAATTGTTGAGTCCTTGGGCATTTTTAGAAAAAAAATTGTGAGTCCTTCAACTCTTCTTAGCGAGTCATCTGCGTTAAATAATTGAATCTGTATAACTCCCAGTTGAATCGACTCGATAAAGATTCAAGACATTGAAAAGAATCTCTTTTTTCTGGTTTTCTTCAAATTCAACATCAATTTTTAAGTCACAAATGGGGTTATTTCTGACTCTATACGTTAGTCTGTTCACTACATTAAAGAAGAATCAAAGCACTAGATGCAGTGCTAGAGGTGTTGACACTACACCTCATATATAATATCCGGGGATTAGTTTGAATTTGAAAAAGAGTCTAGCGATTCCAACGAGTCGCACAGGGAAGACGAACAAGAACTCGTTTCGGATTTTACTTTCGGCTTAATGCCATGGGGGTGCATTTTGACGATTACCGAAACCAATAAATAACGAGGACCCCGGCCACGCGCGAGGAAGAGGGAACCATGCCTACCAAAGATAAGGTCAAGGCTCAAAATGACCACAAGGGTAAAGAAGCCCGGCCGTTCACTATCTTTTATGTAAATCCACAAACACCGGAAGAAGTACACACCGACACTATCATGGCCCTGGATAATGAAGAAGCATCAGCCATCGCCGCCGATCAACACAAGTTGAGTACAATTCTTCATGTTAGGGGTATAGGTGAAACCGGATTTATCACTTCACCCGGTAAAGATGAAGAAGAAGTCGAAGTGGTCAAAAATAATTTACCCTGTGCGCGTTTCATCAACGGGAAATTTCATTCGACAACCTTCAGCGATGACACGCTGTTGGAATCCCTTTTTGATCAGGCCTAGAAATCTTTGAGGCTCAATCCTTCGGCTCGGACATTGTCATTTCCGGTTTAAAGACGACGCAACCACCCGCCTTTTCGCGCTTTACCTGATACATCGCCCTGTCGGCGCAAATCATTAGATTGGTAGCATCCGTTGCGTGCTCCGGGTAAATGCTGATACCGATGCTGGCGCCCAATTCAAAATTCTGTTCCTCGATATTGATAGGATTGGATAGTGAGGCCAATATCTTGTCGGCGACAAGTCGGGCTTCATCCTGCTCGTGGAGTTCCTCAAGCAAAACGACGAATTCATCACCGCCGACACGTGCGACGGTATCCGTATTCCGGATGCAATTTCTTAATCGCGATGCTACTTCCTTCAGGCCCTGATCGCCGCCCGAATGTCCGATCGTGTCATTGATGACCTTGAATTTATCCAGGTCCAGGAACATCAGGGCAATTTCACTTTCACTGCGCTTTGCCCTTTTTAAGGCCTCGTCCAGACGGTCGCCCAGCAGATAACGATTGGGCAGCCCCGTTAAATGATCAAAGTGGGCCAGGTTATAAACCTTCTCTTCGGCCTTTTTGCGGGCCGTAATATCGCGAACGATACTTGTGAAGGTCAGATTCTCACCCTGATTCAATTCACGTACTGCCATCTCCATTGGAAAGGTTTCGCCGTCTTTACGCACGCCGAACAAGTCCTTACCCAGTGAAAGAATCGAAGCCCAATCGGCGCCAAACTCCCTGGTCAACCCCTCGTTAACGGATTCCGGCAGCAAGACACGGACATTCTGACCAACGACTTCGTCCTGAGAAAACCCGAATATCTTTTCTGCCGCCGGATTGAAAGTCTGGATACTACCATTGTCGTTTATCGTAATAATGCCATCTGCGACCGTATTCAGGATGCCTTCAAGTCGCTGTTCGCGCGACCTTAAAGCCCTTGCAGTTCGCAGATGTTGGGTAATGTTATTTGCCTGCAACATGAAAGTCGTCTCCCCTTCCAAGGAGAGCATTTCAACCTGCATTTCAACTTCAACTTCCTTTGAATCGTGACGGATCAATTTAATGAACATCAGCGTTTTGTCTTCGGCAAAGACTTCAAGGCCCAGTTCTGCAGTTTCCCTATAATCCTCTTGAAAAAAGCCAGCTATTGGCTCCCCAACAACCTGCTTCGGAGAAGAAAACCCCAGAAGTTCGGCACCACTTTCGTTGATAAACTGAATATCGCCGTTTCTACAAATGGCGACGAGATTGTTGACTTGATCTAAGAGGGTAAGACGGGAATCCCAAGATTCTCCAAGAAGAGAATGAATAACTTTCCGCAAAACAACTTCCTTTGGCGCAATTTAAAAAACAACGCCCCCCCTTTTCCCGTATTCAATATAACGTTCAAAAACCCCAAATGCATACAGAATCTAACGGGATTCAGGTAAGTTTCCGCTATCCAAAGAAAATGTCGCCTGATTGGCGCAAAACAGATTGGCAGGTTGCCCGCCTTTAAATAAACTCTGCGCAAGCCGGAGCCATAACAACCGGCTTGAATCGTATCTTCAGGTGTCCGATCCGAGTTAAGTCGGTTTGGAATAATCGGGAAGGCGGTGAAATTCCGCCACGTGCCCAACGCTGTAATGGGGATTGACCGGGCTTAAGACCCACTGGAGGAAACTCTGGGAAGGGGCCTAGGTCGAAATGATCCGAAGTCAGAAGACCGGCCTGATGCTTTTGCTGCGACGCCTGGAAAGCGCCGCATTCATTTTCCATTAAGGGGAATAGATATGGAAAATCCTACCATCAAGAATTCGTCAAACCATTGTTTCAGTGATGCGGAACGCGAAGCGCTCTACCAGACCATATTTTCACGACGTGACGTGCGCGGGCAGTTTACATCCGACCCCATTCCAGAGGACGTTTTAAGCCGCGTTCTGATGGCGGCCCACTATGCGCCGTCAGTCGGTTTCATGCAGCCCTGGAGCTTCATTATCGTACGCACCGACGAAACCAAGCGTAAAGTTCATAATCTATTCGAGAAAGCGCACAACGAAGCAACTGAGATGTTCGAAGGCGCCAAGCGCGAAACATACAAAAATCTGAAGCTTGAAGGCATCCTGGAATCACCGATAAATATTTGCATCACCTGCGATAGGGACCGGGCCGGACCTGTCGTTGTGGGACGAACCCATATAAAAACTATGGACGTCTACAGCAGCGTGTGTGCCGTGCAGAACCTGTGGCTGGCGGCACGGGCAGAAGGATTAGGCCTGGGATGGGTCAGTATACTGGATCAGAAACGCCTAAAACAGACTCTTCAAATTCCCAGTCGGGTTGTCCCGGTTGCCTATGTCTGCCTTGGCTACGTCTCTCACTTCTATGAAAGACCGGAACTTCAAACGGCGGGTTGGCGTCCACGCCTGCCCTTGGAAGACCTTGTCAACTTCGAGACGTTTGATCAGGGTGCCGATGATCCCTTCGCCACCGGCCTGCTGAAACGCATTCACAAGGATCAGCAGATGATGGAAGCTGGCGGCTCTTGCAGGGATTTTACCTCAGCCGAATAGGTACCGTCACCCTTGGCGTTGATGAAGCCCCGGTTCCTTATGGAGCCGGGGCCTTAAACGTGTAAACATTCCTTTCCTTGAAAAATTTGTTGGACGAGACATCGAGTTATGCGAATAGGCATCGACCTGGGCGGCACAAAAATCGAAGGGATTGTCCTGGACAAGGATGGTGAGGAGCGCGCGCGGCTACGCGTGTCGACGCCCTCGGGCGACTATTCCGGAACCGTGAAAGCCATAGCAGGCCTCGTCGCCGAACTTGAAAAACGGGCAGGTATCACGAGCGAAAAAATACCTGTAGGCGTTGGCATACCTGGCACCCTGTCCCCTGCAACGTCGCTGATCAAGAACGCGAACTCAACTTGCCTAATCGGGGGGTCACTGGATATCGATCTGGAAAACGCTCTGAAGCGTCCCGTACGCCTTGCCAACGACGCCAACTGTTTCGCCGTATCAGAAGCAACCGATGGAGCAGGAGCAGGGGCGGACGTCGTATTTGGCGTAATTTTGGGCACTGGTGTCGGCGGCGGCATTGCAATCAATGGAAAAGCGGTTGGGGGCATTAACGGCATCGCAGGCGAATGGGGACATAACCCCCTGCCCTGGCCCGCCGACGATGAGCGACCGGGAGCAAAATGTTACTGCGGCCTTTATGGTTGTATCGAAACCTTCTTGTCCGGGGCCGGTTTGACGGCACACTACGAACACGAAACGGGCCGTCGATGCGATGCGAGCCAGATCGCCAAACTGAACACACAAGCCGCTGAAACAGTTTTGAAAGCCTACGAAAACCGATTGGCGCGCGCCCTTGCCGGTGTCGTCAACCTTATTGATCCTGATATTATTGTCCTGGGCGGCGGATTGTCGAACATCTCCCGTCTATACGACTCGGTGCCCCGCCTGTGGGATGCCTGGATCTTCTCCGACCGGGTCGACACCCGTTTGGTCGTCAACCGACATGGCGATTCTAGCGGTGTTCGCGGCGCAGCCTGGCTTTGGGATTAACATTCCCACCCGGACTCTTTTTCCCTAATTACGGCCGATTATGGCCCTACTAGGCAATTTTTGCCTGGTCACAGACTTCGTAATACATTGTTTATAAACAAAATATGCCTTGGCACGAGCCTTGCTGGGAATAGAGGCAAGCGGCGAAGGAATTGTTAACTATTTCGCCGCACCAGATAAACTTAAGGGGTGTGTCGTGAATATTGCTTTACTCGCCCGGCGTCTTGAATCGCCAGACCAATCCAGCCCGGAAAACCTTGTCAGAAAGGTTCGTCATCTTGTCGATTGCCTAAGTCCCTGCGAAAACCTGCGGACGTTTCAGTCCGACGATGACGATTTGACAATCGCAATTCAAGCGCTGGAGGCCGCCAATTCAGTCGACAAAATGATCACCCAACTAAACAGGCGTATAGCCGAACTGGAGAAACTGGCAGAGACCGATGAGTTGACTGGGCTGCTAAACCGCCGTGGCTTCAATAGCCAGCTTCAACGCGCCTTGTCCAGCGCCAGCCGCTATGACGAGCAAGGCGTGTTGATTTACATTGATCTGGATGGTTTCAAGCCAATTAACGATACCTACGGACATGCCGCAGGTGACGAGGTCCTTCGTCAAGTCGCAAATCTGGTCCATGACGGCATTCGTGATACCGACTACTGCGGACGCCTGGGCGGTGATGAATTTTCGGTGCTGCTGACGCGAACAAGTTGGGAGAACGGCATAGCCAGGGCCGAAAACATCGAAAAAAATTTAAACAACACCATTGTCAATTGGCAAGGCCGCAATATCGCCGTCGCCGCCAGTTTCGGCCTTCAGATTTATGGCTCAAAAGACGAAGGACAGGATTTGCTGAGCCGCGCGGATGAAGCCATGTATAAGACAAAGCGCCTTCGAACCGACCTTAGCGGCAACGCAAGTAACGGCCGGCGGGCGCCCCTATGATTGTGGGCACGGTATCCCAGGAGACGCCAGTCCCTCCCCCCCTTCACCCCGGGCTCTCCTCTACCGTGAAAACCTTCCCCCGCCTGTCAGAAAGACAGGCGGGGTTCCCCTTTCCTAGCCAAGGGTCGGGGCGATGAAATTCAGTAACATTACTAGTCCCAATCTATTGGAACCTCTCAGATCGGGACGTTCCCTGGTGCCGGTAAGGCAATCGCCTCCCGTTCCCGCCGGAAAGGTGGTCGACAAGTCGAACGAAATTGAACCGGCTAATCCCCGCAAACCTGCCTTTCCGGCTACGGATATAAGACAAATAAGTCCAAGAAAAATGACCCAGATGAGTATGGATTTATATGTCGCCGGAATAATTGAATGGGAAGAATATGAAATGCTTGCATTTCAGGCTGAGTTGCACCCGGATTATGACAAAACTATTGGCGCCCTGACAGGGGAGCCGGCCCGGCCCGATCACCCAAAGGATTTCATTGAAGAGTGGGAACGCCGTTTAGCTTTCCAGCGACGCTATAACCCCGACAATATCCGTCGAATCCGTCGAACGGAACATATTAAGAATATTCTTCACCAGATTGACGCCCCAACCCATCTCGTCGCCTAGCGGATCTGAAGCTTCTTCCTTTTTGGAAAATTCTTCCTTAACTGAAGTATCCGGGGTTTCGGCGATTTCTTGCGCGCCCTCATCCTCTATCCGGTCAAGCTCTTCGGTGTCTTTCGCCAGAAGAGTGTCGCCGATGATATCGTCTGGATTCAGATTTAAGGCCCAGATCTGGTCGATCTCCGCAAGTACGATATGGCGGCGAACCCTCTTGCCCTCGGCGTCGGTATATGGACCTATGACGACCCTGTGACGCCACCCATGGGCGGTCTCGGCTGATAGGACACGCGGCGACAGGCTAGCCTTGGTGCGGGCAAAATTATGGGCATTGTCGGCGCTTGAGAAACTACCGATCACGAGATAGCGCTTATCTTCTTCGATCAACTGCGACGTCGGGATAGACGTCGGTTCGCGATCCGGGGTATCGGCAATTTCCGGGTTGGTTGAGGATTTAGGCGCCGGTTTTGCTTTTTTTGGCTTCTCGGGTACTTCAGCAACCGTTTTTTCAGGTCCCAGGAGTTCTTTCGGGCTAGCGAGCAGCCAGTTGCGATGATCGATACGCATGGCCCAGGAGTTTCTGACGCCCGCCTTTTTCAACGTCAGGCGCATCTTGCGTTTTTGATCACCGGTGAAGGGGCCGATGGCGACCCGGTAGACTTCAACACCATCCAATCTGGAGGCCATCACAGCCGGCCCCAGATCATCGTATTTTTTAACCAGCCTGCGAGCGTTATTTCTTTCCGAAAAACTGCCAATGACGAAATATAGGTCGGCGTCCAGCCGTTCCGACCAAATTCTCTTGCCGGCAATTAAAAGACGCTGACCTTCTTGAGAAGAACCTTCGTCCGCCGGATAGACCGTATTTGATATCAAAGCCGGCGCTATATCAGGAGCGCCTGCGGCCGTATCAAAGCTCGCTAGAGCTTCAACATCGTCTTCGGGTTCGTTTGTTTGGGACGTTTCTTCAATTTTTGAAATCGTCGCATCGTTGGCCGCCACGGCGAAGGTTCCGCCATCATCGAATTCGGAACATACTTCGTCACCCTTTAACCCCCGCCAAAGGGCGCAATCTTTATTCGCCACCAGCGAAATTCCATGGTCTGCAATGGATTTTTTCGTTGCTAGGAAGGAAATGCCATCGAGAGCCCAGGAAGCGATCTGTACAGGTACAGGTAACGCACACCCTGAAAGGAGCACCGTACATAAGATGATCGAGAGTCCTCGTCCCACACCCATGTCCCTGTTTTTCATTATCTTTAGCTTTAAAAAGCGGGTTTTCTTATTGTCTCTGCCTGTGGACGAATTATGACGGCAAATTGCCTTGTTCGCCAGTATTTTAGACTATTTCGACCATCACACTATGTTTCAGTGTTGCAATTATCACTCACTTTCTGTGAACAGTGTGTCATTACGGTCAATAGTGATTAGATCGGTATTTTTTATGCATTGAATTTAAATCAGATGGCTTGCCGGGGTTTTCCTGCGGCCAGTTTCCCTCTATACCTCTGACATGCCAATGATTACCGATACGGCATCCCTAGATGCCTTTTGCAAAAGCCTTTCCGGAACGCCATTCATTACCGTCGATACGGAATTCATGCGTGAATCCACTTACTGGCCCGTGCTTTGCCTGATACAGGTAGCCGGACCGGATGACGCCCGCGCCATCGACGCCTTAGCCCCGGGAATCGATTTGGCGCCCTTGTTCGATTTACTGGACGATCCGTCTATTCTGAAAGTATTTCACGCCGCAAGACAGGATCTGGAGATTTTCTATCACTTGATGGGGCACGTCCCGGCGCCACTGTTCGATACCCAGGTCGCCGCCATGGTTTGCGGGTTTGGCGATTCTGTCGGATATCAGACCCTGATCGCAAAGCTGACTAAAGCCCGCATCGACAAATCCTCGCGATTTACGGACTGGTCCCTGCGCCCATTGAGCGATCGCCAGATTTCCTATGCCCTTTCCGACGTTACACATCTTCGCGACGCATACCGCAAGCTGATACATAAGCTGGAATCCAACGGCCGGGAAAGCTGGCTGGATGAGGAAATGGCTATTCTGGCGGACCCCGAAACCTATGATCCGGACCCCCATCAGACATTTCGCCGCATCAAAGCGCGAGGCTCCACCCCCCGATTCCTGGCCGTACTTCGCGAGCTCGCGGCTTGGAGGGAACTGGAAGCCAGAAAACGCGATTTACCGCGCAATCGTATTCTGCGCGATGAAGCGCTGTTGGAAATCGCTCATCACACCCCGAAAACGGTGAAGGAACTGGAGCGCACCCGCGGCCTGGGCAAGAAAATGGCCGAAGGTCCGGCCGGGGCCGGCTTGCTGAAAGCGGTCAAGACCGGACGGGAAATTCCCGATCATGACTGCCCCAAGCCTTTGCACAAACCGGAACTGCCGCGAGGGCTTGGGCCGGTCATCGATCTGCTTCGGGTACTTTTGAAGATGAAATGCGACGATGGAGACGTGGCGCAAAAGTTATTGGCTTCGGCTGGCGATATCGAACTGATCGCCGCCTTTGGAGAGGATGCCGACGTTCGCGCCATGCACGGCTGGCGGCGGGAGCTGTTTGGCGAAGACGCCCTGAAACTCATACGCGGCGAAATTGGCTTTGTCATCAAGAACAAACGACTGAGCCTGATGAAGCCCGCCGAAAACGGATCGGATTAATCGATAGAGGATTTCAGCCCAACGGTTCGAGCCAGGGTCTTTAGGCGACGCTCGACGGTTTCGCTGACGAATATTTCGCTATCTTCCGGCACCTTCAGAGTCAGTTTCTTGGACCCAACATTAAGGCGGGATTGCGATAGCAGGCCCGGCGCGCTTCCCGACAATGTGTGGGCGAGCCGCAGGGCCAGACCGACGACATTGACCCAGGCTTGCTGGGCCGGATCAAGCAAAGAGCGAACCGGCGATACAAGCTTGGAGTCCGGATCACCGTTGTAGCGGACGTACACGGCCTCTGCCAACAGGACACGGTTGGGGTGGGTAAGCCCGGCAAACGGAATTCTGAGCACCCGGTGAAAGGCGTGTTCGGCGCGATAGTCCGGATGTTCGTTCCAGCCGATATCGCTGAGAAGGCAGGCGGCAAAACGCAGGCGTCTTTCCCCCGGTTTTTCTTCCTCAAACAGTGGCGTCATCCATTCTAGGATTTCATTGCCGTGCAGGGCGAAACGGCCGGTCCTGTCGGCGAAGCTTTTGCAAGCATCGATCAGGGGATCTTTTTCGCTAAGTTTATCCGGCAGAATTTCCAACAATTGTCCCTCACGCATGCCGAACCCGGAAAAGGTCAGGGATTTGGGTTCAATGATGCGAATAAGGGCTTCCATCACCATGGATGCAGCAGGCAGTGTTTCCATGCGGCGACGAGGAATGCCGGGGATTCGTTTCATGCTGTCACGGCTTAACCCGGCGATGACTTTGCTTAAGCGCAGGGCTTCGTCCTGCCGGATGGTGAAGTTATCTACGACATGCAAGGGATGGCCGATTTGGTCGATAAATATTCGCGCCAACGCTCGCCATGAACCGCCTATGGCGTAAAGTGTTCGCCCCCTAGCTTTCTTAATCCAGGGCAATGATTCAAGGCTGTCATTTATCATTTCACGTCCGGCCTCATGACCGTCTTCCAGCGCTTCAGCCAATCGCAGATGGCCCAGCGGCAGCGTTCCCTGATCGCCGAATTCACCTTTATCCAAAGCCACCAGGTCAAGGCTTCCACCGCCCAGGTCGCCGACGAGTCCATCGGCTTTGGGAATGCCGCTAAGCAACCCTCTGGCAGCCAGTTTCGCTTCCTGTGGCCCGCTGAGCACCTGTACATTCAGCCCGAAGCGGTTTTTAATTTCGGCAACGAAATCAGGGCCATCGGATGCCTCGCGAACTGCTGCAGTAGCAATCAGTTTCAGATGGTCCGCCCCCATGGCCATGCTCAGATTGATAAACCTTGCAAGACTGGCCAGGGCGGTTTCCACTCCTTCGGTATTTAGCTTTCCTGTCGCGGCCAGCCCCCGACCCAATTCGCACTGGGCTTTTTCGTTAAACACCGGGATAGGAAGGCGCAGTGGCGCATCGTAAACGACCAATCGAACAGTGTTTGATCCGATATCGACGATCGCCACCTTTCCGGGACCATCATCGGACGCTGGATGAAAAGAGGAAACTGTCTGAGCCATCAGGTCTTTTTCAACACCAGATGCGGGGTTGCACCGTTTTTGTCTTCCCTGGCGCTGCCGCGGCCAGACAGGCTTGGGTTGGTCATGAAATAGGTGTGTGCGTTAAAAGCGGAAGCCGCCGATTCCGAGCTCGTGGGATCGCTGATACGCGAATAAGTACCGTCAGGTCCCAGGGTCCAACTTTGTTCAGTATCGTTCAAATTGGCGACCATAATTTCATCAAGCACCTGGGCGTGAACTGTTGCGTCGTCAACCGGTACCATAACCTCGACCCGCCAGTCCATGTTGCGCTGCATCCAGTCAGCAGACGATATAAAGACCCTGGCTTTTCTGGAAGGTAGTTTGTGACCAGACCCAAATACAAACAAACGGCTGTGTTCCAGGAAACGCCCGACGATACTTTTAACCCTAATGTTTTCTGATAGCCCTGGTATGCCGGGTCGCAAGCAACAGATGCCGCGTATGACGAGATCAATCTTAACTCCGGCAATTGAGGCGCGGTAAAGAGCGTCGATAATCTCGACATCAACAAGCGAATTCATCTTGGCCCAGATAGTGGCGGGACGCCCCGCAACGGCATGTTCGATTTCTTCTTCCAGTTGCCTGAGCAAGGTATCGCGCATATCGATTGGCGAGGCCGACAGATGCTCGAGGGTTTCTGGGCGCGCAGTTCCCGTCATGAAATTGAACATCTTGGCCGCATCCCGGCATAAACCTTCGTCACAGGTGAAGTAGGACAAATCCGTGTAGACTTTGGCCGTATCCGGATGATAATTGCCGGTGCCGAAATGGACGTAGGCACGCATACCCTTGCCGCTACTGGAATGACGCACGACCAGGGAAACTTTTGCATGAACCTTTTTGTCGGGCAGGCCGTAGACCACCTGCGCCCCCGCTCTTTCAAGGTTCCTGGCCCAGCGAATATTTGCTTCTTCGTCAAATCGGGCTTTCAACTCGACCATGGCGGTTACCGATTTTCCCGCTTCGGCGGCCTCGATCAGGGCCTTGACGATAGGCGAATTGTCGCTGGTTCTATACAGGGTTTGCTTGATCGCCACGACCTTGGGGTCCTGCGCCGCCTGGCGAAGGAACTGCACCACGACGTCGAAGCTCTCATAAGGGTGGTGAACGACGATGTCCTTTTTTCGGATAGCCGCGAAACAGTCGCCAGCAAAATCGCGAATACGTTCTGGAAAGCGGGCGTTGAACGGTTCGAACAACAAATCAGGGCGTTCGTCGACGATGAGCTGGCGGGTTTCCGCGACGCCCAGAAGACCGTCCTGATACACGATATCGTCCGGGCTAAGACCCAGGTTTTCCGTCACCAGAGTTTGCAATTCCTCGGGCGTTTCGGAACTGAAAGAAAGCAGAATCGTGCTTCCACGACGACGGCGCTTGAGGGCCGATTCAAAGGTTCGCACCAAGTCTTCGGCCTCTTCGTCAACCTCGACGACGCTGTCGCGGATCAGGCGGAAGGCGCCGCTCTTCAACAGAGTGAAGTCAGGGAAAAGCTTATCCAGAAACAACCCGATAACATCTTCTAGGGGTATAAAGCGGATGTCGTCTCCAGGCAGGCGGATGAAGCGCTTAAGCAAATGGGGAATTGGCAGCAGGGCGCGTAGTTCTTCTTCGTCGTCGTTGCGGCTAAGCTTCAATACAAGTGAAAAGCCCAGGTTTGGCATGAACGGAAACGGGTGCGCCGGATCGATAGCCAAGGGCGTCAATACTGGGAAAACCTGCTCCATAAAATGAGCTTCCAGCCACTCCATGTCTTCATCCGAAAGTTCATCGGAGTCCAGAACCGAAATACCTTCGCCACGTAATTCATCGAACAGACCGTGCAAACAGGTTTGTTGATCGGCGATTAGTTCCGAAGCCGATTGATGAATGGCCTTCAATTGTTGGGCAGGAGTAAGTCCATCCTGGGATTGAGTGACGACGCCGGCGCGAACCTGGCCTTTCAATCCAGCCACGCGAACCATATAGAATTCGTCCAGATTGATCGCCGAGATAGACAAAAACCGCAGCCGTTCCAGCAAAGGATGGATCGGATTATTGGCCTCGCCGAGTACACGCGAATTAAATGCAAGCCACGACAACTCCCGGTTATTAAAGCGCCGCTTGGATTCCGTAGTCACGTCGCGCCAGGCATCGGCGCCAACCTGATCAACGAGTTTAGCCACGGAAGCCGGTTTTCCGTCTTTTCGGGATTTATCGATTTTTTTCAACGTTTTTTCACTCATGTCCCTGATTCTACAGATATATAACCGGCTTGTCATCGTGCGCCTTCCGGTTATGCTCATACCAGATGAAAGAAATTAACGGCAGAAAATGAAGACGCTGTATTTATTCCGTCACGGTAAATCGAGCTGGGCCAATCCGGGTGCGGGAGATTTCGAACGGCCCCTAAAAGAACGCGGCGTCGAGGCCGCACGCCTGATGGGTCGGCATATGGCCGCATCGATGATGCGGCCGGAGTACGTCTTGTGTTCGGCTGCGACTCGGGCCCAGCAAACTCTATCCTTCTTCCTGGAAGGTTACGGCGACTCATTGGATTCCCGTGTTGAGGATGCTCTCTATCTTGCCGACCCTAGAGTGATTTCCGCTCATCTTGGAACGGTCCCTAATCACATCCGTTCCGTAATGGTCGTCGGCCACAATCCGGGTCTGCAATATATGGCTCTTGATCTGGCTGCGGGGACAGGCCCAGACCACAAACGTATAGAAGAAAAATTTCCCACAGCGGCTCTCGCCGTTCTTTCATGCGATCAACCTGGTTGGTCTCCAATCCTCGCTGGTACATTTTCCCTACAGGGATATTTCACGCCGAAAACCCTACAAGTATGATTTTAAGGCTAATAATTTACCCCTCACCATCGGCCACGTATAATATCCTACTAATTTAATCAGAAATTGCTTGAAACGTCTTTATTCGTCCCAATTTAAACCAAAGTGTTATTATAGGTTATTTGAATTTAGGGAGCGCTTTAAAGATGCTTAAGAAAAGCCCAGTCGACAGCAAAATGTTCCACCAGATGATTGAAAACATGCCGGTCAACGTCATGCTTTGCGATTTGATGGACTTCCGAATCACGTATATGAACAAGACTAGCCTGGAGACCTTGCGCACGATTGAACATCTGTTGCCGGTTCGGGCCGACGAAATATTAGGCCAGTGCATCGACATTTTCCACAAAGCGCCGGATCACCAACGCCAACTTCTCTCAAACCCTGCGAATTTGCCGTACAACACGATCATCAGTCTTGGCGAGCATAAGCTTGACCTCCTGGTTACTCCATTGATGGATGGAAAAGGCACTTATATCGCTCCGATGCTGACCTGGGCCGTTGTTACGGACAAGGTAAAGGCCGAGGAAGAAACCAATCGTCAGTCTCAAATGCTGGATCAGATGCCAGTTAACGTCATGTTCCTGGAACCGGAGAACTTCACCATTACCTATGTAAACGAAACCAGCGTCAATACTCTGCGGCCGCTGGAAAGCCTGCTACCGTGCAAGGCCGATGAACTGGTTGGGAAGTGCGTCGATATCTTCCACAAAAACCCTGCGCACCAACGTGGCATTTTAGGCAATCCAGCCAATCTTCCCCATACCGCCAAAATCAAGCTCGGCGATGAAACCCTTGATTTGCGTGTATCAGCCGTCAATTCGAAAGAAGGTAATTACATTGGCGCCATGTTATCGTGGTCGGTGATTACCCAGCAGGTGCGCTTGGCTGACAACTTTGAATCCAACATTAAAGGGGTCGTCAATTCAGTATCCGCCGCCTCCACGCAGATGCAGTCGACCTCAGAATCCATGGCCGCTACGGCCGAGGAAACATCCAATCAGGCCGGTGCCGTCGCCGCTGCCTCGGAACAGCTATCCGCGTCGGTGACGGAAATCTCGCAACAGGTCAATCGCTCCGCCGATATCGCCGGTAACGCCGTCACGGAAGCCAACCGTTCCAATGAAATGATTCAGGGATTGGCTGAAGCGGCGCAAAAGATCGGCGAGGTAGTCGGATTGATTACCGACATCGCATCACAGACAAATCTTCTGGCGCTGAACGCCACCATTGAAGCGGCCCGCGCCGGAGAAGCAGGTAAGGGTTTCGCCGTTGTCGCATCGGAAGTGAAAAACCTGGCCAGCCAGACGGCAAAGGCGACGGAGGAAATCTCGAGCCAGATTAACGAAATCCAGGGCGCGACTTCTACTGCTGTGGACGCCATTCAAGGCATCTCCAGAACTATCAACGAGATAAGTGAAATTGCCACGGCGATCTCATCCGCGGTCGAAGAACAAGGCGCAGCGACACAGGAAGTAACCAGCAACATTTCGGGCGTCACGACGGCATCGGATGATACCGGTAAGGCCGCCAATGAAGTGCTTGAGGCTGCACGTGAACTTTCCCAGCAGGCCGAACATCTTGGCGTGCAAGTGGATGATTTCCTTGTCGAAATCCGTGATGAGGGTGAAGGCTCAAAAAAAAAGTAGAGAATAGAACAGATACAAGTCCCGGTGTCGCGCCCAGCGCCAACACCGGGCCTTTTTCTGACAGCCAAATAGCAATCGTCCGCTCCACCTTTGCCCAAGTCGAACCAATCGGCGACGCGGCGGCCGAACTTTTCTACAACCGACTATTCGAACTGGACCCCGACTTGCAAAGCCTGTTTACGGGCGACATGAAAGAACAGGGTCGCAAACTGATGACAATGTTGAAAACCGCCGTTGGAGGGCTGGACCGGCTGGAAACCATTGTTCCGGCCGTTGAGAACCTGGGGAAACGTCACGGTGAATATGGCGTCATCGACGACCACTACGACACGGTCGCCCAAGCTTTGCTTTGGACATTAGGGCAAGGTCTGGGGGACGCCTTCACCCCAGAAGCGGAAGAAGCCTGGACTGCCGTGTACGGGACTTTGGCATCAACTATGAAGCATGCGGCGAAATAGCTCCCTTCTCCACTGCTTCTAGTGACAGGCCAATCTTTTTAAAAGGGGTTGGCCTGTCTTAATTCACAGGTTCAATCCGGATATCCTCGACGGATTTGGCGTTTTTACAAAGTTCCAGGAAACCCACCACCATCTATCAGCAGATTTTGTCCGGTGATATAACCGGCCTGAGCGCTGCAAATAAATGCACACAATTCGCCGAATTCTGATGGATCGCCAAAGCGTCCGGCAGGATTTTCAGCCATTCTTTCAATGCGTACTTCTTCCATCGATTTACCAGAAGCTTTGACGGCTCCTTCAAGGGTAGCGTTAAGGCGGTCAGTATCGAATGGCCCCGGGAGAATGGCATTAATAGTGACGTTGTGGGCGACTGTTTTCCTGGCCAATCCGGCGCAAAAGCCGGTAAGGCCGCAACGCGCCCCATTGGAAAGTCCCAAGATTTCGATTGGCGCCTTCACTGCGCTGGAAGTGACATTGACGATACGTCCAAATTTGCGCTCAATCATGCCGTCAACCGTCGCCTTGATCATGAATATCGCGCTCAGCATGTTGGCGTCGATGGCTGCTATCCAGTCATCCCGCTCCCAGTCGCGGAAATCTCCTGGAGGCGGGCCACCGGCATTATTGACCAGAATATCCGGATCGGGACAGGCTTTCAGGGTCGCTTCTCTGCCTTCTTCAGTTGTGATGTCGGCAATGATTGCCGTCACGTTCGCACCGGTCAAATCCTGAATTTCTTTTGCCGTCGCTTCCAGTGGACCTGTGTTGCGGGCTGTAATGGTGACGTTAGCGCCCTCGCGCGCCAAAGACATCGCACAGGCTTTGCCCAGTCCCTTTGAAGCAGCCGCAACTAGTGCCTTCTTGCCTTTAATTCCCAAATCCATAGCTCATCCCTCCACCGTCAATTCCTGTAACACCCTACGGGCAAGGGGGACCGTGATCCGCCTTTTTTCCGACATCGCCAACCTGTCCGTCGCCTCGACAAATTGCCCCAATGCGCCAAAGGATCGTTCTATTCTAGCCTGTACGAAAGCCACGACATCGGCATCCACGGTAAGCTGACGATCGCCGAACTGCTTGACCAGAACTGCCGCCAACAATTCGTCATCCGGCAGGCCGATCTGCGCTACCGTGGACGTTTTCAACCGGGACGATAAATCCGGCAACGAAATCGGCCAACGTGATGGTGGCGAACTTGCCGTCATCATCACTGAGGTATCGTATTCGCGAGCGGTGTTGTAAAGGTGCAGCAAAGCTTCTTCAAGATTCCGCTTGTCATTACCTTCAAACGCCTTATCGATATCATCCAGCATGCACGCGGATACACCCTCTAGCAATGCGGGCGGTTCCTTTTCCATCAAATCAGCTTCAGAAATATTTTTTGCATTTGCATGTGCCAAAAATACTTGCGCCAAATGGGATTTGCCGCATCCTTTCGGGCCCTGAATGATCAAGACTATCGAAGGCCAATCCGGCCAGCGGTCAATCCAGGTGACGGCTTCCTGATTGCTCGGTGTGACGAGAAAATCCTCTCCCGCCAACGCCGCGCGATGCTCGAAATTCAAGACAAGTTGCGCTGGCGTCATCAGTCGTTGCTAGCCTTGTCACTGTCATAAAAATGACTGTCAAGGTATCGCGAAATTCCGAAACGGACCAGAACCCCAATAACGGCGGTAACGGGCACTGCCAGCAACACGCCCGTAAATCCAAATAACGCGCCCCCGGCCAATAGAGCAAAGATGACCCAGATCGGGTGCAGACCGACCCTCTCGCCGACAAGTTTCGGCGTCAAAATGTAACTTTCCGCCGTTTGCCCGGTCAGGAAAATTGCCGCGACAATAAGGATGGGGAGCCAATCAGAAAACTGCGCCACGGCGATGCCGACACCCGTCAGCAAACCGATAGACGCTCCCACATATGGAATAAACGCCAGCAATCCAGTGCCAAGCCCGACAAGCAGGCCGAAATCCAGGCCTGCAAGCGTCAAACCAACGGCGTAATAAACCCCAAGGACCAAGCATACGCTTGCCTGGCCACGTACGAACGCAGCGATCGTTTCGTCGATAAGGGCTAACTGTTCACGGAAAGTGTCTGCAGATTGACGTGGCAGCAACTCGTCAAAGCGCGCCACGATTATATCCCAGTCCCGCAGCAGGTAAAAAGCAGCCAACGGCGTGATGACAAGCAGTGACAAAAGGTTGACGAACGCCATGCCGCCGCTCCACAAGTTCTGCAGCACCCCGCCCAGCCAAGACAGGATTTTCCCCGCGTACGATTCTGCAGCGCCCTTCAAATTATCCATTTCGCCGGTTGAAAGTTTTTCCTGCAACAATTCTATTATCGGGGCTGCTCGATCACGCAAAAGCTCAATCATATCCGGAATGCGCGCCACCAGACCAAGGACTTGTGATTGCAACAGGGGAAACAAAAGCACCAGGATAATTCCGGCGAGGCCTAAGAAAGCCAGGATAACGATTCCGGCAGCCATTCCTCTTGAAGCGCCGGCATCTTCCAGCTTATCGGCAACAGGGTCGAAAAAATAGGCAACGGCCAGTCCGGCCACAAAGGGCGTCAGGACACTGCTCAGGGCATAAAGCAAAATTGCGAAAGCCAAGAACCCGGCCAACCAGATAGCGGCTTTGCGGTCAGCGCTCATCATCCGGACAGGTCCGTTCGCCATTGAATGTTTCCCACTAGTCTGAATCCAGACGACGCATTATCACAATTAAATACGATAAACCCGACACCATTGTCGTTACGGCAACTATACCGATCATCATCTCCATGAACAGGCCGGAGTCCACCTCAAATCCAATCGCGCCAAGCACCAGTGCGACGAGAACGATTTGCGCCAGTGTGTTGACTTTGCTGATGAACAGCGGATCCATCCTCAGTTTACGTACCATTGTCTGAAACAGCACCACCGCGCCGACGATCATAGCGTCACGGAAAACGACCAGAATTACCAGCCAGCTTTCAAGATAATCCTGAACGCCCAGAGTAATGAACACACTCACCAGTAACGCTTTGTCGGCGACCGGATCCAGGTAGGCGCCGAATTCGGTTACCTGATTCCATCGCTTGGCCAGAAATCCATCGACGGCGTCACTGACTCCGGCGGCAACGAAAAGCCAGAACGCGAAAAACATAAAATCGTTCAAGATCAGCCAAACAGTTACCGGCACGGCCAATAACCGACCCAACGTGATCATATTAGGGACGTTAAGGTCGATATCCTGACCGTTGAATTGCTGTATTATTTGCCCAGCTCCAGTACCCAGCCGTCTCCCTCGCGATTTATCACAAGATCGGCTTGTTCAAGCGCCAGGGCAAGCTGTTCTGGCTCGCCGATGTAATGAAGATTGACCCTGACCTCGTCCAGGGAAAGTATTACTAGGTCGCTGCGCCTTATCACGGCCACCCCACCCAATCGATTTCGAATATCCAGCCAGTCATTCAAACCACTGATTCGGATTTTTACAGCGACAACCGCCTGCCTCCCGAACTGCAGAAGATTATCGCGCTTCCAGTTATCTTCCATTTGACTGGTCAGTTCTGCTGCGGCGCGTGCGAGAAGTGACTCCAGGGGTTCCTGATTCTGAGAGGCAAAACTTTTGACCACGGTCTGTTCCTGCAGGGCTGTACCGTATCGGGTTACGTAGACTTCCAAATCCGGCTGACCGCGGTCCATTTTCAGGGTTGCATGGGCGACGACCGTATCTCCCGCCTCATAACGCGAAGCGATAACTGACAAGCGCTGCTCGTCTCCTGCGACGGCTTGTTCAGGGCCTATCGCAGCAATATCAGCCAAATCACCAGATGGAAGGATCGCCGGGACCAGGGAATACAGCTCAGGACGCATAGTCCACGCCTGCCGCCAGGGATTTGGATCGTCCCACAGCAAAAGGGTTCCCGCCGCCTGATAGACCGGCAATACAAGAACAGGCTTGGACGTTGTTTCGGCGAAGGCAATTTCCCGATCAATCAACAAATTGCGTATTTCCTTGGCTTTGAAACTGTAGTTGAGCGTCGCCAGATAGCGCACTGCAGAGGCCTTCTCCTGCGCGACCTCGAAATCCAGCACGTAGGAGGCAATTTCTGTCGCGTCAAAATTCGGCAGGCGTGGATGGTCGACCCGCATGGTCAGACGTTTGAGTAGAAGGAGAAAAGCCGTGCGCTCTCCCATCATTAGCGCCTTGTCACGGGCTTCCGCCGTCGATGCCGCGGTGACGTCAACCTTGACGTCGCGAACGCTAAAAACGTCCCCTTGAGCGCTAGCCCGATTGCTTATCAGGAAAAGACCCGCTACGACGAGCAGCCCAAAAACGCGGATTGTCTTCCCCAACCATGGATCGATCATTGCAAACAGCCCCAGATAAAGTATCTTCTGCCTTCCCTATTGATGCGGGAACTTAGCATAGTTGAACGATGGAGGAAGCCATTAACGGCCTAAGTTATAAGGATGCAGGCGTAGACATCGATGCGGGCGAGGCTCTGGTCGATGCAATTAAGCCTTTGGCCAAGTCAACAGCGCGCGACGGCGTCGCCTCCGGGCTTGGCGGATTCGGCGCTATGTTCGATCTGAAAGCCGCCGGCTACGCCGATCCTGTTCTGGTTGCCGGAACCGATGGTGTTGGAACCAAATTGAAAGTCGCTATCGAGGCCGGGAAGCACGACACTGTCGGCATCGATTTGGTCGCCATGTGCGTCAATGATCTTGTCGTGCAGGGCGCGGAACCCCTGTTCTTCCTTGACTATTTCGCCACAGCCAAGCTGGACGTCGCGGCTGGAACGGATATCGTTTCCGGTATCGCCGAAGGTTGCAGGCGGGCCGGTTGCGCCCTGATCGGCGGCGAAACCGCTGAAATGCCCGGCATGTACGCAAAAGGCGATTACGATCTTGCCGGTTTTAGTGTCGGCGCTGTTGAGCGCGACGCCATCCTGACTGGCGAGAAAGCCGGCGAAGGCGACATTATCCTGGGCCTTGAAGCGAGCGGATTGCATTCCAACGGATTTTCCCTTGTTCGCCGGGTCGTAGAAAAAGCCGGACTGGATTACGCGGATGAAGCTCCCTTCCAAGCCGGTTCAAACCTTGCCAATTCCCTGCTGGAACCGACCCGCATCTACGTAAAAGGCTGCCTTGCCGCCATTAAGGCAGGCGGGGTTCATGGACTGGCCCACATCACCGGCGGCGGTTTGTTGGAAAACATACCCCGTGTACTGCCCGATGGACTGGGCGCCGATTTAGATGCGGCGGCCTGGGATTTGCCGGATGTCTTTACTTGGCTTGCGAAGGCCGGCGGGATCGCCCGAAAAGAGATGGCGCGTACCTTCAATTGCGGAATCGGTATGGCGGTGATAGTTGAAGCGGGCCGGGCCGAAGCGCTTGGCAAAGTTTTTTCAGACAGCGGCGAAACTGTGAAAACCATCGGCAGTGTCGTCAAACGTGAAGACAAAAGCGTCGATATCGCGAATATAGACTCATGGCCGATCTGAAACTTTGCGTTCTGATTTCCGGGCGGGGCTCGAACCTGCAGTCCCTGATCGATGCCTGTGCGACTGACGACTACCCTGCCGAAATATCTTTAGTTGTTTCCAATATCGCCGGAGTACAGGGTTTGGAAAGAGCTGAAAAAGCAGGCATTCCAACCGCCATCGTCAGCCACAAGGAATTTAAGACCCGCGAATCCTTCGACGCTTCATTAACCGAAACCATTAATCATTTCGACGTAGACTTGCTATGCCTCGCCGGGTTTATGCGAATCCTGAGCGACGGTTTTGTACAACACTGGCAAGACCGCCTTATCAATATTCACCCTTCCTTGTTGCCCTCATTTAAGGGATTGGACGTACAACAGCGGGCAATTGACGCCGGTGTGCGCTTTTCGGGATGCACCGTTCATTACGTTCGCCCTGCGATGGATTCCGGCCCGATCATTGCCCAGGCAGCCGTGCCGATACTGGCCGATGATGACGAAGGCGCCTTAGCGGCGCGAATCCTTGAACAAGAACATATTATTTATCCCTTGGCAGTCAGGCTTATCGCCGAGGGACGGGTCAGCATAAAAAACGAAACAGTGAAAATTAGGGGCTCTGAGCCTGGTGGAACGGTTCTGATCAATCCCGGAACCACTTGATCTCCGACAATTCCATTGCAAGGCTTCCAAGCTTATATTAGCTTCCATTCATATTAGTTTGGGAAAGGCTAATGGGCCTCATTGAAGCATTGGACTGGTTGGGTGAAGGCGGCGTCTTGACCCTTGGCAGCTTGATCGTCGGCATCGTCTTCGGAGTGATGGCGCAACGCAGCCGATTTTGCTTGCGTTCCGCTGTTATCGAGTTTTCCCGCGGTTCCATCGGACCCAGCGTCAGTATCTGGCTTTTAACCTTCTTTACCGCCGTCGCCGCGACCCAAGCCCTGATTGCGGGAGGACAGCTGGATGTCTCAGAAGCCCGTCAGTTGGCTTCTCAGGGCAGCTTGTCGGGCGCAATAATCGGCGGCCTGATGTTCGGCACGGGTATGATCCTGGCGCGAGGCTGCGCCAGCCGCCTGTTGGTGCTGGCGGGAACCGGCAATCTTCGTTCCTTCGTTTCCGGCCTAATCTTGACGGTCACCGCACAAGCCGCTCTGAGCGGCGTTCTGTCGCCCGTCCGGGAGTATCTGGCGGGCCTTTGGACGGTGTCAGGCGGGGCGGAACGCGATTTGATGGCGATCTTTTCCATGGATAATTCCATGACCTTGGCAATAGGGCTGATCGGTCTTGCCGGCGGGATATTTTACTCGGTGCAAAACGGCGTCAGCCTTTGGCGAGCCGTTGGCGCTCTGGGAGTAGGACTGATGATAGCTGTAGCCTGGTGGTTCACCTATTCGTTGTCATATCAATCTTTTGAACCGGTCCAGGTAATGAGCATTAGCCTGATCGGCCCTTCCGCCGACACCCTGATGACCCTGATCAACAAGCCGACGATCCCGATGGATTTCTACCTTGGCCTGGTGCCGGGAATATTCCTGGGATCTATAATCGCCGCCGCAGCGAGCCGTACCATGAAGATGGAGTGCTTTGACGATCAGCGCCGTATGCCGCGTTACATCGGCGGAGCGGTATTGATGGGATTCGGCGGCATGCTTGCCGGTGGCTGCGCGGTTGGCGCCGGTATTTCGGGCTCCAGCGTCTTTTCCCTGACCGCCTGGGTAGCCTTGAGCGCCATGTGGGCGGGGGCGGCCGTCACCGACTATCTGGTTGACCGTAAGCGCATTCTGGTGGTCTCTCTGCCGCCGATACCCCAGTCCCAGCCGGTTACGGAAAAAACAGCCGATTAATCCCTTTAGAACGTGGGTACGACTCCAAACAGGAATTCGTGACCCCACAGCACCGCAGAGAACAGCCCGATTCCGATTATAACAGAAGCAATATCATGCTTGCCTTTAGGGCTGGCATAGGTCGGTAGCTTGCCCCGACGGGTGGAAGAAATAATCGAAAAGACAGAAAACAGGGCGAAAGAGCCAAAAAGGTAAAGAGAGGCGCGGTCACCGTTATTGAGCAAATGGACGATCGCCCACAAAAGAACGCCGATAATCATAGGGTGTTTGAGTTTCTTGCGAATATGACCTTTCATTTCGGCGGCGACCCACAAAATGAAAACAATGGGCATAACGGCGAAAGCCAAATGGTTTGCCCATTCCGGTGTAGTCCAGAGTTCCTGGTAATCCATATTAGCATAGCCGACTGCCATGATAATCAGTCCACTCAGCGCTAAAAGTGAATAGACCCCCTTGTAACGGTTCTCGCCCATGCGTTCGACAAAGCGGTCGCGAACACCGGGCATCGATGGCACGATATGAAGGCCAAAGAACAGTCCAATACCAAGCCAGATCATTTTTCTTCCCCGTTCGTTTGTTGATTAGGCACCTTATACAGAATCTAAACTATTTTCCGCTTCAGAATAAAAAAAGCCCCCCGGAAAATGCACCGGGGGGCTTTTTTACAAACTGTTTGTCGTGGAATTATCCGACGATATCAGCATCCGAGAAAAAGAAGCTGATTTCCTTGGCGGCGTTTTCCGGGCTGTCAGAGCCGTGAACCGAGTTTTCCTGGACGTTGAGCGCGAATTCCTTGCGCACCGTGCCTTCATCGGCCTGAGCCGGGTTGGTGGCGCCCATGACTTCACGGTGGGCGAGGACAGCGTTTTCGCCTTCCAAAACCTGAACCACGACAGGGCCGGAAATCATGTAGTCGACAAGCTCACCGAAGAATGAGCGTTCCTTGTGAACATCGTAGAAGGCTTCGGCCTGATCCTTGGAAAGGCGAATGCGGCGCTGGGCGACAATGCGCAATCCTGCGTCTTCAAACATGGCATTGATTTTGCCGGTGATATTACGTTCAGTAGCGTCCGGTTTAATGATGGACAGGGTCCGTTCGTTAGCCATTCCCCGAGTCCCTCCAGTTATTGTTAATACGATTAATTACCGGTGCCTGACGGCTTATTGAAGGTTTGCCCCCTTCCCGGCGTTAAGGCCGCGGGTTATAGACCCATCGACAGTCGTTGGCAAGGGTAAGGTGTGGACAGTTTCTCCCATCTGTAATGGACGTTTCCCAATCCTGCAGAGCATGCTATTGAAGCCGCCCATGCTGCATATCAATGACCTTACCTACCGTATTGGCGGACGCGTCCTGTTCGATCAGGCCTCTGTCACCCTGTCTTCCGGCCACAAAGCGGGCTTGGTCGGCCGCAACGGCACCGGAAAATCGACCCTTTTTCGGATGATCATGGACGAGTTACACCCGGATGGCGGATCGCTCAATGTGAGAAAAGGGGTGCGCATTGGCACAGTCGCCCAGGAAGCGCCCAGCGGTTCATTCAGCTTGATTGACGCCGTACTGGCCGCTGATACTGAGCGTTCGCAGTTACTGATTGAGGCTGAAAGCGCAACTGAACCCAACCGTATCGCCGATATCCATACCCGCCTGGCTGATATTGACGCACACACAGCCCCGGCCAGGGCGGCTGCCATTCTTTCCGGCCTCGGCTTCGATGAGGAAGCTCAAGCCAGGCCATGTTCGGATTTTTCCGGGGGTTGGAGAATGCGTGTCGCCCTTGCAGCAGTTCTGTTCTCCAATCCAGATTTGTTGCTGCTGGATGAACCAACCAACCATCTTGACCTGGAAGCGACGCTTTGGCTTGAAAATTATCTTGCAAACTGGCGCGGCACCCTGCTGGTCATCAGTCATGACCGAACGTTGCTGAATGCTTCGGTTAACGAGATCATTCATTTACAGGCCACCAAGCTGACCCGTTATGCGGGCGGTTATGATCGGTTCGAAAAAACACGCGCCGAGCGCCTTGCCAATGAAGCAAAGATGCGCTCCAAACAACTGGCCGCCCAACGGCACATCCAATCGTTCGTTGACCGCTTCCGGGCCCAGGCCAACAAGGCCAAGCAGGCCCAAAGCCGCATTAAAATGCTGGCCCGAATGCAGCCCATTACTTCAATGATGGAAGAACGCACCGTCGCCTTCGATTTTCCCAATCCGGAAACGCTCTCGCCGCCGATAATTTCCCTGGAAGAAACCGAGGTCGGCTACGAGACCGGTAAACCGGTGCTTCGCGGATTGGATCTTCGTATCGATATGGATGACAGGATTGGCCTGATCGGGGCTAACGGCAACGGCAAATCGACGCTGGTCAAGTTGCTATCGGACCGCCTGAAGCCGATGGCTGGTAAATTGAGAAAATCATCAAAATTACGCATTGGCTATTTCGCCCAACATCAGACAGATGAATTGAGCGTCACCTCAACCGCCTATCAGATCGTGGCGCAAAGACTGGCCGACCACCCGGAATCAAAAGTGCGAGCTCATCTAGGTCATTTCGGTTTCGGCGCCGACAAAGCCGATACCTTGGTTGCCGATTTATCGGGCGGTGAAAAAGCCAGATTGCTATTTGCCTTAATGAGCTTGGACAAGCCTCACGTCTTGCTGCTGGACGAACCGACCAACCACCTGGATGTAGATGCCCGGGAATCACTTGTCCATGCCCTGAACGATTATGAAGGAGCAGTAATCCTTGTCAGTCACGACCCACATTTGATCGAACTGGTTTGCGATCGATTGTGGTTGGTCGAGGACGGCGGGTGCCGAACCTGGGAAGGTGATCTGAGCGAATATCGCAATAAACTGCTGGATGAACGCCGTGCCGGCGGCAAGGGCGAAGGTGCTGTCAACGGTGGAAACTCGAAAAACCGCAAGCTGGCGCGCCAGGAACGGGCCAAAGCAAGGGCCGAAACAGCTGACTTGCGTAAATCGGCCAAAGAAGCCGAAAAACTTGTCATAAAGCTTGAGAAAAAGAAGACCGAGCTTGAAGCCCGCTTGTCCGATCCTAGTGTTTACGAAGGGCCGACTACTGAGTTAATGAACCTTCAGGTCAAACTGGGTGAGGTTAAATCTTCGCTGGCCGAAGCCGAAGACAACTGGTTGGCCAAGGAAGCCGAGATTGAGGAGTTGGAAGGGTAAGTTTCCGAATTTTCGGGCGCCACCCCCGCTCCCCACCTTTTGGCCTTACGCTGCTGCTCCGATATCTCCCGGCTTGCGAAGCATTTTGTCCACTTGGCCAGCATGGGTTTCTTCTTCGGCAATCAGATTTCTGGCGTATTCCTCAAGCATGACTGACTTCCCTTCGACAAGCGACAAAAGCTCATAATACAACCCTATTGCTTCCCTTTCATGATCCAGGGATTCTTGCAGTATATCGCCGATATCGTGACGTTCGGTTTCCAGCAATTCCCCTATTTTTAACGAGGGATGGGCGCCCAGAGTCGTAATCATTTCCCCGGCAGCGTGGGCATGACGCAGTCCTTCATCAGCTTGTTCGCGTAGCCACCCCACAATAGGAATACGGCCATACCCGTAAACCATCAGGGAATAGTGCGTATAGCGTACGACCCCCGCCAGCTCCGCCTCTAGAATTTTGTTCAGGACGAAGAGAACCGCTTCTTTGTCATAATTTTTTTGAGACACGAATAACTCCTATTATTTTTTGGGTGATTGGTGGGAAATAGAACCTGGTTTTGTCGCTTCGCGAAGCCCCGTCACAAACGTAGACAGGCTACTTGTGGCAAGGGGAACGAAGGGTTTGTTAAAACGTTTGCAGTGGCGTTTAATGTTGGTGCTAGCGCCATGGCTGATACAGTCGACGGGGAAGAATATGACATCCGCCTTGGCGAGCACGGCTTCCAACTTGCCCTGACTTTCATCTATTCCACCATCGTGATGAAGAAATTCCCCTTCCGATTTCTCCACCAAAGCGCGAAAATGAGGCGTTTGACGCGAGCGTCCACCAACAAATGCAATGCACTTGCGGCACAAATTTATTTCTTCTTCCCCTCCGGCCACTGGGCAGTCGGAGTTTTCGCAGTGGGTCGGAGCCAGGAACATCCCGAGTTGTTCCTCAAGAGCCGAACATTGCATCCGCAATTCCCCACACTGCCCTTGCAGGTCGTCGTTAAAGGTTCTCAGGAATTGAGCTTCCCTATTTCGGATGTTTAAATCGCCTTTCAACCGGTCCATCTGCTGTTCAGCATCCATTATCCGACTGTTTTGTTCCTTCACCGTGCGCTGCAGGTCATCGGGACTTTTGTCAATTTCCAAATTCCGCAGCCGGGTTTTCATCTTGGTCAAGGCCATGTCGGCATCTGCAAGCCGCATTTTAAGTTCTGCGTTGGCCATTCTCCTTTCTTCAAGCAAGCTATTGAAACGCTTTCTTTCCTTCAGAATCACTGCTTCAAGTTCGGTTTTTTGTTTCTCCAGGTCGGACAGACGGCGGATATCGGCTTGGTTGGATGCGCCGACCATGTGAGACAGCATGTGGATATCGGCAAACACGTGATTACCCACTTTTTTGTCAGCGCAGGGATGAGTAATCGCCGCCCAGAGAGGTCCCGGTATCTTTCCTTCAGTTCGGGCTTTATCCCAAAGTGTAAGCAGGGCCTCGGGACTGTCGGCGCGGTGGAATTGATTTACGGCGGCGCGATATCGACGATCCAGTAACTTGTTAATTAGTTTTGCAGCGGGATCGTGTTTCCGAATGGCTCCTGCAAAATGCACATGGCGATTGTAATCGTGAGCTTCATCAGCAAACCGAATTCCCAATTTTCTAGCTAAGGTTTTCAAATCGGATACGGTTAGACATGTTCCGATAATTGGGCAGTGCCAATGGGATTCTAATTCCCATACCTTGCGTCGTTTACTTTTTTGAACACCCTTTTGAATTGTCGGTGTGCCGCCTGAACAACATTCTTCCATTTACGTCTCTCTACCTTACAAAAAATGCATCCACCGTCAGCTTCTTGACGTCATTAACTATTCTCGACAGAAGCCTCATCCAGGCCCTGCATTTCAGATACCAAATCCGCTGCCATTAGTGCGTGAACGGGACTGTATCCCCCCAATAATTCATTGGGCGATACATCAAAGCGCTCAAGAGCGGTCCGAATACCAACACCCTCAATCACCGCTAATTCAATTCCAGTCCCGCCTTCAAGAATTCTGAGCCTTGGGTTTCGACGTTCCAACCAAGCATCAAGTACGTATTTCAAGTCACACTCCTATGGCCTAATTTTCGGATTCAGGAATTCACTCAAGTCAGACGCCGCGCCAACTGAACTAGTCGGTTCGACTCCCACTGGATGCGATCAATCTCTAATTCGATTTGACGTCGAACACATCGGTGGTTTCTAGGACAATCGGCGCACCGATTTTCCAATAGTTTTTTTGTTTCCAAATAGTATTCACGAATATCCCAAAGTAGGCGCTCTTGGTCACGCCGGTTGAGCAAGTCGAGGAAACAGACCTTCAAGGATATGAAGGTTCGCCCTATCCGATTTAAAGGGAGCGGTTCTACGGCGCACATAAGGAAACGAAATCGCTCTTTCCCTCTTGATGAAAGTTCAAGAAATTCCGATTTGGCGTCCACGAACTGGTGCTCCTCTGAAACAACCAAAAAGCCCGCTGACAAAGCCTGTTCTATTCGTGTCGAAATCACATCCGTCGTGGGTTGCCATTCAGTTCCAATAAGATGTTTTACGGCTGAAACGATCATTTCCGGCTTGGCCGATGTATCAAAAACAATGCCCAAAACGGCCAACATTGTAAGATCGTCGTAGGATTGTCTTGTTATTGCTTTAAAACCGCCGCTAGGCGTGAATTCAATTTGAGGCGCTTTTTCTTCGTGAGAACTAGGCTTAAATCCAGCGGAAATGGGTATTGTGTAAGAAGGATTTGTTTCCATTTTGAATTCGACCTTACCTAGTTATTGCAATTAATAATCATTCGCATTTATAAGCAAGTTCCAAATAAGTGTCAAAGAAAAAATGATTGCAGCTCGTTCAGCTATCTTTCAGGTGATTATTGATCGGGAAGAACAGGAGGAGGCTCGCCAAGGATATAAATCCAGATCGACGTCGCTTGAGCGGGCTATTTTTCGGCGCGACGAGGCAAAACGTCGCTTAGGTATTTTGTTGTTTCCTTGACAGACAGTGGCTCACTAAAATGAAAACCCTGGATCAAGTGGCATCCACTTGCCTGCAGCAATTCAAGTTGCTCCAGTGTTTCCACTCCTTCCGCGACGACGGCAAGCTCCAAACTGCGGCTCATGGCGATGATCGCCATGACCAGCGACAGATCGGCAGTGTTCGATGCGATTTCCTTGATAAATGTTTGGTCAATCTTAATGGCGTTGACCTTGAATCGCTTCAGGTAGGCCAATGATGAATATCCGGTGCCGAAATCATCAAGGGCAAGCCTAACGCCCATGGCTGAAAGCTCGTTCAGTCTTTGAATTATTTTTTCTGAATCCTCTATTAGAACGGTCTCGACGATTTCAATCGCCAAAGCCTCCGCCGGCAAGCCGCTATTTCCAAGAGCATTTTTTACGACATCGATAAAATTTGGATTCCTGAAATTGGATCGGGTGACATTGACGCTGAGCATCAAGGATGGAGAGCTTGTATCTCGCCAGCGGGCGACATGGAGGCAAGCTTCCTCGAGGACCCATTTTTCAATAGGCAAGATAAATCCGGCTTCTTCAGCAACAGCAATCAGTTGACTTGTATCGACATTTTTCAAAACAGCGTCGTCCCACCGTATCAAGGCTTCTACGGCTGTAACGCTGTCATTTCGTAAATCAACGACGGGCTGGAAATAAAGTTTGAAATCTTCCCGGTCCAGGGCGTGACGAAGCCTCTCGGCAACCCGGCTATGCTGTTCAGCCTGGTCATTCAATCCCGGAGTAAAGAAGCGGAATGTATTACGCCCAGAACGTTTGGATTTATACATAGCCGCATCAGCATGTTGTAAAAGGGTTTCGGCATCCTCTCCGTCATCGGGATAAATTGATATGCCCAGGCTGCTCGTGACGAAGGTTTCAATTCCATTCAGATCAAATGGCGGAGTAAAAGAGTCGATAATTTTAGTCGCCACGATTTCCGGCCCGTTCGGCAGATCAATATCGTTCAACAGAATAATGAATTCGTCGCCGCCAAGACGAGCAACCGTGTCTTCGTGGCGAACCAGGTCGATCAACCTCTCGCCAATCAGTTTCAACAAATGGTCGCCGGCGGCATGTCCCCGGGTATCATTGACCTGTTTGAAGTGATCAAGATCGACAAAGATAAGTCCTACATTTCGCTGCTCGCGTCTGGCATGTTCAATTGATTGAGCGAGGCGGTCAAAAAGCAACGCCCGGTTCGGCAAACCGGTAACCTGATCTATGGTCGCTTGCAGGAGCAATTGCTCCTCGGCAACTTTGCGGGCTGTTACGTCCTCATGAGTGGTGATGATCTCGGACCAATCGTCTTCGTGATCGCTGACGATCCTGGATGTGCACCTGATCTGGATCGTGGTGCCGTCCAACTGGGTGTCCGTGTACTCGTCACTATAAGTATGTTTCCCGGCGGCAAATGCGGCAAATTCACCGATATAAAAATTTTTCCAATCTGCGTCTTTCCAGGCTTCGTAATCGTCGTCAAATTCTTTGAGTTCCTCAAAAGATGATGTGCCAAACATTTTGATCAATGTGTCATTGGCGTCCATGAGCTGGATTTCCATTACGATCTCCAACAACTCTTCGTCATGCTCATGGAAATATTTTTTTAGATCCGTAACACCCTTTTTGATCAATTGATCGATGCGCGGCTTGACCTGGGAATAATCCTCTAGCGTCACTCCCGCAGGCGATTGATGGTAAAGCGCCCTGAATCTCTGCTCGCTTTCCCGAAGGCTCTTTTCTCCCTGTTTTCTTTGGGTGATATCCCGCCCAGTGCCGTAATATCCATTAAAACAACCATCTTCATCGAAGGCTGGATTGCCGCTGATAGATATCGTCAAGGTTCGGCCATCAACAATCTGGATATCGTATTCAAAATTACGAAATTCACGATGTGATTTCAGGTCCTCCAAATGCCGACGCCAGTTTTCATCATCACTACTTCCAGCGCTGAGTTCATTTCTTGGCTTACCAATAAAATATTCAGGCCCCAGTCCGGTTATTTCCTTGTTGCGCGGAGAAACATAAGTGAAACGTAAGTCGGCATCCATCTCCCACAGCCAATCTGAAGACACCTCTGCAAATTCCCTGAAACGGGCTTCGCTTTCCTGCAGTGCGAATTCAGCCTCTTTTCGTTCCGAAATTCCCGTGGCTGCGCCCCGATGCCCGAGATAATTTCCTTCGTCATCAAAGATGGCTTTGCCTGTAATCAACGTATAATGAATTTTCCCGGCTGGGCTTCTGTATTTATATTCGAAATCCCTAAAATCCTTATGCTCGTCCAGTGCTGTTTGATAGGGCAGCCATTCATCCGGCTTCATCATTTCGCCGGCGATTTCCTGGCGGGTCATGCCCTTAATTTCTTCAAATGTCAGGCCTGCCGTTTCACCGGAACTTTCTGATTCCCAAACAATTCTTCCTTTTGGATCAGTTTCCCAAAGCCAGTCCGACGCCGAAGCGGCAAAATCCTTGAAACGTGCTTCACTTTTCCTGACCGCTTTTTCGGCTTGCTTGCGCTCGGTTACATCGCTTCCCGTACCCAGGTATCCCTGGAATTCGCCCATATCATCGAAGATAGGGTTTCCCCCGATCGATATGGTTATGGTGCGGCCGCTGGCGATTTTCAGATCGTATTCGAAATTGCGAAACGGCCGATGCGCATCAAGGTCAGCCAGATGCTTTTGCCAATATTTGTTATCGCTTTTGTTAACGGCAATTTCACGTCGGGTTTTGCCAATATAAATTTCGGGATTAAATCCCGTTATCTCTTTGTTGCGGGGAGAAAAATAGGAAAAGCGCAAATCGCTATCCATCTCCCAGAGCCAGTCTGTGGCTATACTGGTGAATTCCCTAAACTTATCCTCGCTTTTTCGCAGGGCCTCTTCAGTTTTTTTACGATCGGTAATGTCGGAATATAGAGTGACGAACCCGCCATCCGGTAGGGGGTGACGTCGAATTTCCGTGACGTTTCCATCCGGCGAAGTCCGTTCAAACTTTGGCGGATTACATCTTCGAGCCCGTTCAAGATAGTCCCGGACAAGCGTCTCTGTATCGCCGGGACCGTATTCCCCGCGTTCGGCATTGAAACGAACGAAAGCTTCCAGCGGATCACCGGGGCTAAAAAGGTCGGATGGAAATCTCTGAACTTCAAGGAAACGCTTGTTGTAGGCCAACAGATTGAGGTCTTTGTCGACCAGGCTAATACCATCCGCCATATTCTCGAAAGTGGTTTCCAGCAATTCCGTTTTTGCCGCTAGTTCGTTTGCCGTATTGCTGATTGATATATCTTCGACGCTGGACCAGATCATATCCTGGTCATTTTCGCGAATTAGAACACCTGACAATCTTACCGGAATACGGTGTCCATCCTTATGAATGTACTCTTTTTCGTAAGGACCATAACGTCCTGTCGTCTCTAGTGACTTCAGTTGTTCGAGTTCCTGTTCTTCATATTCTTTCGGCGTAACCTGCCAGTAGGTCAGCTCAACGGCCTCTTTAATAGTGTGTCCGATGATCGATGCGTAGGCTGGATTGACATACGTAAGACGACCGTCCATGTCACAAATGGCGAGGCCGATCGGCAGGACTTCCATTAAAGTTCGATCTATATGGTCTTGATCTTTCAAAACAACAGCACCCGGCAGGAAACAGAAGAACGAAGAAAGGCTTCTGATAGTATCCCAATAACCATGCTAAATTAAGTGCTACAAAATTGGAAAGAATTTGGCATATGCCTAAAGCTATTTCCAATTTTGAATAGCCGGATCGGCACTCAACGCATTTAGAAGGTCTTGAGTAATTTTCGCGCCCGCGCTTGCATGGATTTTGCCCCAGTTTCAAGGGCTTGTTCCAACAGGATGCGTGTTTCAGCCATTAATTTTGGATCATTACGCGAAAAATCGGCCAGGGCTTGAAGGGCGCATGTCTTAACAAAGGCCGCCTTGTGTCTTAGTTGCCCACGACAGTGGTCAATTGCGAAATCACGTGTATCGGGGGTAAAATCCAGTTTGGGCAGGATTTTTAGCAGTTGTTCCTGCACCTCCCATTGATCAATTCCTGAAATTTCCGCTAGCAGCCTATCTTTGAAAGGATTGAGAAGCCCGGGCTTTTTGGTTCCCACCTGCATAAGGGCATGTGCCCCATGGGCGCGAACTTTTTCATTACCGTTGACGATACAGTCCATCAACTCTTCAAGCAGAGGCGGCGTTTCAAAAATAATTGAAGCCACTTCACCGGCTTGCCCGACCTCCTTTCGATCGCCTTTGGCTAGCATATCAAGAAAAAGGCTCATCGATTAAGCGCTCGCTTTTTCTTCCCACGCTCCGCGTTCCGTTTGTTGGAGGTACTTTAGTGAATGACCGGCTTGCCTGTAGGCTTTCCAACGTTCCCGCGCAGCAGCAACTTGCGCCCCGTCGTTGCCGTCGAACAACTCGAAGCATCGCTCATACACGTTTACATCGGCACACGTCACACCTTCAGTGAGAAACAGGAACGTTGCGTCATTTGCGTTTTCGTCCCTTTCACTCACCCATACTGGTTGATCGCCCGGCCTGCCGTCTTTGGCGGTACCGTGAGGAAGCCAGGAGTCCTGGTCATAACTCCACAATTGAGCGTTCAATTGTTCAGCGCGGTGCTCGGATCCAACTAGAACCAGGGCGCGTTTGCCAGCTGACAAAGTTTTTTCCAGCAGCTTTGGCAACGCATCTTCGAGGCGTGATTTCTGCAGATGATAGAAAGACACCTCTGTCATGAAATTCGAAAGACCTACTTTTCGTAATTATCCGCGACTAGACGATCCAACAGGCGAACGCCGAAGGCAGTACCGCCTTTTGGAGCAACCGAGGAGGCTTTGTTGGACCAGGTAACTCCGGCAATGTCGAGGTGAGCCCATGGGGTCTTATCGACAAAGCGTTTTAGAAACTGGGCCGCCGTTATCGAACCAGCACCGCGTCCGCCTGAGATATTCTTCATGTCGGCTGCATCGCAGTTCAGCATTTTGTCGTAGTTGTCACCCATTGGCATACGCCAGACGCTTTCGCCGACAGCCTCACCTGCCTCAGACAATTGCTTGGAAAGTTTATCATCATTTGAAAACAATCCTGCCTTTTCGTTGCCAAGACAAATAATAATGGCGCCGGTAAGGGTTGCCAGATCGACCATGAATTTCGGCTTAAAGCGCTCCTTGGTGTACCAGAGGGCGTCCGCCAACACCAATCGTCCCTCGGCATCCGTATTCAGAACTTCAATGGTTTGGCCCGACATTGACGTGACGATATCTCCCGGTCGCTGGGCCGTTCCCGAAGGCATGTTTTCAACCAGACCGACTACACCGACGACATTTGCTTTTGCCTTTCGTCCGGCAAGCGCCTTCATCAATCCTATGACAACGCCGGAACCACCCATGTCCCATTTCATATCTTCCATGCCACCGGATGGTTTTATGGAGATACCACCTGTATCAAAAGTGACACCCTTGCCTACAAACGCAACTGGAGCATCATTCTTGCCTTTTCCAGATTTACCGTTCCAACGCATGACGACAAGTTTGGATTCTTTTTCGCTGCCCTGGCCAACGCCTAAAAGTGCGCCCATACCGAGCTTGCGCATCTGCGCCTCACCCAGGACCTCCACTTTGACGCCTAGTTTGGTTAGGGACTTGGCCTGTTTCGCCAGTGTTTCCGGATAGATCACATTGGCTGGTTCGGACACTAAATCGCGGGTCATAAAGACACCCTCGGCAACCTTGTTCATTGGACCAAAAGTGCTACGGGCCTTGGATGATCCCTTGCAGAGAATTTTCAGGGTTTTCAGGCTCGGCTTGTTTTCCGGTTTTTCCTTTGTCCGGTATTTGTCAAACCGGTAGGAACGCAAGCGTGCCCCCAGCGCGATTTCGGCCGCCATCTGGTCAGGCCGCAGTTTGCATTTGTCGATAGAATCAACCAGCATCTGCACGGTTGTGTGGCCCTTTGTCGAAAGTGCTGCGTAAATCTGTCCACCCAGCGCCTGCATTGACTTAGCATTGATATCCGCAGGCTTGCCTAACCCTACGATAAGGACGCGTTCCAGCTTAGTCCCGCCAGGTGCCAAAACAGGCAGGCTGTGACCCTTAGAACCCTTGAAGCGGCTTGCTTTGATCGCACGCATGAGGCCACCGGCCATTTTTTTGTCCAGGGCTTTCGCGTTGTCGGTTAGTTTGCGTCCATCCAGTACACCGACGACAACGACACCTTTTTCCGGCAATTCAGGATTGGCGAATGTGATTTTCATAACTTTGGGCACCCTGCAATTTTATAGCTTTTCAACGGCGGCGAGGCGATTTTCCCAAATCTCCAGATCATCGGGGTCCGCATCGACGTCGTTCTCCTCAATCATTCTCTTGTGCATTCCGATCTGCTCGTTGATGCAATCTTTTACTTCAACAATATGTTCTTCGGGGATGTCGTTGATTGTTACTTTGCCGTCAAACAACATATCGGCGCGATCCATCATCGACAGGCTTTCGACTTTTGCCTCAACTTCACGCCACTGTTGATACCAGGCATCGTAAATAGCGGACTCGCCTTTAAATCCTGTCTTTTCCATGTGCTCGTCAAGCGTTCCCATGATCGTCAGGAACTCATGGACTGTCAGCTGTAAATTACTCACCGTTCTTCCCCTTAATACAAAAGCGATTGATTGAATGTAGCGACGCAGACGGCAAAATAAAGTGAATTTGTCCTCATTTCGCGGGAATTTCGTTGATAGCCTCGATTTTCCTGTCGGAACTCATCAACCAAGCGATGCCACCGGGTAGGCCAAACAGCAATCCTAAAAGACCGAACATGATGGACAATGCAAATGCTCCCTCACCCGGAACGCCGATCAGCGCAAAGGCGGTGACCATGGCTTGCTCGCGCACCCCCCAACCGGCGATTGAAATTGGCAGTGTTGTAAGCAAAAGCACCGGTGGCATTAACACCATGCAATCTACCCAGGTAATTTCCAACCCGATGGACAGTCCCATCAGATAAACCGCCAACGTAATGTTGAGATGTCCGGCAAGAGACCAACCAATAGCCTTAACGGCATGTATAGGAGCCAGGAACACCCTTCGGGAATCCCCTGCCAGCATTGCCAATCCGCGCACGATGCGCCAATGGCTGAAACGCGAAGGCAACCGGTCAAGAAACATCAGAATGATCAGTCCCACTATCCCGCCTACGCCCAGTATACTGACAAATGGGATTATCCAGGCCGCTTCATTGGGTCCGACCCGGTGAATGAAAAAAGGCGTTGCGCAAACAACCAGCAGTACCAAGCCCAGAACTGTAGCCACTCTTTCCAGCATAACGCTGTTTATTGAACTGCTAAGGCTCAGGCCTTCTTTATAGACGCGGTATACGCGCACCGCATCGCCTCCCACAGATGAAGGCAAGGCTTGATTGAAGAAAAAGCCAATGAAGTAAAGACGCATTCCGTCCAAAAAAGACACCACGGCATTGATGGCGACGAGAACCGCTTGCCAGCGCACGACGCATACCGCAATCTGAACAAACGATACCAGAACCACAATTCCAAGCATCATGGGATCGGCGCCTAGAATCCGGTCGCGCGCCGCGCCTAAATCGACGCCGTCGATCAACATCCAAATCAATCCGCCGGACACCATGAATTTTAGCGCCAGGGCAATGTGCTTTTTAGTCATCAGAATCGCCATTAGTCGGATAGAGGGGCATGGTTTAACAGTATCTACGCGCCCTGTCATCTTCCGCTTCAGCCGAGCATGACTCTCTGACGTTTTGGCCCCCAGTTTCCGGGAGGACCTTCATAGACACCGGCGCAATTTTCGCCGCATTTCAGGCAATGCCCCTCGCCCGATAAATTCCATGTCGAAAGCTTATACCAGTCGCGCCCGATCAGTATCTCACCGCAACTGTGACAATAAGTGCTCTCGCCTTCAAAATCGTGGACATTGCCCGTGTAGGCGTACCGGATACCGTTTTTGAGCGCGATCCTGCGAGCCATTTTCAGGGTTTGAAAGGGTGTCGCCGGGATATCCAACATCTTCCAGTCAGGATGGAAGGCGCTAAAATGCAAAGGAACATCCACACCCAGATTTTCAACCACCCACTGGGTCAGTTCTTCCAATTCAGATTCTGAATCATTTTCGCCGGGAATCAACAGTGTTGTGATTTCAAACCAAACGTCGGTCTCGTGCTTCAGGTATTTAAGGGTTTCCAGAACCACAGCGAGGCTGGAAGAGCACAGGCGCTGATAGAAATCTTCCGTGAATGCCTTCAAATCCACATTGGCGGCGTCCATGTGGTTGAAGAATTCTTCGCGAGGCTCTTCGCAGATATAACCCGCCGTCACCGCCACCGTCTTGATGTCCCTGTCATGACAAGCCTGAGCAACATCGACGGCGTACTCAAGGAAGATCGTCGGATCGTTATAGGTGACGGCAACCGATTTGCATCCGGTTTTAAGCGCCGCATCGGCGATTTTTTCGGGACTGGCTAAATCCTGCAGCTTGTCGAATTCCCGTGACTTGGAAATATCCCAATTCTGGCAGAATTTGCAAGTCAGGTTGCATCCCGCCGTGCCGAAGGAAAGAACCGGAGTTCCCGGCAAAAAGTGATCGAGCGGTTTTTTCTCGATGGGATCGATGCAAAAACCACTGGAGCGTCCATAGGTGGTCAGAACCACCGAGCCATCCTGGCAGCCGCGCACGAAACAAAGTCCCCTTTGCCCTTCGTGTAATTTACAATAACGCGGGCAAATATCACACTGCACACGGCCGTCATCCAGCGCATGCCAGTAGCGCCCGGGAAAGGCGGAAGGGAATTTTTCCGCTGGCGCTTTCGTGTCCATATTTCACAGGTAAGCCTGAACGAAGGCGGCGTCAATGCTCAGGGTCTTTACTTCAAGCGTCCTCATAACTACTTTTTTTAGATGACTTCGATCCGACAACCCGCCGTCGCCGGAATGTTCTATCCGAGTAGTGCCGGCGAACTGGGCGCCGTCGTTTCCGCATTTTTGGCCGAGGCTGAAGCGGCGTTGAGTTTTGACGCGCCTGTGCCCAAGGCGATCATCGCTCCCCACGCGGGTTACATCTATTCAGGCGCAAACGCCGCCCTAGCCTACGCCAGGCTGAAACCGGCCGCCGATACCATCAGACGGGTGATATTGCTGGGCCCCTGTCACCGTGTGGCCGTACGGGGATTGGCCCTTAGCAGCGCTGACGCTTTTTCTACGCCGCTTGGCGACATCCCCATCGACGGCAAAGCGGAGTTGGAGATTGCCGATCTAGCCCAAATCCAGGTTTTCGATGCTAGCCATGCTCAGGAGCACTCGCTGGAAGTGCACCTGCCCTTCCTGCAATCCGTTTTAAGCGACTTCAAGGTGCTGCCACTGGTCGTGGGCGACGCCCCACCCAGCGAAATTGCCCAGGTGTTGGAAATTCTCTGGGGCGGTCCGGAAACATTGATCGTCATTTCTTCCGACCTGAGTCATTTCCTTAATTACGATGCCGCACGCGAATTGGACGCCAGGACATGCAAGGCCATTGAAAGCCTTTCACCGGACGAAATCGGCACCGATCAGGCCTGTGGCCGCTACCCGGTCAAGGGTCTGTTGGCGCTGGCCAATAGGCGTGGCCTTACGGTTGAAACTTTGGGCTTATGTAATTCGGGCGATACTGCGGGAACCAAGGATCGGGTCGTCGGCTATGGCGCATGGGCTTTTTTCGAGCCGGCAGCGCCGCCCCCAATAGCCGAAGATTTTGAGGCCAAAACCCGAGCCCTGTTGAAGGAACACGGGAACATCCTGCTCAGGCTTGCCGCAGCTAGCATTAATCACGGTTTAGCGAGCAGCAAGCCGCTACCAGTAAATCTTGGTGAATATCCAAAAGCCCTATCCGCCCATGGCGCGAGTTTCGTAACCCTGAAGAAAAACGGTCAATTGCGCGGGTGCATCGGCTCCGCTCAAGCCCATCGGGCGCTGGCGGAAGATGTTTCCCATAACGCCTATTCGTCGGCTTTCCGCGATCACCGCTTCAAACCCCTAACCCGTGAAGAGCGAAACGATTTATCGCTCTCTATATCGATATTAAGTCCATCATCACCGATGACATTTTTGGGCGAGGCGGAACTGCTCGAGCAACTCCGCCCCGGAATCGACGGGTTGATTATCGAGGACAAGGGAAAAAGAGCTTTGTTTCTACCGTCGGTCTGGGCGCAATTGCCTAAACCAAAACAGTTTCTCTCCCATCTGAAAACCAAGGCCGGTATGGCTGCCGATCAATTCTCGCCGGCTTTCAAGGCTTGGCGGTTTATCGCCGCCGAAATTTCTGTCCACGGAGAGGAAGCCGAATCATTGTGGGCTTGAAATGTTGAAAAAGGGAGTGATTGCCATTGTCTGAACCTAAAACCTTGCTGTCCATGTCAGGCGCGCCGTTGGAACCATCGAAACTGTCAGATGCAGCGCTGGTGCTGATCGATTGCCAGAACGAATACGTTTCGGGCGTGTTAGCTTTGCCGGGAGTATCTCCCGCACTTAAGGAAGCCGAAAAAGTATTGGCCAGGGCTCGCGATGCGGGCGCGCCGGTGATTCATGTCGTTCACCACGGAAGGCCCGGCGGCGGTGTTTTTGATCCGGAAGGACCTTCGTCTGAAATAGCGCCCGAAGTAAGCGCAATCAACGGTGAAGCCATTGTTTCCAAAGCGTTGCCGAACTCGTTCGCCGGCACCAACCTGAACGTTCTATTGGAGGAAACCGGCAAAAAGGAACTGATCATTGTCGGCTTCATGACGCATATGTGCGTCAGTGCTACGGCCCGTACTGCGACGGATCTGGGTTATCGCAACACGATCGTTGCAAACGCAACGGCAACCCGTGATCTTCCGGGTCCTCATGGCGATGGCGTGGTAACTGCCGTCGAGTTGCAGAGGGCAGAACTGGCAGCCCTGGCCGACCGCTTCGCAATTATCATCGATACGGCCCAGGAATTGCGAGACTAAAGCTAAGGAGCACCGGCCTTGAACTTGATATTGAAACGGTTGCCGATCCTTGCGCTGCTAGCCGCCTTGCTGACCCCGGCAATCACCAGGGCGGATGATGGACTGGCAAGAACTTGGGAAAAGGCCGAAATTTGGGTTCGTACGTCGGAGGGCTTTTTCGCCAGCCACATGAACGACCAAATTTTACGGGATCGCCTCGACAAAGCCGGAAAAGAATTTCCAACAGTCATTTTCTTTCATGACTGCGGCAAGAATCGAAAATTGGCCGGTTGGCATTATGCGCGCTTTATGGCTCGTGCCGGTTTCGCCGTTATTCTGCCAGACAGCTTCGCAAGGCCTGACCGCCCGGAAACCTGTAGATACTGGCAGTTCCTTCCTATTCCCGATGCACCGACGGAAGAAGTACATACCCTGCGAAAATCTGAAATTTCCCATGCGCTGAAAATGGTTAGAGGCCTGAAATGGGTCGATCCTGACAACCTTTTTGTTATGGGCCATGGCGAAGGAGGCGAAGCGTTGGCAGCCTTTGGACAAGGGGGATTCAAAGCAAGAGTGATAAGCGGAGCCCTTTGCAAGTGGGGAATCGACGGCCCGAGAGACATTCCTATGTTGGCTATTGCTTCACAAGAAGACCGCCTATTTGAAGGCCAGGCCGCAAATTCCTGCGCTACGAAAGCGCAAAATTATTCAATTGAAACGAAATTATTCGATGGGTTCCAGCACGACACGTCAAGCCTTTCCCAAGCCCGGGAAACGGTTATTCAATTTCTTAAGACTCTTGTGAAATGATCGCTCCTGCTGCGAAACTGACAGCCATGATTCTCAAAGGAGCTCAACTGTGACAGTAAATATCACCATCAGCCTTATGGAACAGGTCGGTGACCTTGCCAAAAGCGCCGGCAAGGAAATCATGAAAATTTATGCGACCGACTTCGATGTGGAAACCAAGGCTGACTCCTCGCCCGTTACCCAAGCCGATCAGATTGCCGAAGATTTGATTACCCGCGGAATCCGCGAAGGGATTACAAATTCCTTTCCGATCATCGGCGAAGAAGCATTCTCTTCCGGGAAAGCGCCGGAAATTGGTAGCGGCCCCTTTTGGCTGGTTGACGCCTTGGATGGGACAAAAAGCTTCATATCCAAAAACGACGAATTCACCGTCAACATTGCTCTAATAGAAGTAGGCAAGCCAGTGCTAGGCATTGTTCATGCACCGGCTCTTGGCGACACTTACTGGGGATCACGAAACGGCGCTTTTGTGGAACATGCAGGAGAACCTGCCAGAACCATTTCTTGTCGCCTACCCGAGGAGGACGGCCTGGTCGTCGTTGCCAGTCGCAACCATCGCTCGCCGGAACTGGAGGACTATATTTCCGGGCTAAACGTCAAAAGCTCCGCAAGCGCGGGCAGTTCCCTGAAATTCTGTCTGGTTGCCTCCGGGAATGCCGATATCTATCCAAGACTGGGGCGAACCATGGAATGGGACATCGCCGCCGGTCATGCCGTGGTCTCTGCGGCTGGAGGCAGCGTTCGAAAACTGGACGATACTCCCATGACTTACGCCAAGCCCGGTTTCGAAAATCCGGATTTCATTGTGCGTGGATTGGAAGCAGAAACACTGTCCGACTAGGCAGAAATCTAAAGCTTTCAAGTCTTGACGATTTTTTTTTATAGGCGCACAATAATGATCAGGTAGCCGGGAAACCGGAGCCTGTTAAAGCCGCCGTAACCCTTTACGGTGACTGCGGTGCCGGGTCATTACCTAGGATGGCCTAGCCAGAAGCAGAAAAGAGAGTTAAAGAGCCGTTGGCTGGACCGACGGCTCTTTCTTTGATTTACTCCTTCTCCCTTTTTTTGACAAGGACGCTGTCTTGAAGCAGACGCTCAGCGACAACATTATTTTAAGTTCGACCGATGACAACGTCGCTTCAGCCGCCGGGTTGATCCGTGCTGGCAGATTGGTCGCCTTTTCAACTGAAACCGTCTATGGCCTTGGCGCCGACGCGACCAACGAGGATGCCATTGCATCCATTTTCGAGGCCAAAGGGCGTCCGCATTTCAATCCGTTAATTATCCATCTAGCAGACGTTTCCCACATAGCCGAATTCGTTGAATTTGGCGATCAGGCAAGATCGCTGGCCGAAACCTTCTGGCCAGGCGCACTAACTATGGTTCTCAAACGAAAAAGCAATTGCCCGATTTCTTTGCTTGCCAGTGCAGGTCTGGATACCCTTGCGGTCCGCGTTCCCAACCACCCTCTTGCACATGCACTGATTACTGCAGCAGGAACTCCGGTTGCCGCACCAAGCGCCAATCGATCCGGAGAAATCAGTCCAACAACAGCCGAACATGTACTGGAAAGTCTGGGTGGGCGCATAGATGCCATCCTCGACGGGGGGCCCTGCGCCGTCGGACTTGAATCGACGGTAATTGATCTGAGCAATCAACGCCCAACCCTTTTGCGTCCCGGCGGCATTTCACAAACTGATATTGAAAGGGTTTTAGGGCCCGTAAATGTATCCGATGGAAGCGAAGATGCTCCGCGTTCTCCAGGCATGTTAAGCCGCCATTATGCGCCAGGTATTCCGATCCGTCTTAATACCAGTGAACCTAATTCAGGCGAGGCTTTTTTGGCCTTCGGGCCTGACATCGGTGATTGCGACGCAAATCTTAGCCCCAGCGGCGATCTGAAAGAGGCCGCGGCAAACCTTTTCGCCATGCTGCGTATGCTCGACCAAGAAAAATTTACTGGCATTGCCGTCATGAAAATTCCTGAAGATGGCCTCGGCGCGGCGATAAATGACCGACTCACACGTGCCGCAACATATTGAGATTACTCGCTATTATAGAATATAATAGAATTCATTTAGTAATTGTGTAATCTAAGGAACATATCCGGTGCTTGGGGGCGATTGGATAAAGGCTGAATGTTAAAAAAGCGGACTCACCACCGATCACCACCTTCCTTAATTACGCGATACGCTTTACTCAGTGCTTTTGCCCTGAGCGGTTTGATCGTTGTTTCGATTTTGTGGAATCTGAACAACCTGAAGGACCAGGCGGTCAATCTGGCCACGGCGGAAGCGATTTCAAACTGGAACAAGGACTTGTCGTTTCGCCAGTGGGCCACCCGTCATGGCGGTCTTTACGTCAAGCCTGATGATCGCACTCCACCCAACCCCTACCTCGCTCACGTGCCCAACCGTGATGTCGTAACCCGTGACGGCACGGAACTGACTCTAATGAACCCCGCCTATATGATGAGGCAGATGACGCAGGAGCACGAAGAGGCCTATGGCATCAAGGGCAGCATCACCGGACAGGTGCTGCTCAATCCTATAAACGAGGCCGATTCATGGGAAATGCAGGCCTTGAAGCGATTCGACCAAGGTGAGAATGAAATCATTGAACAGGCCGTTATCGACGGCGCCCCTTATTTACGAATGATGCGCCCCATGGTCATGGAAAAAGGGTGTGTAAAATGCCATGGCCATCTGGGGTTCAAGGTTGGCGATATCAGGGGCGGCATCAGCGTTTCTATTCCTCTTTTACCCTATTTCAAGGCGGCGGAAAGTACCGAATTAACCATGCTGACCACACACGGAGGCGCATGGTTCGTTGGAATGCTGGTCATCGGGTTCGTATCCATAAGAGGGCGCCAGCATGAAAAGGATCGCCTTGCGGCTGAAGAAAAATATCGAACTCTGATCGAAGCAACGACGGCAGTGGTTTGGACCACGGATCCCCAGGGTGGATTCGCGGCCCGGCAGCATTCATGGGAACAATACACAGGCCAACCCTGGCCGGATCACCGGAATTACGGATGGGCTAAAATGATCCACCCGGAAGATGTCGAGGAGATCAAAAGAACCTGGAAGCAGGCATTGGTATCTTTATCAATCTATAGTGTTGAAGGGCGTATTTGGAGCGCTGAAAATAACGGTTATCGTCATTTTATCGCCCGTGCCGCACCCGTACTGGATGACAAAGGAGCGGCATTAGAGTGGGTTGGAACTATTTCCGATACGACGGCCCAGGCAGAAGCCGAGCAGGCGCTTCAAAATGCCCATGACGAATTGGAAGCCCGTGTCGAAGAACGAACCAAGGAACTTCGAAAGCACTCACTGGCTGTTGAGCAAAGTCCTGATATGGTTTTCATAACCGACACCCAGGGAACCATCCAATACGTGAATCAGAAATTTTCCGAAATGACCGGCTATTCGCGTGACGAGGCTATCGGCGCCAATCCCAGAATTCTAAAATCCGGCGAAACCCCTATCGAAATCTATGAAGATCTTTGGCAAACCATCATGGCCGGCAATGAATGGCGTGGCATTATGAAGGACAAACGAAAGGACGGAACAACCTATTGGGCGTCGATGCTTGTATCCCCTGTCAAAGATGAAAACGGCAAGGTGACTGATTATGTCGCCATGCACGAAGATGTTACGGAAAAAAGGAGGATCGAACAGGACATTCGAAAAGCAAAAGAAAAGGCCGAATATGCTGATCGCGCAAAATCGGAATTGCTTGCCAATATGTCACATGAGTTGCGCACGCCATTAAACGCAATCATAGGATTCTCCGATACGTTGCTTTCCGAAACTTTCGGCCCATTACCCAACGACAAACAAAAAGAATACCTGAACGACATTCATTTTTCCGGTGAACATCTTTTGGCCCTTATCAACGATGTTTTGGACGTCTCTGCTATTGAGGCAGGAAAAACGGAATTGAACGAAAGCGAACTTGAACTGGCTTCAACGTTTGACGATTGTCTGAAACTTGTCAGTTCCAGGGCCGAGCAGGGCGGAATAAGAATCAATTGCGTTAAAAAGAATGGCTTTCCACGACTTTACGCCGACGAACGCCGAACTAAGCAAATAGTCATCAACCTGCTGACTAATGCCATAAAATTCACGCCTGAAGGCGGTGAGGTTACCCTGAAAGCTACACAGAATAATGACGATACCTTGACTTTATCCGTGGCGGATACTGGCATCGGCATGGACGCGGAGGGAATAAAAATGGCATTGATTCAGTTCGGTCAGGTCGACAGTTCACTTGACAGAAAATATGAGGGAACGGGCTTGGGTCTTCCCCTGACCCAACTACTGGTAGAACTGCATGGTGGGGAAATGTTGATCGAAAGCGAGCCCGGCAATGGCACGACTGTATTTGTGAACTTCCCCGCTGAACGCCTGATAAAAAAGAACTGACCAGTAGGAACCAAAAGCTTTCTCACATCTGATCACGGTCAATTTAGCTTTTTCTAATATGCGTACAATGCTACGGTTCCAAAGCAAGCAAACAATCTGACAGGAAGCGCCAGCATGAATAACGCCCAGACAAAAACGAAAAACCTTCCCAGCCCCTTCGATGTTTCCAATCAGTCTCTCTACGAGACCTGGCGAGAAAAGAAACAAGCCGTGCATCCTCAAAGCCTGGGTGATTTGGTTGTGGAAATTAAGGACCCAAGGAACCTGACGCGAGCCGAAAAGGACGCTCTGTTGGATCGGGTCCGCAATGCCAACATGGCCGTTTATGTCAGTACTACTGGTGATAATCACGATCGAAAAAACCCGCTGATGCTGGCGGCGCAATTGGGTGTCTCGGGTCTGAACCACAACTGGCTTGCCGATGACGATGGACTAACCTCGCTGACGGTAGTCAATGAAGGCGCCCGTAAAAATTATATCCCCTATTCCAACCGCAAGATCAAATGGCACACCGACGGCTACTACAACATGGCCGCCGAGCAAATTCAGACCCTGAATCTTCATTGCGTCAGCCCAGCCGCCACAGGCGGCGAGAACCGCTTGATGGACCATGAAATGGCCTATATCCATTTGCGCGATAGAAACCCAGATTTTATCCGGGTTCTGATGGCTCCGGACGCCATGACCATCCCGCCACGTATCGACGAGGGCGGAACGACCGGCCGTCGCGAGGAACCCGGGCCGGTCTTTTCTATTTGTCCGGATACGGGCAATCTGCACATGCGCTATACAATTCGTGAACGTAACGTTATCTGGAAAGACGATCCACTTACGACAGAAGCGCTGGAATGCCTGGAAAGTCTGCTGGAAAGCGACCATCCGGCGATCTTCAAAGGCCGACTTGAGCCCGGTATGGGACTGGTCAGCAACAACGTCCTGCACGACCGGTCAGGATTTAGTGACGATGAGAACCACAAACGCCTCATTTACCGCGCCCGCTATTTCGACCGTATTGCCGGCACCGGCGTTCGGGACGTTTATTCGGAGTTATTTGAATAAAGGGGCTATTGCGATAGCGCAAAGTTCCCTTGTCTGTATTCTTACCTAACGCCATTATGTGCCAACCATGACGGCACACTCTAAGGCACTGGAACTCATTCGCAAACTCGTCGGCCCGAAAGGCTGGATCGGCACGGCGCTGGAAATGCGACCCTATCTCCATGAGGAGCGCGGCCTTTATGAAGGCGCGGCAGCCGCAGTTATCAAACCCGCGTCCACAGATGAAGTGGCGGCAGTGATGAAGCTGTGCCACCAGTCCGGGCTAAGCGTCGTCCCACTGGGAGGCAATACGGGCCTAGTCGGCGGCGGCGTTCCGGATTTCCCTGACGGCGAAGGAATCGTTCTTTCGACTGAGAGGCTGAACGCCATCCGCAATATAGACGCTTTGAACCAGACAATGACCGTCGAGGCCGGGGTTATTCTTGCCGATATCCAAAGTAAAGCTGAAGAAGCTGGCACCCTGTTTCCGTTAAGCCTCGGCGCCGAAGGATCCTGCCGGATTGGCGGCAATTTGTCGACCAATGCTGGCGGGGTGCAGGTTCTGCGTTACGGAAATGCCCGTGATCTGGTGTTAGGCCTTGAGGTAGTTCTCGCCGACGGGCGAATATGGAATGGCCTTCGCGCCCTTAGAAAAGACAACACCGGGTATGAACTGAAGCACTTGTTTATCGGCGCCGAAGGAACACTAGGTATCATCACTGCCGCCGTTTTGAAATTGTTTCCAAGGCCGCAGGCCCGGGAGACCGCCCTCTGCGCCGCCGCCGAGGCTGATTCACTGCTGCAAGTCCTGCAGCGGGTTCGGGAAAATGCAGGGGAAGCCTTGACCGCCTTCGAAATTATGAACCGTTTTGGTATCGAGATTGCTGAAAAGCACGTCCCCGCCGCCTGCGACCCTTTCCAGGAGCCGCATTCTGATTATGCTCTAATCGAACTGAGTGGTTCGCTGGGTGTTCGTGAAACTCTGGAATCCATTCTGGGAAAGGCCCTCGAAGACGGCCTGATCGACGATGCCGTGATCGCGGCGAGCACGGCGCAGGCAGAAGAATTATGGGCTATTCGAGAAGCTATACCAGAAGCCCAGAAGCATGAAGGCGGATCAATCAAGCATGATGTATCCGTACCCGTTTCCAAAGTGGGCGAGTTCCTAATAAAAGCGACGAAGCTTGTGGAGAACGAACTGGCCGAAGTGAGGGTCTGCGCGTTCGGCCATGCCGGCGACGGCAACATACACTTCAATTTAAGCCAGCCCGTTGGCACCGATCGAGAAGAATATCTGGACAACTGGGGACGCATCAATCGCCTTGTCCATGATTTGGTCATGAGCATGGGAGGCAGTTTCAGCGCCGAACACGGTATTGGGCAATTGAAACGCGCCGACCTAATCCGCTATAAAACAGATGTCGAGTTGGACCTAATGCGGACCATGAAAATGGCGCTGGATCCCAAAAATATCATGAACCCCGGAAAGGTCATCTGATGAGCACGTACACCGCCCCTGTCGACGATATTCGTTTTGTCCTGAATGAAATAGCGGGGTTGGGAGACGTCGCTGGCTTACCCGGATATGAGGACGCCACGCCCGATCTTGTCGAGGCGGTAATTGAGGAGGCCGGCAAACTGGCGTCGGATGTGCTTGCGCCACTCAACCAACCCGGAGATCAAGAAGGTTGTAAAATCGATAATGGCGTCGTTCGTACACCTGAAGGAAACAAGGAGGCATACCAGCAATTTATCGAAGGTGGATGGAACGGGTTGCCCTTTGATCCGGAGTTTGGCGGCCAGGGATTGCCGTGGCTGGTGTCGACCGCAGTGTCCGAAATCTGGAATTCGGCAAATATGGCTTTTTCCCTCTGTCCCCTATTGAGTCAGGGTGCTTCTGAACTGTTGGACGCTCATGGATCTGATGATCTAAAAGCGATATTTCTCAAGAAAATGATCGAAGGCACGTGGACAGGGACCATGAACCTGACCGAGCCGCAGGCGGGGACGGATTTAGCGTTGCTCAGAAGCAAAGCGGTCAGAGAAGGCGATCATTACCGCATCAGCGGCCAAAAGATATTTATCACTTATGGCGAGCATGACTGGACGGAGAACATAATCCATATGGTGTTGGCCCGTCTGCCAGATGCGCCTGCCGGCGTAAAAGGTATCTCGTTGTTCCTGGTGCCAAAGTTTTTAGTGAACGAAGATGGATCGCTTGGTGATGGCAATGATCTGAGATGTGTTTCCATCGAACATAAACTTGGCATTAACGCCAGCCCAACCGCCGTCATGTCCTATGGCGATAATGAAGGCGCTGTTGGCTATCTTGTTGGCGAGGAAAATGAAGGCCTCAAATGCATGTTCACAATGATGAATAATGCCCGCCTAGCGGTTGGACTTGAGGGCGTCGCGATTGCCGAACGCGCTTACCAACAAGCCAGGGATTATGCACTTGAAAGGGTACAAAGTCGGAATTCATCAAGCCCAAGCCCGGAATCGGTAACCATCATTCATCACCCTGATGTCAAACGCATGTTGTTGGCAATGAAGTCAAGAACAGAGGCAACCCGAGCATTAGCCTATTCCGCCGCTACTTATCTTGATATTGCCAAGCGCCATCCCGATGCAGAGGAAAAAGGCCGCGCACAGGCATTGGTAGATTTGCTGATTCCGGTCGTGAAGGCGTGGAGCACGGATATCGGCATCGACTCCGCCAATCTGGGAGTACAGATCCATGGAGGCATGGGCTATATAGAGGAAACGGGGGCCGCCCAGCATCTACGAGATGCACGCATCGCCGCAATCTACGAAGGAACCAACGGAGTTCAGGCCATTGATCTGGTCGGGCGCAAAATAGTCCGTGAGAAAGGACAAACGGTCGGAGTCTTAATTGAAGAAATCCGCCGTTTCAAGCCTGATACCTCGAATGAAGACATGGCCGTCATTTGTAAAAGACTGGAATCGGCAATTGCTTCTTTGGAGCAGGCTACAGAATGGATCATCGAAACCTATCCAAAAAATATCGACATGGCGCTCGCAAGCGCGACTTCCTATCTCGCTCTTCTCGGTGCAACCGTCGGCGGTTGGATGATGGGGCGCGCGGCCGAGATATCACTTGAAAAATTGAAAAACGGTGATGGCGATCCGGAGTTTTTTAAAGCGAAGGTTATTTCAGCTCGTTTCTTCGCCGACCAGGTTCTCATCGAAGCGCCAGTTCATTCTGAAAAAGTCATTTCCGGTTCTTCTTCAATTACCGCAGTTGATTTTACTGACCGCTGAATCAGACGATAGTTTCCCGCGGATCCAGATAGCTCCATTTTTGGTTAAACCTTGATTTTTTTGTGTTTTTCCGACATTTTGACGATGGATTTTAGGGTTTTATTTCTGAAATGAGTGGCTTTAGTCGATACGTCCTCAAACAGTTGTTTGTGGGTATGATCCTCGTTACAGCGGGGTTAACCTGCGTCATCTGGCTGACGCAGTCGTTGAAATTCGTCGAAATGATCGTCAATCGCGGATTGACAACTGGTGTCTTCATGTATTTGACGATGCTTTTGTTGCCAAATTTCCTTTCCATCGTCCTGCCAATTGCACTTTTCACGGTTATTGTCTTCACCTATTCAAAATTGATCACCGACCGCGAACTGGTCGTTATGCGCGCTGCAGGACTAAGCCAGAATGCCCTTGCCCGGCCGGGACTGATACTGACCATTATCGTCGTCGCAATGGGCTATCTCATTAATATTTTCCTGCTTCCCCAATCTTATCGGATGTTCAAGGAATTGCAGTGGGACATCCGAAACAGTTATAGCCATATTTTGTTGCAAGAAGGCGCCTTCAATGAAGTATCCGGAAATACAACGATCTACGTTCGCGAACGCTCAAAAGATGGGCAACTGCTTGGAATTCTAGTCCACGACGGACGTGATGAAGAAAAGCCCAATACCCTGCTTGCCGAACGGGGGGCCATGCTTGAAGGCGAAGAAGGCTCCCGCGTTGTTATGTATAACGGCAATCGCCAGGAAGTCGACCCTGAGACAAACCAATTTTCAATTTTGTATTTCGACCGATTCATTTTCGAATTGGAATCCTCTTCAGGAAATGCGGAGGACCGTTTCCGTGAATCCAGGGAAAGAACTGTTTACGAACTATTCCATCTGGAGGAAGACACTGATTTGGATCCACGCAATATTGGAAAATTCACGGTTGAAGGTCACAAAAGGCTGATATCGCCAGTTTCGGCCCTTGGATACGCTCTCGTTGGATTAGCTATTCTAATTTCAGGAAGTTTCTCCAGGCGAACGCAGTCAAAACGCATCGTCCTGGCGGCGGTTATCGTTATTGCCCTACAGGCCGCAATGCTGGCTCTCGAAAATGCCACAGCAAAAAATCTCTCATTGGTGCCTATGCTTTATGTTCTCGGCCTATTGCCCGTTATCCTGGGTTACATTGTGATGTTGCATACACCAAAGACACGCGCCCCCAAGCACATTGAAGCCTTAAACTAGGTGAACAGGACAAGCTAACCGTGCGACTTTCAACAACCATGTCCTTATATATTGGCAGGCAGTTCATAGTCAGTTTTTTGGCAATATTCACCATACTGTTGACACTGATTTTACTGGTCGATTTGATCGAGTTACTAAGAAGGGCAGCGTCGAAACCAAATGTGAATTTCCCGCTGGTTATTGAGATGGCGGTTTTGAGGCTACCCCATGTGGGTCAGCAGCTTTTTCCTTTTGCTATATTATTTGGCGGCATGGCGGCGTTTTGGCGATTAACCCGCAGCCACGAGTTGGTCGTTTCGCGCGCGGCGGGGGTTTCGGCCTGGCAATTCCTGCTTCCGGTTTTGGCCATAGCCTTCACATTGGGTGTCGCGAAGATTGCCCTGATCAATCCTCTTGCCTCGGTAATGCTAACGCGCTTCGAGCGTGTTGAAGCGGCTGTCTTCAAGGGACAAAAGAGTTTTTTGGCTATTTCAAATTCCGGATTGTGGTTGCGCCAATCGGATGGAACGGATCAATCCGTTATCCATTCCAAAAATGTATTGCAGCAAGGAAACGATGTTGAATTAGGCCTTGTAAACGTTTTCATCTACAAGGGCGCAGATGAATTCATCAGACGCTTAGACGCGGACAGCGCCATATTGGAAGATGGGTTCTGGCATTTGCGCGATGTTTGGGTGCATGAACCCGATGTTCCATCCCGCCATGAAAAAGAATATTGGCTGGAAACGGATCTGACGCTGGGCTCCATTCAGGATAATTTTGCGAGGCCGGAAACAATGTCTTTTTGGGATCTACCGGCTTTTATAAAGGCTTTGGAAGAATCTGGTTTTTCGGCGGTCCGCCATCGATTGCATTGGCATTCTCAACTCGCCAACCCTTTGTTAATGTGCGCGATGGTATTGATAGCGGCTACCTTTACACTGCGTCAATCTAGGCGCGGAGGCACGATATTTGTGGTCTCCGGTGGTGTTCTGACCGGATTTATCCTCTATTTCTTCTCAAATATGGTTTTTGCACTTGGCCTTTCAGACTCTATCCCTGTAACACTTGCTGCCTGGACACCATCTGGGGTGACAACCTTACTGGGACTTGCCATGTTGCTTCATCTCGAAGATGGTTAGGCCGAAACAAATTTTCTGGGCGATATGTTGAAATTAAATATATCAGTATTTTTTCTGCTTTCTATCCTGACACTTGTAACGCGTCAGGCGTTTTCGGCGGCACCTGATGTAAACTCAGATGAGGTAGCCGCAGAAATTTCCTCTGAAGAAGTTCGCTTTAGTGCAGATGAAATGCAGCATGACAGGGAACTGGATATCGTAACCGCACGCGGGAACGTACAGGTTCAACAACTTGACCGTATCTTGAAGGCCGACGTTATCGTCTATAACCGTAGGCAGGATTTTGTCACGGCTTCGGGCAACGTAACCTTACTAGAGCCGACTGGCGATGTTCTTTTTGCCGAGTATATGGAACTTTCCGGAGATTTGAGAGACGGGGTGATTGCCGATTTACGCGCTATTTTGAAAGATGGTTCCCTCGTTGCTGCAAACGGCGGAAAAAGGACTGGCGCTAATATTCTCGACCTACGCAACGCCGTCTATTCACCGTGTCGTCTTTGTGAAGATAATCCTTCAAAGCCTCCTTTATGGCAAGTTAAGGCCGTTCGAGTGGTTCATGACAAAAAACGCCAAACTATTGAATATTCCGATGCCTGGCTTGAAGTCGGCGGCGTCCCGGTTATGTACACACCTTATCTCTCACATCCAGATCCTACAGTTAAGAGGAAAAGCGGTTTTTTGACACCGTCCTTTGGATCGTCAACCGTAACCGGATCATTTATTACAACACCATATTTTTTCAATATCGCCCCTAATGCCGACGCAACTTTAACGCCCTCATTTACTGCAGATGAAAGTATTATTCTTGCTGGCGAATATCGCCACAAATTCCAGGAAGGCGATTTCGAGGCCCGAGCTAGTATCAAGGAAAACACGCCGGCATCTGAACAAACCTATACTACGGAAGATGGTATTGCCAATATAAGGGGACATCTTTCCGCCAAGGGACGCTTCGATTATGACGAAACATGGAGGTGGGGTTTCGATGTCAACAGGCAATCCGACGCTGCCTATTTGACCCGGTTCGGTTTCACGACGGACAATACCCTTCCCCGGATTACGAATGCGCTCGCATCCCAAGGGTTTGTGGAAGGTTTTCACAGGCGAGACTATTTCTATGCGTCAGGGACCACTTTTCAAAACACTTTAGCTAGTACCGACGAAACCCAAACCCCCATTATCCTCCCGCTTGTAGATTTTAACCACGTCAGTGAACCAGATGTCTATGGAGGGTATTCTACTTTAGACGTCAATATGCTGGCGCTGACCAGGTCAGAGGGATCAGATACCCGAAGACTTTCTTTCAGAGGAGGATGGAACCTGCCCTATGTGGCTCCGTCCGGAGAAGTTTATACGCTGTCAACCAAGATGATGGGCGATTTCTATCATACAAATAGTCTTGAAGTTGCGGGACAAGCCGATCCTTCGGATTTTGCTTATCGGCTGACTCCGCAATTTTCTCTTGATTGGCGGTATCCGTTTGTCCGCGACGAAGGGAATGTATATCAGATGTTCGAGCCCATCGCCGCGGTTGTCTTAAGTCCTTACGGAGGAAATTCTCCAAACATACCCAACGAAGACAGCGCCAATCTCGAATTTGACGATACCAGCCTTTTCAGTGATAACCGGTTTGCCGGACTTGATCGGGTTGAGGGAGGGCCTAGGCTTAATTATGGTTTTAAATGGGGTGTATTCGGAGAGGGCGGAGGCTCAACCAGCCTGTTATTTGGCCAAAGTTATCGCTACAAAGTAGACGATACTTTCGCCAATGGTACAGGTCTTGAAGATCACTTTTCAGATATAGTCGGCAGGGTACACGCATCTCCAGGATCAATGCTCGATATTTTGTACAGGACCCGTTTAAGCAAATCAAATCTTGAAGCCAGAAGGAACGAAATAGACCTTAGTACTGGAGCCCCAGCACTTCGTCTGTCTACACGCTACGCGTATTTTGACCGGCAGGAAGGCAGTGAATTTCCCGGACGTGAAGAAATTAGTGGAACGCTATCGTCACAATTGAACAAGACATGGAGTTCCAGCATGGTCGCTACCAGAGACCTGGAAGAAAATGACTTCCGAGCAATAAGCCTAGACTTAACATATGAAGATGAGTGTTTTCTTTTCTCAACCAATTTAAAGCGGACTTTTTTTGAAAATCAGGAATTACACCCCGAAAACTCGATCGTATTTCGAATCCTTTTCAAAACGTTAGGAGAAGTCTCGCCAGGCGTCAAAGTTCTCAACCCCAATCAGGCGATCTAGGTTTTTTTAGTCCATGTCAATACCGATTAATAGTCTACAACTAGTCGTTAGTCGCAACTTTGAGTGCACACATTGGAAGCGTTTTATGGGGCAAAAAATGTGGATAGCCTTCCGATTTTACTCTGGTTGCTGGCAACGTATACTTTCGGTCACTCTACTGATCCTTGGAATATCTCTGAACATACCCCCATCCTTTTCTCAAACACTGGGCATTGCAGCCGTGGTAAATGACGATGTCATTTCCCTTTACGATCTTGAGGCCCGCATTCGATTAGTAATCGTCACCTCAAAATTGAATGACACACCTGAAATTCGTAACCGTCTTTCCCGACAAGTCCTCAATAGCCTGATTGATGAAAAATTGAAGATGCAGGAAGCTAAACGCCTAGGTATTCGAATATCCAGCAATACGTTGGAACAGGCTTTTGCGAACATGGAGAAACGAAACAACCTGCCCAAAGGAGGATTGACAGATTATCTAAAGAAAAATGGTGTCGACCGTTTAGTGCTACTTGATCAAATTGAAGCTTCTCATGCATGGGGAGGCGCCATCAATAGAACTTTTCGTGCCCAAATCACCGTTAGCGAGGAAGAAGTCGACGAAGTACTCAACGAAATTAGGGCCAGCAAGGGAAAACCTGAGTTTCTGACTGCCGAGATTTTTTTGCCTATCAGCAACCCCAATATGGCCAATGAAGTTCTTAACAACGCCAACAGGCTAGTCGAGCAACTTGAAAAAGGTGCGGGGTTTGAGGCATTGGCAAGGAACTACTCTCAAAGTGCTTCCGCTGCTGTCGGCGGAGATCTGGGCTGGATCAGGCAGGGACAGCTTGCAAAAGAAATCAACAACGTCTTGATTCAACTCAAGAAAGGTACCGTGAGTCCGCCAATTCGTACGATTTCCGGTTATCATATTGTCATGAAGAGGGGCGAGCGTATTGGTTCAGGTTTGCCGCCCTCTGAAGAAAAAATTGACTTGCGCCAAGTTTTTCTCGCTCTTCCAGAAAACGCCACTGAGAAAGATCAAAATAGCTTGATGGTCAAGGCCAAAGAAATGGCGGCAAGTGTTTCAGGTTGTGCCGCTATGGAGAAACTTGAGGTAGAAAGTGGATCGACATTGTCCGGCAGCCTTGGAACCGTTGATACGTCCGAACTACCGCCACCTATACAAAAAGCTGTCAAAGGTCTTCCTATCGGCGCAGCCAGCAAACCTTTTCAATCTCAGGGCGGTATTATTTTCCTGATGGTTTGCAATCGTACCGGGACTTCCGCAGTGGACATAATGCGTCCCAAAATTAGACAGCGCTTGATGAAAGAGCGACTTGATGTTTCTGCCAGAGGCTACTTACGCGATTTGCGTCATGCCGCATTTCTGGATGTTCGCCTATGACAACCACCGCCCCGCCGGATAGCGGGAGCGGCAAGTTGCCCCCTTTGGCTCTAACTATGGGGGATCCGGCCGGCGTTGGCGCTGAAATAGCTTTAAAGGCCTGGGCCTCAAAAGCCTGCCCCCCCTTTTTTGCAATTGACGATGCCGAACGCCTGCGTCGGGTAGCGAAGACCATCGGTACGACCTTGTCAATTGTCGAAATTGACAACCCAAACGAGGCAACGAGTATTTTTCAAGATGCGCTTCCCATTCTGCATCACCCCCTGAACAGTGATTTTGAATTTGGAAACCCGAATCCCGCAAATTCCGAAGCGGTGATTAGATCCATCCAGAAAGCCGTTGATCTTGTTCGAAAAGGGCAAGCTTCAGGGATTGTCACCAACCCCATCCATAAAAAATCACTTTATGATGCTGGTTTTGAGTTTCCCGGCCATACCGAATTTCTTGCTGAATTGGCAGGGATCGATACGCCACCTGTAATGATGCTGGCCTCGCCCGAATTAAGGGTTGTGCCTGTAACTATTCACGTCAGCATCGCAGACGCCATTGCGAGTTTATGCGAAGAAGACATTGTCACAATTTCCAAAATTACGGCAGAATCACTGGAAAATGATTTTGCTATTTCAGCGCCTCGGCTCGCTGTCGCGGGACTAAACCCTCATGCTGGAGAAGAGGGTGGCATGGGTACCGAAGAGAGCACGATAATTACTCCGGCAATCAAAAAATTGATAGATCATGGCATTGACGCGACTGGCCCCTGGCCGCCTGATACGTTGTTTCATTCCGCAGCGCGGGAAACCTATGATGCGGTTATTTGCATGTACCATGACCAGGCTTTGATCCCGATTAAAACCATTGATTTTGACGGCGCGGTAAATGTCACTCTTGGCCTTCCATTCGTTCGCACTTCGCCCGATCACGGTACGGCTTTCAATATCGCCGGGACCGGAGAAGCCAGTGAAAAAAGTCTTCTTGCCGCCCTGAATATTGCAGCCAATATTGTGCGGCGCCGTGGCGCCCAAGGCTAGCCATGACCCCTGACTTACCGCCTCTGCGCGAGGTCATTGCGCGCCACGGACTGGATGCCCGCAAAAAGTTCGGCCAGCACTTCCTGCTGGACCTCAATTTGACTGCAAGGATCGCCAGGACGGCTGGTGATTTGAGTAAATGCACCGTGATGGAAATCGGCCCCGGGCCTGGTGGATTGACGAGGGCTTTGCTGGGGGCGGGCGCGAAGCAGGTTATCGCCATCGAACGTGATCCACGCTGTGTCGAAGCCATCCAAGAGCTGGCTACTCATTTTGAAGGTAAACTCAAGGTTATAGAAGCCGATGCAACGACGGTGGAACTTGGCGATCTTGCTGATGGCCCCAGGAAAATAGTCGCCAACCTGCCATACAATGTAGCCACCCCCTTATTGATAGGCTGGCTGAGAAAGGTCGAACACTTCGAAAGCCTGACACTAATGTTTCAAAAGGAAGTGGCGGATCGCCTGACCGCTGGCCCCGGTTCCAGGACTTATGGCCGCTTGTCGGTTCTGACCCAATGGCTTTGCCACACTAACCATGAATTCAACATCGCCAAAACCGCCTTTACTCCGCCACCTAAAGTCGAAAGTACGGTTGTTACACTGACGCCGCGAGAGCAACCCGCAGCCAACGCCGAATGGAATAAGCTGGAGAAAGTTACGGCGGCCGCCTTCGGTCAGCGCCGCAAGATGCTGCGCGCCAGCTTGAAGTCCTTGAATGTTGATTTTGAGAATCTGGGCATTGATCCGACGGCCCGCGCAGAAACACTGAGTGTTGAACAATTTTGCGCCATTGCTCGCGAGATTTAAAGGAACGCTGCCTTCACATCGCCAAGACCATCGATAGAAATAACGGTATCGGCTGGCGCTGAGTCGATCCACTGCACCCCTGCCAAGGTTCCGGTTAGAATGAATTCCCCCGCTTTTAGTTCCCGTCCCAAAGTGGCCAAGCGGTTCGCCAGCCAAACAACTGTCTCAAGGGGATGGCCAAGAACCTGCGAGCCCGGTCCGCAGTCCGCCAGGCGTCCATCGATAAATGTTCGGCCTTCAACCTGAGCTAAATCCAGGTCACGCCACCCCCTGACTTCCGGTCCTAATACACATGCGGAATGAAAGAAATCATCCGCCATCATCACGACAGCAGGCGTAGAAAGAAAATCACCGTATCGATTGTCAACGATTTCGATTGCCGCCCTGCAAGGCCCGATAGCGGCCTCAACGGAAAAGTAATCGTAGGGAGCTTGAGATGCCGGCAGATCACTTGCCATCTCAACGGCGATTTCACATTCGACTCCAACTCTTTGATAATCCTTAACCCGGAAAGTAGCCTCGTCGTAGAAGGTATTATTTTCCAGGACGCACCCGAATGCCGGATGGGGAACGCCGAGCATTTCCTGCATTTTTGCGGCCGTACATCCAATTTTGTAGCCCCTGAAGCGGCCCTGCCCTTGACTTTCCAACCACTTATAAACCAAAGACTGGACGGCGTAGCTGTCGTCCTCGTTTGCCGGTATCAGATTTTCTGGCAGAGAGACGCCTGAATTGGAAAGCCGCGCCTGTCCCAATAGACTGGCGGCTTCTTGGGCGTCATTTACGTTCACGAATCCTCACCGCATATTTCAGAAATGAAATCATGCATGCCGATCAGTCGTTCCCGTTTCTGGCGTTCCGCGGTAAGAATTGCCTCTACCTTCGAAACACTTTCCTCGATATCGGCATTAACGATTATGTAATCGTATTCAAGGTAGTGACTCATTTCGGAAGCCGCTTCGGCCATCCTTTTCTTAACCACTTCTTCGCTATCCTGGGCGCGGGTATGAAGGCGGCGTTCAAGTTCCTCCATGCTGGGCGGCAGGATGAATACCCGCACCAAGTCTTTAAGCGCATTGCCGGCAAGTTGCTGCGTGCCTTGCCAGTCTACGTCAAACATGACGTCTCGGCCCTCGCTCAACGCCGCCTCGACCGGCTCCCTTGGCGTGCCGTAGTAATTTTCAAATACACGGGCGTGCTCCAGCATTTGGCCGCCCTGAACCATCTCATCGAAGGAGGTCTTATCTTTGAAGAAATAATCAACTCCTTCCACCTCGCCGGATCGGGGCTCGCGTGTCGTCGCTGAAACCGACATCGCCAGGTTATCGTCACGTTCCAATAGTGCCCGAGATATAGTTGATTTTCCAGCTCCCGAGGGCGACGACAAGACGATCATCAGGCCGCGGCGTTTAAGAGTCGCGTTCGTATTCATTAATTATTTCTCATTCGATATTTTGAACCTGTTCACGAAACTGTTCGATCATCGCCTTGAGGTCCAGTCCAATACGCGTCAGATCGACGTCGCCGGATTTGGAACACAGGGTATTGGCCTCCCGGTTAAATTCCTGGCAAAGGAAATCCAGTTTACGGCCGATCGCCGCGTCCTGGCTCATTAAGTCGCGGGCGGCGGAAACGTGGGCGCTCAAGCGGTCCAGTTCTTCACTGATATCGGCCTTCGTCATCAGCAGAGCCGCTTCTTGTTCCAAGCGCTCCGAAGACAAAGAAGGAACATCTTCCAGTAAGGTCTCGACTTGCTCTTTAAGCCGTTTGCGAATGGCGTCTGGTCGAACGGCTGCAAGTTTTCCGGCCTCCAAAACCAGCCCCTCAATAGTATCTAGCTGCACCGAAAGAACCGTGGCAAGGCGTTCGCCTTCATCGGCCCGCATGGAAAGCATCGCATTCAATGCATCTTCCAACCCTTCCAGAACGGTGCTTTCAAGTTGTTCGAGAATTTCGCCGGATTCGTTTTCGTCCTGGGATTCGATGATCCCTTTAAGGCCCAAAATGCCATCCAGGGTGGCGGGAGCGGCGTTAGGAACTTGGCGCGATAACTCCGGCAGAATGTTGATGATGCTTTTCAAAGCCTTTTCATTGACCGCGAAGGCGCCGCCTTGAGAAATCCACTCAATGTTCAGTGAAACGGATATATTGCCACGCCTCAGGCGCTTCTTTGTGCGGTCGCGAACCTTCGATTCCATTGCTTCAAAGCCTGCAGGCAAACGAATACGGACGTCCAGTCCCTTGCTGTTGACGCCGCGCACTTCCCAACTCCACGAACATTGATCGTCATAACCTTCGCAGCGGGCATATCCGGTCATGGAATGAATATTCAAGGGCTTCTCCTGCGCCGGTATGGCTTTCGTAACTTATAGACCCGCACAGTCCCCCTCGACAAGCGGGGTGGTTCACTAAATCATTCAGCCCAACTATAAATATGCGATGAAAAATCCCCGATCCATATTGATAACTGGCGCTTCCAGTGGAATTGGCGAAGCGTTGGCAAAGGAATACGCCGAGCCGGGTATCTTTCTCGCCCTAAGCGGACGTAACGGGGAACGTCTTGAAAAAGTCGCCGAAACCTGCCGACGGATTGGAGCGGAAGTGAGCGCGGACACAGTCGACGTCACCCATCGCGACGCTATGCGCAGTTGGATCGAACGCATCCAGGAAGACCACCCGCTGGATTTGGTTATCGCCAACGCAGGAATTTCCAGTGGCGACAAAGACCGTAGCGGAGGCCTGAATGAAACCGTCACCCGCGATATATTCGCCGTCAACATGGCAGGTGTCTTGAACACCCTTTTTCCCGCTATTGATTCAATGCAAAGGCGAAAAAAAGGACAACTGGCTTTGGTCAGTTCCATGGCCGGCTATCGTGGCCTGCCCAGTGCACCGGCGTATTCGGCGTCAAAAGTCATGGTCAAGGCTTATGGCGAAGCCCTGCACGGTGTTCTACGTAAAAAAGGAATCGGCGTTACAGTGATCTGTCCCGGCTTTGTCGAAAGCCGCATCACAGCCAAAAACAAATTTCCAATGCCCTGGATTTGGAAAGCTTCGAAGGCCGCCCGCGTCATTCGCAAAGGGCTTGAAAAAAACAAAACCCTGATCGCCTTCCCCCTGCCCTTCGCTGCCGCGATGTGGTGCCTGAATCTTTTGCCATCCAGTTGGACCGTCAAGGTCTTGAGCCGTTTGCCTAGAAAAGGATAATCTAGGAACCGCCTACAAGGTGAACATTGGGAGCTAATAATGAAAAATAAGTATTCCAGAATATTTGTGATCACTGCCTTCTTGCTGGCAGGATTCTGTTTGGGAACATCCGCAATCGCACAATCCAATAACGAACAGGGATCGGGATCCATCACACACAAGATGTACCTGGATATGAAGCTGGGTAAGCTGAATATCGAAGGGGACAACGCGGTCGTCGACGCCCTGATTCTGCAACGCAATATTCCCATTACCTATGATTACATCGCCACGTTGATGCGCACGCCCAATGCATTTGGCGAAGGCCCGGCCTGCATCGTCTGCCACAGCTCCAACGATCCGCAGAAGAGTTACCGGGGACTGGACCTTTCAAGTTGCGAAGGAATCCTACGCGGGGCGACGGAACACCCTGCCCGGCCCGTCATCTATCCGGGACAGCGCGACAGCAACCTGATCGTCCATATGTTGAAAAACAACCGCATGCCCCTGGGCGTGCCCTTCTTCCAAAACATTGACACACCGTCGATCAACGCCATACGGGAGTGGATCATTAGCGGCGCACAGGATGACGAAAACTTTAAGAACAACATTTTGCCCCTGTTTGCCGACGACAAAGCCTTCGGCGGCGACACGGCCTGCACCGAATGCCACAAATCATATCGCGATCCGCCCAGCTTTAACGAAGTCAACCTGACCAGTCATGAGGCCATCATGAAGGGCGCGTTCTCGAAAACCAGGAAAAAACAGGGGAAGCCCGGAATTCCGATCGTCGTACCGTTTGACGCGGAAGCCAGTCCGCTGTTGCAGCGTCTGACGAAAAACCGCATGCCGCCGGGCGTCGATCCGGCCGCGGACAGCAATCATCCGAATATTTTAATGCTGGGCAGATGGATCGAACAGGGGGCCTGGTGCAATTGAGCGAAACCAGCCCTACGACAGCCGGTATTAGTTTATGCCCTTCCTGATTCATGCTGATGATTTCGACGGCATGAACGAGGCTCGTGAAAACAATCGCGAGGCCCATCGCGCCCACTTGGAAGCGAAGGGCGACAAAATACTCGCCGCTGGTGCAATCCTGGCCGATGACGGTGAGACGGTTGTCGGCGGGCTGACGATTCTTGATACCGATGACCGGGAGGAAGCCGAAACATTCGCTGCGACCGACCCATACACAACAGCCGGAATTAGAAAAGAAACTACCGTCACGCGCTGGCGAAAACGTTGGTGGGAGGGAGATTTCCTGGGGTGAGTTGGCATTTCTACATCCCGTGACTAAATATGATATGCAGATAGGGAGATCGAAATGGTGACGTCGGTCCAATCGCAAGAAGCCCACCGTCAAAATATTCTCCTCGAAATATACAACTCCTTTCGCGCCTTACCGGTTTGGGTTCAGATCTGGGTATTTTTCCTGCTGGTTCCGATAAACATGGCCAGCCTGGCTTTTGTTTTTGCGCCGATGGGGGTGTGGATCGCGTTTCTTGCCAACATTGCGATGCTGATGAACCTCCCTGTCATGCTTCGTGACAGGGGATTTTCAAAGTTTATGGCTCTGCCTCACCTCCTCCCTTGGACGATACTGGTGACCTGGCTTCTTTTCTGGCGGCCCGAGGCAACGGGCGCCTACGATATCTATCTCTGGATACTTCTAGTGACCGATTTGGTTTCCCTGGCCTTCGACTATCCGGACGCCGTGAAATGGTACAAGGGTGACAGGACGCCCGCCGGACGATAGGCATTTGGATCCCGGTTTTTTTTACGAACGGGACTAACTCCCTTTCGCATCCCTGATCCTGCGCCATTTGGCGGCATTTTTATTATGCTCCTTCAGGGTCCTGGCGAAGACGTGGCCGCCGTTACCGTCGGCGACGAAATAAAGTTCGTCCGTATCCGCCGGGTGCAGCACTGCCCTGATAGCAGCCAGGCCAGGATTGCAGATTGGCCCCGGTGGCAGTCCATGATTGGTGTAAGTATTGTAGGGATTGTCGACTTTCAAATCGGCGCGGGTAAGCGGACGGCCCAAAGGCCCTTCCCCTTCGCTAAGGCCGTAAACAACTGTCGGGTCCGATTGCAGGCGCATACCCTTATTCAGACGATTGATGAACACCCCGGCGACTCGGGCACGTTCCGCCTTTTGTCCAGTTTCCTTTTCAACAATGGAAGCAAGGATCAGCGCCTCGGCGGGATCACTAAACGGCAGGCCTTCGGCGCGCTCAGCCCACAAGGAATCAAGCGCTTCGTCCATCGCCCGGACCATTCGCCGAACAATTTCAGCTCGCGTATCGCCGTATGAGAAATGATATGTTTCGGGCAGGATCGAGCCTTCAATGGGGACATCGAATGTTTCTTCAAGCCCATTAGTCGCGACCAATTGATCGAACACCTGGACCGACGTCAGGCCCTCGGCGATGGTCAGCCGGCGAACCACCGTTTTGCCTTTGATCAGGACTTCCGCCGCACCCTTGGCGCTAACCCCATGGGGAAAAGCGAATTCACCGGCTTTTAATCCTTTGTCGATACGACCCAACCGTACGCCCAGTCGAAAGATCAACGCATCTTCGATAATACCGGCCTCAAAAAGGGTGTTCGCGATGGACTCCACCCCCGAACCCGGCGGGACAAACACAGTCGTCTCGGCGATGGTGGGTCCGGGTTTGACGAATTGCGCATAGCCCCACGCCAGAATACCGCCCCCAGCGATTCCGCCTATGAGAAACAATGTGAGAAGGAAGAGAAATAAGCGACGCATGCCGCTCAGTTTAGCCTATTCGTATGCCTTGAACACCAGAGAAGCGTTGGTACCGCCAAAGCCGAACGAATTCGACAATGCCGCGCGTACATTACGTTCCTTGGCTTGGTGCGGCACAAGGTCGATATCACACCCTTCATCCGGGTTATCCAGGTTGAGGGTCGGCGGAACCACACCTTCCTTGACTGCCAATATCGAGAAGATCGCTTCCACAGATCCGGCTGCACCCAACAAATGGCCAATGGCGGATTTTGTCGACGACATGGAAAGGCTGTTTACGGCATCGCCAAAAGCGCGTTTGACGGCAGCCAGTTCGATCACGTCGGCCATGGTCGATGTGCCATGGGCGTTGACGTAATCGATATCTTCCGGGTTCAGTTCCGCCCTTTTCATGGCGGCTTTCATACAGCGAAACGCTCCGTTTCCGTCCGGTGTCGGCGCGGTGATATGGTAAGCGTCGCCCGTAAGGCCGTAGCCGACGATTTCGGCGTAGATTTTCGCCCCCCTCGCCTTGGCGTGTTCCAGTTCCTCCAGCACGACGACACCAGCGCCCTCACCCATGACAAAACCGTCCCGGTCCTTGTCCCAAGGGCGTGAAGCCCGCTGCGGCGTGTCGTTGAACTGGGTCGAAAGCGCCTTGGCCTGGGCAAATCCAGCCATACCGACGCGACAGCAGGCCGCTTCGGCGCCACCGGCTATCATCACATCTGCATCTTCCCACATGATCAGCCGCGCGGCGTCTCCGATAGCGTGTGCTCCAGTTGAACATGCCGTTACGACCGAATGATTGGGGCCTTTCAGACCGTACTTGATGGATACCTGACCGGAAATCAGGTTGATCAGGCTGGCCGGGATAAAAAACGGGCTAAGGCGACGAACGCCGCCGCCGGATTCGCAATCAACGGTCAGCGAGCCCTTGGAAATTTCGGGTAATCCACCGATGCCGGAGCCTATCAGCACACCGGTGCGATACCGGTCTTCCTCTTCCTCGGGCAACCAGCCTGAGTCCTCGATCGCTTCCTGGGCCGCCGCCATGCCATAAACGATGAAATCATCGACCCGGCGACGCTCCTTAGGGCTGATAAAGTTATCGGCGTTGAATTGGCCTTCGCCTTCGCCTATCTCGATCTGGCCGGCGATCTTGGCCGGAATATCGGAAACATCGAATGATGTAATTCCCGTAATCCCCGATTCAGCGTTTATCAGGCGTTTCCACGAGGTTTCAAGGCCGCTGGCTAGCGGCGAAACCATACCCATACCGGTGACAACTACACGTCTCATAATCGTATCGGGGTCCATCAATCGCGCGCGGACAAAACCTTTTTTTTAAGGCCGCCCGCGGGCAATCAATTTACGATCAGGTGTTTTCCTGAATGAAGCCAATGGCATCATTGATGGTGAGAATTTTTTCCGCGGCATCGTCGGGAATTTCACAGCCAAATTCTTCTTCAAAGGCCATAACCAGCTCGACGGTATCAAGGCTATCGGCGCCCAGGTCATCAATGAAGCTGGCATTTTCAACAACCTTTGCTTCGTCCACGCCCAAGTGTTCCAAAACGATCTTTTTTACGCGATCAGCGACGTCACTCATATCAACTTATTCCTTGAAAACTGCATGTTGAGGTTAGTGGTTTATTTATTCTGTTGAGGTGATCCTTGTGTTCCAAGCACCGTGCGCGAGCACTGTGAAAGTCCGCGAATGGCTGAAACTCATGGTTTAACCGCAAAAGCTTTGCGTTACCTAACACACTTTTTTTGTGGTTACCAGAGGCCAAAATCACAATCAGATCATAGCCATTCCGCCGTTAATGTGGAGGGTTTGCCCGGTAACGTATGAAGCCTCTTCGCTGCTCAGGTAAACCACACCGGCAGCGATGTCATCAACGTCCCCGAGACGACCGCTTGGGATGGCCTCCATCAGCTTGTCTTTTTGGTCTTCATTTAGTGCGTCAGTCATCGGGGTGACGATGAAACCCGGAGCCAGACAATTCACCGTAATCGAACGGCTGGCGACTTCCTGTGCCAGGGATTTCGACATCCCGATGAGGCCCGCCTTTGAGGCGGCATAATTGGCCTGTCCCGGATTGCCGGTCACGCCGACAATGGATGTTATTGAAATAATGCGTCCCCATCGGCTTTTCATCATGCCGCGAAGACAAGCCTTAGACAGCCGGAAAGCCGCGCTCAGATTGACATCCAGCACTTGCTGGAAATCCTCATCTTTCATTCGCATAGCAAGATTATCGCGCGTTAAACCTGCGTTGTTGATCAGTATATCGACGCCTCCCAAGGCTTCCTCGGCATCCTTGAACAACTGAACCGGACCATCCTCGGAGCCCAGATCGCCGGGAACCGCATGGGCGTTCGAGCCCAACTCTTCCTTCAAGGCCTCCAGCGCATCGGTTCTGGTTCCGGAAAGGGCGACTTCGGCGCCTTGCCCGTGCAGCGCTTTGGCGATCGCCCCGCCGATACCGCCCGATGCGCCCGTAACCAAAGCGCGTTTACCCGATAGATCAAACATAGATGCCTCCTCACCGAAACCAGATTCGTTAGGTTATATTACTTTTACAGCGATTTCAGAAAAGCTTCGACATCCTCCGGCGAACCTACGCTTTGGGCGGAAAGATCGCGGTCGATTCGTCGCGCCAATCCGCTCAAGACCTTGCCGGATCCTATTTCGACCAGATTTTCAACGCCATTTTCCTTCATAAACAGGACGCTTTCACGCCACCGCACCATGCCGGTCACCTGCTCCACCAGCAGGCGACGTATTTCCGCCGCGTCGGTAACGTCGCCGGCGGTAACGTTCGCCACCAATGGGACACAAGGCGCTTCCATTCGAACGCCGGCCAGGGCATCAGCCATAATGTCAGCGGCCGGCGCCATCAGAGCACAATGAAATGGGGCGCTGACCGGTAGTAGAACGCTGCGCTTGGCGCCGTTTTCCTTGGCAATCTCGATCGCCCTTTCAACGGCTGCTTTGGCGCCGCTGATGACAACCTGTCCGTTCGCATTGTCATTGGCGGCGGTACAGATTCCCCCTTGGGAGGCTTCTTCCGCGACTTTGGCGGCGGTTTCCATGTCCAGCCCCAACAGGGCGGCCATGGCGCCCTCGCCCACAGGAACCGCCTCCTGCATGGCGCGACCGCGAGTTTTCAACAACTTTGCAGCATCACTTATCGAGAACGTACCAGCGGCAGCCAACGCCGAATATTCACCCAGGGAATGGCCTGCAATGAACCTGGCCCTGGATTTCAAATCAAAGTCGGCCTCGCCTTCAAGCACTTTGATCACAGCCAGAGAGACCGCCATAAGCGCCGGTTGGGCGTTTTCGGTCAGTATCAGGGTTTCTTCGGGCCCTTCAAACATCAGCTGCGAGAGATTTTCCCCCAAAGCTTCGTCTATTTCCTCGAACACATGTTTTGCGGCCGGGAACGCGCCAGCCAATTCCTGGCCCATGCCAACAGCCTGCGAGCCTTGGCCCGGAAAAATATAAGCAAACGTCATGGATAAACTATTCCGCCAATGTCAATTGAATGAAAGTGAAGGCGTTTTCGATTTTGATCACTTGCCCCGAAATTTTCGATAGGCAAACAGCACCAGCCATATGGGAACAACCACCACGGCACCCAAAAGAATATATTGAACCGCCCATTCCAGTATGGAAGCCAGAGCATTAAAGATACTCACTACCGTTCCACCCAAATCTTCCAGCAATTCCTGTGGACTGATCGAAAAGGCTGCCAACAACATCCCCAGAAGCAGGGAGCCAATGGCTAATTTGATGATGGTCGAAACAAAATTGTTGGACATGATGTCTGTTACGAGCCTGTCAAAAGTCAGCGAACAATCAAAAACAACGGCCCCTATATAGTGTCACACTCAGCGATTGTCATGGGGATTCGTGTCTAGTGAGAAATTCTCAAGGTCAAGCAGGTGTCGCCAGCCACCAAATATTGCCACATGGATCTTTAATGCCGGACATACGATCCCCATGGGGCCGGGTATTAGGCTTCATGATTTCGGTGCCCCCTAAAGCCAGGCACCTTGTAAAGGCCGTATCGGCATTATCGACATAAAGGTGCATCTGGGAAACGTTGGCGGGATAGTCCGGACTGCTTTGGTTTAACATCACGACGGAATCACCGATGCGGACTTTGGCATGTTGGATCGTGTCATCCGGATGACGGTTAACAATCAAAACTGCCCCATCAAAGGCCTGAACCAGGAAATCAACAAGTTTGTCGGCGTTCTCGACCGTAAAATAGGGCATTATCGTGTGATAACCGTCGGGTAAATCGCTGCCCATTGAAGATTGTTTCCATTGGCTAGTTTTCACTCATAAACTTTACAGCTTTGATCGTTTATTCTCAACGTCACCGGTTCAGGTATCCGGTAAATCTTCGAAGGCAAATAAACGTGTCGGATAGCCCCAAAAACCTACATGGAAAAACAAACGCTTCCCCCCTTGCGTAGCAAAGCTTTTAGTGTATATTGCGCGCCTTCAACTCCTTGCCGGGCCCTGTGGTCTGGCTATGCCCTGGGTCGGTATGAGGCCGGCTTAAGGGATGAGAAAAGCCAGAGGGAGATACAAATTGGCTTATTATGAAAGCGTGTTTATTGCACGTCAGGACATTTCTGCGACCCAGGTCGAAGGATTGACCGAGACCTTTTCCAAGGTCATCAGCGACAATGGCGGCACCATCGCCAACACTGAAAGCTGGGGGCTTCGCACCCTAGCCTACCGCATCAAGAAAAACCGCAAAGGTCATTATGTGATGTTTCACATTGATGCGCCGGCCGACGCCATTCACGAAATGGAACGCCAGATGCGTATCAATGAAGATATCCTTCGTTATCTGACCATCAAGGTCGACGCCTTCGAAGAAGGCCCGTCGGTAATGATGCAATCGCGCTCGCGTGATGATCGCCCGCGCCGATACGATAATGATCGTGACGGTGAAGAAGTAAAATCTGAAAACGCAGTACCGGTCGCCTCCGATGGCGATGCAGGCGATGCTGAAGGAGCAGAAGCATGAGCATGACACCTTCTTCTCAAGGCGCAGCCGCGGGTGGCGGACGCCGTCCCTTTTTCAGGAGGCGCAAAAGCTGTCCTTTCTCAAGCTCCAAGGCGCAGAAGATTGATTACAAAGACACCCGCCTGCTGCAGCGTTACACCTCCGAGCGCGGAAAAATAGTGCCGAGCCGGATTACCGCCGTTTCCGCCAAGAAACAGCGTGAATTGGCCAAAGCGATCAAGCGCGCGCGCTTCCTCGCTTTGATGCCTTACGTAGTAAAATAAAACGGCTAGAGCGCAGCCTTAAGTAGAGGCTTTGCGCTCGTCAGCTTTAGCCCGGAGGACTGATGTCCAAGGACATGCTGATAGCCGTTTGCGGTGGAGCCCTAAGTGGCTTTGCCTCGCTGGCTTTTCTGTCAGGAATGCCCGGTGCATTGCTGGCGGTATATTTGGCGCCTTTGCCGATGTTGCTGGTTGGTCTTGACCACGGAACAAAGGCGGCGACGGTGGCGGGTATTAGCGGCATCGCCGTGACAGCCATTGCGGGAGGCCCGTTGTCGGGTTGGTTGTTTGCATTGATTCATGCCCTTCCGGTTTGGGTTATTGTGCGACAGGCCCTGCTGAAGCGATTGGCGAAGGACGGAACGACTGAAGATTGGTACCCGGCAGGGTCCATTCTGAGCATTTTGTCGGTATTTGGCGCCGGCATGCTGTTTGTAGCGATGGTAACGTCGCTGGGCGAAGAGGGGGGCCTGCATGGCCTTGTCAGATCCTATTTGGATCAGGTCTTCGCCTATATGATGCCAACGATGGACGAGGCTTTACGAGGTGATCTTGTCCAGGCAATTTCCCCTTTGTTTCCGGGGTATCTGGGAACTTCGTGGGTAGTAATGGCGGCGGTAAACGCTTCCATTGCGATGGCGATACTAACGCGTGCCCAGCGCACCGAGCGGCCGAAGACAAAACTGGCCGATCTGGTGTTGCCGGACTGGATGTCCTGGTTCCTTGTTGTCGCTGCTGCCGTGGCGCTTTTGGGTCAGGGAGAGTTGGAATTTTTAGGCCGAAATCTGGCTTTGATTTTGGCCGTGCCGTTTTTCTTTCTGGGACTTGGCGTAGTCCATGATTTGGCCCGCCAGGTTACTTTTCCCGGAATGTTGCTTACGGCATTTTATTTGATTTTGTTTCTTTCCGGCTGGATCGCAATTGCGGTCATCGCGGCGGGATTGCTGGAACAATGGGTCGGTTTACGCCGACGTTTTAAAACTGCCGGCCAACGCCGGAACGACGAAGATGAAGATGAAACCTGACGTCTTGTTAGGCGTCGAACAATCACCCGAAGGGTCGGGTTAGGAGTGAGAGATGGAAGTCATTCTTTTGGAACGGATCGAAAAGCTCGGTCAGATGGGCGATGTAGTTTCGGTCAAACCGGGCTACGCCCGTAATTACTTGTTGCCGCAGCACAAAGCGTTGCGTGCAACCGAAGAAAACAGCAAGCATTTTGAAAAACAGCGTGCCCAATTAGAAGCAGCGAACCTTGAACGCCGCTCAGAAGCTGAAAAAGTCGGTGAAAAGCTAGATGGTCTGTCGGTCATTCTAGTTCGCCAGGCAGGTGAATCCGGCCAGTTGTATGGTTCGGTAAACGCCCGCGACATCGCCGGGGAAGTTGTTGAATCCGGCTTCACCATCAGCCGCCAGCAGGTCGAACTTGCCCACCCGATCAAGGCGCTGGGTTTGTACGAAGTTCAAGTCAGCCTTCATCCGGAAGTTACGGTAAGCGTTACGGCCAATATTGCGCGTTCCGAAGAGGAAGCCAAAATTCAGTCAGAAACCGGCCGTGCCGTCATGTCCATGGAAGAGGAAGAAGCCGCTCAGGCCAAGATCGATGCCGAGGAAGTTTTTGAGAAGGCAGAGGACGCCGAAGCTGCCGAGGCCGAAGCTGAAGAGATTGCCGCCGAGGCTGAAGAAGCGGAAGCTGAGGAAGCTGCTGCAGATGCTCCTGCTGAGGAGGAAGCTTCCGGCGAGGAAGAAAAAGCCGACGAATAGTTTCAGACCTCGTTCCAAAAGATTAACGGCGCTTCGGGAGGTCGAAGCGCCGTTTTTTTTGCACCAACGCGTTCACAGGCACCTGTTTACAGCCTGCTGGATTTTGCTAAAATAGTCCCCAATATCAATTTGTATTTTCCGAAACCGGCGGTTGTTCCCGTCGGCATTGACCATCAACTGTGATCAACTGGGGAAATATTATGTTGGTTGCAAAACTATTAAGTCATTTGATCAGAGTGGGCGCTCTAACTGTCATTGACGCGAACGATAAATCCCATCATTTCGTGGGAAAAGACCGGCCCGCCAAAGATTGCAAGCCATTGCCACTGGTCATCCGGCTGCACGACAAGAGGTTACATCACAGACTTTTTTTCCAACCGCAGTTAGCGACTGGCGAAGCTTACATGAATGGTACCCTGACCATTGAAAACGGGAGCATTTATGATTTTGTCGAACTGATTGGGCGCAACTGGGAAATTTCGGACTGGCCGGCAATGAACCGGTTCTACGGTTGGATCGATTATCTATTCCGTCACTTTCAACAGTTTAACCCGTTGGGTTGGTCACGGATCAATGTCGCTCACCACTATAATTTATCCGAGAGCCTTTATGAGTTATTCCTCGATTCGGACAAGCAATATTCCTGTGCATATTTCGAACAACCGGAAGACGATTTAGAAACTGCTCAGGAAAACAAAAAACGACGCATAGCCAGTAAATTGCTCCTGCAATCCGGACAGAAGGTTCTCGATATCGGTTGTGGCTGGGGCGGCTTGGCATTGTATCTGGCCAAATACGCCGACGTACAGGTTGATGGATTAACATTATCATCGGAACAATTAAGAGTTGCGCGCGAGCGGGCGGATCGCGAAGGGCTAGCTGACCGGGTGAAGTTTCATCTTTGCGATTACCGGGAACATGAAGGAATTTATGACCGGATCGTATCCGTCGGAATGTTCGAACATGTAGGGGTCAACTTCTACCCAAGATACTTTAAGGCTATCCACGATCTGCTTGACGAAGACGGTATAGCCTTGCTGCATTCGATTGGCCGTACAGATGGTCCTGGCACAACCGACCCCTGGATAAGGAAGTATATTTTTCCAGGTGGTTACAGCCCCGCGCTTTCGGAAGTCACCTCGCCTATAGAGAGTCAAAACCTGACAATGACGGATATAGAAATCCTTCGTTTGCATTATGCCGAGACCATTCGGCATTGGCGTAACCGCTTCCAATATAACCGGCAGCTGGCAGCAGACATGTTCGACGAACGCTTTTGCCGGATGTGGGAGTACTATTTGGCGGCGAGCGAAATGTCGTTCCGACACATGAAAAGCGTTGTTTTTCAAATTCAAATGGCCAAACACCAGGAAGCGGCGCCAATGACCCGGCAATATTTATCCAAATCCTACAGAAATTCAGCTAACGAAAGAGATCAACATGCGGCTTGACTTCTCACCGCATGGAAGGTTCGAAAGCAAGGAAATGGACAATCGAGATTTTCGCTTACCGGCGAGCGAATGGCATTTTGGGAAATAGCCCCCCTATTTTGTGCTAAAATTGGTCCCGAATCCGGTCTGCAAAAACAGTCCCCGATATCCTCATTATCCACAGATGCAATTCATCTGATTCAACAAGACTAGGAGGCGCTATCTTTGTAGTTTCATTAGCATGTCAACGACAGCGATGCCCCCGCCCCTGATAGACCCCGTAAACGAGAACGGCGAGCCCACGAGTTCGACCTTCCGCACACTTCCGCATAATGTCGAGGCGGAAAAGGCACTTCTCGGCGCCATATTCGCCAACAACAAGGCATATGAGAAGGTTTCTGAATTCCTGATGCCGGAACATTTCGTCATCGCCCAACATGGGCAGATTTACGACGCCTGTTCAAAGCTGATTGAAAAATCCCAGATCGCCAATCCGGTAACCCTAAAACGCTACTTCGAGCAGGACGAAGGTTTGGCCGATATCGGGGGGGCGGCATATTTAGTCGAACTTGCCGAAAGCGTGGTGTCGATCATCAACGCCGGAGAATACGGCCGAATAATTTACGATTTGCACCTGAAGCGTGAATTGATCGGACTTGGCGAAGACGTTGTCAACCGCGCTTACGGCGGCGACGTGGAAGACGAAGCCATGCGCCAGATAGAGTCGGCGGAACAAACTCTTTACGATCTGGCAACCACCGGTAACTACGAGGGCGGGTTCCAGGCTTTCAAGGAATCGGTGATTGCGGCTCTGGAAATGGCCGAAGCCGCCCATAAGCGGGATGGCGCTCTCGCGGGAGTTACATCCGGCCTGAGCGATGTCGACACAATGCTGGGCGGCCTGCACCCTTCAGACTTGCTGATTCTTGCCGGTCGCCCCTCCATGGGCAAAACGGCGCTCGCCACAAACATCGCCTATAATGCCGCCTATACTTATCATCAATCCGGCGGCGAAGAAGGCGCCGTGGTGGGATTTTTCTCGTTGGAGATGTCCTCCGAGCAATTGGCGACACGTATTATTTCCGAACAGACCCAGACCTCGTCAGACAGCATCCGCAAAGGCAAAATAACAACGCCGGAATTCGACCGGCTTGTCGCAATGAGCCAGACACTGCACGACATCCCAATCTTTATTGATGACACCCCTGCCTTGACCGTCAGTGCGCTGCGCACCCGGGCCAGACGATTGAAACGTCAGCAGAACCTGGGGCTTATTGTCGTTGATTACCTTCAGCTTATTTCGGGCTCGGGTTCATCGCGTAACGATGGCCGCGTTCAGGAGGTTTCGGAAATTACCCGCGGCCTGAAAACCCTGGCCAAGGAACTTGATGTGCCTGTTATTGCACTGTCGCAGTTGTCGCGGGCTGTTGAGCAGCGTGAAGACAAACGACCCATGCTTTCCGATCTTCGTGAATCGGGCTCCATCGAACAGGACGCAGATGTGGTCATGTTCATTTTCCGCGAGGAATATTACCTCGAGCGCAAGGGAACGACCCAGCACGAGAACGAGAGCGATGACAAATTCTTCCAGCGCCAGCAACGCAACGAAGAACGCCTTGAAAAAGTTCGTAACATCGCTGAATTAATCGTCGCCAAGCAACGTCATGGCCCCGTCGGAACGGTTGAATTGCAATTCACCGGCGAGTTCACCCGTTTCAGCGACCTTGAACGTATCCATCAACCCGACTACTGATCATTAGCCCTCAAGCGCCGGGCGTCCCTTCCAGGGACTTGGCTCGCCGCAAACGCGGCGGCGCAAAGTCATGCGCTTCTCAGGTGGAAAAATCCACCTTCGTTTTTTTCCGTCATTCCCGCGAAGGCGGGAATCCAGTACTACTGTCTATATGGACTCCCGCTTGCGCAGGAGTGAAGAAGGGTGTTGTGTCAAACGGAAGTTCTCTATGAGCAGTTTGGAGACAAGTAGCGGCATTCTGACCATCGATTTGGATGCACTGGCAGACAATTGGCGGCTGCTGAATGATCGCGTTGGCGAAGCAGGCTGCGGCGCGGCGATCAAGGCCGAGGCCTATGGTTTGGGCGCTTCACGCGCCGCCGTCGAACTGCATAAAGCCGGATGCCGGGAATTTTTCGTCGCCCTGATCGATGAAGGCATTCAGTTACGAAGGGTACTAGATGATGCCGGGTTGAATGCCGACATCCATATTCTTGGCGGACCCGACGGTGCGAAAGAGGAAATTCTCGAACATCGCCTGATCCCGGTTCTGAACTCCTTGGAAGATACACAGACGTGGCGCACTAAATTCACGGGCATCGCCTGCGACGTCCATATCGATACAGGTATGCTTCGCCTAGGTCTTTCACCTGAGGAAGTCGTCGATTTGCAAATCAATCCGGAACGGACTTTGGGGTTGAACGTTTCTTACGTTATGAGCCATCTGGCATGCGCCGAAGACACTGCGACCGAGATGAACGCGCGCCAGCTGGAAGACTTTATACAGGCCAGAACCCTTTTCCCGGGCCGTAAGGCTTCTTTCGCTAATTCGTCCGGCATTTTTTTGGGCCCTGAATACCACTTCGACCTGGCCCGTCCAGGAGCCGCCCTTTACGGCATCAACCCGACTCCGGGAAAACCCAATCCAATGGCGCAAGTCATCAGACTACAAGGTAAAATTTTGCAAATCCGTGATGTTGATTCGCCTCAGACCGTCGGTTATGGCGCCACCCACAAGATTGAACGAAAGGGCCGCATCGCTACCGTAGGGGTGGGATACGCCGACGGCTATCTCAGATCACTGAGTTCGCGCGGTTTTGGTTATTTGGGAGATATCCGGGTGCCACTGGTGGGACGGGTTTCGATGGATTTGATTACTTTTGACGTTAACGATGTACCAGCTGAGGCGGCCCGTCCCGGCGCCCTGATCGATCTGATCGGCCCCAATAATCCCGTCGATGATATCGCCGATGCCGCCCAGACAATTGGCTACGAAATTCTAACCTCGCTGGGTTCACGCTACCACCGGGTTTATACGGGCGGAAGCGAGTGAACCATTTATAGCCGTCAGCTGAATGGTTTCCACATTAGTATCAATTTCGGCAGTACCGTCAGCGCCGCCATCAGGGCGATGAACATGGCCGCCCCGGTCAACACCCCGAAATAGATCGTTGGGATAAAGTTGGACAGCATCAGGATGGAGAATCCGAAGATGATGGTCATGGTCGTATAAAATACCGCCTTGCCGATGTTGTTGTGGCATATGTGCATGGTTTCCACATAGCTGTTGGTAAGCGCGTATTCTTCCCGGAATCGGTAGATATAGTGAATGCCGTTATCGACGGCGATACCGATGGTGATGGCGGCGATGGTAATGGTCATCATATCCATGGGGATTTTCGCCCATCCCATTACACCCAGAACAACCGCAGCCCCCAGCAGGTTCGGCAGAATGCCGATGATCGATAGACTGACGGATCTGAACAGGACCATGAACATGAGCCCTATACCCAGCATCACGACGCCGATGGACTTGATCTGCGAAGAGAACAGGCTCTGCAGCATGTTGTTGTACAGCACCAATAATCCGCTCACGGTCACGTCATTGATCAGAAGTTTGTAATCGGCGAGCTGTTCGTATCCGTTTTCCCTCCCCAGGTTGCTGCGCAGTTTCTCCAACAGCTCTTTACGGCGCAGTTCCGGCTTCGAATCCAGAATACGCGCCATAAGCCGCACCTCGTTGTTCTCGATGGAAACGTAAGGTCTGATAAGGCTGTTTCTTACCGCGTCTGGAACCTTGGTATACAGCAGGGCCATATCCATGCCGTCGAGCTCTTTTTCGGCAATTTCCTCGACGACCCTGACCGACGAGGCCAGCGAAACCACCTTGCCGATTTCGGGCAATCCGTCCAGGTAATCATGTACTTTTTTGATAAGATCGACCTTGGTTGGCGTAAACCACAGTTCCGGTTGGGTGCGCAGCGCATGAATGTAGGCGCGCTCATCGCGGATTTCCTCTTCGGTCATCTCGGCCAGGTCTTCTTCCGTCAAATCTTCAACGTCCTCGACGAGTTTCACCACGATATCCACCGGCGTCGTTCCGCCCAGCTCTTCATCGATGAGCTTCAGCCCCTGATAGATTTCAGTCTCGTCGCTGAAATAGTTGATGAAGCTGTTTTCAACGCGCAGCATGGAAATTCCCACGGCGCTGACTACGGTCAGCACGACCGCCAACACCATGATCTTGTTGCCTTGGTTTTCAGTCAGACGGGCCAAATATTCCGGCAACATAAACCGGATCTCTTTAACGGTACCCTGAGTGTCGGATTTTCCCATTACCAACAGCAATGAAGGAAACAACAAGAACGATGTCGCAAACGTCACTGTCAGGCCGGCGCTCATCATAAGGCCGAAATCGATGACCGGTTTTATGTCGCTTACAACCAGGGAGCCAAAACCGATGATGGTCGTAAGCGCCGTGTAAAGACATGGTTTCACCATTTTGTGGACGGTGGTTCTGACCAGCGCCAACTGATCGAAATCAGGGTAATCTCGATGGAGTTGCAGATATCGCACGATCAGATGAATATTCATCGAGATGGTGATAATCAGCATAAGGGCGAGGAAGTTGGAAGAAATGACGGTGACCATCCAGCCGAATAACCCGAGGACGCCGATCATGATCAAGCCGGCGTAAAAGCAACTGAGCAGTGGAAGCACAATCCAGCGAATTTTGCGGAATATGGCGGTGAGAATGATGATCAGAAATGCTAGAACACCGGCGCCGAATACGGTTAGATCATTACGCACAAATGTCACCATGTCGTCGGTAATCATAGGCAAACCGCCAAGATGAAGGGTGCCGTGCTGGCGGTAAGGCGCGATGATTTCCCTGACCTGGATGATGTCAAGATGGCGTTGCTCGCTCATCGCGTCGCGAACCTGGGCGTACTCGGCGGAGACACTTTCCAGGTCCCTCACCTCTTCGGCTGTGAGGCCGGTATCCCGCTTTTTCGCTCGCAGCGCGCTTCGCGACTTTAGCAAGCGGTCGTATTGCTCGTTCGGTTTCATTTCCAAAAGCAGGGCCGTGGTTTGGCCATCGGCACTGACAATCAGTTCGCGGTAGATGTGGCTGTTGATCAACTCGGTCCTGGCCCTGGTCCTGTCAATTTCGGGCTTTTCCAGGCTCGGCATATCGTTGAGCATTTCCTGAACATCTTGATCGGAACTGTTGAACAAGGGGGCATCAAGGATCGTGAATACCGAATTCACGCTGTCGACATTCTTTAAGTCTTCGCGAAGCCGCTTCATCGGCTCTAGCGCCTCGTCCGAAAAGAGATCCTTGTCGGGCGTATACGTGACAATGAGTAGTTCGCTAGACGGATACCGCTCGTTGATTTTACGGAAAACGTTGAGGTCTACGTCCTCTTCAAGCAGCAAGGTGTCGGCCGATGCATCCAATCTGAAGTCTTTTGTGTGGTAGCCGAAAAAAACCAGAATTGTGAGCAGTACGGCCAGAACTACCTTGGGATTGTGAAGAACCAGAGTGTCATAGGCCTGTACGATGCGGGATGTCATGAAACTTCCTCATTTGAGCAATGCCGTTTTAGCCAATGGAACAGTGGCGTCGGCTTATTAAGTCCACACTTTATTCAATGGAGCGAAGGTTATCGTCAACCTACAGTTTCGAATTGCCGCCTCCCCATTTGAAACGAGATTTTCCGTAAGGCCTCTCGAATCGTTATTCCCCAGATTACATCCATATTCGCAGAAATCGTAACACCATTCCAATGCCCTCGAAAAGGCAGGAGTCAGGTCTACCATTTAATGATCGATCAAACTAACTTCACTGAAGTAAAACATTTAAATGAGATTTGATTTGGCTATGTCAAATGCAGAAGAACTGATCGAACGTCTTCAACTCGCGCCTCATCCGGAAGGCGGATACTACCGGGAAGTCTATCGCCGCGAAGGTAAGGATGGAGAGCGCGGCTGGGTCACAACTATCTATTTCCTCCTTAAGCGCGGGGAAGAGTCGAAATGGCACCGGGTCGACGCAGATGAAATCTGGCACCACTACGACGGCGCACCGCTGGTCCTTTCCATTGCTGAAGAGGGCGCGCAAAAACGAACCCTGAAGCTGGGCAAGGATATCGCGGCGGGTGAAGCCCCTGTTCATGTAGTCCCCGCACACGCGTGGCAGGCTGCAAAATCACTGGGGGAATGGACCCTTGTCGGGTGTACGGTCGCTCCGGCATTTGACTTCGCCGGTTTCGATATGGCTCCGGAAGGCTGGAACCCTGAATCCTAACTATTTTGACTCCATTTATCGAAGGCGCCCTTTTCCTTCGCCGCCTTTATTTGCTTGTTTTTTTCGGCGCTACTGATGTCGCGGATATCCTGATGTAGTCGGGTTTTCTTCCGCTTTTCGACCCAATTAATCCAGTAGACGGAAATAACACCTGCAGATAGCCCGATGATGATCAGTAGTATGATTTTAGGCATACTAGGAACACCGTGCCTGATTAGTAAGCCGCATCGGTTGAAACAAAAAAACGCAGTGCATCTAAATTTCCCGCCGAAGCTGAACCGCCAGTGATCATTTTATGGGAAACCGACAGGAAAAGATATCGTGGCAAGTGGAAACAGATTTAAATAGCATTTGACCTTAGGAAAATAGTTCGATTGTAATTTAATGATGATGATAGGCCGTACCTCTTTGTTAGCAATGATAGCCGGTTTTCTTGTATTGACCGCGCCGAATGACGGAAGCGCAGGCAAGGCCGAATTTTCCATAGAAAATAATGACGCCAATGGTGACGGGCGCATCAGCCTGAAGGAATGGAAAAAGAAGAAAAAAATCTTCAAAAAAATAGACGCCGATGAGGACGGCTTTCTGACTCTCGAAGAGTTGCGGATGCGCTTTGGCGAAACCGCGCCCGACGGGGACGGGGATTCTCGCTCTACAATAGCTTCCGAACAAATGGACGGCCTTGTGAGCGTCAACACCATCGACCCGGAGACCTTTTGCGGCATCGGCCGATGGAAAAAGGATTGCTCGATCAAGGTGGCGTTGAAACTGGGTTTGGTCCAAACCGGCCTGCGGCCACAATTTCCCAAGGGTCTAGATTGCCGTGACATCGATGAACAATGGGCGATTTCCTACACCAACAAGCGTGACCGCGAACAATATCACGGCGGCATCGATATGCCCGCTCCATATGGAGTACCAATGTTGGCTGCGGCCGATGGCACGGTTGTCAGCGTGTCCGAAGGAAAGAAAAGCTTCCGCGGCAAGGAAATCATCGTCCGCCACAGCCCTGAACAAACAGGCATTTCTGGCTACTGGATTTACACCCAATACGCCCACTTCAATAAAATGCCTAATTTGAAGGTTGGCGACGAAATCAAGATGGGTCAAAAATTGGGCCCTACCGGGAATTCCGGCATCGGGCGCAGTGGCCAGCAAAGCAGGAAACGCCGTCCGGCCATCCATTTTGCCGTCTGGTATTCAAAAAGCCCGGACTATGCCATCGCCCGCGACAAGCTGATCCCAGTGAAAGGATTGTGGATGGACCCGAACGCAATGTATCGCGCCAAGGAACCGTTCGATTCCTACGAATTGAAGAACTTGCCTAATTCCGAGAAAAATATTCCCATACCGGTAATGACTCAGGACGGTAAGTTCATCCCCGCCGACACCAAATTGATTTGGCCCTATGCGTGTAAGGGGAATTGAGAAATATCCAGCCCTGGTTCCAATCCTCGTCATTTCCGCGAAGGCGGAATTCCAATTCAAGGCCGAAATGACGATGTCGTTTTAAAACGGAGCTTCTTATTTTGAACGTTTGTAGGGTTTTTTGCCATTCTCATCCCCTCGCACCTTGTCTAAACGCCTAGAATCCCGTAAATCATTTGGGGTCAAAAAAGGGGTTGTGGGGAGCTCTTTTGTCCTGCCTTTAAAAGGTCTGCCGTTGGCTAAAAATTCTACCCAATACGTCTGTCAGGAATGCGGTGGCGTCAGTGCAAAATGGAGCGGGCGTTGCGATAGTTGTGGCGCGTGGAATACGCTGGTCGAAGAGGCCGCCAGCGAGCAGGCGCCCAAAGGTCTGGGCTCCAAAAAGGGCCGCGCCATCGAGTTTGTCGACCTTCAGGGTGAAAGTAAACCACCGCCTCGCCGCGTTACAGGCATAGCCGAGTTCGACCGTGTTTGCGGCGGTGGATTGGTTCCCGGTTCCGCCCTTCTGGTCGGTGGTGATCCCGGTATCGGTAAATCAACTGTCCTATTGCAAGCCGTCGCCGCCCTGGCCGCCAATTGCCCCGTTGCTTATATCTCGGGTGAGGAGGCCATCGAACAGCTGCGCATGCGCGCCGAAAGATTGGGATTGAGCAAAGCCAAAGTACAGCTTGCCGCCGCCACTTCGGTGCGAGATATCGTCACAAGCTTAAACAGCGGCGAAGCGCCGAAAGTGGTGGTAATCGATTCCATCCAGACCATGTTCGTAGACAGCCTGGAGTCCGCGCCGGGTACGGTTTCGCAAGTGCGTGCATCAGCCCAGGAACTGATCCGACTGGCCAAACGGCGCGGTTTCACGGTCATATTGGTCGGTCATGTGACGAAGGAGGGCCAGATCGCAGGACCCCGCGTCATGGAGCACATGGTTGATACGGTGCTGTACTTCGAAGGCGAACGCAGCCACCAGTTCAGGATTTTGCGCGCCGTCAAGAACCGCTTCGGGCCGACTGATGAAATCGGTGTATTCGAAATGACAGACCGGGGCTTAATGGAAGTCACCAACCCGTCAGCCCTGTTCCTGTCTGACCATTCGGGAGATATCAGCGGCGCGGCCGTTTTCGCTGGGATCGAAGGCACCCGGCCAATGCTGGTGGAATTGCAGACCCTGATCGCCCCAAGTCAACTTGGAACGCCGCGAAGAGCCGTTGTTGGGTGGGATTCAGGCCGTTTGGCCATGGTCCTGGCAGTGCTTGAATCAAGATGCGGTCTTGCCATCGGTGCCAACGACGTATACCTAAACGTCGCAGGCGGGCTTCGCGTATCTGAACCCGCTGCCGACCTGGCTGTTGCCGCGGCTTTGGCATCGTCTATAAGCGGCATTGCGGTGCCGCCCGAGACAGTGGTTTTTGGCGAAATAGGCCTTTCCGGCGAGGTACGCCCTGTATCCCATACGGACGGACGCCTGAAGGAGGCGGAAAAGCTTGGATTTTGTCGCGCCATCGTGCCGAAAAGCCGGGGCAAGAAGGGTAAGAAAGGTCCGAGCGGAATGGAAATCCGCCAGATTGAACACCTGGCCGACTTGCTGGCCTTGTTTCATGCTCCATCAGGGGCTGCCAACGGGCCAGAGATGAGAGGGTTTATGAAAGAACCGGCGAATGGATAATCTGCCTGTCAACATCACCGATATCGCCGTGATCGTTGTCGTGCTGGTGTCGGCTTTTCTGGCCTATGCGCGCGGTTTCGTCCACGAAATCCTTTCGGTTGCTGGATGGATTGGTGCCGGTTTCATTACCATTTATGCTTTCCCGATTGTACAACCTTACGCCCGAGACCTGATCCCTATTGAACTGGCCGCTGATTTGGCCGCCGGCGTCGTCGTCTTTATTGTTTCACTGGCTATCTTGTCGATCCTTACCCGAGCCATATCAAAACGTGTTCAGGACAGCGCCCTTAATGCGTTGGATCGTTCGCTTGGATTTCTGTTCGGCATGGCTCGCGGAGCGGTGCTTGTTTGTCTGGTATACATCGCTATCGAATGGATGATGCCTGTAGTAGATCAGCCGGCTTGGCTCAGAAACGCCCGTACCATGCCCCTGATTGAAGCAGGAGCTGAAATGCTGCGTTCGCTGATCCCCGAAGAAGCCGCCGCCGCCAGCAACACTGCTGCCGAACAAACCAATAAATTGATCGAAAGTCAGAAAATTATCGAAGGGCTGATCGCGCCGGAGCCAAAAAGCGACGAGGCCGAGACCCTGGAAGGGTACGGAGAGAAGATTCGCTCCGAGATGGAACGTCTGATAGACAGCAATTCTCAACAATAAACGAAAGACCAAGCATTCTAATGTCGAACCCCGCCAACACCCCCCGAACAACAACCTTTGACGGTGACGACCATCTTCATGACGAATGCGGCGTCTTTGGAATTTACCGCCATCCGGACGCCGCAGCCCATACCGCCCTTGGCCTGCACGCCCTGCAGCATAGAGGGCAAGAAGCCGCCGGCGTCGTATCCTATGACGGACACCAATTTAATTCCCACCGGGCCCTTGGACATGTCGGTGACAACTTCAATTCGGAAGAAGTGATAAGCACTCTGCCAGGCGAAATGGCCATCGGCCACGTACGTTATTCAACGACTGGCGATACGGTGTTGCGTAATGTCCAGCCTCTGTTCGCTGATTTCAAATTTGGCGGCTTGGCAATCGGCCACAACGGCAACCTGACCAACGCCTATGCCGTGCGCAAGTCATTGGTTGAGCGCGGCTGCATTTTCCAGTCAACCAGCGACACCGAAACCTTTATTCACTTGATCGCTATGTCCAAGGGATCAAACGTGGTTGAACGGGTGACCGACGCGCTTCGGCAGGTCGAAGGCGCTTACTCCCTGGTCGCTATGACCCGGGAAAAGTTGATTGGTGTGCGCGACCCCAAGGGAGTAAGACCACTGGTGCTGGGAAAAATTGGTGATTCGATGGTGCTGGCGTCGGAAACATGCGCGCTGGATATCATCGGGGCCGACTTTGTGCGCGATGTGGAGCCAGGTGAGCTGGTGGTTATCGACAGGAACGGACTGCATAGTTTCAAGCCGTTCGTGCCGACCCCGACGAAGTTCTGCGTATTCGAATACATCTATTTCGCTCGTCCCGACAGCAACGTGGATGGCCGCAATGTCTATCAAATCCGCAAGAATATCGGCGCCGAGTTGGCCCGCGAAGCGGGTATCGAGGCCGACGTTGTTGTTCCAGTACCTGATTCGGGCGTTCCGGCAGCTATTGGATATGCCGAAGAATCCGGTATCCCGTTTGAACTGGGTATTATCCGCAACCACTATGTAGGGCGCACTTTCATCGAGCCGACACAGCAAATCCGAAATTTAGGCGTGAAACTGAAGCACAACGCCAATGCCGCCTATCTGAAAGGCAAGAGGGTTATTCTTATCGATGATTCCATCGTTCGCGGCACGACGTCAGTAAAAATCGTCGATATGGTTCGCGCTGCGGGCGCCAAGGAAGTGCACATGTGCATCTCCAGCCCACCGATTACCGATCCCTGCTTTTACGGCATCGATACGCCGGAACGCAGCGAGCTGATGGCCGCTCAAAACGATCTCGAGGCCATGCGTAAAATCGTCGGCGTCGATACTCTTGCTTTTATTTCTTTCGACGGGCTCTACAAGGCCGTCGGCCATGAGGGACGAAACGCAGACGATCCGCAGTATTGCGACGCCTGCTTCAGCGGCGACTACCCGATCCGTTTGACCGATCAGGAAACCGGACCAGCCCCCAAACAGCTCTCCTTGTTGAAGACGCGAGATTAAGAATGGCCGAAGAAGGACGCTTAAAGGGACGCATCGCTCTGGTAACTGGGGCTTCGCGTGGCATTGGCCGGGCTGTCGCGCTGCGTTTTGCCCAGGAAGGCGCACATCTAATTCTAACGGCCCGAACGCAAGGGGCCCTGGAAGAACTGGACGATGAAATTTCTGAAAGCACAGGAGAAAACGCCACTCTGGTTCCTGTCGACTTGACCGATTTTGATGCCATAGACCAGATGGGTGCCGCCGTGTTTGATCGCTTCAAGCGTTTGGATATTCTTGTTGGTAATGCCGGAATGTTGACATCCCTTACGCCCATGGCGCAGGTCAAACCTAAGGATTGGGAGCGGGTGATGGCTTTGAACGTTACCGCCAACTACCGGCTAATCCGCAGTTTCGATCCCTTGCTCAGAATGTCGGATGCCGGGCGGGCAATTTTTGTCTCTTCTACCGTAACCCAAGGCGTGTGGCCTTTTTGGGGCGTCTACAGCGTGTCAAAGGCTGCGCTTGAAAATATGGTGCAGACCTACGCATCGGAAATCGAAAAAACCAACATCAAGGCCAACATCCTTAATCCAGGACCGACCCGCACCACCATGCGCCATGTCGCTTACCCCGGCGAAGATCCGCAGACGATTAAGCCGCCGGAAGACGTCACGGACAAATTTCTGCAACTGGCCGAAGCCGGATGCCAATTGAACGGTGAAATCGTTCAGGCCGAACCCCCACGCGGTCCGGATACCGGTAACGATATTACCAATGCCTAATCACGGCGGCGACCCGGCGAAATTCGAAAGATTATTCGAACGTCCTCCCGATGGCTGGCTGGACCTGTCCACCGGCATCAATCCGCATCCCTATCCGGCCGGAAAACAAGACCCGGCAGACTGGGGCGCCTTGCCTACCGAGAATGACTTGAACCGGCTTTGCGCCGCCGCAGCGGAGTATTATGGCGTCAACAATGCCTCTCTTGTCGTCCCGGCGCCCGGCACCCAATCCTTGATCCAAACCCTGCCACGATTGCGCCACCAAAGCAGGGTTAACATTGTGTCACCCACCTACAACGAGCACTCTCACTGCTGGAAGCAAAGCGGCCATACGATAATTGAAATTAACGAACCTTCCGAAGCGAATACCAATGATGACGTTATCATCGTTGTAAATCCCAATAATCCCGATGGCCGTAATCATGATCCGCGATATCTGAAAGATCTGGCTGAAAAGCAGGCGGCAAAAGGCGGTTGGTTGGTCGTAGACGAGGCATTTTGCGACGTGACGCCCGATTTAAGTCTGGCGGGCGAAATCGGCACTCCGGGTTTGATCGTGCTGCGTTCATTTGGAAAGTTTTTTGGCCTCGCAGGATTGCGCCTTGGTTTCGCTCTAACGAATCAGACACTCTCGCGCCAACTTTCAAATTTTCAGGGACCTTGGGCGGTTTCAACCCCGGCGATCAAGACGGGTATTCAGGCTCTTAACGACAAATCTTGGACTCAAAATACGCGACGGGAACTACAGAAATCAGCCAATCGGCTGGACGATCTTCTAAATCAAGTCGGTTTGGAAATTATTGGCGGAACATCTCTCTTCAGGCTCATTTCAACGAACAAAGCCGAAGAGCTTTTTAATCATCTTGCTCAACTGGGAATCCTTGTCCGCCATTTTTCCTACAACACCAATTGGATTAGAATGGGGCTTCCGGGTCTGGATCAGGATTGGGTAAAACTTGAAGACGCCCTTTCTAAATTTTCCTGTTCATGATCGCCTCCTCACGCTGAAACCGGCTCTTTCAGACAGCATTAACACTATGGTAACCTGCTTCAATGGTTTTCAATTTTGAAGTTGACGACATTAATGAAGCCGCCGAAGAGTTACGGGGCGTCTATAATTATTGGGAAGGATTGTGCGGTCAACGAATCGCGCCGACCCTAAAGGAATTTGACCTTCTTGAAATTCCTGCGCCTTTGCTACCTCACACGATTGTGGTCGATTATCTCTCCGAAGAGGATACCTTTAAATTTCGCTTTTATGGTACCGAAGCGGCCCATAGACACGGAGAAGACCTGACAGGAAAAAGCCCTGCCGATTTCAAGTGGTCGCCCTTTGGTGAGGCGCTGGAAAAAGAATACCGGAAATTCCTGAAGAAAAAGAAACCGGAATATCTTACGTTGGGCTTCACTAACGAAGAGGGTACGGAAGAACTTCACAAAATCCTGCGCCTGCCGCTATCGGAGGACGGGCTTTCAGTTAGTGGCTTCGTCGCCATTTTGCTCGCCTCACTGGATCGGGAAGAAACTCAAAAATTCTTTGAGAAGATAGCCGATTCGAAATAAAGAGTGGACTATCGGATCAGTTTTTCTCTACACCTGCTTTCTATCTATTTTTCGTTCATTCTTCAGAATTTCCAAACAGGACATCCCCACATGACCAATGATGCTTCCGCCCTGACGGGCAACTGGAATTTCCCAACCGCCGTGCGTTTTGGCGTTGGGCGTATTAGTGAACTAGCCGATGCTTGCAAGAGCTTGGGAATGGCCCGGCCCCTGCTGGTCACCGATCCAGGCCTGGCCGCTCTTCCCATGGTCACAGATGCCATAGCAGCCAATGAGGAAGCCGGACTGCCGACAGGATTGTTTACTGACGTCCAACCCAACCCGGTCAGCCAAAATGTGGAAGACGGCATCAAGGTTTACCGCGAAGGAGGCCACGATGGCGTTATAGCCTTTGGCGGTGGCAGTGCGTTGGATGCAGCCAAGGTTGTCGCCTTCATGGCCGGACAAACCCGGCCTATGTGGGATTTTGAAGATGTCGGCGACAACTGGACACGCGCCAATCCGGATGGCATTGCCCCTATCGTCGCCGTGCCGACGACTTCAGGCACGGGTTCGGAAGTCGGGCGCGCCGGCGTCATCACTAACGAAGAGACCCATACCAAGAAGGTTATCTTTCACCCAAAAATGATGCCGGGTGTGGTTATTTCAGATCCCGCCCTGACCACCGGCCTGCCGCCCCATATCACTGCAGCCACCGGCATGGACGCCTTTATCCATTGCTTCGAGGCTCTTTGCGCGCCGGGATACCATCCCATGGCGGAAGGCATCGCGGTGGAAGGTATGCGTCTGGTCAAAGACTGGCTGCCAGTCGCCGTCGAGGACGGCTCCAACCTGATTGCCAGGGCTAACATGCTGAGCGCGGCTTCTATGGGTGCAACCGCCTTCCAAAAAGGCCTGGGCGCCATCCATTCCCTCGCCCACCCCGTAGGCGCCGTTTACAACACCCATCACGGGCTCGCCAATGCGGTCTTCATGCCCTACGTCATCGATTTCAACCGCGACGCAATATCGAAAAGAATGAAGCGTCTGGGCCGTTATCTGGGCCTGGCTGACGCCTCATTCGACGGCGTCATGCAGTGGACCCTGGATTTCCGCAAAACCCTGAACATCCCCCACACGGCCAAGGAAATCGGCGTCGAGGAAAGCCGACTGGATGAATTGGCGCAAATGGCCGCTATCGACCCAACGGCCGGCGGCAACCCGATCAAAGTCGGCCCGGCCGAAATGAAACAGATGTACCAAGCGGCGATGGAAGGGCGTATCGGGTGAGCCTGGAAACGGCGTTACTGGCCTTCACGACCTTGTTTGCCACCATCGGCCCGGTCGACGTGGCGGCGATTTTCGCTGCTTTGACGTCGAAGCTCACCGATCGGCAGCGCCGCGCCACGGCGCTGAAGGGCACCCTGATCGCCGGCATTATCCTGATTGTCTTTGCATTTTTCGGCAACGCCTTGTTGAACCGCTTAGGGATTGGCTTGCCTGCCATGCGAACGGCTGGCGGCATCCTGCTTTTCCTGATCGCCATGGACATGGTCTTCGCCCGCCATTCGGGCGGCTCCTCCACCACCGAGGATGAAACCGAGGAAGCGGGACACAAAGAAGATATTTCCGTCTTCCCCCTTGCGACGCCCCTGATCGCCGGCCCCGGCACCATGGGCGCCGTCATTTTGTTGATGGCCCAGGTCAGCGGCAATTGGCAGAAGGAGCTTTCCGTCGTCGCGGCCATTTTTGCGGTTCTTGCCGTAACCCTGCTGATGTTATTGACAGCCGGGCGTATACAAAGAGTCCTGGGCGTAACCGGCCTGAACGTCATCACCCGCGTCGTCGGCGTCCTTCTGGCCGCCCTGGCGGTGCAGTTTATCTTCAACGGCATTGCCTCAAGCGGATTGTTGGGTTAGACCCTCTTTCCATGACTGATAAAACTCAAGAAACTGAAAAAAACGAAGACGCCGAAGAACCCAAGGCAGACGATCCAGTGGTCGTCGCTATCATGGAGGTCCTGGCAGAAGGTGGGAGCCCAACGTTTCAGGATGTCGCCCGGCGCATAGCGAAGGAACGCGCCAAGCCTAAAGATGGCCCCAACCTGTGGCGGCGCTACATGAACGCCGTAAAACAACAGGCGGTGCATTTGGCAAAGACCGGGCGAATTGAAATCGTACGCAAAGGCGAAGTCGTGGATCCCAAGGATTTTAAGGGCATCGTCCGGCTGCGGCTGCCGAAGTAAGATATCCATTACCAATAATTCCCATTCGTCATTCCCGACTTGATCGGGAATCCATTTATAGGAAGAACTGGACTCCCGCTTTCGCGGGAGTGACGAGGTATGGATAACAGAAACGGCGGCCCCGCATTTGGGCCGCCGCCTTTAAAAGAACTTCCGAGATAACTAGTACTTCAGAATGATTTCGACCCGGCGGTTGGCGCGGTTTTTGACATTGTCGCCCGTGTTAATCGCCGTGAAATCTTCACCGAACATCGCAGTTTTGACCAGTTTCTTGGCCGTCAATCCGCCGTCCTTCAGAACTTTGGCGACAGCAGCAGCACGGCGCTGTGACAGCGCATTGTTGTAGACCACATCGCCTGTCGTATCGGCGTGTCCGCCAACCTGAACCAGTTTCGGCTTTGTTTTCTTGGCCGCCGCGATAGCGTTACCGATTTCAACCGAAGCGAAATTGTCAATGGCAGAACTGTCGTGATCGAAAAAGACAACGAAAATCTGCGGCTTCATTTTCTTGGCCGGTTCGGGTGCTGGCGCTGGTGCGGGAGCAGGAGCTGGTTCCGCCTTAACCATCATTGACGCAATCGCTTCTTCGAACTCGGAACGGCATTTGGCGATGTCATCAGGTTGGGTATTTTCTTCCTGTTCTTGCAGCCAACAATCGAATTTGGCCTGAGCGCGTGCAATTTTCGCCGCGTTGGGGCCCAGTTTTCCGGTTGCGATGGCGTTGACAACGCTGGAACGGGCGAAACCGATTTCCTTACGGGTATCAGCGGGAATATTCCGGTCCTTTATTTCCTGCGGTCCAGGATCAATCCCGGCGCCCGCGTCCATTGCACGTTGGGCAAAATATTCCGCATCTTCCCAGTCATGTTCTGCATGTTCGTCACGGGCCAAGGCCAGGTATTCATCGTGAAGGGCATCGTCGAAGGTGCGACCGGTTGCTGACTGGGCCTCAATCATATCCAGATCATAGGACGCGCAAGCCGCCAACAATCCAGCAATGGATATTGCCGTAACTAAATTCAAGCTTTTCATGGAGCCTCCCTTGGCTTATTTGCCGTTTATCATTGTGCCTAAATTATCGTCTAGTCTCCCCCACCCGATTTCTTCATTATATTGTGTGAATAATACTGAGTAATTTCAAGGTAAAGTGGCATATTTTATTGTAATTAAAGCCTCGATAGCCCGCTTAACGGGACTTACGCCATTCCTTGGCGAGTTTTTCCCCTCGGCTAATTTGAAACTTGTTCATTCTTTCGCTTAAATATTTTCTTGCTCGAACTGGATCATATATAGGGTTTACTGCCATTGCCTGCTTTCTGCCCGGCATCGCCAAGGTGAACCACATATACGCCTTGATCAGGTCTTTCTCAGCGGCCCAGCCTTCCTGATACATGGCGCCAAGCACATGCTGGGCGACGTGATGACCCTGTTTGGCCGCTTTTTCGTACCAGTTGAACGCTTCAATATAGTCCTGGCGCACACCGCGTCCGTGAAAATATTGCATCCCCATTCGAAACTGAGCATCCGGTAAACGGCCCAGATTGGCTGCAAGTCGATACCACTCGATTGCACGAACCATATTTTTCTTGATGCCCTCGCCGTTTTCGTAGATTACGCCCAAATTATACTGGGCCTTAACGTGCCCTTTTTCGGCGGCCCGGCCGTACCATTTGAAGGCCTGTGGAATATCTTTCTCGATTCCAGATCCCAATCGATAGGCCTCGCCTAACTGGTATTGGGCGCTAACGTCGCCGGCATTCGCCCGCGCTTTAAGGTTATGAATTTCATTTGGAACTTGCGCGCCTGAAAACTTGTTGGCCTCGGTGGCCAAATACCAGCTTCCGGCCCCGCCAGCCGCGATCAACAAAAAAAGAAGAATAATAAATCGAAACATTATTTTATGAGTTTAACGACGAACATCAATTCAGGGAAATCCCTTCCGCGGGTCACTTGAAAATGATGATCGGATCGAGGGCAAGCAGCCCTATTGATTGACGTCCATATTGTGGTCGTTATCACCCATTTTTCTCTGATTGCCCTGGAAAGGGTCCGGCCTGTCATAACAAACGACTTTGCCAATGGTGCGATAACACCAGACCTTGGGCGCCGGATTTGCCTCTTCTTCTTCACAGTAGGTGCGGCCCGTATTGGAACGTACGGTCGAACAGTTCATGCCACTGGCATAGGAAACCACGTGATCGCTAAAAGTTTTTCCGGTTCCGACCGCCGACACGCCCTCCACTGCGGCTACAGGTGGAAACAGGCTACAGGCTCCAAGCGACAGCGCGATAACGGCGACAACAAAAATGCGCATTCAACAAACAACTCCAGGCCGGTATTAAGAACGACCAATGCTAGACTCCCAAGTTACAACATAGGCCGTTAAAACCCGGTTAACAGACATCTAAAGAAAGTTTCTTTAAAAACAGTAGGTTACGGACATTGCACTGACTGGCCCCAAAGCCGGATTCCCGGGGTTGCCAGCTTTTCTTGATTGAAAGTCTTTTTAAGTCTAATCAATACCTCGAAATTGATGAAATTATTAGGAAACCGATTCAGATGGTGTCCCTAGAAACTCCCATTTGCGATTTCGGCTGGAAGGCTGTGAACTTCTCGCTTGAAGGCGTTGATGGCGAAACGTACGGCTTGGAAGATGTTCGCGGCCCAAACGGATTGCTTGTCATGTTTATTTGCAACCACTGCCCGTACGTAAAGGCGATCCTCGATCGTCTGGTGCGTGATGTAAGTGAACTGCAGGATAAAGGTATCGGCGTCATCGCCGTAATGTCGAACGATCCGACGGATTATCCGGAAGATTCTTTCGATAACATGAAAACCGTAGCCCAGGCCAATGGCTTCACCTTTCCCTACGTTATCGACCCGACACAAGCAACCGCTCGCGCCTACGGTGCTGTTTGCACTCCGGATTTCTTCGGTTTTGACAAGGACTTGGGCCTGCAATACCGGGGACGTCTTGATTCATCGCGCAAGGAACCGGGACCGACGGACGCTCGTCGTGATTTGTTCGAAGCGATGAGTCAGGTGGCCGAGTCCGGGCGAGGACCTTCAGAGCAAATACCTTCCATGGGATGCTCGATTAAATGGATTGACGAAAGCAGGTAAGCTTAGTTTGCCATCTGTGTACGAGATGGATATTTTGATCCGACGATTAACAACTGAATTCTGGAGACTACTGTGGCCGAGCCCATTCAAGACGGCATATTCCGCGAAATCGATGAAGAACTGCGACAGGAGCAGTTCGCCAAGCTGTGGAAACGTTATGGCAGATTCTTCGCCACGGTGGCTGTAGTAATCGTCGCTTCCGTCGCAGGCTACAAAGCCTGGGAAAACTATGACCTTTCCAACCGGGCCGAACAAGGTGAGCGATTCGCCGCATCGCTACGTCTGGCAAACGACAATAACGCCGAGGCAGCCCTCGATGCGCTAAAGATCTTTAGCGCCGAAGCGTCCGGCGGGTATCAGATGCTTTCCGGTTTCAAAGCCGCCGCCCTTATGGCAAACGCTGGCGATCAACAAGGTGCTATAAACGCATACGACAAACTGGCGAGCGACAGTTCCCTTGAAGCCGTCTATCGGGATTTGGCCGTTTTGCTTGGCGCCGTTGTACGCCTTGACGGAAGCGACGGAAGCGAGTCCCTGAATTCCCGGCTGGCGCCGCTGGCTGCTGACAATAATCCGTGGCGTCACAGCGCACGGGAACTGATGGCCGTCGCAGCCGATCAATCCGGTGACAGAGCCAAAGCACGGGAAATATTTAAAGCACTATCCGAAGATGCTTCGGCTCCGCAGGGTATCCGCCAACGGGCTGGGGAAATGTTGTCGGCACTGGCCGAATAAAGGGGAGAGCGGAAGATGTTTGCAGCAAAATTTCCGGATATTTGTCTCAAGGCAGTGACGACAATTGCCTTTGTCGGAACCCTCTTGGCGCTCAGCGGCTGTGAATCACTTACCGAGCCTGGCGCTATCTTTGGCGACCCAATCAAACCCCCCCTTCCCGGTGAGCGCATTTCCGTACTGAAACATCACCGCTCGCTAAATCCGGATCCCGAATTCGCCGAAATGGAGATTCTGCTACCAGCGCCATCCCCTAACACAGACTGGCCACAGGCTGGCGGATATGCCAATCACGCCATGCATCACGTGGAGATCAACGATAATATCAATCGCGCATGGTCCGCTGATGCCGGTTCTGGTGCAAGTGACGAAGTCAGGCTGGTCGGATCGCCTATTGTCGCAGGCGGCCGGGTATTCGCAATGGACTCCCAGTCCAATGTCAGCGCCTTTGATGCCAAAACCGGCAAACGAGTATGGCGCACTTCATTGACCCCCAATGATGAGGATGACGATCACATTAGCGGCGGGTTAGCCTTCGAAGCAGGCAAGGTATATATCACCACCGGATTTGCCCAGGTAATTTCTCTGGATGCCAAGGACGGAAAAATTTTATGGCGCAAAATGCTGGCGGGCCCGATGCGAAGCGCGCCCACGGCACGCGGCGGCAGGGTTTTCGCTATTACCGTCGACAGCCGTCTTTACGCCCTAAATGGAACCACTGGCGAGGAATTATGGACATACTCTGGAATCGCCGAGGTCGCCAGCTTGCTTGGAGGAGCCAGTCCTGCGGTAGATAGTGGCGTCGTGGTCGCACCCTTCTCTTCTGGGGAATTGGTGGCCTTAAAGGCTGAAAATGGCCGCGTATTATGGACCGACTCCCTTGCCACGACCCGTCGAACGGATGTGGTATCGACGCTGGCGCATATTCGCGGGCGCCCCATAATCGATCGTGGCCGCGTCTTTGCAATTTCTCATGGCGGCATGATGGTATCCATCGACCTTCGCAGCGGTAGGCGCATCTGGGGAAAGGAGATCGGCGGACTTTCCAATCCCTGGGTCGCCGGGAACTACATTTTCCTTTTGACCAATGATGCCGAGGTAGCGGCCGTATCACGCGAAAGCGGAAGCATCCATTGGGTGACGGGCCTTCCCCAATTTGAGGATCCGGACACCAAAGATCATCCGATTGTCTGGAACGGCCCGCTGCTGGCTAGTGATCGTTTGCTTGTTGCCAGTTCGATTGGCGAAGTTTACGCCGTTTCTCCTTATGATGGACGGGTCATGGGCAAAGTAGATATGCCTTCAGGAATTTCCGTACCGCCAATCATTGCCAATCGGAGTGTCTACTTCCTGGCTAATAACGCAACACTCGTCGCCTATCGCTGAGTTTTTAGGCCGACCAACCTACTATTCGTATCATGAGCTTTACCGTCGCCATCGTCGGCCGGCCAAACGTCGGCAAATCGACACTTTTCAACCGTCTGGTTGGAAAGCGCTTGGCTATTGTCGATGACACGCCGGGTGTAACCCGTGACCGCCGTCAGGGCGAGGGGCGAATTTCCGATTTGAAGTTTTCCGTCATCGATACGGCCGGGCTTGAAGACGCTACGGACGATTCCCTCGAGGCGCGTATGCGCGAACAAACGACCGTCGCCCTGCAGGAATGCGATGTCGCTTTGATGCTGATCGATGCACGAGCCGGCGTAACGCCACTGGACGCCCATTTTGGAAAATGGATACGTCAACAAGGGGTACCTTTGATATTGCTGGCCAACAAGTGCGAAGGACAGGCCGGAATACCAGGATTGGCTGAAGCCTATGGTTTGGGTCTTGGCGAACCAATGGCTTTTTCCGCCGAACACGGCGAGGGCCTTGCCGATCTTTACGACGCCTTATTACCCTATGCCAGAGATGAAGGCGAATTACCCGATGAGGGTGATTTTTTAGAGGGCGAACCCGAAGAAGAGGATGAAAACCGTCCGATCAGCCTGGCCATCGTTGGCCGACCAAATGTAGGCAAATCCACCCTAGTCAACAGGTTGCTGGGCGAGGAACGCATGTTGACCGGACCTGAGGCCGGAATTACACGGGATTCCATCACTACGAGTTGGGAATTCGAAGGCCGCGAAATCAAACTTGTCGATACGGCGGGCTTGCGCAAAAAAGCAAAAGTGACAGAAAAAGTTGAAAGTCTATCGACCGGAGATTCAATTCGCGCAATTAAATTTGCACAAGTCGTCGTGCTTGTTCTTGATTCCGCCGACATGATGGAAAAACAGGACCTTACCATCGCCCGCCGGGTTGTCACCGAGGGCCGGGTGCTGGTTATCGCCGTCAACAAATGGGACCTCGTTAAGGATTCCAAGAAGGCGCTTGGTAAACTGACAGACCGTCTGCAGACGTCCCTGCCCCAGGTCAGGGGCATCCCTATCGTAACGTTTTCAGCCAAGACCGGTCGCGGAACCAATCGACTGCTGCCCGCCGTTATGAACATCTATCGTTTGTGGAACAAGCGGATTTCTACCGCGGCGTTAAACCGGTGGCTGGATGACATCACAGCCCACCATCCGCCACCCTTAAGTAGTGGCAAGCGTATTCGCCTTCGTTACATGACCCAGGCTAAGACCCGCCCCCCAACCTTCGTCGTTTTCGCCAGCCGCCCGGACGGCCTGCCGGAATCCTATTCGCGCTATCTGGTTAATGCGTTGAGGGAAGATTTCGATATGCCGGGGGTCCCGCTGCGCCTGCATACGAAAAAAGGTAAGAACCCCTACGCCGATTAGAAATGGAGAGGCATTCAAGAGCAATTTCTTATAGCATTTAGATGAACGAAGAGATTGGACATTGAGGCTTAAGCCAGACCAGAAAGTTTCTCTATATGAACAGAAAAGAACGGCGCAAAAAGAAGAAAATCGGCCAAGCAAAAATCTCCACCAACTCTGTTGCCGGGCATGCCACTTCGCAGGCCATGGACCAGGCGATGGCGACATATTCAGCCGGCAATTTGCAAGAAACATTGAGACTATGCCTGCAACTGAAGGACGATAACCCTGCTGCGCTTCAATTGGGGGGGATTGCGGCATTTCAACTAAAAGACATGGCGCATGCGATTGACCTGTTGGGACGTTTCGCCAAACTCAACAATAATGACTCTGAGGCCCACTACAATTACGGGCTTGCACTTCAACAGGACGGCCAACTGAAAGCAGCGACAAAGGCGTATCTACACTCAATAAAACTCAATCCGGTAAAATTTGAAGCCTTTAATAATCTTGGCCGAACCTATAGCGCCCTTGAGCGGAATAACGACGCTGAGAAAGCTTTCAGAAAAGGGATTGAAGTGTCCCCAAACAAACCAGAGGCTTTCAACAATTTGGGCCTGCTGCTTCACAGGGAAGGACGATACATCGAATCCGAGGAGTTATTTCGGCGCTGCCTTGATACAGCGCCTGATCAGCCTTTCGTGCTCAACAATTTGGGAAACCTTCTTAAAGATCAGGGGCGTTTTGAAGACGCCACCGAAATTTATAGGAAAGCCCTGGAGCGCCAACCTGACAATCCGGAATTTCTCAAGAATATTGGCGTGTCTCTTATGGGAGAACAAAGGTATGAAGAATCCTTGGGAGTCTTCAATCGCGTCCTGGATAGCCATCCAGACCATGAAGGCGCCCATTCTCAACTGGCCAATTTGTATCTAAGCCAAGGAGACACCACCAATTGCGAAATACATTTACATCAAGTCCTTAAGAATAATCACAAAAACGGGCGAGCCTACTTTTCCCTGATGAAGGTAAAAGAACTTACAGGCCCCGACGACAGTGACTTGATACGACTCAAAACCCTGCTTGAAGATCCTTCCCTTGAAGAAGATCAACTGGCCGAAATGAATATCGCCTTGAGCGAAGCCTATGGAAAATTGAACGATGACGAGGCCAGTTTTCGGCATCTTAAAATAGGGAACGACTTGAAGAAAAAAACTTGGCCATTTGACCTTGATAAAGAAAGGAAAATTTTTGGCGCCATAAAATCGATATTCGATCAAGACCTCATCGACACTGTTCAAAATTCCGGCAACAAGTCAAATAAGCCCATATTCATTCTCGGTATGCCCCGTTCTGGTACTACCCTGATTGAGCAAATACTATCTGCTCACTCTGGCGTTTTTGGCGCAGGGGAGCTGGAAAATCTGGCCTCCCAAATTGAAAGAACGGCCGGATCCAATTCTCCGTTTCTCGACAAGGAACTGGAATGGACACAGGAAATATTCAATTCAATCGGCCAAGCATACATTAACGATATAAATAGGAAGGGGTTAGACGGCAGCTTTGACAGAATGTGCGACAAGATGCCTGTCAATTTCAAATATATTGGAATAATACGTACAGCCTTACCGGCAGCAAAAATTATTCACTGCACGCGCAACGCAATGGATACTTGTTTCTCCTGCTACAAGCAAAATTTCACGAAAGGCCAGCTGTATTCCAACGATCTAAAGAACTTGGGAAATTATTACCGTCTATACCATGATTTGATGATCCATTGGCGCACACTGTTTCCCGACGACATTCTTGATGTGTCTTATGAAAGGATGGTCGATGATCCCGAGGGTAGTACGCGCAGAATACTTGACTATTGCGGGCTCCAATGGGAAGACGATTGCCTTGAATTCTATGACAACAAACGGTCTGTCCGAACAGCCAGCGCATTGCAGGTTCGACAGCCTATTTATCAAAGCTCTGTCAATTCTTGGAAGCGTTTCGAATCAGAGTTAGCTCCCTTGCTTGAAATTCTAGAGGGCATTCAATCGTAAACCTTGAAAAATGCTCGGTTCATTTAATACCATGCTTTTGCAACAAGCGACGGAACTGGTGATATCCCAGACCGAGATGGGCGGCGGCTTCCTTTTGCACATGACGGGTTTCGCCTAACGCTTTGGTGATGAGCGAGGCTTCGAATTCAGCGACGGCGTCACTGAAATTGTCTGATTTGACAGATATTGCCTGGCTATCAATTTTTGATTCTTCGACAACAGATGTTCCTTTAAGAGAATCTGGCGGGCGCCACGGGCTTTCGAAGGGGTCAATCTTAATCGCGCTGATAGGCGTTCCATCCCTCGGGGCGAAGAAAATGGAGCGCTCGACGACATTTCTAAGCTCCCGTACGTTTCCGGGCCAAGTGTAGGACAACAGGACGGTCCTGGCTTCTTGCGAAAAACCGGGAAAAGCATCCAATCCCAATTCCCTTGAAACATCCAGCGCGAAGGCTTCCGCCATGGGCAGGATGTCTATTTCGCGCGCACGCATGGGAGGAATGGTGATGACATCGAATGAAAGGCGATCCAGAAGATCGGCGCGGAATTTACCGCTGCGGGCATAAGAAGGAAGATCGACATTTGCAGCGCCGACGACCCGAACATCGACTTCCAAAGTTTCCATGCCGCCGACCCGCTCAAACTCTCCATACTCAATAACCCGCAGAATTTTCTCTTGAACGGAGGCCGAGGCGTTGGCGATTTCATCCAGCACCAAGGTTCCGCCATCGGCTAACTCAAACCGCCCGGCGCGTTTTCTCTGAGCTCCGGTAAAGGCGCCCATTTCGTGACCAAACAGCTCTGACTCCAACAGAGTTTCGCTAAGGGCTGCGCAGTTAACCTTCACCAGGGCCTTGTTCCAGCGTGCGGAAAGATAATGTAGCCGCGCTGAGAACAATTCCTTGCCAGTTCCCCTTTCACCAACAACAAGGCACGGACGATCTATTCCGGCCAAGCGTGAACACCGTTCTACTGCATCGAGAAAATCCGGGTCTTCGCCAAGGATAGGGGGAAGTTGATCAAGCATTGTCAAAATTTATCGTTTTTCGGTATTTTTGTCGACAATATTTAGCGTTTATCGCTATTTTATTTAGATGAATTTTACAAGAATTCATATATTTCAATGACTTAAAAACTGGCACGCCTGTTGCGAAGTAGGGGATAACACCAACCAACTATTGAGGACATTATGACTATATTTTCCCGTCTTACCGACATTGTTCATTCAAACATCAATTCCCTTCTGGATAAGGCGGAAGATCCTGAAAAAATGATCCGCCTGATGATCCAGGAGATGGAAGACACACTTGTCGAAGTTCGCTCCACCGCCGTTAAAACCATCGCAGATAAAAAGGAAATCACGCGACGCCTTGAAAGACTGGATGTCGCCGCTGCGGAGTGGGAAGAAAAGGCGGAATTCGCGCTTTCCAAAAATCGCGAGGACCTGGCTAAAGCCGCTCTGGTCGCGCGTCACAAGATTTCCGATCAGGCAGACGCTTTACGCGAAGAATTGGTGGCCGTGGAGGACTCGCTTGGCAAATACAACGAAGATTTGGCCAAGCTACAAAGCAAACTGGAAGAAGCAAAGGCCAAGAAGAAGGGCATCGAAATCCGGATGAAAACAGCCAAGAAGCGCGTTAAGATACGCGAGACGCTTCATGATGGCCGGGTTGACGACGCGATGGAACGTTATTCCACACTAGAACGGCGCATCGATGAATTGGAAGCCGACGCGGAATCTTTTGATCTGGGTAAAGAACGCACCCTGGATGAAGAATTTGCCGAATTGGTCGCCGAAAACGGCATCGTTGACGAGCTTGAACGTATGAAAGCCAAGCTTGCCAAGAAACACGGTAAAGCCAAACCGTCCACAAAGTGAATCAGAACTAACGCAAAGAATAATTGCTATCAGGCATAAATAAACGGGATCGACTATGGAATTTCTTGGACTACTAAACGTTCCGCTGATCATCTTTTTATCGGTCGTAGTGCCTATCTGGATCATTTTTCACTATGCGACGAAATGGAAACAGATGAAGCACGCGGGCGCAGGTGAAGGGCAAACGGTTGTCGACAGGAAGGAGTTGAAGAAACTTCGTGAAACAGCCGTCATGCTGGAAGAACGTATCGATTCACTTGAAACCATACTTGATGCAGACGCACCCGATTGGAGAACAAAATGAAGCGCCGCGACTACCACCACCACCACCATCATCATCACCATCAACATACGCATGAGCGCTACAAGCTGCGTACGGCTAAACATGATGGATTTATCAAGCAAACCATTAAAGGACTTGCGAAGAAGTTCGGCGTTTCGAAGAAGACCATCATCATCGGCTTCATCATCTTGTTCATCTTCACCAAGATTTTCGCCCTGCTGCTATTCTTCCTTGCTTATCACTGGGTCAAGAACCCCGGCAAATATGAGGATATGTTCGACCGTACAATCGAAAAATCCCGTCGAGCTTTTGAAAACATGGGTCCCCAAACAGCCTACCAGCAGGCCGGCGCCAGCGATGCTGGCACCCGATACGGAGAACCTGCTTACGAGGAAGACGGCTTCGATTTCTCCGACCTTAAGCGCCAATTCAATGATCTTGAAAAGCGCGCGGGCGACATGGAAGAGCACGTCTCATCGGAAGAATATAAACTGAGGAAGAAGTTCGAGGAGATTTAGGCCGCCAGAACGGATTGAAATGGATTTCGCTTATCCCCCACCCCGCTGAAAAGCGAGATCAAAAACCCTGATGGCTTCCTTCACTTCGTGCTCCGCGTAACCCTTGAAAGTCAAAGTAACGTTCGTTACAGGCAAGACGATCAGGGCGATGCGGCGCTCTCTTTCCTCGGAAATATCTATCTTCAACCGCTTTGGACCGTCTTCATAGACTATTCCATCATCTTTTTTCTGGTAGTCATCCGAACGAAGAGCACGCCCGATATAACGGAAGAAATCCTGATGATTGACGCCCATCTCCTTGGTAATGACGATGTCGCCGCTCATCAAAACTACCCCCCGGCCACGGGCGGCCAAACGGCCAGTGCGTCGCCGTCCTTGAGAACCTTGTCGGCGCGCTCACTCGGCGCGCAATATAGTCCATTGACGAGCACCAGGTGGCAATTTTCCGGCGGTACACCGTAAGAAGAGAGGATGTTAGTTACGGTCATGGCCGGTTCAACATCTACTTCAGCCTCATTTTTCTCTGCATGATCGGGCAGGTATTGACCCAGGACAGCATAGAGTTTCAGGTTAATTTTCATAATCTTAGGCGCCCTCTCTCCTGGTGCAATCAACGTACGCTTCAACGATACGGTTGGGATCAGCCATCAACTTGTCCTTCCAATGGCCCAGTTTGACCGGGGTCTGGATCAGGCCGCGCAATACGCCGATCTGATCTGTACGGCCGATCATCAGTGCGCCAACCAACTGATCATCGTCGAAATTCAAAAGCGTATAGCGGTAGTTGTCTTTATCCAATTGCATGGCGCTTTCGCCGCCTTCCTTACCCTGCCACAGGCCAAACGAACAGGAAATCAGGCCCAGGGTGTCCAGGACGTTCATATTCAGGCTGCCGCGGTATTCAATGCCCTTTTCCGCCATGCTCAGCGCCGCAATGCGGCCATGTTCGACCCCCGTCGGCTGGACTGCGTGAACAGCCTGTTCTCCGGTCGAATAATCGGGGCCCTGGGCTACGTCTCCGGCGGCGAAGATATTGTCGATACTGGAGCGAAGGTTGTTGTCGACCTTGATGCCGGCTTCGATCTCGACGCCGCTGCCTTCAAGGAAGCCGGCATTGGGGCGAACGCCGGTTGCCACCACAACCAGGTCCGCTTTGATGACATCGCCGTTATCCACGTTGACTGCCAGTTTGCCATCGGCCTCGTCGACCGAATTGACCCGGGCCGACGTCAGGACGTTGACGCCCTTTTCGATGCACCAGTCCTTGATCATGTTACCCGCGTTTTGGTCCATCATGCGCGGCACCATTCGATCTTCGGCCTCGACCACGGTCAGGTTGGCGCCGGAAAGAGCCAAAGCCTCCATTATGATGCAACCGATGAAACCGGCACCCATTAACACCACATCCACTCCATCGCCAGTAATCGCGGCAATATTGCGCGCGTCTTCCAACGTCCAGCAATGATGGATGTTTGGTCTGTCCAGGCCTTCGATTGGTGGTTTGATCGGGTGCGATCCGGTAGCCACCAGTAATTTGTCAAATGATATGGTTTCACCATTATCAAGCGTCAAAGTATTTTCGCTCGTCGATACGCTTTCAGCATGAGCCTGGATGCGGTTAATGCCCAGATTTTCAAAATGATTGTCGCCCTTACGCAGGTACACCCCTTCCTCAGGCACTTTACCGATTAGAAAGTACGGAATGGCCATACGGCCATAGGGCGGCTCCTTCTCGCCATCAACCAGCGTCACGGAAGAACCCGGATCGATTTTTCGAAGGGTTTCGGCTGCGGTGACGCCAGAGGGACCGGCGCCGACAATCACGTATTGCATCTATTATCCCTTAATGAATTCTCTCTAGATCAAGCCGCTATTCGGTGCGGACAATTTGATCGTTATTTTTTGATCAAACCGCTTTTTAAAGTGGAAAATTTGATCGTCATTTCAAGTGCTAAAACGGCATGCCGCTTTAAAAACAGAAAACCCCACACTCCGAAGCTTTCTTAGCAATGGAGTGTGGGGAATTCTTAATCGTCGGCCTCTAGAGGTCGAGGCGGCTCAAGGTTTCATTGGAAGGAACACCATCCGGCGTCCAGCCACGAACCTCGTAATATTCAGGCAACATCTTGCCCAACTCGTTGACCTTGCCTTCAGCCGGGCCGGTCTTGGCCGCGTCCTTAAGCAAGCGCTGTGGCAGAGTGTCGTCTGCAGCCGTAAAGCCTGCATCATTGTTAAACCTGCGTTCAAGGTTCCAGATGCGCTCGCCGACTTCAAGCAACGTCTCGGCGCTCCATTCGCCGTCCAGGTCCGCATTAACCATCGGGCCAACGTCGTCCAGGGACAAGGCAAAGGATGTAAAGATACAGATACCCGCAGCATCAAATGCGGCCGTCGCATCCTGGAACGCCTTCACCAGACCAGCCTTGCCATCGGGTGACAGCGGATCTGTCTTTTCAGGAATACCCAGAACTTCCGAAGCCACTGTGTAGCTGCGCAGGTGGCAGGCGCCACGGTTCGATGTGGCGTAGGTGAGGCCCATACCCTGAATGCCGCGCGGATCGTAGGCCGGGAATTCCTGGCCTTTAACCGACATGGACAGTTCCGGACGTCCGTACTTTTCGCACATACGTTTTGAACCCTGGCCAACTTCCTTACCGAAGCCTTCGCCAAGGCCCGTCTGAGAAACAATTTTGCAAAGCGCCTCCGCTGAGCCGAACTCAAGGGCTAGGCCGCCTGTGTCCGCATCAGTAATGGCACCTTCCTTGTACAACTCCATCGCTGCGCCAATAGTTGAACCCAAAGAGATCGGGTCCATGCCATATTCATTGCACAGGTAGTTGCAATAAGTCAGGGCCTCGAGATCGTTAACGCCCGTTGCTGCGCCCAACGACCAGGCGTTTTCGTATTCCAAGCCGCCCTCTACGCCATGATACTTTGGCTGGCCGGCGACGGCGAAGTGGTTCGGGTCCATCTGCGAACGGCGTTGGCAAGAAATCGGGCAACCAAAGCAAGCCGCGTTGGAAACCAGGTTGGCCTTGCCGTCGCTTTCGCGTGGGGTGGTCATCGCTTCACCACTGATATCCGATGCGCCTTCAAACTGAACTTCAGATGCATTGCGGGTCGGCAACGCGCCGGTTTCGTTGATCACGTTCATCAGAACCTGGGTGCCATAGGTCGGCAGGCCTTCGCCAGTAACCGGGTTGTCAGACAAAATTTGATTGCAAGCGCCCGTGGCCTGCATGAAGGCCATCGGATCGCCAACCTGTGTGCCAACGGTTCCACGGCACATTACAGCTTTCAGGTTTTTGGTACCCATCACGGCGCCAACGCCTGAACGGCCAGCGGCGCGGTCCTTGTCATTAACGACGGCGGCAAATAATGCACCATTTTCACCGGCTTGACCAATTGAGGCGATACGAACGTCATTGTCGCCACCGGCTTCACGAAGCATGTCTTCGGTATCCCATACCGATTTCCCCCACATTGCGGAGGCATCCTTCAACTCAGCCTGATCGTTGTTTATATTCAGGTAAACCGGGCTCGCCGACGCGCCTTCGAAAATGACCATGTCCCAACCGGCATTTTTCAGCTCGGCGCCGAAGAAACCGCCTGAGTTCGAACAGGCGATAGCACCGGTTAAGGGGCCTTTGGTGATGACAGTCCAGCGCCCGGAAGTCGGCGCCGCCGTACCGGTCAACGGGCCGGTTGCGAAAATCAGCTTGTTTTCGGCAGAAAGCGGGTCGACTTTGGGGTCGCATTCTTCCGTATAGTACTTGGTCGCCAGCCCACGTGAGCCAAGGTATTTTGTGGCCCATTCCATATTCAACGGCTCGCTTTCGCAAGTGCCGTTTGTCAGATTCACTCTTAGAACTTTTTTATGCCAGGACATAGTTTTCTCTCTCCCTTTTTTTGATCCTTAATTGTGAATTGTTATTCGCTAAGCGCCTGATTGCCCGCGTCCGTTTTCTCCGCCCAATGACGCATCTTGTCCATGCCGGCGCTCTCGGCATCAATAAAAGACAAGGCAGGGGTCGGACACACCTTGACGCAATCAGGATCGCCCCCGCACAGATCACACTTGTCAACCTTCATAGAAACAGAATTGTAGTTTATCGTGCCAAAAGGACAGGCGATCGTGCAAACCTTGCAACCAACACAGATCTCCGAAGAAACCTCCTTAGCACCCGTCGTTGCGTTAACCGAAATAGCGTCGACAGGACAAGCCTGCAAACACCATGCATCCGCACACTGTGTGCAAACATAAGGAACGTTCCGACCGGTTTCTTCGAAATTGAAAACCTTAATTCGAGACTTCGACGGATTAAAAGCGCCCTCATGATGATAACTGCAAGCCATTTCACACTGATGACATCCAGTACAATGACCAGCATCGATATGAAGCACTTTTACCATTCTTGAAAGTTCCCTTCGGGTCGTGATCGTTATTACCATCCGAAAGGATTTATTCGTCCGCCAACGCATGGCCTGAAACGGCTGTTCCAGGTTCCCAGCAAATTGTGGCGTTATCCTCCCGGCCACGCCCGATTGTTTCGGGCTTCTAGATAGTATTTAGCACCTTTTTTCAGGCCAGAAGCAACCACAAATATTTTACATTTCACGGCTTATACCGATGATATTATCCAGTATCGGACAAAATGCCCTTTTTTTAACGTAATAGCGTCTAAATAAACAAAAATTATAAGGTTATAAATCTTCTCCATGAAGCCAAGAAACGCCACTAATGAAGATCTTTCAGCCGTTCGGGCGCTGAATGAAACTGCCCTGCCCCACGTCAATTCCGTTACCCTTGAAGAGATGAAACGGTTCCTCCGGCAGGCAACTTATTTCAAGGTAATCGAAGACGAAGAAAAGGGCATATTAGGGTTCTTGATCGCCCTCAAGCCCGGTCTAGATTACGCCAGCGAAAACTACCGCTGGTTTTCGAGGAATTTTGACGACTTCCTTTACATAGACCGCATTGTTGTCGCGGTGGATGGCCGGGGACTGGGGCTAGGAAGCCTTCTCTATTCCGATCTAATAGAGAACGCCCGGAATTTAGCCTCCCGGGTGACCTGTGAAGTCAATTCGCAACCACCCAACCCCCAGTCGATGGCTTTTCACACGAAATTCGGCTTTATCACTGTCGGCTCACAGGCGACGGAAGGGGGAAGCAAGGAAGTCGCTTTGATGTCTATTAATCTGGGATAATCTACGAACATGAATGAAGCTACACTTGATATCAACACCCTGAAATCATGGATCGGGCGCACCAAAACCCGCACCGATGTGATCCACCCGCAACCGGTTGCATTGATGAATGCAACGCTTGGGCATCGAACAGATCCTCCCAGGGAAGGTTACCCGTTGCCACTTTCGTGGCATTGGCTCTATTTCCTTGAGGCTAGGCCTCCAGATGAATTGGGGCGAGACGGTCACACCGCCCTTGGTGATTTCCTTCCTCCCGTCGCCTTGCCCCGCCGGATGTGGGCTGGTGGGCGCTTTGACTTTCACGACTCTATTCGCGTGGGTGAAACCATTCGTAAAGCGTCCACGATCAGCAAGGTGGAGAGAAAGTCCGGTCGTAGTGGGGAACTTTGCTTCGTAACCGTACACCACGAGTTATTTGCCGGAGACGATCTGCGCCTAAGTGAAGACCACAATATCGTTTATCGTGACGATCCAGCCAAAGACGATCCCCCTGCTCCGCCTCCTGAACCGACATTTGAAGCCGATACGAGCGAAACCGTCACGCCGGATCCGGTTTTGCTTTTTCGCTACTCCGCCTTGACGTTCAACAGTCACCGTATTCATTACGATGTGGACTATTGCCGGGATGTAGAAGGCTATTCGGGTCTGGTTTTTCACGGGCCATTGACGGCGACGCTGCTACTGGATCTGGCCTCTCGTCATTACGGAGTGGAGACACTGGCGAATTTTTCCTATCGGGCGATCAGTCCTCTTTTTGATACCGATCCCTTTACGATTTCCCTTTGCCAACATGGCAATCAACTAAATTTGTGGGCGAGCAACCCCAATGGACAACTCGCCATGACGGCGAGCATTGATCTTATCGAGTAGCTTCCGAAAGATCATTTCTTGCCCGCATACCATGTTGAACACAATCAATGATGATCGACTGGATATGAAAGAAATAAATTTACACGTAAGTTTTTGGTAACACTTTTTTGACAGATTACCGGAGAATCCATTATCTAATAGGGTTAACAATGGAACAGATTCGCCGCAGCAAATCGACCCGGCGACTTTCCGAAAGACGTCAAAAGCAAGATACGTCTCCGAAGACAGAGAGACGAATTGCAGAACGTCGTGAAGGTTTCGAACGCCGGCAGACCACGGAACAGGAATATGACCTGGCCCGATCGGGTTTGCTTGCGCTTTTGCACCCCGTTGCAATTGATCCGCTCAGAAAGAACATATGGTCGACTGTTCCAAGGTGGGCTCCTCTGACGGTCTTCGCCCTCGCCTTTATGATTTTAATGACCAATTTCGGTGGAATACAGCAGGATATTTCTTCATTTTCCCCACCCGTAATCGATATCCCCGGAGCAACTGCCAGCGAGCCAAACTATGAAGGCGGTGAGGTGATCGTCTATGATCCTAGCGATGCAATCACCCAGGAAATGCTTCAATCCGGGTATCGGGTAATCGAGAACCTTGAAATGAAAGAATTGGGTATCTCAGTCCTGCAACTTAGGATACCTGGTGGAATGACAGTCCCCGATGCCATTTCCGATTTGCGAAACCGTTTTCCAGCGCTCGACGTCGACGCCAACCACGAAGTATTTCCCACTAACCCCTCTTAAAGAGCGCAATCTAGTCGTTCTCGCCCACCAGACGAAAGCCGGTGTCGTCGCTATGACGTGAAGGAAAATCCCGCCAGCGATTGGAAGACCGTATCTCCTCTAGCGGAAAGCTCCCTGCGCCGCCAGAAGCCTCGAAGGATTACACCAGAAAACTGAGTTGGCATAAAAAAAGCCAACAGGATAATTACCTGTCGGCTTTAATTTTTATTTCTATATTGCTTATTAGAAAGTGAGAGGCTTTACCTGAACCACCTGCATCAACTGACAGATATCGTCGATCAATTTATCATCGGGCGTCTCATCAATTTCTATCAGAGCAATGGCGTCACCACCGGCTTCGGACCGACCGAGGTGAAAGGTTGCAATATTGATCCCGGCATCACCCAAAATCGTGCCTAATGAGCCGATAAATCCGGGTTTGTCCTTGTTGGTGATGAACAGCATGTTCGGCCCCAACTCCGCGTCGATGGGAATTTCCTTGATTTCAACAATACGGGGATGGGCGCCGGCAAACAGCGTTCCGGCGACGGAGCGGCTTTGTTTTTCCGTCTTCACGGTCAGTTTGATCAGGGTTTGATATGCACTAGCGCGTTCATGTTTGACTTCGCTAACGTCGATATCACGCTCCTTGGCGATCACCGGTGCATTGACCATATTGACTGACTCCATCAAGGGTGAAAGCAACCCCTGCAACACGATGGATGTAAGCGGCCGGGTATTCAGTTCCGCAACGTTCCCTTCATATTCAATGGTTACCCCTTCCAGTCCCGTCTCGGTTACCTGACCGGCAAAACTGCCCAGTTGTTTGGCAAGCTTCAGATAGGGTGCCAGTTTGGGTGCATCTTCCGCCGATACAGAGGGCATGTTCAAAGCGTTGGTAACGGCGCCAGACAGTAGAAAGTCTGCCATTTGCTCGGCCACCTGTAAGGCGACCTTTTCCTGGGCTTCAGTCGTCGACGCGCCCAGATGCGGTGTCGCCACGACATCGTCCAAGCCGAACAAAATATTGTCCTTTGCCGGTTCCTGGGCAAAGACGTCTAAACCGGCTGCGGCGACGTGGCCGCTTTCTAAACCCGCTTTCAGATCTTCTTCAACGATCAGGCCACCGCGGGCGCAGTTTACGATCCGAACGCCCTTTTTCATCTTGGCAATTGAATCCGCATTGATGATGTCTCGGGTCGCATCCGTCAAAGGCGTGTGCAATGAGATGAAATCTGCGCGGCTGAACAAGTCGTCCAACTCAACTTTTTCAATGCCCAATTCGGCGGCGCGTTCGGGCGAAAGATAAGGATCGTAAGCCACTACGCGCATTTTCAGGCCATGCGCCCTGTCGGCAACGACGGCGCCAATGTTACCGCAGCCAATAATGCCAAGCACCTTGCCCATAATTTCGACGCCCATGAACTTTGATTTTTCCCATTTGCCTTCGTGGGTAGAAGAGTTGGCGGCAGGGATTTGTCGCGAGAGCGACATAATCATGGCTATGGCGTGTTCCGCCGTGGTGATCGAGTTACCGAACGGCGTATTCATAACGCAGACGCCAGCCGCCGTTGCGGCGGGAACGTCGATGTTGTCGACGCCGATTCCGGCACGGCCAATGACTTTAAGGCTTTCGGCGGCCGCAAGAACCTCTGCGGTCGCCTTGGTAGCCGAACGCACGGCCAATCCATCGTAGTCACCGATGCAGGCAATCAACTCTTCCGGGCTCATTCCCGGTTTTACATCTACTTCAATGCCACGCTCGGCAAAAATGTCTGCTGCGAGCGGGCTCATTTTATCTGAAATCAGAACTTTAGGCATGAATCGGTCCTCTAATTCATCTCGGCCTTGACCGCGCCGTAAGCCCAGTCAAGCCAGGGGAACAGTTTATCAAGGTCTGCGGTTTCGACTGTGGCTCCGGCCCACAGACGCAATCCCGCGGGCGCATCACGGTAACCGCCAATATCAAAGGCGGCGCCTTCGCCATCCAATTTCTTGGACAATGCCTTGGCGACGGCGGACTGATCGTCTGTGTCCAGTTCCTTGAACCAGTCGTCTACGACTTTCAGGCAAACCGATGTGCGAGAACGGATCGCCTTGTCTTCGGCAAGAAAACCAACCCATGGCGTTTGTTCAACCCAATTCTCGATCGCCGCCAGATTGGACCGGCTGCGCTCAATCAGTGCCTCACGTCCACCAATTTCCTCGGCCCATTTAAGGCCGTCCAGGGCGTCCTCGACTGCGATCATCGATGGTGTGTTGATGGTTTCGCCCCTGAAGATGCCTTCAATTAGTTTGCCGCTCTTGGTCAGACGGAAGACCTTTGGCATCGGCCAGGGTGGGGAATAGTTCTCCAGGCGTTCAACAGCGCGGGGGCTAAGGATCAGCATGCCATGCGCAGCCTCGCCACCCATCACTTTTTGCCACGAATATGTCGTCACATCCAGCTTGTCCCAGGGCATGTCGTAGGCGAAAACGGCCGATGTGGCGTCACAAATGGTCAGGCCCTCGCGCTCAGCAGCGATCCAGTCGCCATCCGGAACACAGGCTCCGGAAGTCGTGCCATTCCATGTGAAGACAACATCGCGGGAAAAATCTACGGCACTCAAATCCGGCAACTGGCCGTACTCGGCCTCCAGCGAGCGAACGTTTTCCAGCTTCAGTTGCTTGGTAACATCGGAAATCCATCCCGATCCGAAGCTTTCCCAGGCCAGCATGTCGACGCCACGCGCGCCCAGCAGCGACCATAGGGCCATTTCCACCGCGCCAGTATCGGACGCGGGTACTATGCCGATCCTGTAATCGTCGGGTACGCCCAATATGGCGCGTGTACGGTCTATAACTTCAGCTAATTTAGCCTTGCCGGGTCCGCTTCGGTGCGAACGGCCCGTCAAAGCATCGGAAAGTGCGTCCACGGACCATCCGGGACGTTTGGCGCAGGGGCCTGAAGAAAAATTGGGGTTCGCCGGACGGATGTCCGGCTTCTGTATCGAATTCATAATGTACTCCCTTCCTTACAGAAGAGCTGACACTCGTTGGGGAGTGTTGGCCCACAGCGCTTATAGGGTTATTGGAGTATTGCGTCAATAAGAGTCAGGGAGAAGTTGTCTTGAAGACGTTTTCCAAGAGCAAAAATGGGAATATTGGCCGGGCTTCTCACCTTGGGTCGATCGGCCCCACAGACAAGTCCATCGCCCTTTCAAACGCACGGGCCACCTGCAGAAGTTTCGCCTCTCCGCGATGTGGTCCGATCATTTGGATTCCCACGGGCATTCCGTCACATGTAAAACCAGCCGGCAGAACAATCGAAGGCAAGGAAGTAGCTGTAGCCAGGAACGAAAACTTTAGCCAGTCAAGATAGTCGGTGACGGGCTGCCCATTTATAAACTTGGGATATTCCTCTTCCACCACCTGGGCTTTCAAACCGACAACCGGTGTCGCCAATACATCGAAGTTTTGTAGAAAACCCTGAAGATTATTAAACAAGATCGTGCGGGCGATCTGGGCATCGTAGACATCATCTATGTCTAAATCCCGACCGTACTGAATGTTTTCACGCAAAGTCGCCTTGAAATTCTCCTGAATTTCGGCTGGCAGACGCCCTGGGCCTGATGCCCAAAGCATGGCGCGTAAAACACGATATGTCTTTTCAAGATCAGGAAGAGCAGGGCATTCCTCGTCAACGCTTGCGCCGGATTTTTCGAAGCGCCCAAGAGATGCTTCCAGAATCTCTCGTATATCATTTTCCACGTTGGCAAAACCGTTCATGTCCGCACTCCAGGCAACACGGGCACTTTCCAAAGGCGATTGCACTGAGGAGGAAAAAGGTGTGGCCGGCGCTTCAATGCTAAGAGAATTCATCGGGTCGAAACCACACATGGCGTCCAGAAACAGGGCACAATCGGTGACGCTTCGCGACATCGGTCCTTGAACGCCTTCCGTCTGAAATCCTAGCTCACCCGCCCCTCCTGCAACGCGCCCGGGAGAAGGACGTAAGCCGACGACGCCGCAATAAGCTGCCGGTGTTCGTAATGAACCAGCTAGATCCGATCCATGGGATAACCAGACCTCCCCGGTCGCCAACGAAACAGCAGCGCCGCCGGAAGAGCCGCCGGCATTCATTCGAATATCCCAGGGGTTACGTGTGTATCCGAATACCGCGTTGAAAGTGTTGCCGCCCGCGCCGAATTCCGGCGTATTGGTCTTGCCGACAACCGTACCGCCCCTAGCTTCGAGCTTTTCGACAAGTGGATCGCTTTTTTCTGGAATGTTGTCTGCAAAACCCTGGCTACCAAATGTCGTACGAACACCTGCAACTGGTGTAAGATCCTTAATCGCAACAGGTAAACCGGCCAGCCAGCCGGGTTGCCCCCCGTTCTGGCTAAATCTATCGCCAAGATCGCCAAGCGAGGCCCTTGCCCTGTCGGCGCAAACCGTCGGCATGGCATTCACCGCATCTTCGACCTGTGAAATTCGGGTAAGGCTCGCCTCCAGCAATTCAGAAGGAGACAACTCCCCCTTCTTCAAGAGACCGACGGCTTCGTGGGCTTCCAATCTACAGATTTCAGGACCGCTGAAAACGGCGCGTTCGGTTTGGACGGACAAAAGATGTTCCCTACTTTGGTTATTTTTTTGAAGGAGACCGGTATCATTTTCCCTGACACCGGTCTCTCTAGTTTTATTATCAGCCGTAGAATTTAGCCCGTTCGCTGTATAAGGGCACCTCATAAAGCGTGCGATAATCAGATGCCACTTTGCTGAAGGCGGCAAAGCTGTCATAGATTTTTGCGGCCAGTTCGTTAGAGGCGCGTGTTTCTTCCATGACTTCCTTACTTGCCTTACGAACGGCGTCCCATACGGACGATGGGAATACACCCATGGTGATATTGTCCATCGCCCTGATCTTGGCCAGAGCCTGGATGTTGCTGTAAAGCCCGTCGGCCAGGATCAAATCAGCCTCCGCCTCTGCACACACCTGAATCATGAGCTGGAGATCTTTATCCAAGCTGTCGAACGCCTTTTTGTTGATGCCGAATTCAATACCGCCATGAATGCCCGAGAACGAGGGCGTATACATGTGGCTCATGATCTTGTGGAAGCCAAAGGCCAAATCAAATGACGGCCCGACCCATTCAGCTCCATCCAGCGCGCCACTTTGCAACGACGGGAAAATCTCGCTTGGCGGCATGGACACCGGGTTTACCCCAATTTTCTTCATGACCTGGGCGCCAAATCCCGTAATACGGAAGTTAAGACCCTGAAGATCTTCCAGGGAATTGATTGGCTTTTTGTACCAGCCGGCCGTCTGGACGCCTGAACCTCCACCTATGAAGCATTTCAAGCCTCTGGGCAATGTCAGTTCATCCCACAGCGCCTGACCGCCGCCAAAATGGAGCCAGGCATCGAATTCGGTCGAATCCAGTCCGAAAGGGACGACTGAGAAAAAGCTGTGAGAAATATCGCGACCGGCAAACCACGAGCCAGATCCATGATAAATTTCGGCTACGCCGTTTTCCACGGCTTCCTGCGTTCCGAAGGGTGGGACCAGTTCCCCGCCCCCGAAGACTTTTATATTCAGGCGTCCGCCGGACATATCGCTGACTCTTTTGGCGAAGCGTTGGGCAGAAACGCCCGGGCCAGGCAGACCTTTCGGCAGTGAGGTAACGAGTTTCCATTCTTTGGTCGCCGCTCTGGCAATTGAAGGCGCCGCAAGTGTTGCTACACCGGCTGCGGCGGTGGATTTCAAGAAATGACGTCTTTTCATTTAAAAGCCTCCTAGTTGGTTGGGTTTGAATTTGGATTCCTATTCGTGAATGAATTAGTTCTCAGTCATAAAGCTGTCGGGGTAGCCAGGTCGCAATATCCGGAAACGCCGCGACGAGGGACATTGCAAGAAACTGAATGGCGACGAAGGGAATGATCGAAACGTATATATCCTTGGTCGTCAGGCTCGACGGCGCGACCGCCCGCAAATAGAAAAGCGCGTAGCCGAACGGCGGCGTCAGGAACGACATCTGCAAATTCATGCTGATCAGTATTGCGAACCACACCGGATCGATACCAGCGGCCATCAACGGGGGACCGGCTATCGGAACGACAATAAAAATGATCTCTACGTATTCGAGAATGAACCCGAGTAAAAATATGACGGCCATGACAACCATTAATGCCATGGGCGCTCCGCCGGGGATCGAGGTTAGCAGATCGGCGACAATTTCATCGCCACCAAGGCCGCGAAAAACAAGCGATAGCATGAACGCGCCGATAACGATCATAAGGATTGCGGCTACCATCAACCCCGTGGATCGGGCCACCGGAAGTAGATCACCCCGGCTGACCTCTTGCGTCACCGCCAATAGAAGGCCCCCACACAGCACTAAAAAGGCGACTGCGGCGATGACCATTCTAAGCGATAGAAAGCCTTCCGCTGAATCGTCTCCAAAAGCGCGAACCAAAATAAGAACAAATGCCGCGACGCCAACACCGATATAGGCTAGTCGCGTCCGTGCGGAAATATCGGGATGACCGTAGGCTACCAGCATCAATGCACCACCGGCCCCGATTGCAGCGGATTCCGTCGGAGTAGCGACCCCCCCAAGAATCGATCCAAGCACCAGGACAATGAGCAACAATGGTGCGACAAGGGCCTGAACGATGTCCTTGACCGTCAGTTTATGGCCCAGTCCTTCAATTTGAGAGGCCTTGATCGGCGGGCAGGTATCAGGACGCACGATAGAAACGACATAGAGGTAAATCAAATACAAGCTGACCAGCAACAAACCAGGCAACATGGCGCCGGCGAACAAGTCACCAACCGAAACCGGGTCCGCCGCCCAGTCTCCGGCAGCACGGCGCCCGGCCTGATAGGCCGATGAAATCTGGTCCGTTAGAAGAATAAGCAGGATAGACGGCGGTATAATCTGACCCAGCGATCCGGAGGCGCAGATTACTCCGGCTGACAGTCGATTAGCGTACATTCCCTTTTTCATGGCGGGAAGAGCAATCATGCCCAGCATGAAAATCGTCGCAGCGATGACACCTGTCGAGGCAGCCAATAACGCTCCCACTATGACAACGGCATAGGCCATTCCACCCCGGCGATCACCAAACAATGCCCCGGCGGTAAGCATCATCCGTTTGGCTATGTTGGAGCGTTCCAGCACCCCACCCATAAGAACAAACAATGGTACCGATACCAAAACGGGATTGGTTAGCAGACCGAACACGCGCGACGGAAAGGCCGCTATGAAGGCCATGTCGAAAATGTCCAGTAAAGACCCGATGCAGGCGATAATCAGTGGCACGCCCAATAGCACGAAGGCTACGGGCAACCCCGAGAGTATGCCGCCCAGAAGTGTGAGGCCCATGACAACGAGGAGGATTTCCTGTTCAGTCATCGTCACCCTTTTCCGATTTTTGGGTGTAGTCCCAGGGTCGTGAACGCAAGACGAGAATAAAGGCGATTAGCGTAAGACCGCTGAAAGTAATCAGCATGACCGTTTTCAGCAGGAAGTATCCAGGCAGGCCGCCGAGGGTAGGCGACGATTCGAGCAGTTTCCAGGAATTGAGGGTGGGAGCAAAGGAAACATAGGCCGTATAGGCCATGACAGGAAACAAGAGCACCGCCAACCCAACCCTGTCCACAACCGCTTTAAGAATCGAGGGGTAGCCCTGGTACAACACGTCGACCCGGACGCTTCGGTTTTCCAACACCACTAAAAACAAGGGCAGAAGGGAAGATATCAGAAAAAGATAGACCAGCAGGTCAAGTCCCCAGGTTACCCCGAAGAAGAAAACGTAACGAAGAACGACGATGACGAGTTGGACGACCACCATTGCAATGATCAGCGCCCCTGCCAAAGTTGCGGCTTTGTCGCAAATCTCCGTCAAACAGCTTTTTGGCAGCCTCATCTTTCGTCCTCCCATCGGCCATAAATATAAATAAATTACTATTATTTGTAAATATTTGTGCTATAATTATAATTATAGAGGCCGCGCCCTCTATGACTTTGATTAATATTGTTTTTTATCGGTTAAAGAGATCGAAACCCGACACTATCTGGTGAGCATCGATGGAATCCCAATCCAATATTATTCGAGATTTCCTATTAAAACGCATTCGAGCAGGAATTCTTATACCCGGTGATCCGATTGATGAGACGACCTTGAGCGAGAAGTTCAAGGTGTCTGGCACACCTGTGCGCGAAGCCCTTACCCAGCTTCAGGCCTTGGGGTTGATTGAGCGGGCGCCGCGCGCTGGAGCTCGCATATTTCAACCTGATATCGAACGACTAATTGGAATGATCGAATTGCACGCCGAGTTGGAAGGAACGACCGCACATTTCGCGGCTCGCCGCATCGGTCCCGACCAGGAAGAGAAATTGCTTGAAGCCGTCGAAGCCTGTGAATCTTTCGTCGCCGATCCGTCTAACGTACCCCAAAAAGGCTACTACCAATTGAACATCGACTTTCACATACGGATGATTGAAGCAACAAATAATGACGACCTAATGAATGCTATGATATCAAGCTCCGACCGTTTGATATCTTACTTCCGAGCCCGCCATAGGCTTCGCGGCGAACCGATCCGATCGGCACGTGACCACCGTGCCATCGCCAAGGCGATCCTGGCTGGCGATGCGGAAAAAGCTCGTGAGTTGACGATCCGTCATGTCACGGTTGACGGCGCCACGATCCTTGATGTCGTCAAAAAAATGAACGAGCGGTTCTAGATCAGCTCAAATGGCGCGCTAAAGTCCGTAGTACCAGGGTGCAAACAGCGAAAAAACAATCCACAGCACGACGATCAATGGCGCGCCCGCCTTGAAATAGTCGCCGAATCGATAATGCCCCGGACCCATCACCAGCACATTGGTCTGATAGCCGATCGGCGTCGCCAATCCGGCATTGGCGGCAAAAACGACGGCAATGGCGAAAATGTGGGGATCGACAGCAAGTTCAACAGCGAGTCCAACCGCAATTGGGGTAAACAGAACGGCAATTGCGTTCGACCCGATTATGTTGGCAAGCACGGCGGCAATCAGAAAAGTGCAAGAAAGGACTACTGCAGGCCCGGCCCCAGCCGTCACCATGGTCAGAGTCTGCGCCAGGAACTGAGCGCCGCCGGTAGCCTGCATCGCCACCCCCATGGCCAGCGCCGCCGGAATCATGGTCACAATCTTCGAATCAAGGGATCGCAGCCCTTGCTGAAGGTTAAGCGCCCCGGAAAGCACCATCGCAACGGCCCCCAGAAGCGCCGCTCCGACAACCGGGAAATACCCCGAAGAAGCCATAACTACGACCCCGAGGAAAATTAGTCCGGCTCGCTTGGCGTGATGAACCACCGCCATTTCTTCGGCGGACCATTCCATCAGTACAACGTTGCGATCCGCGCGCAGGGCCTCAATATCGTCTGGTTCTCCCTGCACTAAAAGCACGTCACCGGCCTGCAGAACAGTATCGGCCAATTTCGAGCGAATCATATGGGCCCGGCGCTGAACCCCAAGAACAAAACAACGGGTGCGCAGCTGAAAACCGGTCTGCCTGAGCCTGAGCCCGATCATTGATGATGCCGGCGCAACCATAACTTCGGCCATTACCCTTTCGCTCTGGCGCATGGCGTCCTCGCCGCCCGGCTCGTCGGCGACCGCCTGCATAAATCCGGGATCGTCGTACATGGCGTCCGACAGCGCCTTTCGGGAAGCGGCGACAATGACGTTATCGCCTTCCTTGATTTCTTCTTCATGATAGGGCGGCGTGAACACCTGCTCCCCGCGCACGATCATGCGAACACGAACGTCGGGCAGTTTGTTGATCACCCCGCCGACGGCTTTGGCGCCGACCAGCCTGGAATTTTCGCCGACCGTAATCTGCGTCATAAAATGTCGCGGTGAACGGGCCATAATACGATGGGCCAGCGACGTCCTGTCAGGCAACATGACAGGCATGATAAAAAGAACATATAGCAAGCCAGCCCCGGCCAGCACCAAGCCCGGAACAGTAAAATCGAAGAAGCCAAAACCGCGCTCTCCCATTTCCAGCAACGCGCTGGAAACAAGCAAGTTGGACCCTGAACCAATGAGCGTTATTGAGCCGCCGAGTACCGCGGCGAAGCTTAAGCCCATCATCATTTTACTGGCGGGCCGGCCAAGTTTCTCCGATAAGGCCTGGATGACAGGAATGAAAATCACCACAACGGGAACGTTGTTGAGCACCGCGCTTACCGTCATTGCCACCGTCATGACGATCGTGATTGTAAGCAACGCCGATCCTTGACCCAAGTGCAAGACCAGCCGCGCCATGCTATCAAGAGCGCCCGTGCGAACCATTCCCTGTCCAACGACAAGTAATGCCAGAACTGTAATCAACGCTGGGTTGGCAAATCCATGCAGAAGGCGCTCAGCGCTTAGCAAATTGCGTCCTTCCGGCGAGATAACCGGAAAGGCCTGGAAAAAGGCGATCAGCATGCAGATCACGCCGATTGACGCGACTTCAATGGACACTTTTTCCGATACATAAAGCGCCAGCGTCGCGATGATCAGCGCGAAGGTTGCCCACATCTGGAAGACGTGTTCACTTTGAGTTACCAGCTCTGCCATAGCCCAACAATACTACAGACCCTGCCGGACGCCGCAATGGGTGCTAGGAAAAAAAGCTGCCAAAGAGGTAAAAAATGCGGCTACACAAGTGCAATCTGTTATGATATGAAGCGTCGCTTCAACACGCCATTGATGGGGACTTCAACACGCCATTGATGGGGAATCGTCTAATGGTAGGACAGCGGTCTCTGACACCGTCAATCCTGGTTCGAGTCCAGGTTCCCCAGCCATTTTGACCCGTGCCAACTCAAAGGCGCGGGTTTTTTCTTAATATTCCCTGACGCCCACAATGCGCTCTAAAAAACCACCTTGGGGGTAAAGAGTAATATTGAAATTTCCGCTTTTAATCGCATGATGCATCTTTTACGATATTCTTGTTATGGGAGATAACACCAATACGAGCCGTTCAAAAGTCTTCCTTGCAGCGGCTTTTTCCTTGCTAGCGTGTTCCGGTACATATGCGGAAGATGATCACGGCAGGTTTTCCGCCGGACCATCATCGACACTTGTCACTACCGACCCCGATCAGAATCTTCGTCAGCTCCTGGCGCCGTTCAGTTATACGGCCCCAGACAAACTGGTTTGGACGAGCCCCAAGGGAGAAGTTGTCAATGGCGCATCAATACCTCAACCGCTTTGGTCCCTTGTCGGCTCTCCATTTTCCAAGGGAAATTACAGACCAGCAGTTATTCACGACTATTACTACTGCGCCCATTCAAGAACGCGCGACGATACGGACATTGCGTTTTACCACAGCCTGCTAGCAGCCGGGAAAGGGACTGTTTCCGCAAACCTTATGTATCACGCCGTAGATATGTGGCCGGGCAATGAAGACTGGACAATCAATCCAAACCCGCCAAGTCCCTGCAATACAACACAGAGTTTTGCTACCGGGAATTCCACTAAGACAATACCTTTCAGCATTGAAAATACCCTTGCCTTGAAACTAGGGGGATTCACAAGAACGCTAATCACCACTAATGGCAAAATTCTTGATGTGGTAAATGGAGAACCGATTTTTGCTAAATCAAAACGTGCTGACTGGCATACGCGAACGATTAGGCATTTAGCAAGCAAGGGATTGACCGCCAATATAGAAAAGATTGGGTTGATGTCTGCTATTCGACCCAATGAATTGGGAAATATTGAGAAAATTTCCCCTTGGGTAGAATTTCAGGTTCCTGAGCTTGACAAATTTATCAACATGAAGGAGTTGGAAATTTCCCCGCCAGCCAATTACTTCCTTAAGAATCGCAGGAATATACTCGAACCACCGCTATTTCTAGGCCCGTTGGAAGACAAATCGAATCCCCTTCTCAAAAACCCTATACCGAAAATGAAGTACTCCGCAAAAATTGAGGGGAACAGTTAGCTAATCGGCAGGCCAAAGTTTGGCACATCTGTCCAAATTCCAAAAAAAATCTGTGACAAATCAGTTTTTCGAACTCAAAGTAACGTTGTAGCCCCATAGGTATCGCAGGTGCTCAAGCACCCTGTTTCTGGTCGGGTCATCCAACGGAATGTCATTTCGCTTATTATGAACCAGGTGCAGGTGGCGATCACCCAACAGATCGACATCGACAACCTGGATATCTGGCTCACTCGCCGCGACGTCGTAGTTTTGCGCCAGGATTTCGCGAACCTTTCTATAGCCCCTTTCATCGTGAATGCCAGAAACAGTGTAGTAGGAGTCGCTTGAATTGTCGGTCATGGCGAAAAGCCGGAATTTCCGGATCAGATTAGGGCTCAGGAATTGTCGGATAAAGGACTCGTCACGGTAGTTGGCCCATGCATGACGCAGCACGCTACGCCAGTCCTTTTCTCCGGCTATTTCCGGGAACCATTCGCGATCCTCGTCGGTCGGGTCTTCGCAAATACGGCGGATATCTTCCATCATGGCGTAGCCAATGGCGTAAGGATTAATGCCGGAATAATTTGGCGCATCGAAATCCGGTTGGGACAACACATTTGAATGCATGTGAATTATTTCAAGCATCGCCCCTTCGGTTAGCAATTTCTGATCAAAGAGTGCGTTGGTGATGTAATAGTGAACGAAGCAAGCGCAGCCTTCATTCATCATTTTGGTCTGTTTCTGGGGATAGAAATATTGAGCAATGTTGCTGACGATATGAAGGATCTCCCGCTGCCAGCCCTTGAGCACGGGACTGAAAGAACCGATAAACAGGAGCAAATTTTCTTCGGGAAGATGCAGTCCTTTTTTACGCTTTTTTGCTTCACGCTGAGCTTTGCTTTTCTTTGCCTTCTGGCCACCTGGAACCGTCCGCCAAAGATCGTTGAAGGTTTGCTCTTCGTAAGTACGCCGTTCCTTTTCACGGGCTTCTTCTTCCCTTAAAGACAGTTTTGGCGGCCGGCGATATCGAAAAACCCCGTGATCCATCAAGGCATGGGCGGCATCCAAGACACGCTCGACCTCCTCGGCACCTTCGTGTTCTTCGCATTTGGCGATATAGCTCTTGGCGAATTCAAGATAATCCAGAACGCCGTCTGCGTCCGTCCATTGTTTGTACAGGTAGTTGTTTTTGAAAAAATGGTTGTGACCAAATGCAGCGTGGGCCATGACCAGCGTCTGCATCGCCATGGAGTTTTCTTCCATGTTGTAACTGATACAAGGATTGGAATTGATAACAATTTCGTAAGCCAAACCACGGAAACCCTTGCTGTAAAGATGCTGGTCGCGAACGAAATGCTTGCCGAAAGACCAGTGCTGGTACATCAAGGGCATGCCGATGGATGAGTAGGCATCCAGCATCTGTTCGGAGGAAATTATTTCGATTTGATTGGGATAAATATCGAGCCCCAGATCACCCAAAGCCACTTCTTCGATGGCGTTGTAGGTCCGGTGCAGCGTGTCGAAGTCCCACGACGAATCTTCAAAAAGCGGTGTTGATTTCTTTTTTCTGGCTCGTGCGGTCATTCGTTTCAGGCCTTTTCCGGACGCTTTGCAAAGAGTTCACGAAATACCGGGTAAATATCGGACGGCTTGCAAATCCGTTTCATGGCAAATTGGGGCCATTGCTGCGAGACCGTTAAATATGATTTCCAGAGTTCAGCCCCGGATTCGACGTCAAGCATGAAATCAGCTTCGCGTTCGTCAAGTATTTCGATATAGGCGAAATATTGGCTCATCGGCATCAGGACCTTGTTGAGCAGTTCCGCGCATTTTTTGGAATCCCCCGAAACGTTCTCGCCATCTGAGGCCTGCGCCGCATAGATGTTCCAATCCGAGACCGGGAAGCGATCTTCCAATACGCCTTTCATTTCCTCTAGGGCCGTGCTGACAACGGTTCCACCGCTTTGCGTGGAATAAAAAAAGGTTTCCTCGTCGACTTCCTGAGATTCGTGGGTGTGGCGGATAAAGACGACCTCGATACGCTCGTACCGCCGCTTCAGGAACAGGTGCAGAAGCACGAAGAACCTTTTAGCGAGGTCTTTTTCACGTTCCCCCATTGAAGCCGAAGTATCCATAAGGCAGAACATCACCGCATTGGTATTGGGAACGGGACGAGGCTGAAAATAGTTATAGCGAACGTCCAGCGGATCAATGTACGCGATGACGCGCTGTTTTCGCTCCAATTCAGCGACGATTTCGTGGAGCTCTTTCAATCTTTGAAGATGTTCAAAATCAGGTTCTGAAATTCTCTCAAGTGCGAAAATTTCCTTCAGGTACTCTTGGACCTCCGCCTGCTTGGGGCGCTTCAATGCCAGACGGCGACCTATACTCTGGCGCATGGTTCTGTTGAGATTGATATTGGTGGGTGATCCGCCAAGAGAATATCCGGCCCGATGCATCTTGTGCGTAAGAATTTCCCTTAGGCTGTGTTTAACAAGGTCGGGTAGCTCCAGGTCTTCAAAAAAAAGGTCAAGAAATTCTTCACGCGACAGTGCGAAGCGAAAGCTGTCTTCGGCTTCGCCTTCCGGTGCGCCCTCCTTGCCGCCGCCGCCACTGGCTGGGCCACTGGGTGGTTTGTTAATCTTGTCCCCGCTGAGAAACTCCTTATTACCGTTATAAACACGCTCCCTAGTCCCGCCGGTGGAGGCGTGGCGGAATGTCGATTCAGAAATACCCTTCGTTGGTATCGTGACCGTTTCGCCCTTGTCGATATCGCTGATCGCACGATCGCGAACCGATTTATCGACGACTTCCTTGATTTGACCGCGCACGCGCTTCAGGAAGCGTTGGCGGTTGCCAAGGCTTTTGTCCTTCGGGTTCAGACGACGGTCTATAAAGTGGGACATTCAACCCGCCTTATTTACACGCATGTACCATTCGACCAATCTGCGGACTTGACGTTTGCTGTACCCCCTGGCGACCATGCGCTCGACAAACTCGTGGTGTTTTTCTTCGGCTTCCTTCTCTTTTTTCGAACCGAAACTGATTACCGGCAATAGGTCCTCGACCTGTCCGAACATCCGTTTTTCGATAACGGTCCTAAGCTTTTCGTAACTAGACCAGGGTGGATTCTTTCCTTCGTTTTCGGCCCGGGCGCGAAGGACGAATTTAACGACCTCGTTGCGGAAATCCTTAGTATTGGTAATTCCAGCGGGTTTTTCGATTTTTGATAATTCTGCCTCCAGGATTTCACGGTCAAACATCTGGCCGGTATCCGGATCCTTGTAATCCTGATTTTCAATCCATGAATCCGCGTAGGCTATGTAGCGATCGAACAAGTTCTGACCATAATCCTTATAGGATTCGAGATAGGCTTTTTGAATTTCATGTCCGATGAATTCCGCATAGCGCGGCGCCAACTCCGACTTTATGAAATCAAGATAGGTATCCTCGTATTCACCGCCGAACTGTTCGCGCTTGATGGCATCTTCAAGAACATAAATCAGGTGTACCGGATCAGCGGCGATTTCCTCCGTGTCATGATTGAAGGTCGCGGACAGAACCTTAAAGGCGAATCGCGTGCTGACGCCCGTCATGCCTTCGTCGACACCCGCCGCATCGCGATATTCTTGAACGGATTTCGCCTTCGGGTCAGTATCCTTAAGGTTTTCGCCGTCATAAACCCGCAATTTGGACATCAAAGTCGAATTTTCGTGCTCCTTCAATCGGGTCAGGACGCTGAACCGGCTCATGATTTTAAGGGTTTCGGGTGCGCAGTGCGCTTCTCCTAACGCGCTGCTGTCCAGCAACTTCTCGTAAATCTTAACTTCTTCGGAAACACGCAGGCAGTAAGGCACCTTAACAACGCTAATTCGATCCAGGAACGCTTCGTTGTTCTTGTTGCTCTTGAACTGTTTCCATTCGGCTTCATTCGAGTGGGCGACGATCATTCCGTGATAGGGAAAAGCGCCGATGTTTTCGGTGCCGATATAGTTCTGTTCCTGGGTCGCAGTCAGCAACGGATGCAGAACCTTGATCGGGGCCTTGAACATTTCAACAAATTCCATCAAGCCCTGTGTCGTACGGTTTAAGCCGCCGCTATAGCTGTAGGCGTCGGGATCGTTCTGGCTCAAATGTTCCAGTTTCCTGATATCCAGCTTGCCGACCAAGGTTGAGATATCCTGATTATTTTCGTCGCCCGGCTCGGTCTTGGCGATTCCGATCTGGCGTAATTTGGAGGGATATAATTTAACGATACTGAATTTCGAGATGTCGCCGCCCATTTCATCGAGACGTTTTACCGCCCATGGGGACATAAGGCCGGTCAGGCGCCGACGGGGAACGCCGTACTTGTCTTCAAGCAAATCGCCCATTTTGTCCGGGTCAAACAAGGACAACGGCGATTCGAAGACCGGACTGATTTCGTCATCAGCCTTCAGAACGTAGATCGGTTCGGCCTCCATAAGCGTTTTCAGAGTTTCGGCCAGGGATGATTTACCGCCCCCGACGGGCCCAAGCAGGTAGAGAACCTGTTTACGTTCCTCCAGGCCCTGGGCAGCGTGACGGAAAAACCCAACAACGCGTTCTATCGTTTCTTCCATGCCGAAGAAATTACTAAAAGCGGGATAGCGTTTAATGGTTCGATTAAGAAAAATACGGCCCAGTTCCTGATCCATACTGGTATCGATCAGTTCCGGTTCGCCAATTGCGGAAATTAATCGTTCCGCAGTGCCTGCATGCATCATCGGGTCATCACGGCATCCTAAGAGGTAGTCCTGCAGGCTTAAATCTTCTTGTTTGCTACGCGTATAGTTCTCTGAGAACAGGTCAAAGACTTCCATGGGACCGCTTCCTTCGATCTGGTTTAAGTGTGCAACCCCTCCATAATTTTAATGGTTTACCCCCGCTCTGATTTCCCCCCAACCTGGGGTTTCTATATAAATATAAGTATGAATTTTCTCAGTCCAATTATCCAATCAAATGAAATTGAACAATTTTTCCTTTGGCGACCAAAATTTCGCCCTATTTTGCCTTTTGCCCGCTCCCCGTATGCAGAACCAAAGCCACGGCTGCCATAGCAACCAGCATGCCGGCGATATCGAACCTGGTCATGGTTTCGCCGAACAATAAATAGGCTTCCAGCGCGACGACGGGAGGGACGAGATAGAACAGGCTGGCGACCTTTGAGGCCGCTCCCTGGCGAATCAGCAGGTACAAAAGAGACATCGCGCCGATGGACAAAACGATCACCAGCCAGGCAAGTGCGAAAATAAACTCTCCATGCCATTCAATTCGGCCCTGCTCGAAAGCAAATGTTAAGGCCAGCATGGCGATGGCGGCGGCGGCAAACTGGATAGCCGAGCCAGTACGCAAGTCCATATTGCCCCCATGACGCTTCTGATAAAGGGTGCCGAAAGTGATTCCCAACAGCGCCAGAATACAGGCAACTACGCCAGGACCGTTGCCGCCCTCGAGAGAAATATCGTCGCCAACGACCAAAGCGACGCCGACAAAACCGAACAACAACCCTGCCCACTGGCGGAAGCTTACTTTCTCACCAAGATAAGGTCCGGCTGCGACGGCAGTCAGCAAGGGTTGGATGCCGACAATCAGGGCCGCTATTGCCGCTGTAAGCCCGGTGGAAATGGCCCAAAAAACCCCGCCCAGATAAAAGCCGTGCATCAGCAAGCCGACGACGGCTATATGGCCGGCTTGTGCCCAACTGGACGGCCATGGAGCGCGCATAATTACCCCTACAGCGGCCAAAACAATGGCGAGTATGGAAAATCGATACAGCAGGAAGATGAAGGGCTCCGCATGGGGTAGCCCCAAACGCGCACCGATAAAGCCCGTACTCCACAGCAAAACAAAAATTCCCGGAGCCGCGGCGGTCCAGATTCGATTGGTATTCGGCACTTGAAGCTAGTCCTTGATCTGCAATTTTCTTGGAACTTCAGAAAGGAATTCGGGGCCGGCAGCGCCGACGACGAAGCTTTCGGTGATTTCCAATCCCCAGGTATCCATCCATAAACCCGGCATGAAGTGAAACACCATATTTTCCTTTAATCGCGTCTTGTCTCCGGCGCGTAGGCTCATGGTGTGCTCGCCCCAATCCGGCGGGTAAGCCAGACCAATGGAATAGCCGGTACGATTATTCTTGACGATTCCGTAACGCTTTAATACTGCGAAAAATGCGGTGGCGATATCTTCGCAAGTATTTCCCGGCACGGCCATTTGCAGTCCCTCTTCCAATCCTTCCAGGACCGCCTTTTCGGCTTCCAGAATGTCCTTTGGCGGTTTGCCCAGGAAGATGGTTCTAGAAAGCGGACAGTGGTAACGTTTGTGAACACCTGCAATTTCGAAGAACGTCGCTTCGCCCGAACGCATGGGCTTGTCATCCCAGGTCAGGTGAGAAGCGGAGGCATCTTCGCCCGATGGCAGTAATGGTACAATTGCCGGATAATCCCCTCCAGATTCATCGGTTCCACGAATTGCCGTACGGTAGATTTCCGCCACCAATTCGTTTTTCTTCAGACCCGGCTCTGTCAAATTAAGAATGGTCGCGTGCATGGCCTCGACTATTTTTCCGGCCTTACGCATGTATTCCAGCTCTTTTTGCGACTTTACCGCCCGTTGCCAGTTAACCAGTCCTGTTGCATCTTTTAGTTCCGCATTTGGTAGATTCCGGACCAAAGAGGCATAAGCGGCAGCGCTAAAGTAATAGTTATCCATCTCAACACCGATGACAGCATTAGAGAGCCCCCCGTCCTCGATTATCCTGGATAGATAGTCCATAGGATGGCGCTCGGCCGATTGAACGTAATGATCCGGATATTCAAGTATGTGGTCGTCAGCCAGATAGGTAGTTCGCCGGGCGCCATTTGCGTCAATCCCTCTTCCATACCAGATCGGAGGATCTTGAAGAGGCAACATGATGCATTGATGGACATAGAATGACCAACCATCGTAGCCGGTTAACCATGCCATATTCGCCGGATCGGTAACGACCAGCAGGTCTATTCCCGCTTCATCCATGGCCAGGCGGGTTTTAGTCAGGCGCGCATCAAATTCCGAACGCTCGAAATGCAGGGTTGGTGGGGACATACTTTATCGGCTCCATCAAATACAGGCGGCACTGTGTCATCGACCTGTAGCTTTGACAATGCCCTTTCGTTTTGGCCGTCGACAGCGCCGGTTGTCCTAGAACCACCCCCTTGACGCATTGACCACATATTAGGATGCTTAAAGGGGAAAAGGCTGGAGATGAAAAATGTCGCGCTCTGAAATTGAATGGTCCCCTGATTTTCTTATCGGTATCGAAGAACTAGATTTCGAACACAAAAAACTGATCGAGGGCATCAATCTGTTACACCGGGAACTGGCTGAACACGACGACATGGAAAACATTAGAAATACGTTGGGCGATATTCACGTTCGTATGCAGGCTCACTTCGCCCTTGAAGAACATTTGATGCTCGAAAATGATTATCCCCATTACATTGAGCACAAGGCCGAACACAACAAGCTGCTGGACATGCTAACCGAACAGATGGTCAAGTATGGAGAAAGCCCGGATTCAGTAGATACCCAGGCTATCGAAGACAAGCTAAAACACTGGATCGCCTTTCATATCGTCAACAGTGACAAAAAGATGAGCATTATGGTCAATGAAGACTAAGGCTACGGGCTAAATAGTAAGTACAAGCCAAAGACATGCGATCATGTGATACCTGCCCCGGTGGAAAAGATTGTGCCGCAGTAAACCTGCATCCCATTCTTTTGGAGGTTCTAAACCTCTACTCAAGCGGTATTACTGACAAATTCGATATATTGTTTTCCCTTGGCGAGGAAAACGAGGCGCTACTCGAAAAATACGATAACCAGATTTCAAAACCGTGCTGGACAAAAGCCGCCCTTTTAGCCATCGCCGACATCATCACCGCCAAGGAATCGGAAAACTGGTCACAAGACGCCCCTGACCTGATCGCTTCCGCTGTAATTGCGTTTGAGCGCTTTCCCTGGCAGATCAACGAACTCGTCGAACAGGCCCCGGATTTGTATCAGGCGATATACGATCACGAACCGGATGGCGCCTTTGCAAATGGCGTATCAAAACGTGCCTTTGTCAAATTCTGTAAGACTGTCGCCTATAAATAAGGGATCGATAAAGGATTGAATTCCAAGCCTTCGAAACAAACCTAAAATTTATAGGGTGAATTTCCCGGAGACGCCAAATTGGAACATAAAATCGGCATTTCAAAAGCGGCACGTATGCTGGGAATAAAGCGTTCAGAGTTGAACGAGCGTCTTGCCGCGGCCGGAATCGATACATTTGAAGGCGAGGTTGATTACAAGAAAGTCCAATGCATTGCTCCGACTCTGAATTTTAGCGACCCCGTTACCGAGCGCATCAAGCATATTCGTCAAAATCCGACGAAAAAATTCGATGGTTCCGAGACGACATCAAGCAAGGAAGTGTTGATGGACGAAATCAACCAGTTAACGGCGGCCCTTCGCGTGGAAACCCAAACCGCGCTGCAGTATCGAAAGATTATTGAGGATGTTGCCGAAAAACTGGGAGAAATGCAGATGTCCGAGGATCCGGAGGAAAAAGAGATAGCCTTTGAAATGTGTAACTGGCTACGTGAAAGAATTATCGAGGATTGATCGATTTTTTAGAATTGATCTTAATCAATGAGCGGATTCTGCTCTTGTGAGAGTATGTGCCATCGGGTTCGAACCCCACCTTCCTCCCCCCGGGGTTCAGTAACTCCCTGTCAACTCGCCGGGCAAACTTGCCCGGCTTTCTTTTTCTTCAGCTTTCACGGGTGAAAATCCAGGTGTTTTCATCGGACAGATGATCCTGATAGGAATACCCCCCAACGTTGAATTTTTTAAGTTTTTCCGCCTTTTCGACGCGACCGGCGATCATATAGCGCGCCATCATACCGCGCGCACGTTTCGCGAACATGCCCAGTACTTTGGCTTCTCCATTTTTGACTTCTTTAAACACAGGTGTGATGACGCGGGTTTTCAAATGCTTAGGTTTAACGGCTTTGAAATATTCATTGGATGCCAGATTGATGATCACCGGTTCCTTGTGATCAGACGCCAAACTATCGAGGGTGTCAGCCAAGTCTTCGCCCCAAAAATCATATAAATCGGCGCCTTCCGGATTCGACAACTTGGAACCCATTTCCAGGCGGTAGGGTTGGATCAGATCAAGTGGCCGCAGCATGCCGTATAAACCAGAAAGTATCCGCAAATGATCTTGCGCGTAGACAAGGTCCTTTTCGGCCAAGCTTGCAGCCTCCAGACCGATATAGGTATCGCCACTGAACGCAAGCACGGCTTGTTTGGCGTTGGCCGTTGTAAAAGGCGGTGAAAACGCCTTAAAGCGTTGGAAATTCAGTTCGGCTAATTTGTCGCTCAGTTTCATCAGATTAGCGAGTTTAGCCCTGCTCAACCTCCTGACCGTGTTTACAAGAACCTGGGAACGATCAAGGAAATCGGGCTGTGAATGGGGAATCGGCGCCGCAAGTTCGTTGAAATTCAGTTTTTTGGCGGGCGAAACAATAGCGAGCATTGCGAACTCCATTAGATCAAACTGCATTAAACTAATTTCACTTTAATGCAGATCATTTGATCGCATTTAAAGAATCGAGCAACTTATCTGCGTTTAACTAAACGCAGATTGCTCTAGAAAATCTAAACTTGGAATCGTTTTAACAAACCCAAAAATATAAAGCTACATACATGATTACTATATATGGACTTAAAAACTGCGACACCTGCCGCAAGGCCAGAAAATGGCTGGACGCCGAAAGGATTGAGCACCATTTCATAGATGTTCGAGAAGGCCCGCTGGACGGCGCCAGTATCGAGCGATGGATAAAAATTGTCGGTTGGGATGTACTGTTGAACAGGCGTGGGACCACTTGGCGGGGGCTGCCGGAAAAAGACAAGCACGTGGTCGATGCCAAAAAGGCGAAGTGTTTGATGGAAGAACACCCCGCCTTGATCAAACGCCCGATCTTTGAAATGGACAACGACGTTCTGGTTGGATTTAAAGAAGACGTTCAGATGGCACTAAAGGGATAGCGGATGGTTGAGAAGATCATCAGAACCAATGAAGAGTGGCTGAAACTGTTGACACCGGAACAGTACGCCGTGTGCCGCGAAAAAGGCACCGAACGGCCCTTTACCGGGAAATACAACAACACCAATGAACCCGGCACCTATGTTTGTGTCTGCTGCGAGGAGGAGTTGTTCACTTCCGACGCCAAGTTCAATTCAAGCTGCGGCTGGCCCAGCTTTAACAAAACTTCCCCCAATGACATGGTGGACGAACATGAAGATCACAGCCACGGAATGTGGCGCACGGAAGTAACCTGTAAACGCTGCGAAGCCCACTTGGGCCACGTATTTGACGACGGCCCGCCTCCGACGGGCCTGCGCTATTGCATAAATTCGGTGGCGATAAAGCTGGTGAGCGAGGACTAGTCTTGAAGTCCATACCCTGGAGAGAACGGCAGGTTCAGGGACCAATATTCTCTTAATGATTTGCCATCGCAAACTGTAACGATATTAACCTCGTCTCGGTTCTTACCAGTAGTAAGATCTGTAATACGAATTCGGCTATTTTCAAGCTCTATGCGCCGATGCAAAGGTTCACGATAACCAACGTGCATTCCCTCGAACCCGCCGATATCAAACCTTAGACAACGCGCATTGGCTTTGTCTTCCAATCGAAATAGCCCAAGGTCCAGACGGGCCGGTTCGCCCTTACCTATCTTAGGTGCGGCATGGGCATGAACCGACCGGTAAGCGTCCCGGTCTTTTGGAGAGGGTGTATAGAGGTAAGTTCCTGGATCGGCTATCCAGTCTTCTCCATCAATATTTAATTCAATTGCCAATTGGTCGTTATGGGCATGGCCACCATTACCGTTTTGTCCTACTGGCCCGCAGCGAACGGACAAAAAGAACCGCAGCGATCGCCAGATAAACAAACCAAAATCCGGATAGGCAAACGTAGACAATCCATCTAGAACCGCGTCGTCTGGTAATTCGATAATTGTTTCAGCGAAAGCGGTCAGTTTATCTTCAGCGACACCCCGCTCATCAACTTCTTTTCCCTCGGCGTCAGGCCTCTTTCTATCCTTTAAATAACTTTCGAGCCTTTGTCCCTTGGCCAAAGTGCTGATAAAAGTCGTTTCCAAGGCAAAATCAGCAGCAGCAAAATCGGAAAAATCCCGACGGCGAAACAAACCGTTGATAGCAGCAACCGTTGCACGATGATCAAGGTGTTGTTCACTGGGTTCACCATCAACTTCGATCATCGAAGGGCAGATTTTAAGAAACCGGCCGCTATCGTTATCACCAATTTGGGCTATGTGACCATTTGGTTTCGTCACGTGCATTGTGAACTCGGCCATCCGTTCAAGACGTTCGAAGTACCAATTGGGGAAAGGTGACAGCTCGTTTGAACCAGAAATTGGAAACATCTCAATGGGTCCGGGGTCAAGGGGCGGATGCACCTTCCAATATTTATGGTCGAAATTTGAAAGAGCTGCCTTCTTATCTTCAGGCAATCCAAGCACCAATGAAGTAGCATATACGACCATCTCGGCCGATAGGCGATGATAGCTGGTGGAGGCTTCAAAATTTCCTCCGTCTAGGGTGAACTGGCGTTCAACTTCCTTTATCAATTGCTGAATGGAAAAAGCGAGCCAGGCATCAGTTTCAGCTGATCTTGGCAAGTAGGCTGCGACAAACAATAACCCCGCGATATCGGCTAAATAGTGATTAGCCCGGTGCAAATCATGCCACTCAATGTTCCCGGCAATATGGATACCGTGGGCCAGGATCAGGGCATGAAACTCGCCCAGAAACTGTTCATCGAATTCAGCACCCTCGGCAACTAAAATATCGTAAGCAATAAGGATATTGGCGGCGCGAATGGCAACATCCATGGTGCACATCCAATTGACCCCGTATCCGGGCGGATTAGCGGCGGCAAAGTCGAGGACCTGATTGCGGAACTCCCCGACGGAGCCCCCTTCGCCAACTATCGCCAGCCAAGGCAAATGCTGCAGACGCGCCATTTCCCAAGGCACCTTTACATCAACACCGGGCTCATGACCGTAACGCAATGTTCCAGAAATGCAGTCTTCTCGCCAGCGGCTGCCCGACTTGAGATCTAGCTGCCAATCTATGGGTTTATATTCAGGGCCTATCAATTGTCTGATGGCGGCTGAACGTGCTCTGTTTCCGAAAGAAATATGCTCAATGTGGGGGGTATGTTCCACTTTCACCCAACCTGATCCCAACAAGTTAAAACGATGATCAAGCACCTTTCGCGAAAGGGCTGGCAACTCATTTGAAAGGGCCACAATCTCCAGACCGTTCAAGCATCCACTGAGTTCTTCTTCACCAGTTTTTTGGTAAGATGAAGACTTTCTTTCTGTTACCTGCCTAATGTTTGACTTTAGAATACGCCCGACATATGCAACTGATTTGGCAAGCGCAATGCGCCATGACAGTGAAAATGCATGGCGGGCTAAGTACTTCAAGCTCATTCATCGGCCTCTGGCACCGCCTGATACAAGACATCCAAGGTCTGTTCAGCTGTTTTTTCCCAAGAATAATTCTTGGCACGGAGCAAAGCTTTTTTGCTGAGGATTTTACATAATTCCTTATCCTTAAGTAATTGGCCGATACATGAAGCCATATCTTCAACATCATGGGGGTTGAAATAGAGGGCAGCTTCTCCAGCCACCTCAGGCATGGCTGCGGTATTGGAAGTGGCAATTGGAGCACCAGAAGCCATTGCCTCAATTAAGGGATTTCCAAATGTTTCTACGGTGGAAGGAAAGACAAAAACAGCACATCGACGATACAAATTAACCAATTCGTCGCCATAAACACTACCAAGAAATTCGATGTTGTTTTCCAATCCTTTTTCGAGAATAAGTCGGTTCAGCCCCAAGTGATAGTTTTCATCGACGAATCGCCCAGCGACCTTGAGCTTAATATCCGGTTTCTCCAAACGTAGGATATCAATCGCCAGCAACAGGTTCTTCAAATTCTTTTGAACATATATATCGGATACGGCGAGGAGATAATCCTCCCGGCGGGAAACACTTCCTTCATAGCTGAATGCTTTGTTAACACCGTGAGGAATAATGTTGAGCCGATTCCGGATAAACCCCGTAATGGGCCCAAAGTTTGAATTTCTGGCATATTTGGAAACGGCGATCGCCCTACGGCAGGTCATCATCGATAAAAAAGTACCAATGGAAACGAGTAGCCAATATGCTATTTTAACTGGTCTCCTTTCTACAAAAGCTACACCTAGGGCGTTTCGCAACATGATGACCGGGTTCGGGGCGAAAAAGGGTCCGTAATTCGCCGGTGAGAAAGTAACATCGGCGCCAATTTTTCGTGCCAGTTTGGGAATTTCAATCTGCTCCCAGAAAGGAAGACGCCAAAATCCGGGTTTGAAATTTAAAATGTGAAGATGAACCCGATCATCTAGTTTCGGCAAAATGTCCAATTGATCTTTATGAATGCAAATATAAAATTCAAAATCTGAATTCGCAGAAACCAAAGGGAGAAGGTTTTTTAAGTATGTAACACCCCCCCCGGTTTTGGCATGTAAAGCGTTCAGGAGAACTTTGGTAGTTTTTGAATCTGGCTTCTTCTGTCCTTCAATTATTCTGTGAAGTCCCCGATCTATTTCTTCAACATGGCGTTTCCATGTGTACCTTGAGCGAACCCGGTTTCTCGCATTTTCTCCTGCCGCCCGCCGCCATTTTGGATTTTTCACAAGAAAATTAACCGCTTGCACAATTTCAGTTTCGGATCGCGGCTTCACGAGAATACCGCATTGGTCTTCAGTCGGTAATGAACCTTGCCGTGGAAGCGCATTTGCGTAAGGCGCTCCTGAAAACAGTTTCCCAATTTGATATAGATCACTGGCAATCACTGGCCTGCTGCTCGCCATGTATTCAAAAATTTTTGTAGGAGATCCAAAAAATGGGCTTCCATCAGGATTAGGCACATGGGGAGACATCAATATGTCTGACGCAGCCATATAAAGTGGTGCCATCTCATGCGGCACCATTCCCGTGATAATAAACCGTTGTTTTTGTGAACATTTTGCGATCACTGATTCAACGCTTTGTCGCTTAACACCATCACCCACGAAACAGACATATATATTATTGTCTTCATACCATTGCGGGTTTAATTTCGCATACTCAGTCATCACTTGGGCCAAGAAATCTGCTCCATGCCAATGCCCAAATGTTCCAACAAATGTTAATAAAATGGCGTTTTTAGGTACACCTATGTCACTCCTGAGCTGGCGGATTTCTGATTTTGAGAACCTGTCCGGATCGAATTCATTAGTATCAACACCATTTGGATAATTGACTATTCTTTCCGGCTCGACACCTCGATCTATCAACTCGTCTTTGAGAACGTCGGATACTGTAACAATAAGGTGGGCATGTTTTAGGGATACATCTTCAGCCATTGCGACGTATCGGGAAAACGTCAAACCGCTACCCCAATTCTTCGCCAACCAGGTTTCTGATCCATTGTATTCAATAATAAGCGGAATTTTTCTGATCCGTGAAAGAACCACGCCAAAGAAATTTCCGGGGTAAAGTCTCTGATAAATTGCTCCATACCGCTCGTATGGCATTGATATCAGTGAATCAATTCCCTTATTGTTAAACTGGCAAAAATTTAGCTCTCTTGGAATAATGTAAGGCAAATAGCTCGACGATTCGAGATTGCGTAACCCCTTTCCTGCCGGAACCGCAAGGCGACTCTCCTGAGACAACAAATCGATTTCTCGATTCTGGGCTTGCAGTCCTTTTATAACCCCCCTGGCATGGGCTATGGATCCCCCCGCCTGCAGGCCGACCCACAAAGTTTGTTTTAGATACAAGATCCGGTTTGAAAGATTTGTAGAAATTTTTGTTCTTTCTAAATTCGATATTTTTTTTAGCCAGAAATATTCTCTAATTAGCAACCCGCTACTCATTAGAATGCCATTAAGGATGGCGACAATGCCAAATATGCTTGACCGGGGACTAAGAAGCCTCGTGGAGAAGTCCGGCATTATGATGTATTTTTTTGCCGCGCCAGATAACACGCCCAGAACATTGTATAGTGGGATTAAGGTCAAATTGTTGGTATCGGAAATCGGGAAATAGATTTGACCAACATCCTTTGATCGTAGCTGATGAAAAATCCCCCAATAACCCTTAGCAGTTATGTTTGAAAGGACAATTTGTTTTCCCGATACAGACAACCGCTCATCCATTTTCCTTAGATATTCGGAAGTTAACGGATACAGGGAAATGATATGAGTATTTGTTCTCATGGCTTTTCAATATAACATCTAAAATAATGAAGAGTTTTATTTTGCAACGTCATTTCAGTCACCAGTTTCACTATATTTGCTATTTATTTAGAGTGAATAAAGCTCTTTAGTTGTTTAGCCATGAATGCGCCTAACATTGTTAATCCCTCGGCATTCAAATGAACTGAATCATTGAAATAATTCTCTCTGGGTTTAAGATTCGTCCTTCCCCAAATTTCTAGATCTATAAGGTGCAAGTTACGGTTTTGAGCAATATCCCGGATACTCTGATTTAGCCTCTCTGTAATTTTAGCAAGAACATAAGGATTGTCCGTGAAAAGAGGAAGATGGCCTATTTCCAATGCTTTGAAAGAGGGATATTCATAAGTCGTAAATAACCCTGGAAGGGTAACCAGAAATATCTCGCTGCCAACAGCTTCAAAGCTATCAATGATTTCCTCGAAATTGCCTATAAAAGGAGGTGTGTAATCATCAAGCCACATTACTTCTTTGCTGGTGAAATCAGGTTTCGCTTTTCTATTTAAAGCATTTATCGCATGAGAGTATTCTCCAATAAATCGCCGAGAAATACTCCCTGATACATTTCTTAGTAACCAAAGAAATCTAATTCCCTGCTCTGCTTCATTTAACCAGCGTTCGGGCGAATAGAGATCGTTCCAACCTAAATACAGAACTACTATGTCCGGCTTAAGTTGCGCATAACGTGTTGTTTCATATATTACATTCCTTGTTGAATATCCTTCTACTCCGCCGTTGACAACTTCTACATCATATCCGGAATGCTGCAAAAAGCGCTCCATTTCCCTCGGGTAATCCACCTCTGACCCGCCAAAGGTTGTCGAGTCACCCACAGCAAGAATTTTTGTGTGGCTATTATCGCTTTTTAGCTCCGGACCTTTATAGCCAAAGTTGTTAACTCTAATCCCACCGCGCATTGGGAGGTTGCTTTTCTTAGTGGATTCTCCACCATATCCCGGTCGCAATTTCCAGTGTCCACCCTTCTCAGAAGACATTATTTCGTAGGGATCAAGAACAACAGGATTTCCAACAAGATTCCGTATCTGCGAAATGCCGCTCAATTCATCCTGATAGTGGTAAGCCACGCGCGAGCCCGATTCTAAAAGAACGGCAAAAAAAATGACTAAGAGAAGGATAGCCGTTAAACGGACTGACATACGGTATTGGATTTTAACCATTCCTTTTTCCATTTTTTAGATAATGAATCGCCTAAATAACTCACCCAACATTTTATTGCCAGATTAGGTGAATAGAATTTCGAAATTCGTTGGTTCTGATAAAGTCTTTCATTATGTTCGAGTAAGTGTTAGGCGATTATTAACCTATTCCAAACCTCCACTCTTTTATGAAAAATCAACTCAAATGTGTGGCATAGCGGGCATTCTGAAAATCTCCGGCTCTCAGAAAATAACCCTTGGTACGATCATCGGTATGCGAGATGCGATGATTCATCGAGGTCCGGATGGCGGGGGTACTTGGCTAGCTTCAGAAGGAAACATAGGTCTCGCTCACCGGCGTCTTGCGATAGTTGACCTGTCGGATAAGGCTGCTCAACCCATGTCGGATGGAAAGGAAAATACCTGGATAACTTATAATGGTGAAATCTATAACCACGCTTTTCTTCGAAAGCAGTTAGAGAATTGCGGACGACGCTTCAAAACCGATCACTCCGATACGGAGGTTTTGATTCACGGTTTTCTGGAATGGGGAATAGAAGGCCTGCTTCAAAGATTGGAAGGTATGTATGCCTTTGCAATATGGGATTGCACCAGCCAAAAATTAACCCTTGCCCGTGATCGTATCGGGATCAAACCCCTCTATTTTACCAACTCAAGAGGACTTTTTCTTTTTGCTTCAGAAATAAAAGCGATTTTGACCGATCCAATGGTTGAACGCGACATCGACCCGCTGGCTTTAAATCATTTTCTCAGTTTTATGGTGGCTCCTGCACCGTTAACTATGTTCAAAAACATTTTTAAGCTGCCCGCCGCCCATTACATGGAAATATCATCTGACGGATCTAAATCCTTCAAACGATACTGGGACCCTACTCCCGGACAAGGAATCTCCCCGGAAGAAACTAAAGGTCTAAACCCGGAAGACTTGGAAAGTTACTTCACCCGTGGCATCCGCTCGCGGCTTGAACAAGCTATCGAGAAACGAATGATGTCCGATGTTCCCTTTGGTGTATTCTTGTCCGGAGGTATCGATTCTTCTGCAAATGTCGCCTTGATGAGCCAGCTAATGGATCGTCCCGTCGAAACGTTTACCGTCGGTTTCAAAGATCACAAACATCTAAACGAACTAGAGCATGCCAATCGCATCGCCCGTGAATTTGGAACTATTCATCATGAGGTGCTGATAGATGAGACAGACATGACCGGCTATCTGGATGATTTGGTTCATCATCAAGATGAACCGATCGCCGATTGGGTTTGCATTCCGCTCTATTTCATTTCGAAACTGGCTAGGGACTCTGGCGTTAAGGTAGTTCAGGTTGGCGAAGGCTCAGACGAACAATTTTGTGGATACGACAGCTACATGAGCTATCTAAAATTACAGCGCCTTTTCTGGGATCGATATAAGAAAGTTCCCTCTTTCCTGCGAAAAATAGTTGGCAACGGAGCAGAATCCTTCTTATCCCTATCTCCACGCTTTGACAAAATAACGGAAGTGCTCTCAAGAGCAGGCAAAAATCAGGAACTGTTTTGGTCCGGTGCCAATGCATTCTGGAACGTGCACAAACGGCGGGTTCTGGATGACATTCCGATGTCGCCCACCCTTGGAGACATAGAAATGGCAGGAATGGATGTCACTGGTATTGAAGATTATGACAGTGCGGCCGTTATTTCCGCCTATCAAAATTCCTTAAGCAAATTCACCACTGGAAATGACGCTTTGACACGAATGGCTTACAGTGAGTTTCGCCTGCGCTTGCCGGAATTGCTATTGATGAGGGTCGATAAAATTGGCATGTCGACGTCAATCGAGGCTCGGGTCCCGTTTCTCGACCACAAGCTGGTTGAATTCACGATGGACATTCCTATGGAATGGAAAATAAAGGGCGGCGAAACCAAATACCTGCTAAAAAAGGCTCTTAGTGACGTGTTACCGAAAGATATTCTCTACCGCCAGAAGATGGGATTCGCCGCTCCCATGGCCGAATGGTTGCGCGGCGATTTCGGCTGCCGTGCCGAGGCCAGTGTACTCGACTCCCCCTTGATGGATTGTGGTTTCCTTAACAGGGCGTATATCGCTCAGAAATTTAACGACCATCGACAAGGTCGCTGCGACAATGCCCTTCATTTATGGACGTTGTTTAATCTGACTTCTTGGTATGACCATTGGATAGCGGGACAATAGTACGTTCCAATTGGACTTTAATGGCATGGAAAAAATTCAAATGAACAAGTCGCTTTATGTAACAGCAGTTGGCTGACTGGCACGGAATTCATAGAAATGAAAAGCCCATTTCAGCCCATAAAAGTTGAGCGTATTTCAGAAAAGTCTATCCTTCTCCTTTTCCTCCTTATCGCTCCCATAGGTGTTGCCGCTACTAAGGGAATTGTTCTGTTAATCGTCCTTGCCGGAATACCCGGCTTTCTTTCATGGATCAAAAATGGTTGCAAAAAGACGTTCCTGCCTGTTTTTCCACTCACCCTTCTCACGCTGCTACTTATTTGGGCCGGCATTAGCTCCTTGTGGGCGATCGACCCAGCAGGAGCAGCACTTCTGACTCTCCGGCTTACAGCAATATGTTTTTGCGGCTTGTCAATACTTGTCTCGATAAATACGTCCGATGCCGTGGCCAAAACAAAAATGGAGAACTACTTTTTAGCCGGATACGGATTCGGAGCAATCGTCCTTGGCTTAGGATACCTTTATGCCACAATCACCGGATTATCATTATGGAGTTCGTTTAGCGCCGACCCCCTGACGACACTGAACAATGGGTCAAGCGTAATGGCTTTGCTTTTTTTGCCGTTCGCAACGATACTTTGGCAACGGGGAAAACGCGTAGTTGTCGCCTCTGCTTCTTTAATGGCCGCTGCTGCCCTGTTTTTTCTTTCCAGCAGTGCGGCTATTTTATCACTGCTCGCTGGAATCTCGGTCTGTGCTTTTATTACCTTGTTGGGACGAAGGAGCATTCTATTTGTCGGAAGCGTGCTGGCTGCTATGTTTCTAGCTACACCGGTACTAACCTCTCAATTCTTAAAGCCTCCCTCAATTCCGGTTCCTGAAAATGCGTCCCTTTCGTCAATTGACCATCGGAAAATTATCTGGCAATTCGTAAATGATCGCATAGAGGAAAAACCTTTAATCGGTTGGGGTATGGATTCATCCCGCGACATACCTAAAGATAATTTTCGCCCAACGCCTCTTCTTGAGGTTTTGCCGTTGCACCCTCATAACCTGTCTTTACAGGTACGGCTTGAACTTGGCATGCCGGGTACAGTTCTGGTTACTGTCTTTGTCGGGACGCTTTTTTGGTTATTGTTCTCATCCGGTCTTCCCATACTTATCAAAACACTCGGATCAGGACTCATTAGTAGTTATCTGTTGATTGGCGCCATTTCTTACGGTGCCTGGCAAAACTGGTGGATCGCTTTGGCTTGGGCACTTGCCGGTACTACCTGTTTTGCGACAATAGATGATAAACCAAGAAATTGACAACTAAGAGCCTTGCGACCCTCTCGGTTAGGATTCTATGGTTCTCTCCTCAAGGTTCTCTCCCTTAAGGCCCCACTTACTAATATTCGACGGTAAGGCTTTGCCTTCTTCAGCGGCAGAAAGAATATATTTCTGCAATTGCTCCGAAGTAATTCTGGGAATGCCCTTTTTTTCTAGACGTTGCCACATTTCCCCTGAGGCGTATTCGCTGAACCCAGAACCTTCACCATGTTCTATGTGATAAATGTTCCCTTTGTCCGGAATTTTCCGTTCTGAAAGCCCAGATAAAAGCGCCTTGTAGAGCAGCAACCCATCGACATGCATCGGAAAACCAGGAAATTCCATGTATCCGCCGAGCGCAAGCCATTGACGCTTCGCCATCATTGTAAAATCACCACTAGCATTGGTATGTAAACACCCGAAGCGGTTACGAATTCTCAAAGTTCTTCGAACATAGGCGACTCCAAGATTGTAGCTGCTCCAGCATGATCCTAGGAAAGACCGGTTTCCTTCTGCTTCTTTTCTGTATCGATCAAGCCAAAAACGTACGTTTCGACCAGGGACCTTGCCAAGGAGACAAAAAAGAAAAAAGAAAACAAAACCCAGTGGATAACTCCAGGCAACCGCCCGCAAAATCGAAATTGGCCGGTGAATACGATCAAATTTCCCAGTCGCCATATCGCGTGAACCTAGTCTTCGATGAATTCGAATAACATTCTCCCTGCAAAAGGCCAAAAGTTCACTAACCGGTTTATCTGCGGGAATATTTGCGGGCACATCGAACCGATCGCTTCGGTAATAGGCATTCTCATCTAACGCCTTCCGCGCTAAAAATCTCATCAGGATATCCGAAAATATAATATCGATGTTGGTCGCGACGACAAATTCGCCACGCGCCCGGCAAATACCAACATTTTTTGCAATGAACTGATGAAACGGCAGCTTCTCGGAATGCTCAAATTGTTCGTGAAATTCTTCAGGCACTTCAACAATTCTAACCGGGCACCATGAAGTTATATGTTCCCACGAGAGAACCTCAGCAAGGCCTTTTTTGCTTGCCGGAGGGTTCCATTCGACTATTACCAATTCAGCCGGAAGGTTATGGTGTTGGCATTGTAACAAGAGCGTGTCTATAAACACCTGCATCCTTTCCAGCAGATTGCCACCATGATTGTCATTGCGCGTTCCAACGACAAAACTGATGTAAGGGGAAGATGACAATCGAAAAAAACCTCGTTCCAACAACTCAGGCCGCTACGTTTTGCAGGTACCAAGCATACGTTTCTTCTAGACCGGCACGTAGCGTCGTCTTTGCTTTCCAACCCAGCGAATTGAGGTTGCTTACGTCGAGAAGTTTTCTGGGAGTCCCGTCTGGTTTTGACGTATCGTAACGAAGCTCTCCCTTGAAGCCGACTACATCGCATATCATGTCGGCCAATTCTGCAATTGTTAAGTCCTCACCTGTACCGACATTGATAGGATCGTCCGCTGAATAAATTTTCAACAGGTAAACTATGGCATCGGCGAGATCATCGACAAACATAAACTCTCGACGCACTTGCCCGGTTCCCCATATTTCCATCTTGCCGGAGGTTTTGGCTTTATGCGTTTTGGCGATCAATGCTGGAATCACATGTGAGGAATTGAGATCAAAGTTGTCATTGGGGCCATATAAATTCGTCGGCATACAGGAGATGAAATCACACCCATATTGGCGCCGATATGCCTGTATCATTTTTACACCGGAAATTTTTGCCAGCGCGTACCACTCATTTGTCGGCTCCAAATATCCCGACAACAATTCGCTTTCCTTTATCGGCTGCTGCGCCAACTTGGGATAAATACAGGATGACCCCAAAAACAAGAGCTTTTTCACCCCATGCATCCATGCCGAGTGAATGATGTTCGCCTCGATCATTAAATTTTCATAAATGAACTCGGCGGGATATGTATCATTGGCAAGGATGCCACCTACTTTAGCCGCCGCCACTATAATGGCATCGGGTTTATTTTTTTCCATCCACGTCTCAACATGGCTTTGTCGTGTCAGGTCAAGTTGATCTCGATTAGCAATCAGCAGGTCGCACCCTTCATGTTCAAGACGGCAACATATAGCCGATCCAACCATCCCCTTGTGACCAGCAACCCAAATACGGCGCCCAGCAATATCAAAACCCTTATCGGGCATCATTAATTCCTTCAGAGTTCCCTTTCTTCATTAGTTCCAGATCGTATTCAACCATCTCCTTTACCAGATCATGAAACTTTGTTCTGGCAACCCAACCCAATTTCCTTTTTGCCTTTGTCGCGTCTCCAAGCAAATAATCGGTCTCGGTCGGCCGGAAGTATCCAGGGTCAATTTTTACAAGAACCTTTCCGGATTTTTGATCCACGCCCTCTTCTTCAAGTCCCTGCCCTTGCCATACAATTTGCTTGCCAACCAGGCTAAAAGCTAATTCCACGAATTCACGAACCGAGTGGGTTTCACCAGTCGCAAGCACATAATCATCAGGTTGTTCTTGTTGTAAGATCAACCACTGCCCTTCGACATAATCCTTTGCATGCCCCCAGTCGCGCTTTGCTTCAAGATTGCCAAGGTACAAGTGGGGTTGCAAACCTAATTCTATGGCGGCAACAGCACGGGTAATTTTTCGTGTAACGAAGGTTTCGCCTCTTGTTGGGCCTTCGTGATTAAACAAAATGCCGTTGCTGGCGTGCATATCGTACGCTTCCCGATAATTTACCGTGGTCCAATATGCGTATAATTTTGCCACAGCATAGGGACTTCTGGGATAGAAGGGTGTTTGTTCGTTTTGTATTTTCTCCTGTGCTTTCCCAAAGAGTTCGGATGTAGAAGCCTGATAGAATCGAACACTGTCTTCTATTTTCAAAATTCTAATCGCTTCCAAAAGCCTCAAAGTTCCTAGAGCATCGGCGTTGGCTGTGTATTCGGGTGTCTCGAAACTAACCTGTACGTGGCTTTGAGCCGCTAAATTGTATATTTCAGTTGGTTGAATTTCTTTTACCAGACGCAACAGGTTCGTTGAATCCGTCATATCCCCATAATGAAGATAAAAGCCAGCGCCTTCTTCATGCAGATCATGATACATATGATCAACACGTTCAGTATTGAATGAAGATGAGCGTCTTTTGACCCCGTGAACTTCATAGTCCTTATCCAGTAGGAATTCGGCCAAATACGCTCCATCTTGACCTGTTACTCCCGTAATCAATGCAATTCTTCTAGACATTAAATACCCCTGCCCACTGGCCGTTTATATGCTTCTATATGTTCACCGGCATCAAAATAGATGATGTCAAAACTCCACATAATTAATTTTCGAGCGTATTCTCTAAATATCATCATTTATCTTCTTTTCCCATGCGAGGGCCGTTTCAACAATTTCGTGAAGGTCGTTATGCTTTGGCTGCCACGAGAACAATTTTTTGATAAGGCTATTTTCAGCGATTAATTTGGCTGGATCACCGGGTCGGCGAGGCGACGATTCAATACGTAGCGACTGTCCACTTAGTTCACATACGGTATTCAGTACTTGCCGAACGGAATACCCTTGTCCATATCCACAATTGACCTCGGCACTCTCCCCACCATTCTCAAGATAGGCCAAGGCCATGATATGAGCATCTGCCAAGTCACTGACATGAACGTAGTCGCGAATACATGTTCCATCCGGTGTATTGTAATTCGTCCCGTATATGGATATTTCAATACGCTTTCCAAGCGCAGTTTCGCAAGCTCTTTTAATTAAGTGTGAAGCATCGTCGTCCCACTGGCCTGAGCGGCCTTTCGGGTCTGCTCCTGCAACATTGAAATACCGCAACGCCACGAAACGCAATGAACCTGTCTTAGCCACATCCTTCAACATCCATTCGCTCATCAGCTTTGATCGACCATAAGGATTTACGGGCGCCACAGGGGCATCCTCAGCTACCGGACTCTCTTTTGGATTGCCGTATACAGCTGCCGTTGAGGAAAAAACAAACTGCTCTACATTTTCTTCGACACAAACATCCAGCAACTTGGCTGTGCCAATAGTATTGTTTTTATAGTATTTCGTTGGATTAACGACGGATTCTGATACGACGATAGAGCCCGCGAAATGCATTACCCGCCGACACTGAAATTCCCGCAAAATACGCCTGACAAATTCTCTGTCAGCAATATCACCCTGATAAAAAGGAACTCCCTCCGGGATCAAATCCAGGTGTCCGGTCGACAAGTCGTCCAACACTACCGCGTTCCATCCGGCCTCTTGCAAGGCCAGGACGGTGTGACTACCGATATATCCGGCACCACCAGTAACGAGTACGGCTTTGTTTATCACTTCAATTCTCTTTCTCTTTTTTCGTACCCAACCCCTGAAATGGATATCATTCACACTAGGGGGTTTACAACCGAACACATCTCACAAGGGTAGAATAATTGAACCCCATCCGTTAATTTCGGAATTTCCATCGAAGGATGATAACGGAAAGGCGGCAAATGTTGGGTTTGGGGAAGTTGCTTAGGTCAGCGCTGCAGGTTACAGGCCTGGACTGGCGATTAGGTTATTCTCAATTGACGGCCTTGGACGCCTTAAGGCGCATTTCCGATCGAGGGCTACCCGTTAAAACAGTGATCGACGTGGGTGCTTCCAACGGATCATGGTCGAAAGTCGCCATGACCATTCTTTCCGATAGTCGTTACTTTTTGATAGAAGCCCACGAGGCTCACCAAGTGGCGTTGCAAAAATTCTGCACTGGCCAACCGAACGCCGAATTTGTTCTAGCCGCGGCCGCTGCAAAGCCAGGCTATGCCTATTTCGACGATAGTACTTTGATGGGAGGTAGCGCTTCAATGACCCAAAGCAACGCTCACATGAAACGGGTGCCAGCGACTACTATCGACAGCGAGGTGATAAAACGCTCGCTCGAACCCCCTTTTCTACTTAAGCTTGATACTCATGGATTTGAATTGCCAATTCTCGATGGAGCCGAAGCCACATTACAGTCTGCGTCCCTTGTCGTTATCGAATCCTATAACTTCACTCTCACCAAACAATCGCTTCATTTTTATGAATTATGCCAAGTCATGGCAACAAGGGGGTTTTCTGTCATCGATATATCCGATCCGCTGTGGCGGGTAAAAGACAACAGTTTCTGGCAAATGGATTTGTACTTTATTCCGTCTGACCGCCCGGAATTTGATGCCAACACTTTCCGCTAACTATTTTCTATTAGACTATTGAAAAGTTTACGGTAACGTTCCGCCTGTACCGCAAGTGAGCACTCTTTGACGGCAATATCTCGGCACTTGGCTGACATCTCGTTCAATCGATGTTTGTTTGAAAGAGCCTCTTCAATTTTCGATGCTAAAGCGTTGGAGTCCCTTGCCGGAGCCAAGAAACCCGTTTCGCTGGGACTAACAAAATCTGCAATGCCGCCCACATCGAATGCCACTACCGGCGTCCCTGAGGCCATAGCCTCGATCATTGTATTCGGCAAGTTGTCCTGCAACGACGGCAAAGCCAATAGATCGGCTGCGGCATAAACGGCACTCATTGCCGCTTCGCTTTCTATATATCCCAAATGTTGGTGATTGAGTCCGATTCCACTGAGATCGGGCCTTTCTTTGCCTATACTTTTTAATAGAATATTGCCTTGGGAAGAGGCGTCTATTTTCCCTAAAGCCTCTAAAAGGAAGGAAAAGCCTTTTCTAGAGGCATCGACATCTTGTGCGACGAAAAGCACTACTTTAGCGTCTTCGAGTATCCCCATTTCTTGGCGTTGTTGATCCCGGTTTTCTGGTGTGAAAAGATCGGTATCAATCCCATTCGGTATGACACTCACAGGGAATTTTCCAAACAACGTGCTACGCTTGGCTTCTCCTGCGAGCCAGCGACTTGGCGTTACCAAATGCAGTTTGTTACTTTTAAGCTGGTCATAGACAAATTGTTTACGCCTGAAAACCGCCGCCGAAATGTCATTTTCGCGGCTAGAACCAAGCTCTGGACATCGCCCGCAACCCTCAATAAAGCGGCCACATTCGGAATCATAATGGCACCCGCCCGTAAAGGGATTCATATCATGAAGCGTCCACACAACCGGCAGATCATGACCGAGGGTGAAAAAGGCCGCTACGTCAACAAACCGAGCGACCCAATGCAAATTAATCAAATCAATTTCCGGGCGCCAATGGCTGAAATCGAAGGCGTATGGTGTTCGGTCGATCGAAAATATTTCCAATCCCGTCGGTCGGATTTTTCTGAGATGCCTGTCAAAAAGTCTTGTTCTTAATTCCCCAACGCGTCGGGCAAAGGACACGGCAAGCCCTCTATCCAAAGGGAAGGCAACCGTGTTTTCCGTCTCCCCCATAGGTCGCAGGCTGGAGAGAACGCTTTCGACGCCGCCGGTACAAAGCGCCTCGTTTAAACGAAATGCCGCCTTTGCCGCACCCCCCAGGTTATCTGATGTACTGAGAATTTGAACTTTCACATCGTCACCTAAAGGCCGCTCCTATTCCGGCTCCGGGATACCAATGGTTTTTTGGGTGCTCCCGAAAGAACAGGAATTTCCGATCCGTCTGACGAGCCATCTTTTCCAAAGCGTCGGTAACATGGGCATTATCGGAAAGGATGACCGCATGTTCCGAAAGATTGGCGGCAAGGGCCTCATATTCCCGCGTTTCATAAGTGGGATCGTGATCGCTATCACAAATAACGAAATCAATGGAATCTTTCAGATCGGTGAGTATGCTAACGGAATCCCCTATCATAACCGTACCAACATCGTCATAGGGGTGCGCCAAAAGAAATCCGGCTTCAGGGTCTATATCAGTACCAATATATCGACCCGGCAGACCCTCATCTGCATTTCTTCGTAAGGCAGCGGCCAATAGACAAGCACCAAGCCCCTTTTCAACACCCGTTTCGACGACTATTTTCGGCTTCAGGGCTCGAACACATGCGTACCATCCAAGACGCCGCCCATATCGGGCTTGATCATCAGAGACTTTACGCTTTGAGCTTTTTTTCGTCACCTGCCGGATATGGTTTTTAAGCTCCATGTCTGTTTCCAACTCTCTCATATATCCATCCGCCTTTTCGGCGGTGATACCTGCGACATTGGCGACAAATTTGCTCAATTCATTTCTATTGGCATCCGTCAGGTCATACGAAAAATTAGTCGTTTCACGGGATGAAATAAGCCATGCGAGAATTTTGACGATTGAGGCTCCTGAATAACTTCTCGCTGTTTTCCAGCGTCGCCATAAGCGGAGGATAGCCTCCCCGCCCAATAGTTTGGCATTAGAACGAAGCAGGCCCAGAATTAATCGCGTTGCGCGAACTAACGGGAACAATGCCTTTAACGCGCCTCTTCCCAGGCGATAGTAGAGTGCCGCCAATAGGGCCTCGACATCGTTAGTATCTCTGATCTCAATCTTCAGGTTGCCGTCATCAATATCGGCCAATAAGGACTCTATAATATCGGGATGCTTGCCTTTAAAAGGTTCAAGCCAACTTGGTTCAGTGTATATATTATGCACGCGATATGGGCGCTTCAGATTCCTGAAAACCTCTTTCTCCCAAGCCTCGGCACGCTCTCTGTCTGCCCATTTGGCAGCCCCGTAATAGTTACTTTTGTTTAATACCTGGCTAGGAAATACCAGGGAGTAATGGTAGAGCTGGATACCCAGACGGGCAGTTCCTTTTCCATCAATCCATTTAACTTTTCTTAAATCCCGACCTCGGTCATCTACTACGGTCGGCGGTCGGTGGGCAACATAACGATAACCCTTTCCCCATTTAAACAGCCGATGGTATGTACTGGCACCGGAACGCAAGTACCAACCATCACAAGTGTATTCGAAACCTCCCCAGAAGGTGATCTGGTCGAAAGAAACGGCGGTAATGGTAGGATCATTTTCAAGCATCTCGATGACAGCTCGCATGTCATCCGGGTGGTAAAATTCGTCTACATCCACTTGCCACAAGTAATTTCCACTGGCACGCGTCGCATAGGCACTGCTTTGCTCATCTTTTTCACCTGGCCAAAATCCATCTGGGTATCCTACATCCTCCGCTGTGATGACAACAATCTTGTCTTCGGGGTCTTCGTTGGATTTAAATAGCCTCAATACTTCCAAAGTATTGTCCAAGGAATGCCCATCAGGCTGGCATATATTTTTTGCCGCTGGGACGGCCCCTTCAACGATGATGATCTGGTGGGCGAAAGGATAAAGGGCGCGCAAGTTATAGGCTACAAAGGGTTCGCCATTTAGAACGATCATACCAAAAGTAATTTTTGGCTTGCTACTCACCCGGGCAAATTTCCTTTAGAAACAAACGTAAATTTCCAACCGTCTATACCAACAAGAGCATAATCTGCGGCAAGCAGGCGATTCACCATTTGATGTGTACGCCAAATTGGCATTGGTTGGTCGAATGCAACACACAAGACTCGGACCCCAATACTGTTTTTAAGCAGGTCATCGAGAACCTCGTATTCCGCGCCTTCGATATTAAGTTTAAGAAGATGTATACGTTTATGCCCATTGTGCTTCATCAAACCCTGCAAACTATCGCATTTGGCTCTAAAAAATTGTGCCGTCGCCTGCATATTGACAATTGAATGTGAGACATGATTGGGATTTGCCGGCGCGTAGAACTTCAGGGTTGTTGCGCAATTCCACAAAGCCAAAGGTAAAAAATGAAATTGATCATCGACCGCTTCGTTTTCTCTTACATAATTTATTGCCCGCGGCGTAGGGTCGAAAGCAAAAACATTGCACCCAAACTGATTGATGAGCCCAAGATCGAAGGTAATATCCTCGCCCACGCCGGCTGAATAGATAATCCAGTTCTCGTCAATCATCCCCCCAGGCACCAAAAAGCCGCCATAGTCGCTGCCGATTTTTTCTAAATTGAAGTTATCTTTCCTGATTTTTGACCGGCAGAAATATTCCCGCCAGATAACATGCAAGGTACCGATGTACTTGATGAATGTAGCATTACGCACTATTGCGTCAGGATATTTGTCGAAAAGGCTCATGGTTTATCGATTTTTTCTAGAAAACGGTATTCCGGCTCCAGGAGTCCACGCAAGCGATCACGGTCTTCTTCAGTTATTGGAGGAGTTGCAGTAGATTTACGCGCGGTAAGAACAGGAATGTCGATGCCCAGGCTCTTTCCTAGTTCACCCATTCCCACTGCCAGTGTTTCGGTATGTAGCACCTGGTTGCATTTGGCAATATTTTCCGCCGCTTCATCCGGGTCGTATTGACGCGAGAACATGTAAAGCTGAGTAAGCAGCATTTCGCGTGGAAGTCTTTCCAGGTACGCGGGAAACCCATTACCAAGCAGCCACATCTCTTCGTCAATACTGGAGTTGGATGCCCCCCGTTGACGGTCTTCAATATAAGTCGCCAGCATCCGATAGTGGGAAATCACCCTTTCTACGGGATCCCTTAGACATGTGATGGTTAAGGTATCAGCAGGAAGATTTAACTCGTAAAATGGAAAGTGAGAGAACGCAAAATGATAATTTCCCGGTTCAATAAGGTGCCGGTCCCAGCCGACGAATATTTTGTCCCCACTACGGGTCATGGCCCAACTGTTCTTCAGCAACCGGTGGTAAACCTGTTGGCCAGTCTCACCGCCAGTGGACAATAATCCGTGGTTGATACTGGTACCGCCTGTCTTGCGAACATGGTAATGGTAAATTCGACGATAGCGTCCTTCAATCCATTTTTCTCGCAATGTTTTGCCGTAGCGTAAACCGGCCACGGCGCTCAAAGTATACGCACCTCCAATGCGGCCAATGGCACTGATCTTTTCAGTCAGCATCGCGCACTTCCCACTAAACCTTCCATATTCCGGCACCATTGCTCCAGTACCAATGCCTTGAAGGATAACGGGACCCCCGTACCGCCATGGGAAGGCCCGGCGGCAAATCTATTTGTGCGACAGGAATCCAGGACATTGTTATCTGTGAGATAACCATCGATCAACTTGTCACCGTGCATCGAGAAAATTTCCTTAAACCAATCCTCTGTCGGGGGAGAAAATCCGGCCTTTGGACGATTGAGAATCCAATCTGGAATAAGATCCGAAACCGCCTCTCGAAACCAAGCCTTTGGGGGATGATTGAGATCGGACTGCACCTTTCTCAGACCCAGGACGGTCTCGACCAATTTATGATCAACAAGCGGCAAGCGCAATTCAACCGACGAGGCCATGCTCAACCTGTCACCTTGGGTCAGACCATTTTCGCGCAAATAGGTTTCGAACAAAAATTCCAACACGAGAATCTCAGATGATGGCCATGGACGTGACTTATTATGAATGTCGAGAGGAGAACCCTCGTTGAAACGAGCCGAGAAATCACGATGAAAAAGCCCCCCAATTTTCTCTTTTGCCCGACAGTAGGTAAGACTTTTTTCGAGAAATACGGGCCGCTCCACAGGCGCACTACGATCCCTGTGATATTTCTCCAATCCGTCTAGAAAGCCCCCCAAAGAACCTAGCCATTCAAGTACTGACGTCAGCCCGACTCCCTGGGGACGAGAAAAATTCAGATATTCAGTGAACACCTCCCCACCGCCGGCGATTAAGCGGTCTTTCCGAGCCGTTTCGAATACTGCTTCGCGAACCCAGGGATAGCCCCAAAATAACTCATCACCGCCCTGCCCTTGCATGATTACCTGCACATTATGTTGTCTGGCTTTGCGCATTAAGGCGTCATAGGAAAAAGATGAAATATCAGCAATCGGATCATCAAGACGAGAGACTAGTTTCGGAAAACCTTCTGCAATATCCCTGTTGGCGATCTCCACTTCATGAAAAGGAATATTTAAGTGCTCTGCGGTGGCGCGGGCTTGCTTTCTTTCGTCGCAGTCTGGCTGCCCTTCGTAACCTACACAAAAGGCTTGAAGTTTTCCTGGATACGTCTTGGCGGTTAGGAAGGCAATTGCGCTGGAATCCAGTCCTCCACTCAATCCCACACCAACAGGCACGTCAGAACGGACAACCAAACGAGCAACCGTTTCCAGTTCGCCGCGAATGGCAGTCACAGGATCCCCTTCCTTTGGGGGGATATCATCTATCGACCAATAGCGTTTCGGGGTCGATTCCCAGTCCTCTATGTTTATTGTCAGCGTATGCGCTGCCGGTAGTTTATCGATGCCTTGCACCAACGTTCTGGGTTCCGGGACATAGTGAAAATGGAAGTAAAGATTGACCGCATTGGGATCGAGTCGAAAATCTATCAACCCGGATGAAAGCAACGCTTTCATTTCAGAGGCGAAAACAAGCCCCTTTCTTGTCTCATAGATGTATAACGGTTTCTCGCCCATACGGTCACGGGCCAGGACCAGTTTTTTCCGCCTTACGTCCCAAAGAGCAAGAGCAAACATTCCTCTCAAATAACGGGCGAAATCTTCGCCGTATTCTTCGTAGAGGTGAATAATCACTTCACAATCGCTGCCCGTTCGAAACTGGTGACCTTTATTCTCAAGATCGATACGCAATTCGACAAAGTTATAAATTTCGGCATTCGCCACCAACACAATGCTGTCGTCTTCGTTGTATAATGGTTGGTGCCCGCTCGTTACGTCGATAATAGCAAGGCGAGTAGAACAAAGTGCAATATGAGAAGTAACAAAATTCCCTTTGCTGTTGGGACCTCGATGTTGGAGCGCGCGTTGCATAGCCTGGACAGGCTCTACATCAACATTTGGGCCTCTACAGACAATTCCCGCTATGCCGCACATTAATTGACGAGCCCTCTACTAACGACGACTTTTCTCATTTGCGAAATTTTTCCCAAGCGTCGCCAATAATGTACACGTGATAGAAGGCATCTTCGTATAGGTAATTCTGAATAAACGGATATTGTTTCCGATTTCGAAAAAGTAACCCGAATACCAAAGCCCCTATAAACCTCACCACATGATAGGCTAATTTCATAAAGGCTGGCGGGGTCGACATTTCACCCTCATTGGGCATGTGATCAAACGTCCGGTGAGAATACCGGCCACTTTGGAAACGGTGATTTAGTACCCAACCCATCGTCATCTTATTCGTCCGAACCATGTGTTCTACTTCAAGAGACGGATCAAAAATAATGCGTTCATCTGGGAACGAATTACGCAAATTTATCTGCAATAGGGTCTCTTCACCGACGCCAATGGATTTTCCTTTCATGCCTAATTTTGGATCAAATCCGCCGAGATGTTCCAAGATGTTCCGTCGGACAATAAAGTTTCCGCCATCTAGAAATTCGCCATCTACCAGATTCCGTAAAGAAGTTCCCTTATTCAGAGTCGAAAAATAGCCTTCCTTCACCCATTCCGGAGGGGGAGTTTCATACCAAGGGGAGTAAGGGCCGCCAAAGGCTCCGGGGGCCGATTCCTCGATAACTTCAAATGCACGCCTCAACCATTCCTTGGGCATTCGGCAATCGTCATCTACAAAGGCGACATAATCGCCCCTAGCCTCTTTCCACCCGCGATTTCTGGCTCGGGATAGCCCTTGCTCTGGTTCGAAACAGTATTTGAGATTGCCCATGATCTCTCGTCGCTTCCTAACGACGTGGGGCGTTTTGTCCGTGGAATTATTATCAACTACGATAATTTCGAATCGGCTTGGTTCGACGGTCTGGTCTTGTAAGGTCTTTAAGGCGCCCTCAAGAATCTCAGCACGATTATATGTGCATACAACTACGCTTATCATGGGCCTGACTTGTTATCTGATCTTGGAGCGATTTGTCGCAATACCGAACGAATGGAAGAGTTCCGAGCCCTACCCGTCAGATATCGAGCCGCTTTGAGAAGGCCTTTTAGGCGCAAATCTCTTTGGGGGTTCAAGGCCATAGTTTTTGTAAACGCCAGATGATCTGGAATTCTGTTTCCGGCAACCTGGCTGGCATAATAGAAAATGATATCGTCAAATACGTCTTCAGCAACAAATGCCAATTTCTTGTTTGCCCTTTGTATTTTGACCAACCAGTCAAAAATTTCCTGCCTTCCAAAATCGGTATTTGCCTGCGCGCCTTTTCCTATCCAACGATGTATTTGCACTTCTCTTTCTGACGCATGAATTTCCATGAATTCCAGTTCACCCCTAGCAATCTCGGACGCCGCCCGGTCGACGCGGTCGACATTTCTTTTTGATACGCTATCGGGGTTGTAACGGTACCTAAGCAGGGGGATGGGCAAATTGGAGAGTTTGAATTTCTTACAGCACTGAAGCCAAAAATCCCAATCTTCAGCACAAAACTTTTGCCGATACCGAATTCCACTGTTTACCAACGCCTCGGTTCTAATGATTGCCGTTGGATGGGCCAAGGGACTATGGAACAGCAAGCGGCCTTTTATTTCCTCCGGATCCGTCGGAACCCACCATCTCTCCTCTCTTTCGCCATTAAAGTAGATGACATCAGTGCCTGAAGCGCCGATGTCGGGATTTCTGTCCATAAATTTGATTTGTTCTTCCAACCTGTTCGACGCCGCGATGTCATCGCCATCCATTCGAACGATGTATTCTGTCGTTATTGCATCCAGCCCCTGATTTAGGGCATCGACAATCCCCTTGTTACTTGGGGACTTAATGATTTTGATCCGCGGGTCGTCAAAAGATTGTACTTTTTCCAGGCTCCCATCCGATGAGCCATCATCGATTACCAGGAATTCGAAAGATTTATAAGTTTGATTCAATATCGACTGTACTGCTTCATCGAGGTAATCGACGCAATTAAAGATCGGCATCAATACGGTTACACGGTGAGGAAGCTCAGCCATCTACAAATTCATATCTAGGGTGTTGAGGGATTTTTGACTCTCGCTGACGAGTTGTCCCATAACAGAAAGTTCCAACTCTACTATTCGATCCAGAGAGAACGTAGCGAGCGCGTATTGACGCGCGGCATTTCCCATGCGACTGGCCAAATCTGAATTCCCCAAAACCTCCAAAATGGCCGATCGAATTTCCTCAACCCCGGTCCCGCATAAATATCCGGTTACTTCAAATTCAATATTTTCTCTAACCCCAGGTGAATCGGCACCAATTACGGGAAGCCCGCATGCCATGGCTTCAAGTAGAGTTTTCGGATGTCCTTCATAATTTGACGGCAGAACAAAAATATCGCTGTTTCTATATACATCAACTAATTTTCGGTGCGGCAAAACGTCATAAAAATCAACGCGAATGTTATTCCTAGCGGCAATCTCTTGCATTTGGCCGAGCAACGGTCCCCGTCCAACAACCGTCAACGTAGCGCCGGTGCCCACCAGAGCCCTCATCAGGTTTAGAGGATTTTTTTGTTCCTCAAGTCGAGCCACAAAACAGATATTTTTTCCAAAAGATTTTTTTTCAATTGAAGGCGACATTAATTGAGTGTCGACATAATTAGGAACAACCTGGATACGTTCCTCAGGCACGGAATACAGTTCCCTAATGCGTTGCTTCATTTCCGCCGTAGTAACAATTGATAGGTCTGCTACCGGGAGTACCTTTTTTTCCAAGGCCCGCATTCGAGTTGTTTCCCGAGCCTGCTCCCCCCATCGGCGCACCGCAAAATCAGACCCCATATAGCCTCCCCTTACGACGAACCAACCATTAACTCGTCGCGCCATTTTAAAAGCCAGGCCAGCCGCAAGGAATTGGTCAGACCGGACAATAACCTTTCCAGAAAGTTTGGGAGCGAAAACCGATGACAGCCACCATTGGTAAAGCCATCCCGGCCACTTTTTTTCATTGCAGCAAATATCTATTCCACCGAGAGCATCAGAAAATCGGACCCTGTCCTGCGAGCCATGTGTCACCAAGGTAATGGCCTTAAAATGCGGTCGTAGAAACCGAAACAAAGACATCTCTCGTTCGAATTGTCCACACCGAACGGACACTTCCAGTGAATGTCCGCTTTGATAGACAATAACTAAGTGAACATCTTGAAGGGTGCTCATTTTAGAGAAAAAAACCGGTAGAAATTAAAGAAGAAAGAACAATTTCAAAGTCAAACATCTCAAATCTCTTCATCGTAGTTTTTTCCTTTTTCAAATACGAGTTGAAGATTTGGGAGATAAAATTCAAAAGGAAATCCTAGTAGGTTCGATATCCAACGTAAAAACCAATAGTACGGCATATGCCGGCGAGATCGGTGCTTGCGGATAAACGGATAACCATATCCACATTTTTCTGAAACATCCGTGACGTCAAGGACAACGCCAACCGGCAGGCATTCCGAATAAGAGACATTAGTCCAGGCCGTTCCTGAACGCATAAAACTCGGAAACGATACGTTTTTATGACGTTTTTGGAAATTCTTGGTAATGATATAGGCAAGTTGAGGAGATAATCTATTTACAAATGGTAACTGAACCGTGTGCCATTCGTAGGGAAAATGCCTATTAGGCGTATCAAAAAAACCGATTAATCCTCCAGTTTTCAATACGCGATAATATTCATCGACGTACTCCCAGCGCCCTTCGACAGGTAGGTGTTCTACTACTGCACTGGCGATAACCAAGTCAAAATAATTGCTAGGCATTGGCAGGGAACGGGTTTGCTGAGTGGTATAATGATCAATTTGCGTTACCTTGTTCAGATTTCGTTCTTCAACCACTAAGCGCGCAATTTCTACAAAGGCTGGATCAACATCGAAGGCCTGTATTTCTGCAACGCATTCTTTCGAATGGACAAATTCGGTCATATATCCCGAAGAACACCCGACCTCCAAAACCTTAAGTCCAGTTTTCCCATTTGCCTCAAGATATTCGAATAATGGTTTGATATAAAACGGCCGTACCTTTCCATGATTGAAATAATCGATTGCACGAGAAATTCCTTTCCTTTTAACAATCAATTCGACAAATTTTTTACTGTAGTCAGTTTCATATTCTTCACCCTCATGGATGATAATCCTTTTAGTTCCTACTTCTAATATCTCGAATGATTGCTCTGCCATCGTAAGGGGAGGCCTATAAATTTGTTGTGTAAGAGAATTAACCAGAAAGAATACTAATCGCTATCAAGATTTGATGGAACTTTACATATTATCCCCATGGATGCGATGAAACAGCATTATTGGGCAGACTTTTTTGACAAATTGTGCCGCTGTTAACCGGCTTGATCCACACACTGGCTGTAGTCCAAAAAACCTACTCGATCACAGCCCTTCCGCTGGAGACAGATGGGGCAGCGATCAGCTTAAAGTTCTTTAAGAAATTTATGATCTTTTGTGACTATAACGTGAAGTGGCTATCATTACGACAGCCCGAACCGCTTTTCCCATAGTGGGCAACAAGCCATTTTTTTTAAGGGAATTCCGACTGAGCCCCCAGTAGTAAGAAAATGCACTCATTCGCTTATTTCGTAAATTGATCTTATCGACATCGATCATCATTTTCTTTGCGAGAATACGAAATCTTTCAGCTGGAATGTTCGCTGTAAAACAGTTCTCAGGGCTTTGATGATTGTAGAGGGCAACATCATAACTATCGTCGACAAGCCCTTGGGATTTAGCGATCTCAAATCCCTCAGTCCCAGGATACGGAGTGTAAATACTAAACCAGATAACGTCGGTTTTTATCCTTTTCATCGCCCGAAGCGTATCGGCCATGGTTTCTTCAGTCTCATTGGGAAAACCAGTCATAAAAAACGTGCCGACATAAATATCGTTCTTTTTTAGTAATTCAGCAGCGGCGTATGCTTTCTCGATGGTTATATTTTTTCTAATCGTTCTCAGCATTTTATTATTGCCGGATTCGATTCCAATATAGACGCCCCGACAACCGGTATCTTTCATCCAACCCACAGTATCCTCATCCAGGACATTTACTGTTGTCTCGCAAGTCCACGAGATGTCCGGAGTCTGCCTTTTTATCTCCTCACATAGTGCCTTGATATATTTCTTACTGAGACCAAAGGTATCATCGTCGAAATGGATAGTGTCCAGACCGAACTTTCTAAGCTGTCGTATTTCTTCCGCGACATTTTCGGCGGATCGGTAACGAACTTTTCTAGACCAAATATTTCTGGAGCCACAAAACTGACAGGCATACGGACAACCACGTGTCGCGAAGATATTCTTGAAGGCAGTCTTTGGATACTTCTCATAATCGATTAGAGCACTTTCAGCCGAAGTATGAGGAAATGGGTAAACATCCAAATCGTTGGTGTAGGCCCGTGGCAAGGTTCTAATAATCTCGCCATCCTGATCACGAAAAACAATTCCATTCACATTATGTAGACTAGATCCCGTCTCAAGAGTTTTTAGAAGTTCAACAATTGTTTCCTCGCCTTCGCCGACAACAGCCACGTCAACATCTTGGTTTTCCAGAACTTGCTCTCCCGCCATGGAGGGATGTGGCCCCCCCACAACGATGCGAACATCTGGTCTAATCCGTTTGGCAATTTCTATAAGGATTTGGGCAGAAGCGTAATTCTGGGTTTTGCTTGTTATGCCGACGACATCGGGTGCAAAGGCCCTGATTTTTGCTTCTATTTCCTTCCATATAGGGAGTGCGGAGTCATTTAGGAGCGATATGTATCGGTCGTATCCCTTCCCCGCCATTTCAACCAATTGAAGGCCACTGGAATACTTTGTATTGAAGTCGGCATTGAGAACACGAACTTCCCAATCTGTACCAGTTTGAATAGCACCGGCAATGTACCCCAGAGATAAGGGATATCGATCCAATGAGAAATGATCGTGATACAGCCTGTAAAAGGGGGGTTCAATCAGGAGAATTTTCTTTGACAAGATGACACCGGAGTTTACCTAAAGCTAAGGGAGTTAAGTTCTATATGGAGAAAGTAGGCCCTATACCGTTAATGCATTTCTGGTTTACAGATAATTCTCATATCGCAAAATTCAATCTAGGCATCCAAGCTTTATGCATCTATCGTTCAATCACAGTATAATCACCATAGAAATGGAATGTTCGCTGAGTTTTTGAGAAAACTTTTGGTAAATCGCTTTGTTGAGATACAGCCCTTTTACTAAAGACAGCGTAGCGCCAGGGAATTTCTTCCCAGGCGCTAATTGAACGCTTGGATTCCGGCCAAACTAATTTACCATTTATCATTCTTTCTGAGGGGTTGACCTTCCAATAGGCTTTCTTATATCGCTCTATTCCAGACATGTGAAGCACTTGCCCAGTTCGATATGCCTGTCCTGGAACATGGTCCCATAACCGTATTTGCCCTGCCGCCAGGGGCAAAGCCATGATTTCATCAACATTCCCCTGTAGTTCAATAGCTTTTTCCCTTTGAGCCGGTAGATATACCTGAAAAACAGAAACTGTCTCCAACACCGCGCTGATACCGATTGGCAATAATAGAAGCAGGCCGACGTATCGCCCGAATGCGGCAGCAGCCCATAATGAAATGAGTGGTATCAAGGCCAATGAAACAACAAAATAATGGGGGTTGAAATGTTTTACTACGGCAAGAAAACTCAGAAGAAATGCTCCAAGTATAGTTACGCCAATCGGCAAATGAGTACGAACCCAATTATTGTCGCGGCGCTTGGCAATTATGCCGATCAAAGCTAGCAAAATTACAGTAGTTATCACTAAAAGAAATTCTTTGTTTCCAAACAGGTAGTTAAGGCTTCTGTCCAGGCTAGCGAATTCAATAATTCCAGTATCTCCATGCCCATATAGCCCGGTTCGGGTTATCACTCTGATATGATTTCCAATCAAATCCAATAAGCCGCTGTTCCCAACCATTACTCCCCCAACGCTCCAGAGTAATAGCGCGAAGCCTGTAATGAATGAAAGCGCGCCCTTAAAGGCCTGTTGCCATGATCTCTCACCCGTGAGAACAGCTGTCAGAAGGCCAATAGGGACTGCCGCCGACCAGGTAATATATTGTAATTTGATCAAATATACCCCGGCACACACGCCGCCAAAAAGCATCCATGACCAAATATTCCAGTACATGCCCATAAAGGCTTGTCGGGCAGAAAGGAAAAATAAAACGGCCCCAATTAGGGCAAAACTTTCGTTTCCCAATTCCATTACTCCGTACTGCCAGAAACTGTAATGTGAAAAGCAGGCCAGAAAGGCCACAAAGGTAATTGGCAGGCCGTAGGGGCGTGATATCCGCCAGATCAGATATAGGGCTGTCACGTTAATCAGGACCACAGCAAATTGGGCAGCCTCCCAAAAGCCTTCTGGATTTTGAAGAACATGAACGACAAAATCGTCGCCCGAAACTTCAGGATGAATTAAAGCTACCGATCGAAAGAGTAACCAACTGACTATTTGAAAGGGTATCCCCGGGTGCATCGTTTTCGCGGGGGTTAGAGTACGCTCGCCTGATCCCAGCAACCAATCTTCCATACCAAGCGCGTGCGCGAGTGAGAGATAAGGATAGTCTCCAGAATGCCACCAAAATCCCACGTCCTGAAAGCCCGTCAACAAATACCAAACGGAAAGCATAAGCCCTACGAAAAGAAGGAGAGGCAACGGCGAACTGGTCTTTTGAAAATGATTGGGAAGGTCTTCTTCATGATCTGATGCTTTTAAGAAGTCAATTGGACCCATTTCTTCAGGCAGGAAAAGAACGTCAAGATATCCCTCCTTATCTATTTGTTCGATAATCCTATTTTTGGATTGTCTATCCGATAAGGCACCTCCCTGAATTAAAAAGGACGAATACTCATGTTCATACAAGAAATCCAACAGGGCCCCGGGACTGCTGCCGGATCTGACTAATGAGGGTCCATCAACTTCAATAAACAATGCCGGCCTAGAACGCCGGATAGTATTCTCGGCACCCTTCAAGACATTAATTTCACCGCCTTGGACATCGATTTTTATCATCGAAACATCAGGGATCCCACGATCGAGTAATATGTCATCAATCGTTAGCACGGAGACCTCGACATCCCCCTGCCCCAAGAAGTGGTCAGCAGGGTTATCGGTATCTACAACGAGTCTACCCGTCCCAGATATATTCGATGCCGCGGCCTGAACGGTTTCTACTACGTCTGTCAGGCCCTCCTTTTTGATCATTTTTTGCAAACGTTGAAAATTTGATTCTTCAGGCTCTATTGAGACAACGCGGCCGTCGCCATTTATCCATTGCCCGAACATCAAGGTGAAATAACCTACGTTTGCCCCAACGTCGATAACCGCGCTATTGGGGGCAATTAAGTGACCCAGAAGCTTGACATCACCAGTCTCAACCACATCCTTATAGATTTTGTACAAAAACAGATAAAGAGCTTGTCCAACTGGATTTTCCCAGAAACCCGTTTTACGAATAATTGAGAAAAGCCGAATTAGAAGTTTTTGAAATAAAGCCTTCACTTCGGTAACGCCAAAACATTAATACCCGCACCTGATGGAATACTTGATTCGATGATTTCGGGATCATCGGAGAGTCGTGAATTGTCTCTTAAAGAATGTAGTCCATATCCCAGTTCGAACAGAAATTTGAGCATTCTCTGAAATTTTCTATTAGAGGAATCGTAAACATAGGGTGCCAACTCCAGAACAATTGGCGGGCGAATACGAGCTAGCATTTCGCGCCCTCCTTCCAACACTTCAAGCTCTCCACCATCGACATCAAGTTTAATGAAATCCACTTTTTCGATATCGTGACTATGTAGATAGTCATCCAATGTTCTACTAGAGGTGTTAGTCGCTTCGCTTAATGCCCCCATATGAGTTTCATGAATCCGGTCTTTCTTATCTAAAGGCCAGCGAGCATAAAACTGTAGCGGAACCTCCTTCATCGAAGAATTCGTAAGCATGATCTGCTCAATTGAGATCCGGTCAACCAGTTGTGGATTGAGATGGACATTTCGATGCAGCTTTTGAACTGCGTAATCCGTAGGCTCAAAGGCGATAACCCTCCCTCGCTCTCCAACATTGGATGCCAAGGGAAGTGTGTTTGCACCAATATTGGCGCCGATATCCAGGACAGTGCCACCAGTACCGATATATTTTGTATAACAGTAAACTAATTCCTTTTCGAAGGAGCCCCGTAAATAGATCGCAAAATCTATTCCCTCTCGAAGATCCAGGCACCATCTAAGACCTCCTCTTACTACTGTTACCTCATCACCCAATCCGACCAACTTGCGAGATGCGCGAAACATTTTCGAGACGATCTTGGCAATTCTGATTTTTGATTTCGTTTTTAGCATCATATCTGCAGAAGAGTTATTTTTTGGTCTTCACCTATTTACCCGTTCAAGAACAACCATAATCCTGAACGCCATAAATCGACCTAAGGCAGGTAAAAGCGCGTCTTCAATAAAAAGCAGAGGTGTAACGAGCCAGTTTGGAAGTAATGACCATGGGCGAAATCCACCACTCATGGGGAAAGCGAACAAGCTAAGCCAGGACACCGATTTTATACTGAGCGTGGGAAATGCCGCCTCAAATTCTCTTCTGTGATGTTTAAATAAGAGGGTTGGAATTCCCTGATTGGCCTTTAAAGGGTCCAAAGCTGCACCCACTTCCGCACGCAACAACGGATCGACATCAAGGTCAAAGGGTTCGGGATGGAATCGCTTATAGAAGAAGCCGCTAAAGGGAGTAATCGCTGGTTCTACCAACACCACCATCCCTCCATCACTAAGAACACGCCCAACTTCCAAAAAGAACCTCTTCACATTCCCAATGTGATGAAGAACATCGAAAATCAAGATATTGTCGAAACAATTATCTTTAAACGGGAGGCACTCACCATCGGCGACGACATCAATCCAAGGAACAGTCTGTACATCGATCGTCACCGCATTAGAAAAATACTCCTTCAGGTTCCCAATTCCAGCTCCGATTTCAAGTATCGTTCCAGGACGACAAGATGTTTCCATTTTGCCATACAGATCGTGATAAACGGCCCGCAGGGAATTTTTGGCCCGCCAGATTTGTTTCGCCGATTTGAGATTAATTTCGAAATTCGTCACATCGATTTCAGTTTTTTGAAGGCGAAGACCACCATTTGCAACAATTTCCATCCATCCGAAAAACGTGAAATTTGGGTTTCCCCATAGCTTCGCGCGTCATAGCGTACTGGGATTTCGATTATTTTTAGATTCTGTTTTGAGGCGCCAAACAACAAATCAAAATCACCAAAGGGATCGAAATCACCAAAGTATGCTTGATCATCAGCTATGCGACGATAAGCCTTGCGTGAAAGGACTTTCGTTCCGCAAAGAGAATCAGTAATCCGTTGGTTAATAAGCCAAGAAAAAATTAATGCGAAACACCTGTTCGCCCACAAATTAAGAGGCCTCATGGCGTTCTTTTCCATCGGATAGACAAGTCGAGTGCCGTTGATAAACTCCCCCTTTGCGTTAACCAATGCACTGTAAAATTTTGGCATATCTTCCGGGCGAACTGTTAAATCCCCATCCAGAATCATCAGCACATCACCGCTTGCCGCATCAAATCCTTTTCTCACTGCATCTGCTTTGCCAGTTCCATCTTGTTTTAATACCTTAATATCCTTGTTAGGATTGGCGTCTCTTACCCGCAACATTTCTTCATAGGTACCGTCGCTGCTGTTTCCTTCAACGAAGATCACTTCCATATTATTGCACAACTGAGGCAACCGATTTATAGCAACTTCAATATTTCCCTTTTCATTACGACAAGGAATAACAACCGTTGCCGAATCTATTTTTTCGGCATGCCGCGAGTGCGCCCGTGCAACGATATAGTTCCTGAGGCATAGTTTCCTTATGCCAGGCAAAGTGGCGACATAACGGTTTACCAAAGTTCCAAGGCCTAGAATGTGTTTGGGAAGGAGTTGTCGCCACTCTCGCTTAATGACATCAAAATCCGATAAATTAAGCAAAGCAAAAATGTCGTTAGAAGATAGCCAATTTTGATGTGGCTGGGGCATTTTCCCGCCAAGAATTTCAGCTATGGATACTGCTGGTTCCCATAAGTGAGAATAATAGGAAATTATCAAACGGGTATTGGTCGTACAAAATTTCTGCAGGTTCTTAATCGTTTGCTCACAATCTTCTAATTGTCCGATTGTGTCTGAAAGAACAATGTAATCAAAAGTTCCCTCAATCCTTTCGAGGGTCTCGGGATCTTCAATATCTCCTACATGAAAGGTATAAGCCGGGTGCTCATTCTTGGCCAATTTTATCATTTCGAAACTAATGTCAATACCAACCCCAAAAGATGGTCTTAGCGCAGATAATAGCCCACCTGTCCCGCAGCCAATATCCAGGACACGCTGCCCTGCCGGAACGAGAAACTGCATGTAACGTTCATCATTTTGATAATAGAACCAGTTCTTCTGTATCCAGCTTTGACGCTCCGGCGCCAATCGATCAGCCGATTCAATAATGCGTTTCTTGCGTTCTGACGGATATGATGTGGTTTTTTTGAGACTTTTGAGATTATTCATAGTTTTAGATATCGTAAGATTTCGACACTGGTCGCGCCTCAGCCCATATCTCCCCCCAACGCACTTCTTGATTAGTAACATTTAGACCAGCAGCGAACATTTCTTCCGCAAAGGACTCCAGCGTATACTCCGTTTCATGAGTTAAATCGAGACGCCATTCAAGGTTGAGTTCCTTCCTAAGGGGAACCCGCCAATCTCGTTCGAATAGTGGGACCCTGATAAGAAGGCGCTCCGGCTGGATATCCCTTATTATACCCTGCAAAAAAATTGTTCGATCACTTATATGTTCCAAAATGTTTGATAACAACACCACACTAAATTTTTTTGAGGGAAGGTCTTCGGGTGCCTGACCAAGGATATATTCCAGCCGATCATGAGCTTTATGTTCATTTGCCCATTGGAAATGATCTTCATTATTATCGATTCCAATTACATAGGCCCCCGTTTTATTAGCTACGTCAAAAGCCACTTCGCCTTTTCCACAACCAATGTCGAGCACTAAATCTGTTTCCGTCACCCCTTTGACGAAGAAATCATGGTACTTGGTATGACGGTGTTTGGTATGAACACCTTTGTCATAGTCAATGGATCGCCAGTTCTCTAGACGGTAAATAATGTCCTCCAGGTTGAACAGGAACTTCAATCCTTGATCCGGCGGTAAACTATTTGCATGACCCCCGATCATATGGCGAAACAAGCTTTCCATCCAAGAAGAAGGAATGCGAACAGCAATAAAGCCCAACATTCTTTGAGGAGCGTGTTGAATCCTATAGATAACAGATTTGACTATTCTATTAATTAGTCTCAATTTTGGAGCCCTTCCGCTCCCCTATCGCACCCAGAAAATTCATCTGAACCTAAAAGAAATTTTGCTACGGCGCTACCAAGCGCTTGCTGTCCGGTACGATTAAAATGCTTCCAGTCTCGCGGTCCATGAATCAATTGAGAGCCTGTAACTTCGTGAATAAATGGTCGTGAGTCGAAAAAGCCCAAATCAAGACGTTGCGAAATTTTTTGCATTTCCCCGCAAATTTTCTGGCTGTTCTTCAGTACTTCTCCAGTTCTGAAACTTGAATTTCTGTTTTCCATGCTTTGGGAACTTATTTTTTGTCCCGGAAATTTATATGAAGAAAGGGGGGATGGAATATAAACAACAATAATTCTTGAGTTCTTGAATATACTTTTGAGCTTAAGTAAAGATTGCTCTGCCAGAAAAAGCGATGCCTCTATTTCTTTCTCGGTCAACTCCAGAGCGGGTCCCTGTAATCGTGGAGGAACTTCAATATCTCCACCCTTAATACGAACAACATTATAATCTGGGCTTATGTTGTCTTCGGCCTCCAGACCTTTTTTATTCCCGGATAATGTATCGGACGTTTCGCTGTCGTCCATCGTCAAAATTTCCAAAGTGCCTTCGACGGACCGGCGTAGGAATTTCAGGAAGAACAAGTTATACCACCAACGGGGGGAAATCTCTTCGTTGATGCCAGTAATATCTTCTATGAAAAGCTGAATGTCGGAACTATCAAGGGTTTGATTTTTTCCATATCTTGGAATGAACTGACGTTTCAACATTCGAAGATTATTGTTGAGGTCATTACCCTCATAAAAATAGGCCAAAATGGTAGAAGGCTCAGAGACGTTGTAGTTAGAACTCGCATTTAACAAATCGACACCACGAACTATAAATTGCACAAAACCTCTTACACTTCCAACCCCTCCGCCGGCGAAGCTAACAACATCTTTACCTGTTATACGATTGATTTCATGCGCAGAATGAAATGGTAAATTTGAACCGTGATCTGTAGTTAGCAGCCAGTCCCCTTTTCCTTGTGCATAAGAATCGCCAATTAATGCAATCCAGTCATTTGGCAGAGTGTCTGCCTTTGAGCTTTGTGCCAGAGGGGCAACGACCCCTAAATATCCGTGGAGTTTTAACGGGAGAAACGGAAGTAATTTCGGAAAAATAAAAAATTCAATTACTATGTAGCAAAACAAAAAGCTGCCACCCGTCAGCAACGTATTGCCAATATACTTTTTTTTATCAATTTTCATAATAATTTACAAAGTAACAAGTATTCATTGCATGTCGCGAATATTATTTTGCTAATTCTTACACCCCACTCTAATACTTCGACAATAGAGCCTGTCTATTCACTAAAACTTAATCCGTGGATCATCCCTTAACTTTCTCCATGCTCGTTGCATACTTGGAAAAAGTAACCTGTGCAGCATTAAACTCATTTATTCTACTCATCAGCAAATGAGGAAGATTATGCTGATACTTCAGTTCCATTACGATTTGACGGGGATCGACAACATGCTGAAACGAGCTCATTGGGGGCATCAAATTAGTTAAAGGACTGGCGCGAACATTGGAATCGAATGTCAACCGGACTCCGGGAAAGACGGACGAGTTCAGCGCTATTCGATGATAAAGTACGGATACGACCGGTTTTATGTCATACCGCTTTAGGAGATACTGAAAAATTGGGACTACCCGCGATGTAGTATCCTTAATTCCTTGAAAACTTGACGTATATAGCAAAGTAAGGGCTTCTTCATTCGTTAGCGCGATACGTTCTTTTTTAACGACGCCGCCTATACGGTGCTTGAACTCCAAAAAACATTTCTTGGGTTCGCCGTCTGGATAGGCTTTATAAGCCCTGAGACGAACTTTCATCCGACTATTCAAGCCTTCATGTTTTTCAGAATAGTAATTTAACTCTCGTCCATCATAGTAAATTGAATAATTGTAATATCCCGCATTCAATTCATTATGATTCCGGTCCTTACTAAATACATCTGATACTCTTGAAATAATGCTTTGAACTTTATTCTTATCCATAAAAAATTTTTTCTCAAATTTATTATCCGTGAAATCGAGTCCAAGCATTTCTCTATTTTTCCCTCACAACTTGACCACCACCGACAATATCGCCTAGTCGTACTCCCCTACCTAATGATAGTTTTCCGCCCTCCGCTATACGTAAGCTGAGGCGATTGTCGTCAAAGTCCGTGCTGCGAACCTCACTTGATCCAGGGGTATGGTAACGCCATTTTTTATTATAAATATCCATGGCAATTTCATTTTCCTTCAACTTGGAACCCTCAAGCCTAAGAAAGCTTGCGTCTTTGACGGCAATTCCGGTTTGGGATCGGAAAATTTCCACATTATCGGCTTCAACTGAAGACCTTTCCCCAATGGACAAAGCTTTGTCATATGCGCCATCAATTGAAATACCGTTCAATTTGGCCGAACTGTCCATGAAGTCAATACCGTCATTTCCGGGGTTGTAAATGTCAATTTCCATTGCTTTCAAGTTTACAAAATCCACATCTATGCAATCACTAAAGCAATCCCGAAAAGAACTTCGCTGAATTTCCGCATTTCCGTAGACGACATGTAGGGTGTCATCGTGCCCAGTATTTTTCATGATCGTGGAATCTTCCAATGAGAAGCGATCCGACCCATACACGGATATCATCCCGGAATTTTGAACATGACTATACCCAGCTGTTGTTCCACCACTAATGTGCGCGTGACGGATGGCGCTTCCCGCACTTTTAGAGCCTTGAATTAGAATACCTCCCCAAGGCATTTCTTCATCAGCTGGTCTAATCAGAACCGGTTGTTGTTGCGTACCTTCAATAAGTACTTTTCCCTTGGAGATGATGGAAACTCCCGCCCCCATTCGGACATTAGTCCCCGCCAAAACGCGTAACGTTTGACCCGCGGTAATGATTAGCGTCTCCCTGATATCAACATTACCGGGGCCAATTGTAACGATATCTTTCTTGATGGAAGGCAGTAACCAAGGGTGAATTGAATTTTTATCATATTCTATCCTCGAGGGATCTATGCTTCCGACTGAGATAACGTCCGGCGCTATCGACCTACCGGTCAAATCTGACTTCAGGCTTCCGGCCAACCTTTTCATGACCTGTTTCTGGCTAATTCCGGAAACACTAAACAAATAGTATTGCCGTCCTGGTCGAAAATTAAACTTTGGGAATCGAACCGCCATCCTTGGATAGCTACGGTCCTTGTTTTCCTGAAGCCCTGGATACAAAAGCAAAGGTGAAGAAACTTCGGAAAAACCGTCGCCGGTCAATTCAATGTCCGCTTTTAAACTTGCCTTTAGAGCAGTAGGGTCAAAACGTATCGCCGTGTGGCCTGACACTTCATAGGTGAAAAGAACGTCCCCCTTGCTATCCGCTGGCGCCACCTTTGCCGAAACGGATTGTGTTTCCAATTCAGAAGTAAGAAATTTGTTCCTCTTTTTAATCCACTCTCTAATATTGAACTTTGCTTCTTCGTATTGCCCGTTGGAGAATGGTAGTCTGAACCCGCTGGCTTTTACGCTTTCAAGCGCCCCCTTATGAATGTCGGCGCGAACATCCGCATCAATGTTTGCATAATAACTATCGAGAATTTCATTTTGTCTGCCGATAGATCCAACACCATTTATAGCTTCGGCAATATATTTGTTCCGGGCATGCCTGAAGCGGGGGTCGCGTAGAGCAATATTCGTAACAGGAGTTATTCTTTCATCTAATGGAAAATCGAATCTTGGTATATAGGGAACCTTCCGCCGCTCGTAAGAGACCGGATAGTTGAGCATTCCATGTCCATTAATATCGGTAGTTACTGGCTCAATCTGACCTAGGCGCGGGTCAAAATAAAAAAGGTTGTTGTGTTTAAAGTCCGTATGGTTGCCACCTACGACCTTCATCGTCGCATCCCATCGAGCCAATTTGTCAAATGATAATACTTCCCAAAGATTGTCGAATTGTTCAGGTCCAGATTTCTGGTAGAGTGCGTCAATCATGATTTCGAGAGGAGCGGTCCTAGCCGAACCCTGAAGTTTGGATACAGTTTCGAAATCATCGTGACGCCATCGAGGGTTTAAATGATCCCCAATGTATATAGGGCCTGGAACCCGCCTGTTAGCCAATAACATCCCTTCATCTTCGCGAAGGGTCTGGTGGTATACGCCAAAGAATCTGTTGTTGATGAACAAACGCACAAATTCGGGGTTTAATGTCAACACCCCCATGGATTTTGCTATATCGTCACCAAGCACATTTGAAACCATTGCCCGGTCTTCAGGGTTAATTAAGTTGATATGGCGTTGCAGTCCAATGGGATTTTTTTTCGGTAATTTTAGTCTTAAGGACGGCTTTTCGGGATGCCAGTGCCAAAGGTTCCTCCCCCTGAACCTGTATTTTATCCGGCGCCAGCGATTATCGGGAAAACGCAAATACGCCGGATAGTAGGTCTTCTTAGCCGAATCAGGCAAATTAGATGCCATGGCCTGAAGGGAACCCGGCATAACTCTAAGATGCATCGTAGGAATATTGGAACGCAAGGGAACTTCATGAGTTTCGAGCGCAATCATAGAGGCATTGGCAACCACTTCGATAGAATCGTAAAAGGTATTTTTAAAGGTAAATATAACATCTTTTACATCCCTCCCCAGAAAAGCCCTGTACGACATATACTTCAAGAAAGGCAATTGACCGGAAATGATTGTCGTCACAAATATGCCGATTAAGGCAAAAATCATAACCGCTATACGGCCCGCTTTTTGTCGGAAGCTAAAAAAGATGAAAGCCGCCAACGAAGATAACAACCCAAAACCGACCAGGATATCTATTGGGGTTGGCATCCAATAAGGCGACAAAATAATGAATGTCGCGGCGAGAAAAATCACCCCGGATACATAAGATGATAGCTTGTTTAATGTACCCCGTTGATCCCGCAATAGCCAATCCTGGAAGCCAGGCGACAACATCCATGCCCCGGGTAAGAAAAGCAGTAATCCGACAGTGATCAGAATCTGACTCGGTGGCGATATACTTGGGTCGCCATGGAACTTTGCAAGTGTGAAAACCAACCCAGCGAATAAAAGGCCACCCCCGCCGCAAACGAGGCCAAGGTAGCTTACAGTTCGTTTTGTTATGCTTGGCGCTTTCATATTCGATAGAATTTAGCAAGTAGGGACGATGATTCTCTTCCACCTTCATGATTAAGAGGCAGTAAGAGTTTAACTATTAAACGGCGACGTTGCTTTCTCCGACTAACAAGCTTGCGGAAATATTATTTGAAGACTCGCCGATAGCCTTAAGCAGATCCTTATATTCGCGTCCCTTTTTAAGGTGAACCTCATAGACGACTTCTTCTATGTCTCTTTCACCCGCCAGAACATCGGTCGAAACGACAAAAAACTTGTCGCACATTTCCTTGCACACATAATCCATTGCTGCTCTTTCAGATGGCGGCAATTTTACACGAAGAACATATGTGCTTGATTCGATATTTCCAAAATCCAGATAATCAAGAAGGAAAATAATGAAAACCGCGAAAAGGGTAAAAATCACCCCAAAGCCATAAAATTTTGTTCCGCAAGCCATACCGACAGCAATACACATAAAAATAAAGACTAAATCCCTTGAATCCTTAACAGGGTTACGAAAGCGAACAATTGACATCGCGCCAACGAGGGCAAAAGCCCGGGCGATATTAGATCCAATAATAATCATGATGAGCGAAATGGAGATACTAACCAGAACCATCGAAATCACGAAGGTTCGGGAATATGAGTAGCCAACGTGGGTAGCAATGTAGGTTTTTGCCAAAACAAGCGAGAGTATGAAACTAGTTACAAGAGCAAAAATCAAATCCAAGTAGGTTACAGCTACGGGAAGATTGAAATCTCTTGTTACTTCATCAATTAATGTATCCATTGTTTATCCTGTTACACTCTCTTTGCATTTCTATTCTATGTTCGGCTTTGTTGTTCGGTCGAAGTATCAAAAAACGGCTTGCACATGAGCTACGATAAAATCTCCGTGATAAGCTTATTCTTTAAACGAATACAGGACGCAAACTTCTGGAAACTCAAGCTAATTGAACTCCGGTGCAGGAAAAAAAGTCATCTACAAAAGGCTCGAAGTAAGAATCCAGTTTTTCGATTGTTTCTCTGCTTATAGGTATTTTTTCGCTCGGGTTGTGAATGCTGTAATTTTGCCCTGTATGACGATCTATCGACAGAAAATCAAATGCTTGGTTCATTACCGTTTGCGGGGTATTGAACAAATCTTCAGCTTTTAAAAAAAGAAACTGATTGCGATCAAACTCATCGAACCATCTGCGCATAGGAATGCTATACAAACTTTTAAATACGTAAAATGTATCAGTAATTGACTGTGCAGCTTTAAGCGACCCATGCTGAACCAAGATATCATATATTTCTTCTTCACGTCCTCTAATTGCCTCAATTTCCTTTTCGATTGTCTCCTTAAAAATTTCAGGAGAACTCGGGTGAGTTGGTTTGTAGCGGTAGTGGGATAGAGTTCTCCCCGTCGGATTTCGAAGAAGGACGATAAATTTACAGCCCGGTAAATGGTGCTTAATCCTCTCTACTGCTTGAGGCGAAAAAAAGTAGCTTGCCGTTGCTTCAAACACGTGGGAGTTTGCTGGTATACACAAGGATTTATTCTTGAATGGTCCCCTTATAGGGAAATTTGATCGATACCAACGCCAACCCCTGTCAAAATGATAATTGAAGAAGCCTGGCTCTTTTAAAGTGCATCCAAAAATTTGCGGATGCTGGCACAAATATTTGTAAAACGATGTCGTGCCTGATTTTTGCACGCCGATGACAAGAAAATCCGGCGTCGAACCAAAAAATGATCTAACAAATTTACTGGCAGTATGTTTAGCGTTCATCGAAATTCAGGGCTTTTATTGAGATTTGTATCCATTAGGGCTGTAAATTGGATCTTCGATGAGATCAATTCAGCGAATTAAGAAGAGGTCTATAAACTTCCCTCATGTGACGTTCGGCCAGGTCGCAAACGCTGTATGATTGCACGGTCTGCAAGCCATTCTTCACCACTTGTTTCTGAAGATCATACGTCTCAATCAAGCGCTCAGCCTGTTTCGTCAAATTATCCACATCATTGATATCCGCCAATAAACCGTTTTCCCCATCAACAATCAGATCAGGCACCATTCCAACACGGGTGGAAACAAGGGGAATTCCGGAAGCCAGCCCTTCTGTTAATGCCTTGGGGCCCCCTTCCTCACGTGACGTGACAAGATATAAATCTAGAGCCTGATAAAAAGGCGCCAAATCGTTGGGATGGTCAACGACGTTGTGATGAAAAGGCACATTGGCCTTATTCAATTCGTTCATTACATAACCTCGGGCAGGACCAGCCAATAAAACAAAAACCGGAAACCGTTTGGCGAGTCGGCAAACAACCTCCACAAATATATCCGGACCTTTGATAAGCTTCGGTTCAAGTCCTTCTTCCCATCCAACGCCATCTTTCTGAAATGAGCCGATACATACTGCCCTATCAGGAATGCCAAATTTTTTTCGTAGTTTTTTACGTTGGTCTTGAGAAACCGGATGGAATACATCGAGATCCACTCCAATGGGAATCATGAATAGTTTTTCTTCAGGAACCCCCCAAGATTTTAGACGCTGCTCCATAATACGACACGCGGTTATCACGGCGTCTACACGATTAATATTCTTATGTAAAACTACAATCGCTTTGCGGTTTGCTTCAACAGCTTCTTCATCCCAGTGAAATACGGTGAGGATGATCCGGTTGCTAGGATCGACGTCAGCAATATTATTAAAAAATGCCCACTGATTTCCAAAATGAATAACCTTGTGAAAGACCTCAGTACGGGGATGAATAATTTCTGCTGAAATATCCGGGTGACGTTCATTTATGAAATTGATGATTCCCTCACCATCTCTAAGGATTGACCATTCGGCGCCATCAGTGACGAACCGAATTCCAGTTCTCCCTCGTTCTCGACGACGCGTGATTTTGGATCGAATAGGGGTCAACAAGGGCCTTATCAGATAATTGACCCCCCGTTTGGGAAAATTCAAAAAGGATTTAGGAAGCATTAATTAGCAAGTTTCAAGGAACATTTAACGTTTAAGAATATTGGTCGATACCCAAGGGATATTACTGGACCATTGACGATTGGATAACACATCATCTCGTCGTGATACTAAATCCTGAAATAATTCATAATAGCTCTTACACATATTGTCTGCGGTGTGCTGATACCCGCTCATAAGCGGCCTCAATCGAAAATACTCACTGCGCATTTCTTCCAGTTTACTGACAAATGAAGCCGTCGTATACGATAGCCCAAAACCTTCACCATATTCCCGCATGCTTGCGCTATCTCGATATAGCAATGGCAAGCCACAACACGCTCCTTCGTTTTGATGATTGGAGCCAGGCTCGTTTTTCGATGCTGTCAGGTAAACATGATGGGACCCAAGTAAAGCAGCTAGTTCCTCGCCATAGTGGGGCTCAATATACTCGGCATTTCGAAAATAGAAGCCCTTGGGCAATTGACCAATGTAAGTGAATGAATACCGTTTTCGAAAATCCCTATCCCCTAACATTTCGTCAAAAAGCCTATAAATATCGAAACCTTTCATCAGGTCCGCCCCCCAATGATGGGTGACTACCTTAAGCGGTCCCCTTCCGTTCCAAGCAACATCGTGATTGGGTCTAAAAAGGTTGCTGTCGGATCCATTTAAGATGACTGATCGGGATGGGCTCCCTATTCCTTGCTCTAGATACAACCTTTCAAGCCAACGGGAGACAAAAACTGTGTGATCGGCACAACGATTGGCGTTCATGTACAATTTATTGACGCCCGTCGTATTTTTACGTTCGTCACATTCATTTATCCGGTGGATGACAATCGCTCTTGGGTTTTTCAGCAATAAATAGCGAAGGATTGCTGCGTGAGTAAAAGCTGATGAGGGAGACGACCTGCGGGGATCGAAAAGCAGTATGATATCAAGACCACGTTCCTCCAAATTGAAGCTAACCTCTACTCCTTTACTCACCAGGTAGTTGGATAGGGATTGCATAACTTGGTTTCCGCCACCCCACGGGCCAGTCCTGATGTTGATGCCAAGGCTAATTTTCATATCTTGAAATTTACTGAAATTTTTAGAGGTTTTATCGGGAGAAATTTAAATCAGTGCAGGCAAACAAAAGAAGAATAGCGCGTCTATTTGGTCTTCTCCGCCTCTTGGGAAATGCGTTTCATCATTTCCTCCAAAGCCGAAGCCATAATACCATCGGAGAAATGTTCAACTGCTGTTATTCGAGCGCATTCTTCTATGGCTTTTCTTTTCTTTTGATTTTGAAGAAGAGATTCAACGTCCGCCTGGATAGATTTGACATTGTTCGGATTACTTAAAATACAATTCTCCCCGTCACGCATTTTCTCACTGTCCCATAAGCCGGCAACTCTGGTTAGAATTACAGCTTTGCCACATGCCATGGCCTGAAGCGTTGCGCTTTGTCCGGAGGGTTGAATAGTTTCCCGCAGGGGAATTACGCAAAACTGACTTTCTTGATAATATTTCCTAATATCTTCATCGCTGAAGGTTTTTTTAGCCCAGCTCCCCGCAATGATTTCAATATTTGGTTTATCCGTGTTGATAGAGCAATTGGTTATGATTTTGAGGTTTGGATAATCTGGCTTCCAGGCCTCTACCAAAGTTTGGTAATCTCTCTTGGGATCGTTCCCAATACTCAAAACATATGGGGACTCTGAAGCATTGCTTAAAGCCGCTTCAGGTGAAATCTCTATAGGCGTCCAGAAATCTGTATCTACGCCAAAAGGGAGGTAATCTATCTGTATTTTTTCTCCGAGCATTTCTCTTAGGTAAATTTCCTCGCCTTTTGAAATGGGACATAGGCGAACATGCTTTAGCATCCACCTAAAAAATGCACGACGCTGCCACGGGGCTGGTCGCACCATTAACCCCATGACGGGAATAACCACCCGTGGCTTCAGCAATCGCAATCGTTTGAGAACTCCTAATGCCAACGTTACGGTTGGTCCGATGGCTAAGACGACATCGAAGTCATTGAGACGCATAGCCCCCCCGCTACGCCATAATCGAATAGCGCTGGCAATATCGGCGGCGGCCAACCAAATGGTGAACTTCCACCAGATGTTTGAAATCCACCCCTTGCTGACAAACGGCGCCAGGTAGTCATCCTGATCGAAAAGTTCCATTTCGTTACCCAGCTTCTGCAAGTGAAAAAATCCAAAGAAAAATTCTCTCGGAAAAGCTTGTTGCGAAGCTAAACGAGTTAATCTCCCATCTTTTAGAAGGTAGGCAATCTTCATTCCTATAATCCCGAGTCGGCTGTTGGTTTGTCCATCACCTCGCCAACTTGGTAATCTCCTTTGAAAGTTTCAGCGCCGCAACGGCGTGCTCGACGGTGGTTTCCGGAGGACGCCCAACTACAACTGAGTCAATAAAATCACGGGCCTGGAGTTCAAAGAGATCAGGTTCCTGAGAATGAATTTTCTCCTCCCACGGCCAATTCCATGCTCGCGCAGCTCGACGGGAGGCAAGTAAGCGTTGAAAATCGAGGCATCCATTTTCATGGTGTATGACAAATTGGTCGGGCAAATTACGATCGGCGAAACTTCCACCATAAACAGACGCTAGTGAACCATCGGCATAACCTAAAACAGCGGCCGAGCGATCGCTGGAGTTAACACCTGCTCGACCGGCGCGCGAAATAGAATACACTTCCTCAGGCTCGCCAAAAAACCAGTTCAATACATCCAGCCAATGTATTCCTTGGTTGAGGAAGAAATCACTTCCCGTCAATCGCCAACCATTTCCAGCAGAATAATATTCTTGAGCACGATGCCATAAAATTCCGAGATAAATCGTTTTTGCCAGACCTGCCCCTTCTTCATCGAGTCGCGCCTTCATTTCCTTCAAAAGAGGATTAAAGCGATACTGCGAAACAACGGATACGCAAAGCCCCGATTTCGCTGCCAGTTCCTGGAAATCCTCGGCTTTTTCAAGATTTTCATCGAGAGGTTTTTCCACCAGGATGTGTTTTCCGGCTTTCAATACCCGTTTCGCCAAGTCGGTATGGCGGCTGGGTTCTGTTGTAATTACGGCAGCTGAAATCTCATCATCCTGAAGCACTAGGTTTAGATCGTCCGTCGCCAAGGGAATGTTCTGATTCACAGCAAACTCTTCGGCCCGAACGGCTGAACGACTGAAAACGGCCTTGACTTCCGCGCCTGCTTTTCTCAGCGCTTCTATGTGTCTGGCCGCAATCCCCGAAGTTCCGATAATGACCGTCGAGAACTTCATTTGTTTACACTCAATTTCCGTTTAATCGTCGGTAGCACCCAAGTATAACGAGACCTGAGATCAACAATAAAATTGCTTGTGCCCTTAATAAGGCTCCTAAAAACTGTAAACGAGTCTGCATTCGAAAAAGTGGGTTCTTTTACCCACGGGACTCCGGCATCGCATGTTCGGCAAAGATCCATGTCTCTGTTCTTTTCAAGTAGCCTGGGCCGATAGGTATTCAGAAATTCGGAAGAATTCCATACATCCATTAGACTTTCCGTTAATACGTCGCCCATAATTTTCTCGAATTTCCAATCGTTATTACAGAGAAGCACCTGCCCTAGATAATTGATATGGATTCGGGTGAAGGGGCGCGAACAGGACATCGGCAAAGGAAAGACAATTTTATCCCTGCGGTGCATGCCGACATGGCCGGCCCAATTTCTAAGTGAATAATTATCCTCGTAAAAATCTCTCAATAGTACGTATTTCCATTTTTCCCTGGGACCGGGAGGAGGCGACATCCACATGTTGTGATACCAAATATCTCGATGGGAATTATGCAATGAGAGAATTTTTTCATTCCGCTCATTCCTTTGCTGCCGTGAATCATAGCTATTGATTAGGATTTCATTTAGCCCCGCGTCAAAGTAATCAATGAGTTTCGAAAAATCTTTATCAAGAACATCCCCATTACTTTCAATGCGGATATAGGCTTTGGGAAGTCGCGAGCGAAACTGTCTGACGATTTCCTCGAATTTTATATGAAGCAAGGGTTCGCAAATCAGGTGTAGGCCTATGATTCCTGAAAAATCCAAAGGCTCAAGTTGATCGACTATCCGCTTTGCCGTTTCCATATTCATGAAATCTTTAGGGACTTCAAAAGTACCTGAGGGACAAAACTCACAAGAACGGTTGCACCATGATGTGAGTTGAATTTCGACTTGATCGAAAGGAGGATTCTCAATTTGGAAATTGGGAGACAGCCAACTGCTCTTGGGATCTATATCCCTTTCAAAGATTGAATTTCCGATTTGCCTAACCATTGAATTCTGCCCAGATACCCACCCAATCATACCCTGCTTCACCACAAATTATTCGATTCCAGAAATTCTACTCCATGTATTAAGCGGCGACATCGATGGTTAGAGTGTATCTTTTTCCCCCTTATCACTTCGGTGAAGGTATTTGGACAAAATTTTATGTAAACAAATAGAGTGTAACGTGTTTCTGAATACTAAGAAGTAATTCCGCCTACTAACGCCATTTCGAGGACGGGCTTCCATTTTTATAGAACGATAAGGTCGTGACAGAGAGGCGCTAATTTTTCATTTTTTCTATAATTAGACTTACAAACTCCCCGACATTCTCAAGCACTTCTATCTCAGAGGTATTGAAGCGCATGTCAAATTTTAATTCGGCTGCCACAATAATATAAATGTGATTGAAGGAATCCCACTCATCAATATCTTTGGCTGACAAACTACTATGTACTGTGATTTCAGGGTCATCAAAAACATCACGAAAGATAATGTTTAAGGCTTCGTACACTTCTTTCTCTGTCATCGAAAAAATTGGAATCCTCAATATTGAAAATTAAAAAAAGAACTTCTCGTCTATACTATTTCTCTAATTGATTACCATTTTAGCCCGATACTGCAATAGATTTTCGTTGGCCTAGCAACGTAGAAATTCGTTCAAAACCGGAATGGCAATCATCAAAAGTCCCTTTCATCTGGGAAGACATTATTTCATTGATATGAAACTGTATATCTGCGACTTCCTGCATAGAAAATCCTTGATCGTAAAGGTGAGCCAGATACCAAAGGCTTGTATCAGGATCGATAAAAACACTGTTACTAATTTCTTGAAACCCCATCGCTTTGTAATGTTCAACTTCTTGAGAGTCCATTGTATCGTGCGACCAGGATTTTCCTATTCCTGTGAGACCAAAACTCTCCCGGTTTCTATAAACAGGGGCATTTTTCTCGAAATAGAATTCCTTTAAGGAATAAAAATCTACTCCTGAATTTTCAATAAATCGAAAGCTGTCATTAATTGTCTGTTCCGTTTCACCCGGAAAACCAAGAACAAACGCGGCGAAAACAGTTATGTCGTACTTTTTTAAAAGGTTGATGCCGCGGTACATTTTCTCTTGAGTAATCTTTTTATTCATATTTCTGAGAACGTCATTGTTCGCAGATTCAAGCCCGAGGTATACCCCTCTGCAGCCGGAATCCTTCATCAATTTGATAATATTCTCGTCGCAATGTGCAACACGCAGAAAAGAAAACCACTCAAAATCATACTTGGAAAACATCCTGCACAATTCTATCCACCTGGGGATTGGTACATTTGGCGTATCATCCAATATGACCACTTTGTTCACATTTGGGATTTTCAGTAGGCTAATTAGATGCCTTTCAACATCCTCCAAGGGCATAACATTATGAGCACCGGCTCGTTCGGGATACGAGCAAAAGGCACAAGAAAAAGGACAACCGGCTGAAGTCCGCATTTGAACGGTAGAATTAACAAAAGGCAGTTCCAATTCGTGCCAAGCCGCCGGAATATCACCCAGAACAGGCTGATGCCGAACGGCAGAAGTAGTCTGGAAAGAAAATGCAGGGCTGGATTTGGAATTAAATGCCAGGTTGTTAACCTTCTCAAACGCCGGACTTTTTTTCTTTCTTTCAAAGATCAGATTTTTCAGATCGATCTCCGAATTCACGCTAAATAGAGCATAGTCGACGCCGTATTTCTTCATCGCAACTTCAAGAGGATTGTTTACCTCTGTTGACATTTGATCATTTACTATCGCGCCACCCAATACAATTTCAACGCCAGGATATTTCTTACGCAACTTGCCTCCAAGGCGCTTTACCTCCTGGAAATTCAAGTAAAACGTACCTGATATCCCTACTAATGGAGGCGGATCATTTTGTTCATATGCCTCACAAAAATTATCCCACTCGGCATCGAAATTATTAATGATATGCGTGCCAATTCCAAATTGATGGAGGTAATTGGCAATGTGAACACCGCTAAAACCTGGGAGGTTCCATATGCTCATCAGGTCTCGGCGTTGGACATAGTCGGCATCATTCCAAAAGATATCATTCTTGAGCTTGTTCAACACATCCAGATGAGAGCGAAATCTGTCGTGAAAATGAACCATCCTCGGATATACAAGACTTGAAAAAAGCGGAAGACGATCACGGGGAAGCATCGAAGGTTTGTCATAATCCACGACTTCCGACTGCGAGATTATAATCAGATCAATGGGCTTCATGAATCCGTCTCATTCAATACCTGGGCTGTCACTTGGATATCATTCCACAAGCTAAGATCGGGGGAACTGTAATTCAACAGCTGTAATTCCCAACGACCCGCTCCTTCGGCTTGTCCCGATCCAAGAGAAGTGAAGCCCAACTTTAAATAATGCTCGCGAACGATGCCGTTCTTTTTCGTCGGGAGGTACTCCCCGACAAGGGTTCGGTAGCCTTCGGATTTGGCGATATCGGTAAGTATCGATAGTGCAGCATTTTCCACACTGCGACCTATAACCCGGCAACTCATCAACCATGTATCAATAAACAAACAATCTTTTCGATCTTCATCCAATGGGCGCCCAATTATCACGCTAATCAGGCCGTTATCGCCAAACCGATCGGCAAGCCGAAACCACAAAGCAATGGCTGATCCATCTTCGGCAATTTGTGAGATTTCCGATTTGCTGTAACGCTGGGTTCTAAGATTAAATTGGTTTGTTTTTTTGACCAGTTGCTCCACTCGCTGAATATCCACCGGTTTGATACGCCCCGCCTTCAGATTCATAGAGAGCCCCCGTAAAAAACTCTCAAGATCGGTTGAGCTTGCAATGAGTTTTTTGCTCTCATGGAGAGACCTGTACTGTCTCGTTCTATCTATATCTTCCGCAGTCAGACTTACCGCCTCGAAATATCCGCTGTTCGCCAAGCAGTTTGCAAAAAAAGCTGGATCTTCCGGAACCTCGGGCACGGCAACATCCGGAAGAATTTCTCGCACAAGGGCACGCTCCGCTTCATTGTCATCGAAAAACACGAGCGCATCGGTATTGAGGTTCAAATCCTTAGCTATTTGCTTAAGATTGCTCGCTTTATTCTCCCAATTTGCAATGAACCTACTCACGTCATCCAAAGAGAGAACCATTTCCGGATGCTTCTCAAAAACCTCTTTGGCGGTTATTTCATCATTCTTTGAGCAGACCGCTAGAATGACCCCCCTTTCGGAAAGTCGTTTAACGTATTCCTGAAAAAAACTAAAAGCTTCTCCTAAAGCGCTTCCCTGCCCTAAACAAATTCCATCAATTCCGTCGTCGCCAACAACGCCGCCCCACAAGGTATTGTCTAGATCCAACACCAGGCATTTTCGAGATTTTCCTTGTGAAGCCGCGATCACCCGAGCAACAAAATCGCCATAAATTGGTGACTGCTGGGGAGCAATTTCTTGTTTCGCATGAAACCATTTAACAGGGTCAAACCAATTATCGATGCCGGAATTTGCAACCCAACGGTCCATATCAACAACGATGTGACCATCTTTTTCGGCTGTTGATCTAATTCTTCGATTGAGTTCCAGGTAGAGATTGGTCCGGCATGCCGGTACCAAGCCATCCAGACTACCAAATAATGTTGGCGCAGGATCAACTATAGTTTGGATGAGTACTGACGCGTTCAACCCATTCGTAATTTGATGCCAAAGCGTTCGCCAATCTTTTATTTGTTCTTCAATCAGTTCTTCCACCGCGTCTTTGGATGTCGATACGGGAATATGGGGAAGAGCGTCAAAACCATTTATGGAAAACAAAACAACATCGGGTCGGGCTTTATAAAGATCGGATTGCTTATCGAAAATATCCTGCCGGTAATGGCCGTAATTACCAACATGACATTGGAGGAGAAGCCCCCGTCGTAAGCCCGCTACCCTAAGGCCCGGAATAAGGTGATCTACGGTCGATGACGCGAGAATGGCAATTTTTAGCGGTAGAAGGCCCGATGAAACGACATCTTTGTTCCTGCCCTTTTTAAGAATTTTTTGCAGATGGCGATCAAGTTTATTCGTTTGAAGAAAGTTAAGTCTATATTTTGACAGTTCACGAAGCGCGACTAAGGAATGTCCCCATTCGGGATCTTCATTTCGCACAACTTCGATCGCTCTGTCAAAATCCGGATGTTCCGGTAGCCATTGGAGAGCAAATTCAGACATCCTGTGGTTTTTCCGATCGCTTCGCCATTCCTGCCTGGGCTTCACCCTTGGCTATGCTGCGATTATCACTGGACACTTTCAGATCAAGCCGGAGCACACCCAAACTCGGATTATAATAACTTACGTAACACGTTAGTCGTGCGGGCTCGCCAATATAAAGCGGCGCTAAAAACTTTATGGACAGCGAATGCCATACACCACCAGGACCCGGAAAATAGTTACCGATAAGTTGGGATATTTTAGCTACCAACAGCCCCCCAAAAACAACCTCTCTTTCGTAGCCACATTCACGTGCGAACGCTCCATCAAAATGAATCGGATTTTTGTCACCACTTAAGAGACCGAAAATTTTTATTTCTTCAGCGGAAATAGAAAAATCTATGCTGGCTTCCTGGCTCTCAAAAATAGAAGATTTTTCGTTTTGCATTTCTTCTTCAGATTCCCAGAATCTTTTCTATTACGATAAAGTTTGCGATGTTCAGGCTCCTATCGATAGGAAAAGCCTACCTGTAATTGAATTACATGGGTTACTCATCGATTCGACGATCACCTTTATAACATCGCTTGACCGGTTTAAGGGGTTCGCCGGAAACCAATTTGACCGGAATACTTTTACAATCGGGAAGTACGCTCGAAACATCGGAGCGTTCAGCTAAGTATGAACTTCTATTTTCAATTAAGCTGTCAATATAGCCCTCGACCCTCTCTGGAGATAAGAAAAGACCAAAACCGGGGCCAAGTTGACTTTTTCCCGCTTTTAAGAAACGGGTCATTTCGTATCCAATAAACTCGTTAAAATGAGCCCCATCGTAGAAAGCCGGGGCATCAGATTCCCTTTTTTCATTTTTATGCTCAAAATAATTTTCAGAAAGGGCTGCATGATAAGGATTGAATGCCACCAGACTAATATTGAATTTATCGGCAATCTCTGTGATCACACGCAGATGTTTCACATATTGCTCAAAAATTCCGATATCAAAAATCATTTCCATTTGTATGGGATGAAGCGGTGGAATAATAATCGAAAAGCTAATCGTACGCTGCTGGGCGATGTTAATTAGCTCTTCAATTTTATTGGTCTCATTTTCCGTTATCTTCATATCCCGGTAGTAACCCGGATAATACCATTCTAGAAAATTATTCTTCCATCTGTGGAAGCCATCAAAACTTTTAGATTTATTGCCAAAAGACAGGGGAAACTCTTTTGGTAGAAAATTTTCCGTTACGGTCAAAAAAGACGCCCTCGTCAATTCTGGACTCCACAAAATCGATAATATTCTAACGAGGTCCTTAATTCCAAATCGCCCGTTATAATCCGCAGGATCGTAATCTCTTTGTCTCTTTTTATGGGCGTTTGCATTTAATCCATCGAACGGCAGGACATAGATTGCCTCCTTGATGTCATGAAGTGCCACCGAATGTGAAAAAACATCGACGGCTGTCTGAATTGTAGCTGCCGAAATTGCCGCGTTAAAAACCGGCCTATTAACAAAGGAGTTTTCAAGTCCCTTAAATTTGCGAATACGGTTGTTAACATCAGGCACTATATATCGGGCTGTAGAACTGCCTAGAATTAGCGTTCCAATATTGCTGGCCACTCTAATTCTCTGCGGAACTGTAACGTGCTCCTGAACTCCTTGCGTTGGAATTCTTGCGAACCAGCTATCGTGAAACATTCTGGGAGGATCTATTATCGCGTTAAAGCTCACGATGAATATAAACAAGCCAAAAACTGCGACAGAAAATACAACAGCAAAATTACGCCCCATTGGATACATCCCTTTAATACCAGGGCTCCATTTTAAAATTCGAAATAGACGAAAGGCTTCACATCGCTTAGATACATAGTCAATCCGATCACTACGGCCGACGCTCCGCCTCCCCATATCATCGTCGGCCGCCATTGCATCCAGCGATATTTAGGTGTCTCAACGTCATATTCAAAAGGCGCCATTCCGGACCCTCTAACCTTGTTGGGGCGCGTTGCCCTATTAAGATATCTTCCGATGATACTCTGAGAATTGGGAAGTAACATTACGACAAAAAAGCTCATACTGATCCAAAATAAATCTTCCCGCCCATAATAGCGGATTCTTGTCGCGCTATTGCTTACATCGGCATCAAATGAAATGCCCAGGCCAATCAAAAAATTGGAAAACTCACCTAAACCGACGGCATATGTTGGAGGCAGAACGATTCCATTGACTCCAATCAATCCGGCAAACATTGAAAATGCAGAACTCATACTATCGGCTCTGAAAAACACCCAGGCGACGAGAAGAGCGCTAAAGGTCAAAGTCCAGCTAAAGACTTTTCCGGCGCTGGATCGGCGAACATGAGCACCTTTTTTTAGTCTTCGCCAATAATGGTTCAGAATGATATAGCAACCATGCAACGCGCCAAAGGCAATATATGTTACCCCCGCTCCATGCCAAACTCCCATAAGGGTCATGCTGAAAAGTGTAGGGAATGCAAGGGCGATTACAAAAAAGACAAAGCTTTTTTGTAACTTGATGGGCGACTGGGCACGACTTGAAAGTTTTCGGGCCAGCATCAACGTTGCAGGATTAAAAAGATAGATATTGAAAAAACGCCCTAGCGTTATGTGCCAGCGTTTCCAAAAGTCGATTACATTCAGTGACTGATATGGAGAATTAAAATTCAAAGGCAGGCGAACGGAGAACATTCGAGCCAACCCGACAGCCATGTCGCTATAACCTGAAAAATCAAAATAAATCTGAAAGTTGAAAGCCAACAAAGAGGTCCACGCTTCAAGAAAGGTTGGGGGCATTTCCGCTACCGTATCGAAGACCCTTCCAGCTATAGGGTCTAGATTATCTCCAAACCCCACCTTTTTTATTAATCCAATTGTGAATAACGTCGCACCAATTGAAAAATCTATACTATCCGGTTTAAGCCACTTTTTGTTGTCGTATTGAGGCAGAACCTCCTTCGAAAGGATAATCGGCCCCGCGATCAATTGCGGAAAGAATGAAACAAATAGAGCATAGTCAATCAGCGAGGTTTTTTTGACGGACCCATTATATGAATCAACTAAAAAAGCAATTTGTTGAAATGTAAAAAACGAAATTGCTAATGGTAAGACTACTTTTGTTATGGATACATGGTAATTAAAAATTTCTATAAAAGACTCAACTACAAATCCTTTGTATTTGAAATATCCCAAAATAAAAATATTAATACATACAGCGAAGACTAGTAGTTTTTTACGATGATTCCCACTCATCGTCCCAACAGGCACCAATGCCTCCCCACAGCGATGGTTCAGCACTATGGACAATACGAGCAAGATTAGATGAGGGGGATATGCCCATGAATAAAAAATCAAAGATGCGCCGACAAGATGAATTTTGGCGGCTTGAACGAACCCGAACCAGCGAAGCAGTATAAAAACAGCCAAGACTATCGGCAAATAAACGTAGAAGAATTCGATCGAATGGAAAATCATATGGTGTCTGTCACGGGTTCGGCGATTGGGTTAACCAAACCCGATTTCAAAGGTCCTGCTGTAAACAATGTAAGTCTTCATCAAGTTATTGCTCACGTCTCTAAGATGATTCTGTCAGATTTTCAAACGATGAAAAATCGCCCAAGGCAGGGATTTCAGTATGATGGCGATGACAATCCACCAACGTGGCAAATAACGACCGACCATATCATGCCCAAGATTTTGGCAAATTGTTCTAGCGGCATCCTCCGGCATTATCGTCGGAAGGCCAGGCGAATACCGGGTCAACATAGATGTTTTCATAAAACCAAGGCGGTAATATTGAACACGACATCCCGTATCGGCTAGCCTGTTTCGAAGTGCGGAAAAATAAAACTCCAGCCCTCTCTTTGCCGCTCCGTATATCACATTTTTACTGCGTCCTCTGATTTCGGCTACTGAACCAATAGCCACTATATTAGTGTCAGGTCGGGCGGAAAGGTGATCCAGAAAAGCGTTAACTATCTTCACGGCTGCATTAAAGTTGACATGCATCAGGCGTTCAGCCAAATCTTCCGATATGGGACCGCAATCCTTGTCATCTCCATAACCAGCAATATAAAAAAGAGCATCGACTGCACCAAAATTGGAGATAACTTCTTCCTTCAGGCTGGTTGCATCGACCGAGACCAAATTTACCGATTTAAAATCAACTGATACGTCATACTGCAGAGTTAAGTCGGCAGATAAGGCGGAAAGATCTTTTTCATCGGAAGCAATCAAATAAACATCGTCCCCTCTGGCGGCTAGTCGGGTACTAAGAACCCGCCCTAAACCGGCAGAAGCACCAACAACAACACACTTCAAAGATCTAGCCTCTGAGAAATAGAGGATACAAATAGTCGAGCAGGATCAAACTCGTGTAATCGGTTTCGAAAAACGCTGTACTCAGGATATTGTGCCATAACCGTTTTCGCCACTATTCGAGAATCTTTTATTAGATTGGTAATTGCGTTCATTTTCGCATTAAGTACGTCTAACGCGCCGATAAAATCGTTTGCAGCCGAAGAGGCGCCCACGTGCAACGCCAAACTTATTCCCTCCCCGTTATAACGAAGCAATTTCCGACGACCAGAAAAAACTTTCAACGTCGCAAGTCCACATATTTGGCGATGTTTACGGACTAGGGCCTCAAAAGTGGATAGGTATGGCTCAACGTTTTCAAACGGGATTAGAACCTGGTGTTCGATAAAACCTTTTGGCCCATAAGCGTGAAAATATTCGGGCCGGCTCGCAAAGGGAAACAGCACTTCAAACAGGGGTAGGGTTCGTTCCAATCGACACTGAGTCTTGTAGTAGTACCTATTGATAGCTGGCAAAGTTGCAGCCCCAAAGATTTTAAAGGGATATCCAATTTTTCCACGGACAATGGGCCTGTAGTGGGGCGGCGGAACATAGCTAGTCCCATCTTGAGTCAGGTTTCCGGATACGATGAACCCACGACCCATCCTGTCGTCAAAACGGGCAAGATCGTGCCAACTGTACAAAATATCGAAATCAGCGGCATTTACCGCCATCCAGTTTGCGGCGGCCGTTAGGTTTTCCACCGGGCAGTTAACGGTCCTCGCACTGAACATTTCAAGAGGTTGAACATCTATGGTTGCCGATAAAATGATTCCGGTAAGTCCAAATCCTCCGCAGGTGAGTTCGAGCATTTCCGGATTGGATTCTCGGGTAAGCTTGAGCACCCCGTGGGCAGGGTGAAACAGTTGAATTTCCCGAACTAAATCAGCGAAAGTACCTTCATGGAGTTGATTTTTTCCATGAACGTTAGCTGCAATACAACCTCCTAATGAAATATCCGGGTAGCCCGGCTGGACTGAAATTATAAACCCCCTCTTTCCCAAGAATTGATAGAGCTTCCCGAGGGTTATACCTGCCTCTGCATGGACTAAACCGGCTTGTTTGTCAAAATCAAGAATCCTGTTGAAATGACGCATTCCAATGACAAGAGAGTCATCGGCAAAACTAGCTCCTGTCAAAGAAAGTCCACTCCCTTGGCAGATGTACTTCCGATCACTAGGGAGAGACAGAATATTCCTATACCGATCTGGTTCGGCTAAAAAAGCCGTACAGGGTTCTTGTTGCCCTATCGAGGTGAAAGAGTGTTTAAATTTCAAGAAAGTATCCTAGACTCGCCCTAGGCGTAACGTTTGTTGGGGTTATCCGTTCCCAATAGTTTGAGGGCCCCACCAAATTTTGCTTGGAATTCATATAACGAACGCGTTTTGAGAATACTCTGAAGAATATAGCTTGGCCTGAAGTAGAACTGCCGATAGGCCTTTTTCTGTAGCCTAACGAGCGTTTCTAAATCCAAATTTTCTTCCCAGTGATCAACAATAAATCCCTTCTCGGGGTATTTGGCAAATTCCTGCCAGCGTCCCTCTTTAATAATACCCTGATCGACTGCCTGATCGTAAATATGCGTATGGGGGTAAAGTTTAAGTATCGATATTTGCGCATAGTCAGGCCTCAGGCTCCTAAGAAACTTCAGGTTAGCCTCTATATCGGCGATGGTTTTTTCATGGGGTAAGCCGATGATGAAATCTGCCACCGTTATAATGCCCAATTCCCGGCACAACCGAAATGCTTCTTTAACCTTTGCGGTATTCGTTCCCTTTTTTAGCGCAAGGAGACCCTCGTCCGATCCCGTTTCAACCCCGAACGCTATCATCCTGAGGCCTACTTCCTTTGCGGCAACTAGAGATTCACGATCAATGCCGTTAACGCGGCCCCGGAAATCCCAAGGGAATTTAAGATTTCGTTTCTTTACAACCTCGCAGAATTCAATAACCTTGGCGGGATTAAGATTAAAAAGGTCGTCATAAAAACGAACTTCCTTATACCCCATGGCAAGGCAAGCCTCGACTTCATCAACAACTAATTCTGCGGAACGTTGACGATAACGTTTAAAGGGAACGTCACAAAATGTGCATTGGTAGGGACAACCGCGGGAACTAAGAATCGTTGCCAGGTCATTGGTCACACCTACAATGTTTTTGTACTTCAGATGTCGAATATACTTGCGATTAACGACAGGCAGAGAATCCAAGTCTTCCACATAGGCAACAGGAACAATTACCTTGGAAAGGAAGCGATTGTCACGAACGGGGTCGCCGCGGAACCTCTCGATACTTTCAAGCGTATAAACTCCCTGGATATCCGTAAAGTCCTCACCTTTCTCCAATCGACCAACCAGTTTGGCAAACGCGTGCTCCCCTTCGCCGACAACGATAGAATCGAATTCTCTCAAGGAGGCCGCTTCAAAGGGGTAAGCAATCGGATGGTGCCCCCCCAGACATATATGACAATCGGCGTTAATTTGTCTAACCGTTTTGGCGACCATGATCACATCAACGAGGCCTACCGTAAAACTGGTAACGCCAACAACTTCGGGCATAATTTTACGAATATAATCCGGTAGTCTGGCTTGAGAAATTCCTTCAGCTACACAATCTAGGAAGAAGAATTCATGCCCCGTGCTGTTGGCCTCGAGATATGAAAGTACATAAAGCGCGCCTAGCGGAGGAAAATCTCCGAATGCCTTGGCTTCAATAAATTCTTCTCCCTGTTCATCCGGGTTTTCAATGACCGTATTTTCCGCGGGAGGGTTGATAATTAGGATTCTCATACTGGCCTTACGGTTGTTTTTGCCAAATTACAACAACGGATCGACCAAAGGTGTGAGCCGTTAAAATATCAAGTCCCTTAGATATAGGAACAAGTAATGAATCCCACAAACGAATTTGTGACATGTCCGGTTTATTAGAATGCAAAAGAAAACGATTGGCCGCTGAAGCAATTAACCCCATAGAGTCTAGGTAATAACTTTTTATCTGAAGCATGTTCTTTGGACTTAACCGTTGCAAGGCTGCGGACGTATATCGGCGAAAATGTCCCACAGCATCATCAAATTCAGAAAAAAGCCATTGGTAGGCTGGAGCCAACACTATCAATCGTCCACCAGTGTTTAGTTTCTCGGCGGCACGTGTCAGTTCAATTGCATCTTCTTCGATATGCTCTAGCACATCAATGTAGATAACGGTGTCGAATTTTGCGTCCGAATCCAGATCAGAAATTGTTCCAATTTCGATCCGGCAGTTACTCGGAAAACTACCATCGTTACCGGCCACTATCAATTGCTCGGCCAAGTTTTGATCCGGCTCGAGACAAAGCCATATTTCTTCGTGCCCGGTACAGAGTAACCGAGTTGTACCCCCGATCCCTGCTCCTACTTCTAATACCTGGTTACCAATATAAGGTCTTAAGGATTGAGCAAAATAGGCCTTCCAGTTAATCGCGTGAGCAAACAGAGTTAGTTCATCACCGGGATAAACAAAGGAGGACTTGGAAGTATTCACCTAATTCTTCTTATCTCTTTGACCAGCATCCCTCCCTGAAGGGCCGGCAGCATTTGTACTGTACTTTTGCTAAATAGCGCCATCAAGGTTCCAATCAACAGACCGAACAAAGCCATTGAACTTAAGACAACGACGAAACCGACCATGTTCGAAGCCCACCCAGCAACAACCCAATCAGTCAATATCCGAATTAAAAAGATTACAATTACTAGCACCAGATTAAGGCTGAGTATTATCGCCGCTAACCGTACAAGAGCGATTTCCGTGAAAACAGCTATCGCATGCAATCCATGTAAAACCAGACTGACAAAATCCATCTTCGGATTGCCCGCAATCCGTTTAGCCCGTGCCAAAGGCACAGCTTCAAATGGGATCTTCGACCTCAATAAAGTGGCAGCCATATGATTCCACAAGTTCGGGGAATATATTAACTTCTGAACGATGGCATTTGGCATTATGCAGAAATTTCCGAATGAAATGCCGAAGCCGGTTAACGCTTTGAACAGCATTTTGTATATCGTGTAAAATAAAACGAATACAAAGCCGTTAGACCGGTTGGTCCGTTGCGCCATAATTGCGACGTTTGAATTTTTCAGATGAGCGTCTACTAACTTAGGGATATCGGCCGGGTCATCATCGCCGTCACCATCCATGATCAATACGGGCAGATCTCTTTTAAGCTTGGCGATTTCCGCCAATCCAACGGCAATAGCCCGTTGCGGGCCCATATTATATATAAGATCAATCAGCTGGATCGATTCGATGTGCTCAAAATTCTCCGCCTCTAAATAGCCGTCGGGCATTGGTTCACTGGAGGCGTCATTGATGATATGGACCGTAAACTCAACATTTGCCTTACCAGCAGCCGCATTGATACCGTTCATCAACTGACCTAATGAATTCCAGTCATTATAAATGGGAATCAGAAGATGAAACCGGGCGCCATTTTCATTTTTCATGGGACTTAAATATTTTTCCAATATTTGGTTGTTTGATTTATTTCAGTTGGACTTGTGCCAATCCTATTGGAATTCTTAATGAAACAACCTGACAAAACTATCGGCAGAAAAACAGTCTGTAAATCTAGTTAGTGCCCGGCATCGCCACTGTACCCCGGCTCCCTTCGCGATGACATCCATTTTAGGCTCGCGTATATCATGACGCCCAGCCATGAAATACCGCTTACAAATGCACCGATCCAAAGGAACCAGGGCCGATATTCGAATGTCACGACATACTCGCCAGCCGGGACGAATACGCCTCGCCCAAGAATATTGGCCGGATGTATTTCTGATTCTTGCCCATTCACCTTTGCCACCCAGCCGGGGTAATGAATATCGGAAAGAACCAATACGCCGGGTTGCCCAGAGTTCCCGGTAATCACAATTTTGGCCGGCGCATAATCCACTACAAGGTTGTCCGAGGTGAAATTCTTAGCGGTCGCCTTTTCCAAAAACGTGGGTTTAGCGTTATCTTCCAATTCAACTATTGCACTTTGTGGGAATAGATTTTGAGAACCAAAAGCAATCAACGCATCTTCAAAATTTTTAACTATGTGCGCGCTTGAATACCAGATTACTCGCGGAAACGCTTTCGTGTCTTCGTACAAATCAAAACCGCTATATTCATCATGTGTTAAAAATCTAAAACCATTGTCCTCAGCACTTCTTTTGTCTGGTTCAAAATCCAAAAAATAGTATTTGATGTTTAAGGCGCGGGTAAAATTTAGCCTCTCAGGCGTGAAAAAAGGCTCTTCCAATCCAACAACACCGATATGGCCGCAATGCCGCTCCTCCGTCCATCCAAGGCGTTTGGATATCTCATAAGAACGCTTAAGTGGAAGGGCTGAAAATGCGATAGCCCACTCCATTTGTTTTCCACTTAGAAATACACGGAAACAGGAACCCCTTTTTTCCCTTTGGCCAGCAGAGATCGCAATTGCTCTACCTTCGCCATATCCACCGAATTGCAAGATATCCTCCTGCTGTGGGGTTCTAATTTCATTGACAAATTTTACGTAGCCCGGCCTGGCTTCAATCTCATTCAGCGGTGTTCTAAAAGCCCAGCTTCCCACGTCCAGTACAGCTACGACAGCCATGATGGCCAGAGCCGTATTGAGCGCCAAATTTTTCTTCCAGGCAAAATAGAATAGTGCACATATTATGGCGCCTACGATCAGCGGACGCAGCATCTCCATGGAGAATTCCGCCCCCTGCATAAACAACAAGATTAGTGCCGCGGCGCCATTTAATACCAGTATCAGTAACGCCGTCCTATAGGCCTTATCTAAGGAAATTGTGTTCCCTATCTTTCCACCGGCTTCGACGGCCAATAGCATTAAAGTGAAATTCCATGCGATCATCCAAAATGACGTCATCCTTATTGTGCCCATTCCCGGCAAAGCGCGAATGATCTCATCGACTGGCGTTTTTCCTGCTGCTGCAAAAAGAATGCATAACAGGACAAATCCAACTCCAAGAATTTTCTTCTTTGGTGTCGAACTGAGCCAGAGAATACAAAGAAAAATAGGGACCCATCCAAGATACGACAGATTGCGATAAAAGTTATGCTGTCTGGAATCGCCAAAAGCACCAGGAAACCAAAACGGCGCCTCTAGAAACTCGTCAAGATGCAATCGTCCCGTTCGAATATACCATTCAATTGGCACGTCCCTGTGTACGGCCAAACTTTCATATTCAAGGATCGGATAAATCTGAACAAACATTAGCAAGGCACACAAACCAAAAAATAGGATCGACACCTTGAAAACAGATTTAAACGCCTCAAAGACTCTGCCAACGTACTCAGACTGCCGCGCAAGATGGAAAGAATACCCCAGCAGGAAGAAGCCGATACCGGTCGACACATAAAACCAGGTGAATTTCGTCGCGGCCATAAAGTGAAGAGCATGAAGGACGGAACTTATAACGATCAAGTCACTCCGATTTTCCCGAAGGCCTCTCCAAAAGAAGTACAGGGTCCACGGAATGAAGAGAACCCGTTCGACGAATAACCCGAGAATCGAGATATTCAAAAACATCCCTGACAGGATTAGGCACGTACCGGCAAGGAAAACCAACTCCCGGCGATCCGTGAATAGGGAAAACAGTTTCCAGGCACCGAACATTCCCACGGACATCGATCCGAGCCAAAGAATGTAGCTAAATAGCGGTTGGGGAATGTATGCCCCCAGATACGCTGGCAAAAAGAAACTTACGTATAGGGGATTGCTGACCCTGGGCAGTCCGAACCCGAGGCTGGATATCCATTGAAATGAATCTTCAAGACCTAGCACTGAATAAGCGCCGGTAACGAACCAGGTTCGCAGCATATAGTTTTCATTTGAAATAGGCTGCCCATACCAGAAGTACGGCTGAAGAACCAGAAGAGGAACCGCTACTGAAACGAAGATTTTAAATAAATAGATAGGTTTCATTCTTACGTAGATGAATCTAGAAGTTCGCCTTGCATTCCGTAATTTTGGTGAGCATTAAGCCCCAAAAAATAATGTACTCTTATAGCAATTTTTCAATTGCCATCATTTTAATAGACACATCCCAAAAGCAATCAATATTGCGACATATCGGTTTTTTCAATCGACAGCAAAATAAGAAGGTACAAGCCTATACTTATATATAAGGTTTGTATTTAGGCAGTCTGGGAATGTCTATTTTATAGTAGTCAGGCCGTCTAACATTCAAGCCAGCTTCGACCATAAATTCTTTAGCTTTTTTGGTACTGTGTTCCGAATAATGAAAGATGTTTCCGGCCGCTACGGCGTCCGCACCGCCGATTAGAATGCCATCGACAAAATCTTGCCATTTACCGACTCCCCCCATGGCAATCACCGGCACGCTTACTGAGTCGGATATCAATTTAACAAGAGGCAAGTCATACCCCCGTTTGTCGCCATCCATCTCTACCGAATTGATCATAATTTCGCCAGCCCCGAGGCCAACCACTTTTTGGGCCCATTCCACAACATCAAGCCGGGCATCTTCGCGCCCATTGTTCCCCATTACCGTATACTCAGATGGCATTTCGGGGTCGGGTTTCGCATCAATAGAAACCACACAGCATTGCGTACCAAGTTCCCGCGAGATGTCCTCTATAAGGTGCGGTTTCGATATGCCATGTGTGTTAACAATGATCTTATCCGCACCCGAACGAACAAATCTGGCGGCATCGGACTTGTCCGAAATCTTACCCCCGATACTGAGAGGCACAAAACATCGACGAGATAATTCTTCGACGAGTTGATGAAAACGTTCCAAAAAAGAACCATCTTCCGATATTTCAAGCACGATAATTTCATCAATCATCCAACCGTTAAAAAAGTCGACGGCCGTAAATGCGCTTCCGACCATGTTAGTGCGCTTGAAACAGCGCGTCTGTACAACGTTCCCTCGGTATACGAGAAGAGTAGCGATGAGACGATTTTTTACCATTTTGATGAAACAAAGTTTTCCAAGAGCTTCATGCCACAAAGCTGAGATTTTTCAGGGTGGAATTGGACAGCTGCAATGTTGTCTTTCTCAACGGCGGCGGCAAAAGTGATTCCATGCTCAACTGAAGCGACGACATTGATTTCATCAATTTCAGATACTGGAGCATAAAAATTATGAACAAAGTAAAAATCCAAAGGTGCTTCTAACCCCTCCCACAGGCCGGATGATTTTCTTATAACTGCTTCGTTCCATCCCATATGCGGCAGTTTAAATTCCGGTCCCATATCACGGAAACGTCGAATTGGCCCTTTGAGCCACCCCAGACCACCTTTTTCACCTTCTTCACTTTCTTGGAATATTAACTGCATACCGAGACACAGGCCGAGGAAAGGAACCCCCCCTTCCAAAACCAGTTTATTTAGGGGCTCTATGTGCCCTCTGTCATTCAAACCTTTCATTCCTGCGTCGAATGCTCCAACCCCTGGCAAGACCAATTTATCCGCCTTGTACAAATCAGAGCCTTTATCCATGACGAGAACATCAACCTGGAAACAACTGAACGCATTTATCACAGAGCGAAGATTTCCTAGGCCGTAATCAATGATGCCAACTTTCATATCTCTTCGACTTATCTCCTTTTAGTCGACCATATCCCATGATAGAGGCATCCCGCGATTGAGGTCCCGGGCTGCTTTCCTTCCCAAAATTTCAAGCAAGTACTTGGGCTGCAAGCCGTTACCCGGTCGAATTGAACGAATATTATTTTCGGTCAGGTACTCCCCTTCTGCAACGTCCTCGACGACAAATAGAGAACGCCTGAACATCCTGTTTTCGTCCTCGGCAACGCTACTTTTCCTTCTCCCCTTGCCGAGGGCTTTCCATGCTGCGTGGCAATCGTTTACAAGATCAGCCAATTCGGCAGGCTCCAATGAGAACGCTGCGTCAAGACCGCCATCAACCCGTTCCAAGGTTATGTGTTTTTCAATAATCCCAGCCCCAAGAGCAACAGCCGCAACAGCTGAAACGTTGCCAAGAGTGTGGTCTGAAAGACCGACGACAAGGCCAAACTTCTTCTGGATCTGAATTATTTCTCTCAGATTACTTTCTTCGAGTGGGGTCGGGTAAGCACTAATACAATGTAGCAAAGCAATTTCCCGACAACCGCCTTTCACGGCGGAACCAACGGCTTCTCCAATTTCCTCAAAATTGGCCAAACCGGTTGACATGATCATCGGTTTACCAGTCGCAGCAATGCGTTCAATTAATGCCAAATCCACCAACTCAAAAGATGCGACTTTATACGCCGGTGCATCTAGTGCTTCCAAAAAATCAACTGCGGAATGATCGAAGGGCGAACTGAATACCGTGATCCCAAGTTCTCGCCCTTTAGCAAAAATTGCTTCATGCCATTCCCAGGGCGTATGGGCATCGTGGTAGAGATCATATAGCGTTCTGCCGTCCCATAACCCGCCCTTAATCACAAAATCAGGCGTGTCGCATTTAATAGTTATCGTATCGGCGGTATATGTTTGGAGCTTGAAGGCATCAGCACCGGCGTTGGCCGCGGCCTCCATTATCGCCATCGCTTTTGCTAAATCACCCATATGGTTCGCCGAAAGCTCGGCAATAATATAGGGCGGGTGATCCGTTCCAATGGCCCGTCCGGAAATTGATATCTCGGGCTTCAAGCGCCGTTACCCGTTTTGTCGAAGGAAGGTCTAGGCGCAAATACTGGCATTATTGGTGCAACACCAAGCCTCTCCTCCAATTTTCCTGTCGCTAGTTCTTCGGCAACTCGATCGAGAGCGTAATCGTAGGCTTTCATTACAGTGGTGATATCTTCTTCATCATGGGCATAACAAATATTGTGACTGGCGTTAATTAGAACGCCCTGTGTCAGCACCTCTTTAATAAAAAGGGTTTTGATCGCCTCTTTTCTAGCCAGCTCGTGATCATGGAAGGAAAAAACCATCCACGGAGATAAACCCGATAGGGAAATCACATTTTCCAGATTCCGGGAGGCAATTCGCTTCCTGGTCCCCTTCGCCAGCGTCTCACCGGTTTTCCACAATGTCTCGATTACCGGTTCTTTTCGCATTTTGTCGATGACCGCAACGCCTGCCGCTAATGACAGAGCTTCACCGCCAAAGGTCCCGGAAATAAAGACTTCCTCCATTTCGGCCATGATATCTGCCCTTCCTACCAAGGCGGATATGGGCAGCCCATTTCCCAGCCCTTTACCGAATGCCGAAAGATCCGGGGTGACATCGTAGTACGCCTGCGCCCCGCCCAGTGAGATTCGAAAGCCGGTTATGATCTCATCAAATATGAGCAGGGCTCCAAACCTATGCGCCAACTCTTTGGCTTCCTGTAAATAGCCGTCTTTTGGTATTACCGAAGCTACGGGCTCCATGATAAGGGCGGAAATTTCCCCTTCATTTTCTTTGAAAATCTTTAACAAAACATCCAATTCGTTAAAGGAGGCTCGATGAGTAAGCTCCGAGACGACCCGTGGAACGCCCTTGTTGCGTACCGTTGCTCCAATATACCAATCCTGCCAACCATGGTAGCCACAAGCGATCACTCCATCGCGACCTGTATAGGCACGAGCCAATCGCACGGCAGCGGACGTTGCGTCGGTTCCGTTTTTTCCGAAACGCACCATTTCAGCGCTAGGGATTTCCTCTATCAAACGTTCCGCCAGTTCAATTTCAACCTCGGTGCCGGTGCTAAAAGAGACCCCCTTTACCAATTGTTCGGCTACGGCCGTATTTACGTCTTCGTCGCCGTGTCCCAGCACCACTGGCAACAATCCGCATATAAGGTCTACATATTCGTTTCCGTCGACATCCCACACCCGTCCGCCTTTTCCGCGTGAAAGGAACAGAGGAGCTTGTCCTTCAGGAAATTGCTGATGGCTTTTTGAGAAAGTCTGCGCCCCTAAAGGTATTGCCTTTAGGGCTTTATCCAGAAGTCTATTGCTTTGGGAGTAGCCATTGTGGGTTTTTTTTGTAGTCACCATGTAGCCTCTGGTTTCTGTACAATTGAACCACTCCCGTTATCACGTACGGCCAGGGCGACAGCGAGAGTATTGGCGCCCTCGACACCTGAAAGAAGATTGCCATTTTTGCCAGATTTAATCGCATCTAAAAATGCGTTCCGCTGGCGGCGATAGGATATATCAACGTCGATATTGTCATCTTGAAAAACCGTTTCCCAGTCCTCTTTACCAGTCCGGAAAAGTGATACCTGACATATTTCCGGACTCTTTCCATCGCTGTGCCACCGCAACGTACCTTTATTCCCGATGATTTCGCATCCCCGACTTTTTCTCTGTCTTACGTAATCCACATGAATTGTTGACGTTAACCCTGTTGAATGTTTGAGCACAATTTCAGCTATATCCTCCACATCAATTTCAAGGTCGCTGATTTTTTCTGAATGCCCGGACGCGGCAATTACCGGGCCAAAAAGCCAACGCAAATAATCAATTTCATGCACGGAATCCATGATTACCCCACCGCCCTGGTCACGATGAGAGCAATAAAGTTGTTTATAGTCTCCATTGGGTCTCATATTGGGCAGGTAGTTTCCATAATGCGCTTTTGCGAATAGTACTTTCCCGATCTGAGAGAGGTTGTCGCGAAGCGCCGAAATCGCCGGATGGAACCGCATGTTGCATCCGACAAATACCTGACAATGATTGCTTTTTGCCTTTTGAAGAAAAGCACGCACTCCTTGAGAACTACTGGATATGGGCTTTTCGATAAGGATACTCTTGCTTTCAGCAATTGCCACCTCAGCAATTTCAAGGTGAGACGCTGTCGGGGTGGCAATTATAACACCGTCTGGGAGCCAACCAAGCGCACTCTGAATATCCTTGAAAGGAGTTATCGCCTCTTCATTGGCTATGGCTTTAACTTTTTCTACATCCTCGTCATACACCGCTGTTTCAGCAACCTCTGCCGCAAGACGGACATGCCGGCGACCAATTGAACCACAGCCAATAACCAGAATTTTGGCCTTTTGTACTGTCATCCACGAATCTCAACAAAATGGGATCGTAAATGAGCCTTAATCTTCACAAGATTATAATCTGAAAAAACCAACATCGAGCCAACGCCAACCCCGTTGGCGCCATTTTGAAACGCCTCGACCAGATCGTCCAAGGATCCTGCACCCCCTTCTAGGATAATGGGACACCTAAATCTGGATTTGAACTCCTCCAAAAGTTTCAATGCCATCCCACAACGTTTACCTTCACGCTCTACAGACATTAAGCGGATTTCCCCAACGCCCAGATCGACGCAGCGAGCGGCCCAATCACCGGGAATCAAATTGGTAACTTGGTTGCTTCGGTGATCAAAGACTCTTGTCTTCTCACCATCACCGTACACATCAATAGCTAGCACTACCGCCTGACTTCCGTATCGTTTTGCAAGTTTGGTAATCAGTTCAGGTGAATCAATTGCCACAGAGTTTATACATATTTTATCCGCTCCGGCCTCCAGACATGCAGCGGCATGTGAAAGTTTCTTAATCCCTCCCCCGACGGTTAAAGGCATGAAACATTCCTGAGCGACGGTGGAAATCACTTCGGTATCCGGCGCGCGCTTTTCGATAGAGGCGGAAATATCCAGTAAAAACAACTCGTCAGCCCCCTGAGCGTTGTGAACGCGTGCAGTGGTGTTCGGTTTCCCGGCATCGCGATAATCTCGGAAACCGATACCTTTTACCAACCGTCCGTCCTTAAGGAGGAGACTAGGAATAAGACGTTGCTTCAACACTGTCAGGCTTCCACTGCAGAAAAGACTCTATTAGCTTTTCACCGTTCACTTGGCTTTTTTCAGGATGAAATTGGGTGGCGAAAACATTGCCTTTCATGATCGCTGCCGTAATCCGGGTGCCGTAAGTGGAGGTAGTAGCGACGACATTTGTCTTCGGAGTTTGGAAAGCAAAGGAGTGCGCAAAGTAAAAATCGCTATTTTCAGATATACCGTGGAATAGACTATCTCCCTTTTCTTCTACACTAACCCTATTCCAACCCATGTGAGGTATCGTGGCATTTTCTTTCAGAATCGATTGAAGCGGAACGACCTCTCCAGGAATCCACCCCAATCCGCGGTGCTGCCCAAATTCGCTCAACCGGTCTGCCAACAATTGCATGCCCAAGCATATTCCCAAGAAAGGCCGCCCCTGGTTCAGAACGGCTTTTGTTAATCCGTCCGCTAAACCGCTGCTTCTTAACTCCGCCAACGCCTCGCCAGCCGCCCCTACACCAGGCAAAATAATACGGTCGCTATCAAACAGGCCTTCCGGTTCGCAAACAACAATCGGGTCTGCACCCGCATATTCGACCATTCTCCGAACAGAGGTTAAATTACTTGCACCGTAGTTGAGGATTGCCACGCGCATATACAATTGCCTTGTTTAATCGATTGACGACTTTTTTTGATGATCTCCAAAGACACGAGGCCAATCTTTCATGTCGGATAAATGGCGATTTGGCGCCTTAGAAACAATTTCGTCCACTGATGGCATGCGATGTGGCGCAACCACGTGAGGCTCGACTATTTCCATAAACTCATCTTCACTTAGGCCAAGAATCTCCAGAAAAATATCCAGCGAATGCGGTCGTCTTCCATCGTACTTTTCAACGAGTTCTACCGCCGTTTCACGATCCATACGGCCATTTCGTATGTCAATTGAACACAAATGCGTAGTACGCCCCCACCCCCGCTTCAAGAATTTAATGTAGTCCCGTACCCCTTGCATCATGCATTCAATTTTCTCGTAATCAAATTCTGGAGGCACGCCTTCAACCTCGACTCCTTTCCAGCCAAGTTCCTTCTTAATAATTTCCACGTTTTCACGTACATCCCAAGGGATATAACTTCCCAGAAAAATCGATTTTACGCCCTTTTTGCGTAATTCCCGCTGCGGTGGAAAGGTAAAAGGTTTCAGGTCTCTTTCGCTGACGGGATAATCGGAAACGGAATCGTCCAACATGCCGATCATATCTTCTGCATTGATGCCCAGATTTATATTCCGGTTAAAACGCCGCTCGTCATGCTCCATTATCTCGTCATAAGAGCTGAAGGATGAATATTCCGAATCTGGTTCACCCCATACAGCCAAAGGAATATCTTTTTCCAATGCAAGCCACATGGGATAGGAGAAAATTCCCGTATGGCAATGCCAGCAGAAATCTCCTCTGCGCTGCAGGGAAGTAAGCATCAGCTTTTTTACAACTTGCCAATTAGGAACAAATTGAATTACGTCGCAACCCAATTCACGAAAAGTTCGAAGGTTGTTTTCTTCAACCTGAGGCCGGTAAAAACCGTGATCGAACCGAACAACCAGGCACTTTAGTTTCTTCTTTTTGATCAGATACCAAAGCGTAAAGGTTGAATCCTTGCCTCCTGAAAAAGGAACGATGCAATCGTAGTCGTGCTTGCCCCGGACTTGTTCGATGGCCTTGTCGAATACGGCTATGCGGGCTTCCCAGTCAATCGCATCCTGCTTGTAGTCTATTTGGTGACATACGGAACACACTCCGTCATCATCGAAAGATAACGATTCCGCCGTTTCCGGCATTACGCATCGTGCGCATAACTTCATAGCTGGTCTTACTCCGCTTAAATCTGATCAGTGTCTTGTTGTAATCTGGCAGCGAAATAAATCGCCAATTCCATGTCTTCTGGTAAATCAATATCGATGGAACGCCAACGGGGCATTTTGAAACCGCGCACTCCAGGTCCATGGAATGTCCGGTGTTTTCGAAAGTGCTTCGTCGCCGCCGCATAGGTGCTGCCGTTGTCACAAAGAAGTTCACCAACGTCTTGGCTTCGTCTATTGACCCATTCCGGCCACATTGGTTCCAGTGAGCCATCCTCAACGGCATGCAGGGCCTGGTGAGCCGGAAGATCATAGTGCGTGACGGCCATGGAAAAATGGCAACTTGGCGGATCAATTAGATTCACAGTTGCCCGAATGTCGTCAGCCGTCCGAAGAGGTGCTGTTGCAAACAAACAGCAGAAAGATTCGTATTCCCGCCCGCTGGCCTGTTCTTGATCCAGTACATCAATACACACATCGACAATTCGGGCGGTATCGGTCGCGAGCTCGGGAGATCGCCGAAGGACTTCCGCACCAGCCGATTTTGCAATGTCTGATATCTCGGAATCTTCCGTCGATACAATTACTCTTTCAAAGAGTTCGGAACACGCAAGCGCCGCTTCAATACTGTAGGTGATGATGGGTTTGCCAAGAAAATCGGCTACGTTCTTTCGCGGCAGTCGTTTTGATCCGCCACGGGCGGGGATAACACATATGTTTGGCATTTTACTCAAGGTCATCTGCCTGCAATAAATGGTGAGCGGGCAGGTCAGTTTTCAAACGTTTCTTCGAATAGTTCTCAAATTCATCCGGAGTCAAGCCGTGGCCAGGTCGGCGGAATTCAATATCAATCTCTCCAAGCAACTGGCCGGTTCTTGCTGAATTTTTGAGATACGGACTACGACGCACATTTCGTCGCCCTTGTTCTTCTTCCTTTGACAGGATGCGTTGATGTGATCCGAAAGCGACCTCAAGATTTCGAATGGTCTGAACGAACTGGGCTGCCTGATCGGGTTCCAGGGACATGATGTGTTCAGTGCTGCGGATCGTACGATCCAGAGTAATCGTTTTCTCGACCAAGTCGGCGCCCATCGATACAGCCGCTATGGTGAATTCCCATCCGGGCGTATGGTCTGAGAAAGCGATAGGATAAGGAAACTTACTCTTAAGCGTCTTTAGGATGTTGAGATTATTCCCTTCAAGTGGAGCCGGATAACCGGAAGGGCAATGATGTATGATTATTTTGTCGTTCCCTTCGCCGAGACAAACGTCCACTGCGATTGATATTTCTTCGAGCGTTGAATTTCCGGTATCCAACTGCAGGCTTAATCCTGTTCGTGCCGCTGCCCGAATCAACGGGTGATGATTAACATCTCCTGAAGCGATCTTGATCGAATGGCACCCAATGTCGGCAGCCAGGTCTATTTCATCATCAAATCCGACTGTCGCAAAAAAGGAAAGTCCCTGTAAGTCGCTGTACGCCTTCAAATCCCGCCATTCCTCATGGGATAGGGCGCGTCGTTTCAAGATATCATATAGCGGCTCGGTAACCGTCTCCATTCGCCCGCTGTCCCGGTCAACAAGAACCTCGTATGTAAAAGGCATGCTTGGGTCCGCCATCAGGCGTTCAGGGTCCAATATCTGGAATTTAATGGCATCCGCTCCAGCCTTGACCGCCACGTCGATCAACTTCTTAGCGGTATCGACTCCATCATGAGTAGGACCGGCCTCGAACGTGATGAAGCACGGTTCCCCAGGACCTATACGCTTATTATTTATGGAGACGAAATTGCTCATCGCGTCACGATAATTCCCTTATATTTTTGGTTGAGAAGATCATTCGTTCCACCTCAATGTTCACTTCATTTAGGACATTCTTCGTTTGCAGTTATTCCAAGTAACACCTCATCGATCCATTGCCCTTGGAGAAAGAACTGATCGGCCCGCAACCCTTCTTTGCAGTAGCCGGCCTTAAGGAAGGCCTTAAAGGAGCCGGTATTGTTTACCATGCATCCGGCTTCGATCTTGTGCAAAATTAACTTCTTGAAGGCGTACTCCGTTACCCGACGGATCGTCTCGGTTGCGTATCCATTTCCCCAAAGGGTTTTGTCGCCGATCACGATACCCAGGTCGGCCCGGCGATGCGGGCTGGTTAATCCCCGAAGCTTTACATTTCCTATGTGAGATCCGGTTTTCTTGAGAAAGACGCCCATCAGCAGGACGTCCGGATCTTCGTTTTGAGCGACGATGTAATCCTTAAGTTGCTCGCTGGAATATTCCCTGACACCTGATACCAGATATTCGGTTACCTGAGGGTCATTCATCCATTTCAGATACCCACCCGCCGCATGCTCCGGTGTTAGTTCCCGGAATTCCAATCGGTCGCTTGTTATATGCATTCGATCATCTTGCTGATTTCCTGCTCGAGACCAGGCAGGCTAATTTTCATCGCCTTCTCAAATCGAGATACGTCCATTCTCAGGTCCGATGGACGAGGCGCCCGGTCGGCTAATTCACTTGAACGGCCGGTTTTCGCTGATTTGGTGCCCAACCCTTTCTTGCGCGCGACAGTCAATGCAAAGTCCTTCTTCGACATCCCGCCACGACTCCCCACATTAAAAGTTCCCCTTAAATCCTGATCTATCGCCTCTACCGTAAGGGAGGCAAGGGTGCTCATGTGAAGGGGAGAAAAGTAAATATCCTCAAACAGCGTTATTTCTTCTTCCTTTGAAAGTTTTCCGACCACAAAATCGCTCAAGCTTTCGCGCCCAGGGGACCTGCTAGCGCCAAAAAAATTCGTTCGCAGTATGAGATTGTTCGGCAGTAATGAAACAGCCCGCTCAGCAGCCAATTTCGTACGCCCGTATACATTAACCGGTGCTTCAGTTCCCTCCTGATGAAGTCCCGGAACATCCGGATAGACCTGATCTGTGGAAAACAAGACCATCTTCGAACTCTTAGGCAGTTCATTGATTAATATTTCACTAGTGTGGACATTTAGTTTTTCGGCCAATACCGGTTCTTTTTCACACCGATCAACATCTGTTAGAGCCGCCAAGTGAACTACAATGTCAGGAGCAGTCTTTTCCAGCAGCGCCGCAACATCCTTTTTATTCGTTAAGTCCGACCGTAGATCTCGCTGATCTCGCGCAGTCGCAAAAACGTCTCCAAGGCTGGAGAGCGCTTCGACAACATAGGGCCCCAATAGCCCTGACGAACCGGTTACAAGAATTCTCATCTAACTCTTGGCGTATAAGCTTTTCTCAATTTTATCGGGCCTGAGTATCAGACTTTCAAAAGCAAATAGTAAATCTTTGGGTCGCAGGGGATTACTTTGCAATCTCCTTGGAAAGTATCTCCCAATCGACGGTTGCTTCGGCGATCGCCATCTCTAAATTGACGTTTCCAAGATAGATAGTCTCAATTGGTCCCGTTGTCGCGTTATCCGGGCCAACTGTCATTTTGTTAAAGTCCCACCTCCAGCCATGATCGTTTGGATCTACCGCCATGATCGAATTTTCGGAGTCCCACGACCAGCCGTCCTTAGAGGTTGTGATGTAAAAACCACCCGCGCAACTGGAGCCATAAAAAAGAATGTAGGTGCTGTCGCGTTTCACAACGGCAACATTGTAAATGGGATTGTTAAATTGTTCGACTTTGACCAACTGGAAGGTCAGCCCCTCCGGATCAAATAGAGTGCCAATAATGTATTCTTCGCCGCCTAATTTTTTTGCCCGGAAATACACCCGGAATTCTTCTCCATCCAGAAGCATCCAAGGAAACCCGAACTGATTGAGTTCATAATCCTTAAGCAATTTGGAGAACGGATCACGTATTATTCTTTTTTTGAACGTAATTCCATCGTCAGATGCGGCTAAAATAAAGTCCGTCCCAATTCCCTTCTTCGTTCTGTTGAATCCGCTGTTGTCCTGGTAGAGACACAAAACCTGATCCTTGTAGACTGTAAAAGAAGGAATGTGGATGCCACGGCTTTCGATATCCGGATAAATCACCGGAGCCGGATGGACGTAAAGTGAATCGCCTTTCCATTCCGCCAGGCCAAGAACAATCGGCGCCGAAATCGAATATTTGTACTGCCCGCAGAAATATATAAACCGTCGGGATTTAAAATTCAGCGGCCGGCCATCATAAACCGCCCCTTCCATCCATGGGTAGGCGCCACATGATAGCAAAGGATTTTCGCTCATTGAAGCGCACGCAACCCTTGGGGTTTGCGTATCGACCCGGTAGTCTCGTACGTAGTACGGGTTAAAGGGTTGTAGGGATTTGATATCTTCCCGTAATTGCGTAACATGTCTCTGAAGGGTCGAAATTTGACCCTCCAGGTTGTCAATATGCAAAGAACTGCGCATTCTTCTTATGATCCAACGGGGAATTATTTTTAACATTTACTTTGCTTGCTCCAACTCCGGGATGCGGAAATTCGCCGCCCGCCCCAATTTAAATGTGTGATAGAATTCCGCTCCGCTTAAATACCAATCTAAAATTTCGGAAATTTCACGTTCGATAGCTTTGGACTGGCTGTTAATTAAACGGGGAAGACGATAATAGGCAGTTCCCTGAACGCTATCGTCATCAAGAATGAACCCTTCTTGCCAATCAGGACAACAATAGTACCAACCGGCTACCATTTTCGCGTCGTTGCGGGCTTTTTCAACAGGCACATCCTCCCACCACTTTGTGTTTAGAAGAGCGACATATTCAGCCCGGTTACGGGGAGACAAGGCAACGTTAAATTCATGATATATGCCTTCGCCTGCAGCCAGCACCGGCTTCTTTTGATAGGCCATCTCTAAGCCGACGGTTCCGCAGAAGGTGATGACTCCGTCCAGGCACTCTTGAAGTTCCCGGTTGTTCCATTCGCCTGGCACCAAAGCAATATGATTTTGCTTTTTCTCATCAAACAGTTTTTCGAGAATTTGATGTCCATATCGAGCTTCATATGGGTGTTTCTTAATGAGCCAATTTGCCTCATTATTCTGTTGGATTGCGGTGAGGGTTATTTCGGCCCACTCGTAGAAATCTCGATATTCCTTTAGACCATAAATTAATCCAAAATCGAACCAGTTGTTGGTGTATACCGCAATTATCGGTTTGTCTTCAGACCAGTTGAACTGTTCGCAAATCTGTTTCCGCGTTATGGATTTTTTTGCCTTGCGAAAGGCCAAATCGGCACCGATGTCGTGAGTCTCCCCTTGCAAACGTTTTTGCAAATAGGACTCCCCCGCTACAATAAGGTTCGCCGATTGGCTTTTAGTCAGTTGAGATACATCGTCCAAATAAGGGCGGCAGGTCTGGTTGCGAAGGGCATAGGCATTCTTGATTCGCACGAAACGGCATAATCCAAAATCACCCTTTAAGGCGAAAACAGGAATCCCCAATTGCAGTGCCCGCCATACCAGGGAACCGTACATTGGCGACTGCACATGACTCATTGCCAACAGGCCGATCTTTTTTTCAATTATGATCCGGTCAGAAGCAATGATCCATTGAAGATACTCGCAAACCAAAGATTCGAGATCAGGATGATTAAGGTCAACCACGGGGGTTTTTTGCTTTTTTAGAATCGCGTCGTAAACAAAATATCCGGGAAAATCGAATGGTAACTCCCAGTCAAAAATGTCATTGGGTGTCGTTGTGCTTGCGATAAGTCCTCTCGCCTGTTCACACACCGACTCCCTTGAAGGCATAAAATCCAACAATGAATAAATCTGCTGGATACCCAACCGGTTGAATGATCTTTTCATTGTTTTGGCGTTATGTGGACCAGTTAAGCCAATTTCATTACTCGGCTTTACCCCTATGGCCGCCCTAAACAAAGAATAGCGTACCCAATGATTAGGATTTTCCCACATACCGTCCACCAGCACATTTCCGTCAAATTTCTTGGTGCGATTGGTCGCTAATTCCTTTAGCAACACATGCGAACGACGGCATAAATATTGCCAGTAAACGTTCTTTATCTGATCGGTAAACGAGGAAAGACTAAAGTGACGCTGTAACAACGATACAAAGCGGTTCCTTACGGCCCCAATATTGCGCCGAAAAGACGTTGGTCCTGGAATAGATATTTCACGAACAATATTCATGCTTGACGAACCGATTTAATATCAGCGAAACACTTCTCGACAATGTCAACCGCGCTGTGCCGGAAAAGACATTTAGCGCGAATATGACTTGAATAGAGATACCCGAAAGACGAAGAGGCGAGGCCCCAGGAAATGGCAAACAAGATAATAAAGTCATCAACCCGTTTATCCCAGTCCGAACTCGATAAAATGTACGCAAACACGGACTACGTTGACGCTTCGCAAATCAACACCGAGAATGCGTCTACGACGGCACTTTGCGATTTCATTCTAGAAACGGTCGACCCGGACAAAGGTTTATCCATACTTGATGGTGGTTGCGGCAATGGGGCAGTCCTTCAGTCCGTTGCCAAACGGTTTCCTAAAGGACATTACGTTGGAGTCGATCTCTCCACGGAGATGATCCACGAGGCTCAAAAACGAATTCAGGATGAACGATACACCTTCCACTGTAGGGACATGCTAGAATTGGATGATGTATCACCAGAGGGCGGATTTGATATATCACTCCTCATTCACGTTGTATCCATGTTCGATGATTTTGAAGATGTATTGAGAAACTATATCAACGCGACCAAGCAGCATGTCTTTGTTAACACATTGCTTTCAGATCATGACGTCGATGTTAAAATCACCGCATTTCCGGCGAACCTGCCGGAACAGCCAGCTTGGAATATTTTTTCACTTCAACGTTTTGAAAAAGTGGCCCGCGCCCTGGGAGCAAAGAATGTTCTGTTTCGCCCATTCGAAATGCCTTATGACCTTGAAGTTCCTAAGACAGGCATGGGGAGCTACACCGTACCCGCTGCCGACGGACATCGTCTGACATTTACCGGGCCGCTTTATCTTCCATGGTACCTAATTCGGGTCGACCTTTAGACCGGGCTGTCCGAGTTATTGCACAACGCGCAAGTTGTGCAGGCTTTATATGAGCTGAATGTGCCGGTTAAATGAGCTTCCCGCAATTTCTGCATGGGTTCACTTTTCCAGATCTCACCAATGGACATCTGTTCGATGTTTCCCATGCGCAGCTCCCTTGAGTACATATTTTCAAAAGAGCAACAGGGATATACATCACCATTGTCATTGATAAATAGCCTTTGGAATGGTTGGGGGCATGCAAAATCTTCAGGTAGCTTAGGTATCTTCCCATCGGGATACAAACTGTCGGTGAAATCCTCCATAGCGCAGAATTTCTGGATGGACATGTAATCCACTTTTTCCTGCCAGAACGCTTTAAAATCTTCAACCTCGTGCTGGTTAATCTGATTGGCGACAAAGCTGACCCGGATTAATGGCAGCACGCTTTTTTTGCGTTCCTTCGCTTCCAGCAGGTAGTTCATATTCCGCATCAACCGGTCATAGTCACCTCGAATGCGGACCTTCTCAAAGGTCTCCCGAGTCGCCGCATCGATGGATACGACAAGCCGGGTAACGCCTTGTTCCAACAATCGGTCAATGCTGGTTTCATCGAGAAGTATACCATTTGTACCGAACCAGATATCACTTATGCCTGCTCGTGATGCTGCCTCTACGTAGTCAAGGTATTGGCGATTCATCGTTGGTTCGCTGGCGTATCCGAAATAGACCGAGCCCAATCCGTTGTTAGCCCCTTCCTCAATAACTTTCTTAAAAGCATCCAATGGAAATGGCCGAGGAGCGCTCAGGTAGCTGGGCTTCGGAGTATCGTCACTAAAGTAGCATCCTGCGCACCTTAAATTGCAGGCGAACAGCAAATCGAACCCGATTTCCAACGGGTAATCCGGAACACACTCCAGTCGTCCCGCTGCTTCCCATTTTCTACGATAATCAATAAATGGCTTGCCCAAAGTATCGGCTAAAACCACGTTGGGGTCAGCACGGCCAATTTGTCGAGTAAGACCCGCGATATCCTGGGTGCTATACTCTTGTTTCATACCATCCATCTGGCTATACCCTTTGGAGATAAGGAACTAGTGTTACTCATTTAGCCACTTCTACGCGGAAATCCTCGATTAAAAGCACGTCGACATTTCCATGAAGCAAGCTCTGCACGGCATCTTCGGGCGAACAAACGATGGGACGTTCATGATGATTAAAACTCGTATTGATTAATGCTCTTTCACCGGTAATATCGCAATACGCTTTCACGATCTTATAGTAGTCTCCATTTAGATCCTTGCGAACAATCTGTGGACGGGCCGTACCGTCCACATGCACGACCGCGGGGTGTCTTTCTTGAAAAACTTGCGTACAGTTATAAGTCCTGGTCATAAAACGTGAACAAACCTGATCTGGTCGCCAGTTAACATAACATTCGTCCGCATACTCCTCTGGCGTTACCGGGGCGAAAGGCATGAATTCACTTCTTCCAAGTCGATCGTTCAACCAATCATTTGTCGAGGCGTCGCGCGCATGGCACAAAATGGAACGCGCACCCAAGGCCCGGGGGCCAAATTCCATACGGCCATTAAAAAAACCAACAACCAGATTTGATCTTAAATCGTCAACAGCTACCTCAACCTTGTTTCCCATCTCTGAAATTGAGACGCGGTTTTTATAGTTGTCAAGAACAGCCAAAATTACTTCACGCTCATAAGCAGTACCTAGATAAGCCGTAGGCATTGCAATCTTGCAACTGCCGTTATTTTGAAGACGATGACGAAATTGAAGGGCGCTTCCCATTGAAAGCCCACCATCTCCCATATGCGGGAAAACGTATACGTTCTCAACACCTGGAAGGTCGCTGATGCTTTGATTAATCTGCACGTTCGCGGCAACCCCGCCCGAAAGACAAATGTTGTTCGCGTACGGTGCACCAACCTTGTTTTGCCAATGCTCGACATACTTTAAAATTATGTCGGTGCAGTGTGCTTGTAATCCAGCTGCGATGTCTTCTCTTGTATACTTATCAAGCTGTTTCGTCAGTTCAGCATCCAAATTTGTATAGAAAGGTTTGTAAGGGCCAAGTCGAGCGACGAATCGATCTTCACGCCATTCAATCAAGGAACGAAAAAGATCAATGGTTTTTTCCGGATCGCCGTAAGCAGCTAGTCCCAATACCTTACCTTCGTGACGGTGCGCTTTATAACCGAGATACGTGGTAATTTGCCCGTACAAAAAACCCAGACTGTCAAATGACAGTTGATAGTCCAACTCAAGAATACCGTCTTCAACTGAAGCTTTACAGACCGACGTTGACTTCATGTCTCCCCTGCCATCGAAGGCAAAAACCAACGCCTCTTCAAAAGGCGAACAGGCGAAAGCACCCCAGGTATGAGACTGGTGATGGTCGACAAAGGCTATTTTGTCGGAGGAAACGCCGAGTTCCTGCATCCAATCCTCGAATTGAACCCGGACTTCTTTATCCCGACTTATTTCGATGGCAAGTCGCTCCTTAATGATATCCCCGCAATCGGGGTTATCTTTGAGGGCATCAATTATGCGTCCTGAAAGTCTTTCGGCATAATCCAAATAGTCATTCTGCCTGCCATGCCAGCCATAGACGAACCAGTCGATATCGTCCAAAGTGAGGTCATATGTCTCAAGAACATAATTCAGGCTTTTTTCAGGACACCCCTTGTACAATTTTATTTGATTGAATCGCTCCTCGTTAACGGCTGTAAGAATAGTATCGCCTTTCAACAAGCAAACGCCTGCATCCTCGGCATTATGTAACCCCAAAATATAAGGCGAAGATGATGTCATCTATGTTCCCACGTCAGCCTCACGGGCTTCCTGCAAGCATGCTTTAATTTCTTCAATTGTTCGTTGAAGCGACATCCCGTCACAAAGGGACGCGGCTGCGATCGACATTTTTCGGTAAGCATCAGGAGAGTCGATCAATCTCTGCACCCTCTCTGTTACGTTCGAAGGTTTTACGTCCGGCCAATTCCCAATGCTTACTGCCGCACCGGCCTCAACCAGTCCGATAGCATTATTTTTTTGATTGTCGGCCCAAACGATGAGTAACGAAGGTAGCCCCAAAGAGCATCTTTCCCACGAAGACATTCCCGGTGCCCCAATTGCAAGATCGGCAAGAATCATCAATTCGGCCACTTGCGCCGCCGACAAATCTGTATGTACGTTTACGACGGAAGGGTGGGAGGCCGCTTGTACCAGTATATCCTCAAGATGAGCAGCTTTCTTACCTATCACGACATCAATGATGCAGTTTTCTTGCAAGGATGCGAGTCCGTCAAGAATGACAGCATTGATGTTGTAGGCATCCGTCATTCCAAGACTGACAAAAATTCTATTTACCGATCCGGCTTTGCGCTGAGACAACGCCTTGGAGCGGTGTACGGTGAATTCCTTTCGAAGAAGGGCAAACTCCGGTCCGACCAACACACGGCACTGATTTGACTCTTTTATTACTTTTTGTCCAAGTTCCATGTTCATATTCTGGCAAAGCAGTAAGTCACATTCGTGACCTTCAAGCGAGATGTCATTCATAACCAGTATTCGCCTTGCCCAACCACGAAATGAGCGTTCGTAATCAGCCGCACTTTTGCCATGATCGATAACGAAAAGATCGGCACCCTGAGGCGCTAGGCGCGCAAGTTCCCCAGCTTCATCGCCAGAAGAAAGTTCATGGACTAGAAATTCACAGGCGGCAAGCCATGGCACCGTGCTCAACGTCTCGTGTGTGACGGCGAATTCACATCGCCACCCTTCATCCGCAAGGCCTTCGGCAAGCGCCATACATCGTACGACATGCCCGCCACCCATTGTCGGCGACGCATCCGTTCTTAAGATGGCTTTTAACATGTCCTACCCTGAAATCCTCTCCTTAAAGGAGGACGTATTTCGTTTGCGTCCCGTTTGGCTGAACATGTGGAGATTTTCTCTCCGGGGTCCGTTTGAACTGGACACTGTTTTCGATTTTTGGAACACGCACGGAATCAACTCCTGGGTCATCGAGATGATTTTTTACATGATCTTTCACAACCCAGGCCCCGTCTCCTCCTCGGCTCCAAATAGCTGGGTCCCGGAATAAATCTACCTGACTACAAAAATCGTCCTCCGACATGTTGGCCGCCTTGAGGAAAATATCCATATCCGAAGGACGGACATGATCAAATTGGGACACCATCTCAATACCCTGTTCTCGACTCATTCGGCCATGGCGTATTTCCGTCGCAGCGTCATCGGTGGCGCGGCCATATCCAAATTTCAGGTATTTGAGATAATCGTGCACCCCATTGGCATGGATGTCGTCCAACTTGTCGTAGAGGTTAAATGTTCGCTCTCGTTTTTGTGCGGTTTCAAATCCCAACTCGTTGATAATGAGCTCGGTTTGAGCACGCCCATTCCAGAACATGTAATTCGACAAATAGATACCACGAACGTCCACGCGTTCCAGGGCTTCGTCAGAAGGATAAAAGAAAGGTGCCAGGTCATAACTATTGAGTTCGCAATCAGGCTCCAGCAAAAGATCTTCCGGCTCAAACCCTCGCATGGAATGTTCCTGCCGTTTTTTCTTGGTAAATTCGACCATATCGTCTTGATTATGCATCCCGACGAGTTCACTGAACCCCTCTTCTCCCCACACAATGAGAGGGATATCGTACATAACGGCCGCTTGGATGGGAAAAGTCTGGATACCGGCATGATAATGCCAGGTAATATCACCGACCTTTTCAAGCATGTAGCGCGCGATTCTAATCGCCGATCCCGGTGCGGTGGTGAAGCGCACCAAATTGCAATCCATTTTTTCAACGAGATTGGTTAGATTGCGTATCCCCAGCGGCGTATTGAATGTGTGGTTGTAGGAAACCAGCAGGGGGTTCATCCCGTATTTGGTTTTCATCAGCCATGTTTGATAGGTGGAGTCCTTACCGCCGGAAACCGGAATAATGCAGTCATAGGGATTGTTCTTTTCTCTCTGACGGGCTCGATATTCTTCCAGCAGCTCGAGAAGCTCTTTTTCCCGTTCATTCCAATCAATGTCCGGCCGGCTTTCCACTAATCGGCATCCAGAGCATACGCCCTCATCGTCAAAAACAATTCCCGGCCGGGCGTTTGCCGGATAGACACAACGTTTACAATATTCCATGAACCAAACTTACCCTTGCGCTAGGCGGGACAATCCAAAACATAAAGGCGGGATACCTTCAATCTGCTTTCCAACCCACACGAATACCTTCATTCCGCGGTTCCTGTTTGTAAAACAAGATCATGCTCTTCGGCCCGGAATTGGGCAGAATACATTCGTTGATAAACATCACTTCGCTGCATTAATTCATTGTGAGTGCCTTGATCAGAAATTCGACCTTCTTCTAATACGATAATCTTATCGCAGGCCAGAATTGTTGACAGGCGGTGAGCGATAATGAATGCCGTTCGCTCTTCGGTAAACCTGGCGATCGCATCTTGAATAAAAAGTTCCGATTCACTGTCCAGAGAACTGGTAGCCTCATCAAGGATCAGAACCTCCGGTGATTTAATTATTGCACGCGCCAGCGAAATTCGTTGTTTCTGCCCACCCGATAAACGCACACCCCGATCACCAATCATCGTTTCGAAACCTTCCGGCATTTCGTCGACAAATTCAGTGACATGAGAAATCCGGGCTGCATCAGCAATAGCCTCATCAGAGGCTTCCTTTCCCGGCAGTCCAAAGACGATATTTTCCCTAATCGTCGCATTCATTAGATGAGTGTCTTGGGGGACGACACCGAAAAGGCTGCGATAAGTTTCCAGCGAAAAATCCTTTATGTCGATACCGTCGATCAGAACCCGGCCTTCGTTCGGGTCAAAGAATCGTAGCAAAAGGTAAGATAGGGTTGATTTACCGCTCCCACTTGCACCGACCACGGCGACTGTCTTTCCTTTGGGGATGGAGAAGTTGATATTGTTGGCTATCGGCATTTCCTGCGAGTAGTGAAAGGAAACACCCTCGAAGACTATTGACTTGCTAAATTCAATGGATTGTCGCGTCCCATCTATGACTCTCGGTTTCTCCTTAGTGATTTCGAATACCCGGGGACCACTTCCCAGGGCCAAATTTACGTGGGGGATAAACCGCAGGAGTCGTTGAGTGGGGTCCATGGATCGGTGAGCGGCAATTAGAAAAACGAAAAGTGTTACGACATCGAAGACGCCATCCAGCAACATCAAGACGCCGGCGACAGCCACGGTAATGATGACCACGCCATTAAGAACGGCCTGTGTTGCGTCGTCAATCTGGTGCATCACATCCGCTTTAACGGCGAGATTCATGACATTCCTGATGTTCCGATTATAGCGCTCCACTTCGGCGGGCTCGGTAGCGAATGCCTTGACCACATAGGCATTTCCTAGGACGTTTATATTCCAAGAAGATACCTCGCCAGACAGAGCGAGCATTGATGCTTTTAACCTTCTCAAATAGCGGGATATCCAATTGGCGACCCCCGAACGAATGACAAACATGCCGACGCCAATCAGAGTCAGCTCCCAGCTGGTCATAAATAGAATAATCCAATAAAAAATAAAAAGCGGGGCAGCACCGAATATGACCCCTATGGCATCAAACGCCGCCTGCGCAAGACTTCCGCAATCGCTACCAATCCGTCGCGTAAGATCACCGAGCTTTCGTTGGTTGAAAAAGTCGATAGACAGGGTAAACATGTGATTGAATAAATCGGCAGAGGTTTGACGCTCAGTATCTCGTTTCGCCCTCATCAACATACAGGTCGCGTAGGCTTGCAGGCTTCTGGCTGCAATGGCGAGGATTAGGTAGACGATCGATAGCGCCAGAATGCTCTTAACGATGCCGTATTCTTTTTCCATAGCATCCACGAAACCGCGGGCCGTCGCCGTTAACTCAGAGAGGTCAAAAGACCATTTCATCTCGGTAGAGGAAGCAGGTAACTGGGCCTGAACCCCTTCACCGAAGTGAGCCAGGATGAATTGCGGCAACGCCACCAGGATCGCAACCGAAGCAACTGCGATCCCCGTAACCAAAATCCCGATCACGGCGGTTACGAGGAAGGTCTTCCAGTAAACAAATATATAGGATTTAAGGTATTGGAAAAAAGTTGTTGGCATAATTCTAGGAATTTACGCGTCTAGCATAGTGCGTATTTCACTTGGCTCGAGCATCCAGTCATTGTGCTCACTGGTATAGCAGCTTCCCTCTTTGAAAGGTATTGCGCCGAATTCAGAAGCCCGTTTATGATCCGGATTGAAAATGAACTGGGTTTCCAGTTCAAAATAGTTTTCAAATTCAAAAGCGACCCTTGATTCGTCAGTTGTAATCAAAACCTCATGAAGCTTTTCACCTGGACGGATGCCAACCGTTTCCAAGGGAAGGTCCGATGCGATAGCCTTAGCAAGGTCAACGATGCGAATACTCGGAATTTTGGGGACGAAAATTTCCGTACCCTGCATACCAACAAGTCGTGAAACTACGAAATCGATAGCTTCGTCGACAGTCATCCAAAATCGTGTCATACGCGGATCAGTAATGGGAAGGGATTTGCGTCCCTCGCGCGCAAGCCGCTGAAATAAAGGCACCACGCTGCCTCGCGAGCCGGAAACATTTCCATAACGCACGACTGAAAAACTCGCCCCTTTTTGACCACTCAACGCATTTGCCGCGACAAAAATTTTTTCAGCCGATAGCTTGCTTGCCCCGTAAATATTCACCGGGTTAGCGGCTTTATCCGTCGACAGGGAGAGGACTTTTTTGACGCCTGTCGCGATCGCAGCCCGCGCCACATTTTCTGCCCCAATCACATTGGTATTGATGCATTCAAAAGGATTGTATTCCGCGGCCGGGACATGCTTCATAGCTGCGGCGTGTATTACATAATCAATGCCTCGCATCGCCAGGGTAAGACGCTCCACATCCCTGACATCACCAATAAAATAGCGTAAAAAAGGATGATCCTCGACTGAATACCTTTGCGCCATCTCATACTGTTTGTTCTCGTCTCTTGAGAATATAACCAAGCGGTCAGGGCTGACAATTTTGATGATTCTTTCGACGAAAGCCTTCCCAAAAGTCCCCGTTCCACCGGTAACCAATATACTACTGCCGTTCAGAGAATTGACGGCCTTGTCCAATTCCGTACCTAGCGAAAGGAAGCGTGTATTCTTGAAATTCTCATTCATGACCGGTTTTCCTTTCGGCAACTATTCGCCGTCAGTTGCTTTAAACCGTTTAAGTTTATCTTAAATCCAAATAACTAATTAGAACGCATTCAATTTAATAACCATTGATGCGGTCATCCTGGGAAATCCAGAAGAATAGATTTTTTTCGAAAAAGCGTCGTTGATTCACTGGATAAAACTTACCCATCATATTAATGAATTCAAATTTAACAAATAACTGCCGAACACTTCTTAAAGTACCCAACATACAAATTACGTGCCGAAACAAAATGATCACAATTCAAGAGACAAATTATTGTCTGGATTTTCGCCATAGCTGCTAAAAATTCGTCTTTTTTTCCTTAAAAACTAAACGCCAAATGCACCCCACAAGCCATTTGCACAGCCCAAATAAGTGAAGATTCTTTCTTTTAGAAGGATCCCCGCAAGTCCATAAACTTTACGTAGGCGTAATGCAAACACATTCTAAACTGGAAAGCCGCAACGCTTTGTTTTATTTACGAGAATACAATTTCCTAGAGAAAATTTTGCGATAGCTACCGCGGCCAAGGTGAAACACTCGGCGAAGCAATTACCAACAGAATGTTCGCCATTTCCGACGAAGAAACCTTGTGAGATAGATATCTTAAAGAACAAATTTCTACAAGAATTAAATTATTCTCAACGTGGCCAAAATCACGTCGCTATTCCTTCCAGATTCAGCTACTTAGCGCGTTTTAGAATAATCAAATCCGATTAACTTTTTCGCGGCCCAAAAGTATTTTTTCCACCAATTTAAAATCGTCTTCAGTGTCGATACTCACATCTGGGCTCTCTAAGATAAGGGCTCCGGTACGTATGCCCATCTTAGCTTTCTGCTCTGCGATACACTCTCTTGTGAATGCATAAGCCACGCCGTTGACATGATAGACCGGCTCCAATTGCTGACGGGCTAGGATTTTTTTACCTTCCTGATCGTAATAATCCAATAGTCCATCTTCTAAAGAAAATTGTTTCAAGGGATGGTATTTCAAATCTGTCCGGGAAACGGTCCAGACAGCATCTAGCTCTTCTGAAATCAGTTTTTCGATTGTCTCCGTCACTTGAGCGGCCTGGCGTAACGGTGCCGTCGGTTGCAGCATAACGACAACCCCATATTCCTTGCCGTCAATTCGCTCCATCTCGGAGAGCGCGTGGGCCAAAACTTCCCAGTCCCCCACCAAGTCTCCTGATATTTCTGGAGGGCGGCGGAAGGGCGCAGACAAGCCGGCTTTTTCAGCTGCTTCAGCGATTTCATCATGGTCGGTAGAAACTACGGCTCTGTCAATCAGCGGAACCTCACGCACGCAAGACCCGACACGTGCAACCAGCGATTCACCAAGAACAGTACGAAGGTTTTTTAAAGTAACGCCCTTGCTACCACCTCGGGCCGGCGAAACCATTAATATGTATTTCCCGTTTATCATCTAAAACCTTGTGACTATCGAAAATCAGCCTCTAGAGTTGATTACCTGTTCATCCGACAACTTAGTACCTCTAAATTCACACCAATAATCAACCGGAGATTCACTAGGATTGTTACATGTTTCCCTGTTCACGAATATCTGTTCCAGTAGATTCTAAATATGTTTGCTGAAATTCCTCGCTCAATTTTTCCCACATCCGGTCGCCCTCCGGAGTCAGTTGTTCAGCAATGCCTATCTCCTTCCAGCGGTTCTTGGGAAACCTGACATACATGGCAAATGTCCTGCGTAGTCCCTTCATTTCTTCTGAAGTGAAACATGCCATGTCCATTTTTGTGTCGTCGGAGTTAGCCGGACAAATAACATCCGGTTTCAAATATCCTTTTTCAACGGCTGTCTTACGAAGTGGCACCCCATTGTAGGGCTGGAAAATGGAACAACTCATCTGATCGGGTTGAATAGCCCTATTTATCTCAACAGTATTCATAGCCAACTCCCGCGTTTCATCGGGAAAGCCAATGACATTGTTAACGGTGAAGGGAACGCCCATTGCTTTTGGCACCTGAAGAGCCTTGATCGCCACATCGTTGGAATACCGTCGATCAACAACTTCTGCGCGGAATTTTTCGTCACCGTGTTCCAAACCGAATGCAATCAGATGCAAACCAACATCCTTTAATCGCTTTATCTTTTCCTCAGTGACTGTTTCTGGCCGTGTCTGGCACCAAAAAGGAAGCCTTATATCGGCATACATCTCACAGAAAGCATCAAATTCACGGTTGGAATAAGCAAAAAATGTATCAGCCCAAAAATACAAATATTCGCCCTTCAAAACGTCACGAAAATATCGAAGATCGTCGTACACGCGATCTAATGAACGCTTTCGGAAAAATTGCCCCCCGGTTTGATCGGCGTAGAGAATATTCTGGGAAGGCGAGTTGCAAAAGCTACAGGTATATGGGCATCCCCGATGTGTTTCTATCGGTAGCATCCGATAAACTTTCCCATACATTGGCCGATAAAATCTTTCCTCGTCGAATATCTCAAGATCAGGACAGGGGACATCATTCACATCAATGGGACGGGTCAACCCATTTTTAGTGACCGCTCCCATCGCATTTTTCACCCACAAGTTTGTTACGTTCGAAAAGTCCTTGCCAGCGCTCATCAACTCACACAAATCGACGATCGCGTTCTCTCCTTCGCCAACGCAAATCATATCAATCTCAGGAAAATTAATTGCCATTTGCGGGGCGAATGTACAAAAAACTCCGCCGGCTAATACAGGCACGCGGTATTTTTTAACCGCCTGCAATAGATGTATTGCCATAAGCCAAGTGCTTTCCGTTGACGTCAAGGCGATAAGATCTGGCTGAAACTCCTCTACTTTCTGGACCAACCCATCAGTCGCGTTAATGTGTTTTTTGTATATATCTTCACGGCTTTGATAAGGGCGAACAAAAAAATTCTGGACAACCGCCTTGTTTTTCCCCGGCCCAGCCGAACTTATATAGTCGTCTGCATCAAGGTCATAGCCGGAGGTGTCAAAGAGATCGACCATATATCCCCTGTCTTTTAGAAGACGGGAAAAAATAGCTATCGATGGAGGAACCAAGCTTTCGGCGCGTTGGTTCGGGTAAATAAAAAGAACTCGGAAATCAGACACCAGTAAACCTCTGAACACCCTAATTTGATTGGAGCAACAGACTATATGCCCCCCTTTGCTCATCCGTCAAATGAGCCTGATCGCCATTAGACAGGGCGGTAAACACTTAAGTATTTGCTATGAAGGTGAGAGTGCCCATTGCATCAATTATAAATAGATGAATTATGACGGGCATACGTTTTCTACGAACTCCACCAACCGATCCCCGTAGGTTCTATCAAAAGACTCTGCAAAAAACCTTGAGGTGTCCCGTAGATTCTCGGCATGTGCAGCATTACCAATCTGTTCTAAAAGCAGTTTCACTTTTGGCAAAAATTCCTCATTACCATACGACTTCAAAAACTCAGGCCTATCGTACATTTCGTCGAAATGGCTCAGATTCCTTACCTGCTTAAAATTTTCAGCCCCCTCATCATGAGGCAAATGACACAATGTAGGAATACCACGTAAACCCGATTCCAAAAGCATTGTTGAAAGCGGCGTGATAAGGGCATCTATTACATGCATCACGTCGTTCGAATTCCGATAGTCAGGATAGCTCCTATGATGCTCACCTGAGTGCTTGGCCACGCGCTCGATGTAATCCAGGCATGAATGTTCAAAGAAGACATGCCGCCATTTGTGTGCAGGAATGCGCGCACCATCAATCCCGCAGTTTCCCCAAGGATGGGGCCGATAGATAACCGCAGTGTTTTCAAGTTCGCCTTGCTCAATTGCATAATCCAGAGCCGAAAGATGCGCGAATTCGTCCAAATCCCTGCTGGCTCCGGCATATAAAAGAAGCTTTTTGCTTGGATCGATGCCATGGAGCCGACAGAATTCATCGCGTTCCATTCTTGCCGGTTCACGGTAAACATCAAACTGTGCGGGCCCGAAGACCACGACTTTTTCCCTTTGGATGTCACAATATTTATAAGCGTGAATCTTGGTTTGCTCCCCCCACACAAATAACCAATCCAGCTTCAAATATCCTTCTGCCTTGGTTACGATGTTGTCCCAAGAGTTCATGATGGAAACAAAAGGAATGCCGCGTTCTTTGGAGGCCCAACAAAGATCATGAACAAACGGTCCATAGAGCACGGTCGGGTGGATCATCATATCCGGCTTTTCATCGGCGATTAGACCATCCAATGGGATATTTGGATTCTCTGACAATTTCTTTAGAGTCCGTCGCTCAAACAGATGATAAATGCCAGGAATTGTCAGTCTTGTAAAATCGCGCAAGGCCTTTGGCCCTAGCGTTGCTCGCGTCATAGTACGCATCAGCGCTCGTTGCCGCCCGGGTCGCCATCGCAGATAGTTTATCTTGCTGAGCTTTGTCCACAACTTCTCGCGGATTTGCGGTATCTCGAGATATCTGATGCTATTCCCCAGATTCAGCTGTTCTGGATCGAATGAAATTCGCTGCCCGTCCTTATAAGTTGGTTCAGGAAACACAAAAAGCACGTCGTGTTTTTCCATTAAAGGTTTAAAAACGCCGCTCAATATGAAATGCCGGATCATAATATCATGGTCCAGGAAAATCAGGATTTTCAGATTCTTAGACATTCGTGTGAACCATTACATCTGAGGTTGGCTCTAAAACAAACCATTCGATTCAGGATATTTATATAATTCCGTGCGAGCGCCGCTATCTATATGTATGGAAAATAGACTACTAATATAAAACGCCGTGAAAACGCCCCCAATGATCTACCACCGTTTTTCGCTGATTCCTTGCCACGTCATTTATGACGGGATCGGCATAAAAGGAATCACCGTTGTGATCCTGGGTAGATACCTCTTCAAAAATAACTCCGGTATCTGTCCAAAAACTGTGAAAAATTCCTGGCATAATGAGCGCGGTATCTCCAGGGGAAAGATGCCGATAATGCCCATCTATTTCGGTGTGTAGTTCGCCGCTTATAACCTGAAAAGTTTCTTCCTTTAGCTTGTGATAATGACTTGGGTGCTTTTGGCCGGGCAATTGAACAATGAGTTTTTTGCAGTATGAGCGGTTAAAACAATTGATCAGAATCGCACCTGTGTCCCGGAAGTTTTTGATTCCGTAGTGATGCGAATATTCCACTTCAAAATCACTGTTCAAAACGACCTTCGCCTGGTTCAATATCGCTTTAACTTCATGAACGGCTTTTTTAATAATGAGGTAATCCGGGTCTTTCGGGAATTTAACCTCGCCGGCAAATATCGGAGCCCCCGCAGGAATTTCCTCCAAGGCTTCTCCGCCTTCCTTCCATTTTCCGCTTTCGATTTGATCGACCTGAAGCGGAAAAGCAAAAAAGACATCCTTCCTGGAAAGTTGCCCGCCTTTTTCAATTTTGTTTTTGGCGAACACCCCCCTTTGCAGGGAGCGCAATCCCTCCAGTTCATTTTCACTCGCCAATGGACGTTGGGGTGCACCACATAGACTTTTCGCCTTGGTCATCGCTTCTAACCAAACATCTATTTGATCAGGTCGTGATGAATAGGCGTTAAGTTGAATATCTTCAGTCTCTACCCCCACATGTCTTTCAAACATTCTAGCTCCTTGAGCATACGCGACAAGAACCGCGGAGGTATCGTCAGGATCTTCATGGGTCGACCAGCCGATAACACAATTCGGGAAACGCGATTTGAGATGGCTTATCTGGTTCAGTTGGCAATCCTCAGCCATCGTCGGATAAATTGATACGCAATGCATCAATGCATATCGGCAACCATGGTGATTGAAGAAACTGACAAGATTATCGATATCGTCAATAGTCAACCCGCCTGTGGAACAGACTATCGGTAGACCGGACTTAGCTGCCCTTTCAATCAATGGCCAGTCCCTGGCTGAGCAACTGGCAATCTTTAAAATATCAAAACCCATCTCCTCAATAAGACCGACAGATTCTTCGTCAAATGGCGTACAGATTGCCAACATATTTTGCCGGCGCACCTCTTCCAACAGCTCTCTGTATTGATTGGGCTCAAATCTCGTTGAAAGAAATCGCGGGATGTGTTTGTTGGTCTCGCTGTTAACATGATCTGGGTGGATGAAAGTGTCCAACTGACGGAATTGAAACTTCATTCCAGCGCGGGCGCCATTTCGCGCAATTACGGAGCCCATTTCTCTGATCACCCGCAAACCATGTTCGACGCTACCTTGATGATTATTGGCGAGATCAAGGATTACAAGGTTATTGAAATCAAACTTCTGTTGATTGGTTTTGGTTTTTGGTTTTTCCATTATTTGCTGAAGCCTGAAATCTTATACAGAAATGATAGCTTGTGGAGCGTACCCTCGTGTCCGGTCAATTCGCATTGCACAGCCTTCCAAGGCCGAGCGGTGGGCTGCAGAAAGTAATAGCATAGTATCTGCTCCATGGACGAGTGCTATTGGTGACTTCTTCCAAGAACTATTTCCACTCGCGGTAATATTGAGAATATGGGACAACTCTCGAATAAAATCATCCGGTCTTGTTTTCTTAAATAATCGTTTCCGGGAAGGAGCACTCCCACCTCCCCAAATGATGGCATCGCAACCAGGTTCAAATCCACAATGCCACTCAACAAAACCTTTATCCCCCTGCAACCGAGCCATCTTTTTGGGAGGGTTGGTGAGCACATCCTGAATTACCTGTCCCTTAAAGCCCGTTTCAGTGCACAAGGACATTTCTGCCAGACGGTCGTACTCGACGCCACCTTCTTTAACGTACTCCATCCTCGCCTGAACTTCGACAACTTCACCAGCACCTAACCTTCGAGCGAAATGCTGCCAAAGATTTAGAGCATGTGAATGTTCACCGCTTGCCCCGCCACCTCGACTCCAAAATCCGAGATAAGAATCTTGCGGACCCTGTAGCCATGGATGAGCGGCAAAAATGCCCTTCCAATGCTCTTGGAAATAAACAGATAAGGATGAACCTTCTCCTACGGGGTTTTCTCCTGCTAGTTTTTCAAAATCCTCCGTAGCGGCGCCCACCACGTGGTCGTAGCCAACGAAGACAGGCACCTTCATGCGAGATGACTTTTCAATAAGCGCCTCGAGTCCGTCCAAATTTGGTGGACACAACGGTTTCTCTATCAAGATAGCACCAGGTGCTTCATCCAAAGCTTCTATCGCTAACGGTATATGTGAATCGGGCGGAGTGCCAACGCAAATCAGATCATACCCGCCCTTTGGAACATCGTTGGCCAGGTAGAGAGTAATATTATCGTCCCAGAGATCGTATCTTTGAACGTAGATTTCATCGCGCGTTCTCTGAAGGGCTTCAGGGCTAATATCGCAAAGATCCACCGAAGCACATAAGCTTCTTGCCGCATGGGCTAGGTGGTTCCCAATCGAACCCGCCCCGTTAATTTTGATTTTCTGCACTTTGTCCTTCACTTGAACACAGACACAAAAGTGTAAATGGAAATTAATTTCGTGCTTGCCGTTTACGATCCGAGAATGATGATTGGACTTATCACGGCCTCCAGAAAATTCAAATGAAAAAAGCCTTCGTCGCTTGCACTACAAATGAGAGAATCTGGCATTTAGTGAACAGCAAAATACCTTCTTTCATGTGGCTGGAACCTCTGAAGAATCGCTAGCTATTGAAATTGCGTCGATACCCGTAGCGGTCGAGTTTACAGGGGAGCATATATAAATGTGTTACACGATATTGTATTCCTCGCTTCCCATTCTAGGCAGGATATGCCCCATATAATATTTGCCGCGTACAGTTTCTCAAAAATTTACAACTAGTTGCTCAAAGTCACCTTTTGCGCCCAATAAAGTAATATTCAGCTTCCGGATGATACACCCAAAAAGCAAGCTCTCTTTCGCCCCTCGGTTTACCCCCTGACGACCTTATCATCCCAACCAACGGCCTTCCGTATAGCATTCCGTACATCCACTACCAATCTGCTTTGACGTACCAGCTCTTCATAATCGACCTCATCATGATCGGTGACGATCAAGACCGCATTATAGTCACTCAACGCCACCGAATCCCATTTGACAGATCGTCTTCCGATTAACCCTAAGTGCTCCCGCGTTTCCGGAATCACCTCAACATGCGGGTCATAAAACTCGGTTTCTGCCCCTTTCCCCTCCAACATTTCAATAATAGGGAAAGCCGGACTTTCGCGAACATCGTCGACATTTTTTTTGTAGGCAACACCCAGGATCAGAAGTCTTGCCCCGTCCAGGCTTTTGTCGAACCGCTCTTTCAACGCGTCTTCAAGAACGTGCACAACATGGGCCGGCATGGCCGTGTTGATTTCACCCGCCAGCTCGATAAAACGGGTTTTCTGGCCGAACTGCTCGGCCCGCCATGTCAGGTAAAAGGGGTCGATTGGGATGCAATGACCACCCAATCCGGGTCCGGGATAAAACGGCATGTATCCAAACGGTTTGCTTTTTGCGGCTTCGATCACTTCCCACACATCAATACCCATTTTGCCGTAGATCAGCTTTAACTCGTTTACCAGCGCGATGTTGACCGAACGGAAAATGTTCTCTGTCAGTTTCACCGCTTCCGCCGTGTCCAGGGAGGAAACCGGCACAGTCCGCACCACAACCTTGTCATATAAAGCTTGAGCCAGTTTCAAGGCCTCTTCCCCATCGCCACCGACTACTTTTGGGATGATCGAGGTTTCATGGGTCGGATTTCCGGGATCTTCGCGTTCCGGTGAATAAGCGAGATAGAAATCCGCCCCCGACTTCAACCCGTTCGCCTCCAGAATTGGTTTCATGACTTCCGCCGTCGTCCCTGGATAGGTCGTCGATTCCAACACCACCAATTGTCCGGAGCGCAGGTATTTGGCGATTACTTCGGTCGTCGACGTAACGTAGCTCAAATCCGGTTTATTACCGGGCGCAAGTGGTGTCGGCACACAAATGAGAATGGCATCCATCTTCGCCAGCCTGGAAAAATCGCTCGTCGCCTCCAGCTTTCCATCTTCAACCGCAATTTTGATACTGCCGCCTGAAATGTGCTTCAGGTACGACTCACCTTGGTTAAGCGCTTCAACTTTGGCGTCATCAAGATCGAACCCGGTAAGGAAGAATCCACTTTTGACGCAGGCCAGCGCTAGCGGCAGGCCAACATATCCCATTCCGATTATGCCGATCTTTGCCGAAGCGTTCTGAAATCGATCCTGTAAGTCCCCGAATTCGGGAGCCGCCATTAATATTCTCCTTGAAAAAAGCAATCAAAACGCCGATCTGGATAATGGCTGAACCTACACAATTCCCTCAAGTTTTCAACGCTTATTGAAAGGCAAAAAAGCAATTCAGTCTCTCGACTCACCCCCTACACATTATGCTATGTTTAGGTGGCTGGGGAACTCAAGAAACATCATGATGGTTTGCTAAGATGACCCATTCGGTAGAAGAAGCCTTATCAGCAGAACCACCCATTCAAGGCAGCCAATTAAGTAAAAACTGGGAAGAAATCTTTGAGTCATCCGAGAATGGCTTTATTCCCCTTGTAAAACAGGCAAAAACTGTCGATGGCCTGCGTGAATGCACTCATCTGATCATTCGCAGCCTGTTCACCCGTGATGAAGATCTTAAAATTCGCGAAGTTTACGAAACTGCCTTGGACGGTTTATTGCCGGCGACAGGTGTCGAAATTCCACCCATGGACAAGGGCGTAATCCAGATTGTTCAGTTGTTAAGGGAAATAAAGGAATACCGTCAAACCAAAGCCCAGGAATATGCCGAGCAAATGATCAATAAGGAGATTGGCATCCCTGAAGTTCACGAACCTGAACGCAGGGAAACAAGCGAACCCGATCCCCTTCCAGGTCTCGAACCATCCTCCTCAGAAAAGGGCGAGGTTTCAGATAATGAAGAGGCGCAGATCGAAGGCTTTTTCGCGGATATTTTTTGTGAACGCATCAAAAAGCGTTTCGATGTTCTAACCCAGCGCGTCGAGAAAAATCCAAAAAACGGATCCCCACCGCCGTTTATTCTGTCCAGGGGGTTTGCCCAACACTTCGAGGAACTGCTGCGGCAGTATTTTATTCCCTTTTATCTTGAGAATTCACGCTCTTTGATCGCACGCACCGCCCAACAACCCATCGAACAGCGTCGCGATTATCTTGTGGGTCAGTTTGACGGCCGGGTCAGCTCCCAAAACCTTTGGGACCGTTGGAAAGACATATGGGCGCAACTTGTTCACCCTCAGGAACTTCCAGCAAAGCCGGAACCAAAGAAAAAGGCCGGCCTATTGGGAGGGCTGAAAAAAAAGAAGAAAAAAGTACCAGCGTTCATGAAGGAAATGACCCTTGACGAATGGAAAATTCGAACCAAAGAAATCAAGGAGGGAAACAAAAAGGCTGAGGAAATATGGGCTTTGATCGTAAAGGAATCAGATGCCTACATACTGCCCCAATTCGACGACGAAAAGTTACTGATGGACCTTTTCGCCCGCAGTGCCAACGGAATGCAAAACCACATAAACGCCCTCAGTCAGATAGCAGGTCAAGGAGACGACATCGGCCGCGCCTTAAGCGCTTATATTCAGGGTAAGGATATCGATCTTCCCCTACTGGCCACTTGTTTTCAGTTCCCGGACCTTTTCCTGGGCAAGAAACAGGGTTTGACCAAAATGTTGATGGGAATGGATGAAGACGAAACCGCGTCTAAGTTCCCGCTGGTAAAGCGTTATTTGTTATAACCAGTCCCCTTTTCTAATCATTGCCTAAGGTCAACAACCGCCAATGCAGCCTGATATTGGCCTGATTCTGCGATTAATCGGCGTAGCGGACTTCTAGATGAAATAGATTAAGGCACTGGCAAGGCTTGAAAGCACTGTAAGTTCCACCCACAAACACCCCGGGACAAGGCAACACCGTCCCAAACATCAGCAAGCGACCGAACCGCTCAACTAGTCTTCAAGTTTAATGGAGCCGAAAACCTTTTCATGAAGGGCGAAGGCGCCTTCCATTTCTTCGGACCATTTGCGGTGTTCTTCCTTGTCGCCACCGATCTGGGACAGGTCGACTTCCAGCGCCTCCAAAAGCAGGTTTGCGATGATTTTTTGCTTTTCCTCACAAGCCGTTTGGTGGGCTGCGATTATTTTGTCGCTAAGGCGTCTGTCTAACATAATCCACCTCTATAGCGTTATCGTCGGGAATACCTCGGATATCAATGCAAAATTATAGCATATTCCTAGTAAAACAGCTTGATTTCAGACATTTTTTGATTGTTAGCGGTTAAGGAAAAATTTCCAGTGAGCGTCCGCCTCACGAATTCTTGTACCGGTTTCTTTGGACCAGCGTTTACGTCCCGCCTCATGGCCAAAAAAGTAGATTTTGCCATTTATTTCAAGCCAAATATTGGGATCGATATCACTCAAATTTCCCAAGCTCATCTGATTGGAACAATGACCACCATATTGAGGCGCGAATGCGGCTGGCTCAGCGGCAAAGCGGCTGCGGTTGGCCTCATTTTTGAACAACCATTTCGCCCCTTTCCATTGAACAACAAAAGCCTTGTCGCCTTTCACAGGCTGGGATTCATTGAAAAAGCTCAACGCGTCAAAACCACTCAGCGCTATCTCATCCGGAAAGCTTTTGTTTATCTCTTCGAACGCAGCCACCGGGGACGCGAGCGCACCCAGCAGCGAAACCATCATTAGATAACGCGAGAAGCAGGATCGGAACATTATTCTTGATCGCCGTAGACTTCTAGAAATTCACCGTTTCGCCAGGCTGCATAAACTTGATACCGGTAGTTCCGCCAAGTTCAGCTTTTACTTCGGCTTCGTCCGATAGAATCGGCCAGGTTCCATAATGCATGGGAATGACCGTATCGGGCTTGAAGTATTTCTTGATCGAAAGAGCTGCCGTTTTCGGGTCCTGGTTGTAGGGCCCACCACCTGTTTGCAACAGGATGATGTTGGGTGAGAAAATTTCCTGAATCAGCGCCATGTCCCCGAAAATCCAGGTGTCACCCGTATCATACAACTTGCGCCCGTCAGCGAATTCGACAACATAACCCAACGGCCTTCCGCCAGGGCTGGAAGAATGCATCGCAGGGACGAAATGCACGACAACGTCGCCAACCTTGAACTTACCGCCAGGATTGCCACCCATAGCCGCGCCTTCCGGTAAATCGAGAGATTTCAAGTGATCGAATACACCAATAACCTTGGCGCCACTCGCACTCGCAATAGCAACCGTATCGCCTACATGGTCACCATGAGAATGAGTTAAAAGGATCACATCGGGCTTATATTGCGATAAATCCTTAAACTTAGCTGGAGTCTTTGGATTGTTGGCGATAAACGGGTCGAACAACAAGGTAGTACCGCCGGGCGTCACCACTTGAAAGGCGGCATGGCCTAGCCAAGTGATATGGATTTTTCCATCAGACGCCTGCACCTTTGCCGTGGGCGCCAATAAAATAACAAGAATGAGTAGGGCCGTAACAACATAACCAGTTCGAAGAAACCGGGTCATCTTCTCCTCCCTTATTATTTGCTTGTTGTCGGATCACATTATCCACGGCAATGGTACTCCTTTCCTGCTCATACTGAAACCGCTCCGTTCTGGAGCGGTTCAATAAGAATATTTGCGCAAGTTCGTTGCCTTTATTTACGCAGCTCGAACTGTGTCGAGGAAACAACCCACCACTTCACGCAAAGACTTGGTCGGGGCTGATAAATCCTCACCACCCCAGATTACCTGAATTGCTGAACTGTAGGAGGCGGCGCTTGCCCGGCTGACATCAGCGACAGCGTTTGAAACCAGATTGGCGTCCTCGCTGACTTCGCGGATATTACGGGCGATTTCCTGTGTCG
>CAZBEC010000002.1:0-324320 GCA_964490815.1 uncultured Thalassospiraceae bacterium
TGTCGGATAGTGACATTAAGGAAGTCTGCCAACACTTTGGCGGAGAACAGTTTTCTACCTTCAAACAACACCTGGCCGACCTAGCAGTCGCCAAGTTGTCACCGATCCAGGATGAAATGCGCCGCCTGATGGCCGATCCGGGATATGTTGATTCCGTACTGAAGGAAGGGGCGGACCGCGCCCAGGCCATGGCCGATCCGATCCTGCAGGAAGTCCGCAGCACCATTGGGTTCTTGAATAAGTGACGGGCGAGGATTCGGCAGGCCCTTGAATTTTTCGAAAATTAGGCCCATTTATGGGTCTCAAAATATTTCGACAACCTAATTAGAGAAGCAAAGGCAAGACCCGACATGTTTATCCAGACCGAAGGAACTCCGAACCCGGCAACCCTTAAATTCCTGCCAGGCTGCGATGTCATGGGCACGGGTGGCGCCAACTTCACCAATGCCGAAATGGCGGCCCGCTCACCGCTGGCGCTCAGGTTATTTGAAATGGAAGGTGTCGAAGGCGTCTATTTGGGCGGCGACTTTATTACCGTTACCAAAACCTACGAGAAGGAATGGGAAACCCTTAAGCCTCTTCTGCTTGGCGCTATCATGGAGCACTTCACCGCCGGCCACCCAGTCATCGAAGGCCGGGAGGAAGGCGAAGGCGACGCCTACGATGGAAGCATTGAATCGCAGATTAGAGAATTGCTTGATACCCGGGTTCGCCCGGCCGTGGCTCAGGATGGCGGCGATATTATTTTCCATTCTTTTGAAGACGGTGTCGTCTATCTGACCATGCAGGGAGCGTGCTCTGGTTGCCCGTCCTCGACGGCGACCCTGAAACACGGCATCGAAAACATGTTGCGCCATTATATTCCTGAAGTGATGGAAGTCCGTCCAGCGGATTAAGTTACCGCGTCCGATATTTACTGGAAGTGTTGCATCCATGCACCCGTTGCATGGGTGATATGCATGCCTGTGGATTGAATCTGCGTGACTTGAGCGTTCCGATTCCCTAGTATCCCCGCCACTGCCGGTCACGGTTCCGCTCGACCACACACACTGGGCACAAGATTTAGTGTGTGGATTGATTTTTCGACGATATGTAGTATATATTGTGGTAAATTTTCGAGGTGGACAGGCTTTTATCATGGGGCATGAACATCCAGTTTCTGGCGTAAAAAGTAGTTACCGAACAGTTCCAGAGAAGAATATGCATTTTCAACGTGGCGCACTTGCCCTCGTAGGGGCCTTTGTATCCATACTGATTGTAGTGGCCTATTTTAGTCCGCCAATTGGCGATACCGCATCGCCACGTGCATCCATCGGCAAGGCGGAGCCTCTGATCCTGACTGGCGGCCTGGCGCCCCATCAGGTAACGAGCATGCCGATCGAACCGATTGAGCCAGTCGAATCCCTGAATAACTTCGATGTGGCCGCCGGACCCGCCAACGCGACGGCGAAAACCCTTCACACGACATTTGGCCGTCTTGGGTATCATTTGGAAAACGTTAAGGCCGGTGATGATCTCGTCCCCCGAGTGTTTTTGACGACCCTGCCGCAGGATCTTGCCCTCGTGCCCGAAAACAAGAAGCGCAAAGCTATCTTCTTCCAGGCCATGCTGCCGCTGGTGCTGCAGGTTAACGAGGAAATACTGGATGACCGCCGCCGTTTGTGGAACCTGCGCTATCGCACAGGCCTGGGCGAGAAGCCAAGCGCCGCCGATCGGTTATGGCTTAGGGTCATGACCGAACGCTATAGGGTCAAGGCTGATGACGTTGACGCTTTGTTCGAACGCATCGATATCGTGCCGACATCCCTGGCCCTTGCGCAGGCCGCTGAGGAAAGCGGCTGGGGGACTTCTCGTTTTGCCAAGGAAGGCAACGCCATGTTCGGCCAGTGGACCTTCTCTTCTTCTTCCGCCGGATTAACCCCGGCCAATCGCGACGAAGGAAAGACGCACAAGGTCCGCGCTTTCGAAAGCATTATCGATTCAGTCCGCGCCTACGTTATGAACCTGAACAACCACCGGGCCTACAAGGGTTTTCGCAAGGCCCGTCAAGCCATGCGCAAAAAAGGCAAAATGCTGGATGGCTACGTTTTGGCCGGCAAATTGACGAAGTATTCTGAACGGGGTCAGGCATATGTATCGGCCCTGCGCGGTCTGATCGACTACAACGAACTGAGCCCACTTGACGGCGCCCGGCTCGACGACAATCCGCCCGGCGAACAGACGGCCTCCGCAATCTAATTCTTCCTAATTTATTGCTTGGTGTAGAACTGGTGCCCGAACCAGTACCATCTGCCATTGCCCGACGGCAGGGTACAGTTCAGCCGGGTGCGGCCATTAGGAAGGGGTTTTTGCATTCTCACTTCTATCCGGGTTTGGCCGTTTTCTCCCCCCAGCCTTGAAACATCCAATTTCCCTTCATGGGACGTGAAACAGGCGAGTCTGTTCAGACTTTTGGTCACGCTTTCGTCACCGTTGATCGTAAATCCGAATGCCGGTGGGTTATCATCATCTTTGTCGATAAAAGGATCGCTTGGCGTGACATCGGCCACCGTCAGTGCGAGCGCCTTGGCTGCCAGGCGGAAACGTTCGATATCGCCGTACTTTTCATTCAGCGCGAAGCGCGGCAGATAGAACATGTTTGGACTAGATGTTGCGACGCCTGAATGTTGACCCAGGCCGGCGATAAATCCATTTGAGCGGGCCAATTGCAGGATTTCGTGGCTGGCTTCCCCATAAGGGTAGGCGATCAGGTCCGGCTTGTAGCCCAGTTCTTCAAACAGTCGGTTGTTTGATTCCTCCACTTCACGGCGATTAGTAGAAAGGTTCGCTGCCGGCATGTGCAGATGGGTAATCGTGTGATTGCCGATTGTCGCGCCGCCTAAGCCCATCTCGCGAATTTGATCCCAGGACATATACCCCTTAATGCCCCGGTCCACCGGACCGGTCGAGACAAAGACCGTAAAGGGATATCCCTGTTCCCTGAACCTTGGCCAAGCCTTCTCGTAAACGGACAAATAAGCATCATCAATGGTCAGGGCGACGGCCTTATCCGGCAGCGCTTCGCCCGCTCTCAAGGCCTTTATAATGTCACCCAGCGCCATCACGGTATAACCGCCCGACTGCAGTTCTTGAAGATGGGCTTCGAACTGTTCCATTTTAATCGAGGTCGAGGGAAAATCCCCTTCGCCGAATCGATGGTACATAAAGATAACCGCCGAATTCCCGGCAATGGCCTGGAGCGGTGAAAATAGCAGCACGCCGAGAGTTAAACCGAGAGCCGTCGATCGAATTCGAATCTTGAGTTGACGATAAAAACTGGAAGCTTTTTTTTGCACGCCATTTCCCCGAAAAAAACGTCTATCTGCTTGATTACATACCCATTTCTTCCCATTATTTTCCTTCCATATCAAGAGGAAGATCAATGATCCAAAAAGCCGATGAAGCCACCTTGGACTTACTATTCAACAGGGCCAGAACACATAACGGCTGGACTGAGCGGCCCATCGAAGAGGGCACACTGGAAAAAATCTGGAATCTGGCCCGAATGGGTCCTACCAGCGCCAACAGCTCCCCAGCACGTATCGTTTTCGTCGCAACGACCAATGCTAAGGAAAAACTGAAACCCGCCCTGCTAAAAGAAAATGTAGCAAAAACCATGACAGCCCCGGTCACAGCGATCATCGGGTATGATATGGAATTCTATGAGCATCTTGCGAAGCTCTACCCTCACACCGACGCCAGATCATGGTTTGCAGGCGACGACGAAGCGATCTTCTCCACTGCTTTCAGAAATGGCTCGCTGCAAGGGGCCTACTTTATCCTGGCAGCCCGCGCTCTAGGGCTCGATTGTGCGCCTATGTCCGGATTTGACAACGACATGGTCGATGCCGCGTTCTTCGCAGGCACGCCCGTAAAATCAAACTTCATCTGCGCAATCGGCTACGGAAACGTTGATGACTTGTATCCAAGGGGACCGCGCCTTAATTTTGAAGAGGCCTGCCGGATCGAATGATCAGCCCATCATTGGCTCTTCAAGAGCCGTATCGGATAAAACCTCGTAGGACCGGCTGTCGAAAAGCTGATAGTGCCACCATTCCTTCAAGTAGCAATCCCAGCCCGCAGCCGTCATCAAGCCCAAAAGGCGGTAGCGGTTTTCCTGGGCAAGACCCGAAACATCGGTATTTCCGTGATGGGAAAGCGGCGTGAACGCATCAAAGTCGGTTCCCATTTCCAACGGCTTGCCGGTGGCGGCATCGACCAGCGTCAAGTCTATCGCGACGCCCCGTGAATGGGGCGAACCCCGATTTGGGTCAGCCAGGAAATCCGGATCCGGGGTATGGTCCCAAAGCTTGAATTGAGCTTCGCTGGGGCGAAAGGCGTCGAAAACCAGGAAACGCCAGCCCTGGGCCCGCGCAAGCTCGATGGCGCGACGAAAAAGCGCTTCGGCGTCTGCATGGAGATAACACCCGGCCCGGCTGTAAACGGGCTGCCCTGTGAAGTTGTCGCTGGAGGCGTATTTGAGGTCGAGCAAGACATCGTAGCTTTGAGGGGAAATCGGAATTAAATCCATGAACTGAATAGAGCCTTGTTGTTACGGGAAATCGCAGTATAACCCCCTAACCGATTATTGGAGCAGTCCAAAGATGCGAATTTTGGCAATGGATACGGCGACCAGTGCCTGCTCGGTCGCTTTGTGGCAAGACGGCGTCATCGTTCAACACCGATTCGAGACCATGGTCCGCGGTCAGGCCGAAGCCCTTGCGCCGATGATTGCTGACATCTTGAAGCAAGCGAATGTAAGGGCGGATGTCCTCGATCTGCTGAGCGTCACCGTCGGGCCCGGAGCGTTTACAGGTATAAGAATAGGCCTTGCTACGGCGCGGGGAATAGCGCTGGCGGCCAATGTCCCCTGCCTTGGCCTGACCACAACCGAAGTCATCGCTCACGATTTGGGTGATGATGAAGTACAGGAAGGCTCCCTGCTGGTGGCGCTCGATTCCAAAAGGTCAGACGTTTACGTGCAGGCATTTGCCCCGGACAGAAATCCAATTACCGAACCCCAAGCGATTGAGCCTGAAACTCTTCCTCAGTGGGTGCGCGGGATACCGGGCCCAGTTCGCATCGTCGGCGACGCTTCAGCTGTTGCCTTCGAAGTCCTGGAAAATTTACCCTTCGATTCGGTGCGTTTGGATGGCTATGAAACGCCCGATGCATCCGTCTTGGCCGCCTTGGCCGCCCGGCGCTGGTCGAAAGAGGATGCAATCCCATCGCCTTCGCCCCTTTATCTGCGTCCACCGGACGCCAAAATGCCCCGAAACGGTGGACGCCTGAGACCATGAAGGGGGTCGTCATCCCTGCGGGAATTCCTTATGCGGAAGTTATTTCAGTCCTCCACGACGCCTGTTTCGATGAGACATGGAATGAAAAGGCCATCTCCGACATTCTCTCCATGCCGGGGGCAATGGGTTTTGTCATTCATTGGCTTGAAGAGGAACCGCAGGGCTATGTACTAATGCGCCAGGCTGCCGACGAAGCTGAAATTTTAAGTATCGCTGTAATTGAATCAGCACGTCGCTCAGGTCTTGCCGGTCAATTGTTGCAAACGTCTATCGATCAGGCGCGTCTTGGGGGGGCGGCCAGATTGTTTCTTGAGGTGGCTGAGGACAATTCGGCCGCAAGGGCGTTCTACGAAAAAGCCGGTTTTACAATTTGCGGTCGACGATCCGATTATTACCGCCGTTCCGGTTCAAATTGCGACGCCCTGATTTACGCCCTGGAAATAACCGGCAAGTAATCAGGAAGGTCGCCAAAATGTACCGTGCGGTGGAAATTTACACCTTGCGTATCAAAAGTCGATGAACACCGTCGATCGGATCATCGCTATTCATCGCTTCCATGCTAATGACGTTGTGGCCCATATCCTGTACTGATCTTGGGACATTTTCCAGTGGCTCTGCGCCCTTCAAATGAACCTCGGCCAGATCGCCCGGAGCCATTTTTTCGATCATCAATTTTGTCCGAACGAAAGTCATCGGGCAGGTTTCCGGTGTAATATCGAGAAAGAAATCAGGTGCCTCCTGATCCTTACTTTCATTTTCTTTATTCATGCTTATAACTTGCAGCCGTGTGTTATGGTCTTTATATAGTGATTATTCATTAATTTTTATACGGAAATATTCGAATATGAATGACAAACCCAACGTGAATGAAATTCTGGAGCTGACGACTGAAATCGTATCGGCCCACGTGGGCAACAATACAGTCGCCATAAGCGATCTGCCAAATCTTATTCAAGAAGTATACAAGACACTTTCGACTGTTGGAAGCGAGCAAGCCGCGCCCGAACGTCCCCGTCCGGCTGTCCCCGTCAAAAAATCGATATTCCCGGACTACATCGTTTGTCTTGAAGACGGCAAAAAACTGAAAATGCTTAAACGGCACCTGAAGACTTCCTATAATATGTCTCCTGAGGAATACCGCGAACGCTGGGGTCTAGGCGCCGACTATCCGATGGTTGCGCCAAACTACGCCAAGCATCGCTCAAACCTGGCAAAAAAAATCGGCCTGGGCACCAAGCCCCGTAAAGGTCGCCGCAAAGGCGGTTGAGAATAGAGACCTTAAATGAGCGACATATCACGGATCGAACAGATCTGCATCGACAGGGGCATGAAGATGACCGGCCAGCGCCGGGTAATCGCCCAGGTCTTATCAAAATCAAACGATCACCCAAACGTAGACGAAGTTTACCGCCGCGCTGCGGAAATCGATCCGAAGATTTCCATCGCAACGGTCTATCGAACCGTTCGATTGTTTGAAGAGGCCAATATTCTCGAAAAACATGATTTCGGCGATGGTAGCGCCCGTTACGAAGAAGCTTCTGAAGACCATCATGACCACCTGATCAATGTTCAGACTGGTGCCGTTATTGAATTCAAGAACGAAGAAATCGAATCCTTACAGAAGAAAATCGCCAAAAAGCACGGCCTTACGCTTGTCGGCCACAGACTGGAGCTATATGGCATTCCTTCAGGCAAAGGAAAAAAGAATGGGTGACAATCTAAAGCGTCGGCTTCTTGACTCACCGGGCGCTGGTGCTACCTTTTCGTTAACCGTCGCAAGCTGGCTAGAGCATGCTTAAACAATACGAAGTTACTGAGATCGTTTTTCCGGCTTTCCCAATAGGAGAGGGTGCGCTGTCGATGCTGGAGCATCGTCAAGCATTCTCGACAACGTGGGAAAGCCGGAAAAACGACCGAAGGCGTCGTTTCCGGGCCACCGGTCTGCGTCAGGCCCCGCTAGCGATGCGTCAGCATCGCGGCACGCTGCCTTCCTTGCCGACGAGCCGGAGACGACGTCTCAGCTGCGTCGTATTGTTTAAACATGCTCTAGGAAACGCCTGAGACTTGACCAAGAAACTGCATATCAAGACCTATGGCTGTCAGATGAACGTCTATGACTCGGCCAGGATGACGGACGTCCTTTTGCCATTGGGTTATAGCATTACCGACAATCCAGACGATGCCGATATGGTCATCCTCAACACCTGTCATATTCGTGAAAAAGCGGCTGAAAAGGTTTACTCCGAACTTGGGCGTCTAAATCGAATCAAGGTGCGCCGAAGGGAAAAAGGGTTGGATCTGATCTTGTGCGTCGCCGGTTGCGTCGCCCAGGCCGAAGGTGAGGAAATGTTGCGCCGTGCGCCGTTTGTCGATCTGGTATTTGGACCGCAAACCTACCACGACCTGCCGGAAATGGTTGCTCGCGTCAGTCGCGCTGGCGGTGCGGTGCTAAATACAAGTTTTCCGACCGAAGCCAAATTCGATCACCTACCGGAAACGACCGTGGATAGTGGCACCATCGATGGCGCATCGGCCTTTCTGACTGTTCAGGAGGGATGTGATAAATTTTGTGCTTTTTGTGTTGTTCCTTATACGCGCGGCTCTGAATATTCCAGGCCCGTCGAGGATATTCTGGATGAGGCGCGTCGGCTGGTTGACCTGGGCGTCAGGGAGTTGACCTTGTTGGGCCAGAACGTCAACAGCTATCACGGCCAGGGCGCGAAAAAAGAGGAATGGGGTTTGGGCCGACTGATCAGCGCCGTTAGCCTAATGGATGGTATTGAACGCATCCGCTATACAACCTCTTATCCAGCCGACGTGGACGATGAACTGATCGCTGCCCATCGTGATGTGAGGCAACTGATGCCGTTCCTGCATCTTCCTGTTCAGTCCGGATCGGACAGGATTCTGAAAGCCATGAACCGTCGTCATGGCGCCAACGAATATCGCAGGCTTGTTGATCGCCTGCGCCGAGCGCGGCCTGATATAGCCTTATCCTCTGATTTTATCGTCGGCTTTCCCGGCGAGACCGATGCCGACTTCGAGGATACCATGGCGCTGGTAAAGGACGTTGGGTTCATTCAAGCCTATTCATTCAAGTACAGTCCCCGACCCGGAACCCCTGCCGCGAGCCTGAACAACCAAATTGACGAGAAAGTCAAAAGCGAACGTTTGGCGATTCTGCAAGATGAATTGGTGCGCCAGCAATTGGCGTTCAATGAGTCTAGCGTCGGACGCACCTTGCCGGTTCTGCTCGACAGGAAAGGGCGTCACCCAGGGCAAATGGTTGGGCGCAGCCCCTACATGCAGCCTGTCCACGTCACTGCCCCGGCGGAATCGTTTGGCAAAATTGTTGAATTGGAGATTAAAAGCGCGCAGGCCAACAGTCTGGCGGGCGCCCTTCCGGATTCACCTTCCATTGAAACCGACAATAAGAACGAGAACGCCGCATGACGCCGCCGACCAAACCTAACCGGGTAGAAGAAAATTCCGCAGGTAGCCGCAAATTGACTTTCGACGATAACGGCCTAGCCCTGCAATTGTTCGGTTCCCATCATTCCCATCTTGCCATTATCGAAAAGAACTTGGGCGTAACGGCCCAGGCGATCGGCAATGAGGTGACATTGCTTGGCGAATATGAAGATATCAACGCTGCCGCCGATGCACTGAGCGGGCTTTATGCGCGCCTGGAAAAAGGAATGAGCGTTGATCGTCACGAGGTTGAGGCCGTCTTGCGAATGGCCTCCCATGCGGGTTCCGATGTTTCCGATGCCGATATCGAAATAAAAACCCGAAAACGTACAATTTCCCCCAGAACGCCGACCCAGGCAGCGTACTTACGCGCCATTGACGAAAATGAGCTGGTGTTCGGTATAGGGCCGGCGGGCACAGGCAAGACATATCTGGCTGTCGCCAAAGCCGTTGAACGGCTGGTCAGGGGGGATGTTGATCGGATTATCCTCTCGCGGCCCGCGGTCGAGGCCGGCGAACAGTTGGGTTTTCTGCCCGGCGACATGCGTGAAAAAGTCGATCCTTACCTGCGTCCTCTTTATGATGCGCTCTACGATATGTTACCCGGCGATCAAGTCGTCAAGCGCCTGGAAAGCGGCGAAATCGAGGTTGCGCCGTTGGCCTTTATGCGCGGCCGCACCCTGGCTAACGCCTTTGTCATCCTGGATGAAGCCCAGAACACGACGGCCGTACAGATGAAGATGTTTCTAACCCGTCTCGGCGAAAATGCACGAATGGTCGTGACCGGCGATCTATCTCAGGTTGATCTACCACGGGGAACCCGTTCGGGTTTGCGCGATGCCTCAGAGATATTAAGCAACGTAAAGGGCGTCGCCTTTACCCGTTTCAGCCATGAGGACGTCGTACGCCATCCTCTGGTAACGCAAATCGTAAGGGCCTACGACGACGAGGAAATGCGCCGCCGGGCATCGGCTCGTTATGAAAAGGGGGTAGCTGCGAAAAGCGATGGCTAAGTGCCTTGAGATAGATGTCTCGATCGCCGAAGACGACTGGGCATCGGCCTTGCCGGATCCCATGGGGGTGTGCCAAACCGCTGCACGCGCCGCTTTCCAAGCCGCACCGCCAGGGGTGCCGGAAGACGCCGAGGTTAGCATTCTTTTAACAGACAACAAGCAGGTGCAAGATCTAAACAAGAACTATCGGGGTAAAGATAAGCCAACCAATGTCCTGTCCTTCGCCAATATGGATGAAGGACATCCTTTCGAGAATGGGCCGATTTTACTGGGAGACGTGGTCATCGCATTTGGCGTCACCAAAAACGAGGCCGATGAACAAAGAAAATCCCTTGCCGACCATCTCAGCCACCTCATCGTTCACGGCATGCTGCACCTGTTGGGACATGATCATGAAAATGATGGCGATGCCGGGCGGATGGAGGCCTTGGAAACTAGAACCTTGGCAGATTTGGGTATTGCCGACCCCTATCAAGTGATCACGCAGGCAGGTTCCAAATGAATGATCCAGCCAACATAAGGAACGGGCTCCCGGTTGAAGGTGAACCGCAGCAACAGACGGGTTTTACAGCCTGGTTCAAGGGTTTGCTTGGGCTAAAGAATGGAGAAGGCTCGGCGCGCGATGTTCTTGAGGAACTGATCGAGGAGCGCGAAGAGGCCGAAGTTCCCATCGATGCGGAAGAACGCCTGCTTCTGGCTAACATTCTTGAACTCAAGGGGCGTACGATCCACGATGTCATGGTGCCCAGGGCTGACATTGTTTCTATCGGATGCGAAACCGGACTATCCGACGTCATAGGCTTGATTACGAGCGAAGGCCACTCACGCCTGCCGGTTTTCCGTGAGGCCCTGGACGACGCCATCGGCATGGTTCACATCAAGGATGTTCTGGCCTGGCGCGGCAAGGACAGCCAATTCTCGCTTGGCGATATCGTTCGCAAAGTCCTGTTTGTTCCGCCTTCCATGCAAGTGCTGGAATTGTTGCTGGAAATGCGCGCTACGCGGTGCCACATGGCGCTTGTGGTCGATGAGTACGGCGGTATCGACGGGCTGGTTACGATTGAGGACCTCGTCGAGGAAATAGTCGGCGAGATTGAGGACGAACATGACCGCACCGACGAGCCAATCATGGTTGACGCTCCGGGCGGAACCCTGGTCGCCGATGCCAGAGCAACCGTCGAGATGCTGGAAGAGCGTTTTGGAAATATCGTCAGCGATGAGGAGCGCGAAGACATCGATACCCTTGGCGGATTGGTCTTCTCGCTGGCTGGACGCGTTCCGGTGCGCGGCGAACTGATCGCCCATCCGTCGGGTCTTGAGTTCGAGATACTGGATGCTGATCCCCGCCGAATTAAGAAATTGCGTCTGCGCGGCATAGAAATCGTTGGGTCGCCCAACCTGGAAGATTAGGGCTTAGTCGTGTCGCGGGGGGGGACGCTCATGGCGCAAAACTTGTACGAACGAATATCGGGCCAGAAAGGCTGGCGGCGGCTGTCCCTGGCCTTTCTTCTTGGCGCTTTAGGCGCAGGTGCGATGGCGCCCCTGCACGGTGTCTTCCTGCTCATTCCGGCTATGACCGGCTTGTTGTGGCTAACTGTTTCCGCCCCTGGAGCACGCGGCGCCTTTGCGGGCGGCTGGTGGTTCGGTCTTGGACATTTTGCCGCCGGTCTGTACTGGGTATCGAACGCCCTTCTGGTCGATGCCGCCCGTTTTGGATGGTTGGCGCCTCTGGCTGTTTTCGGGCTCGCCGCCGTTCTGGCCTTTTTTCCCGCTTTTGTCGCCGTATTGACCCTGGTATTTACCCGACGGCAATCGGCCGTAGGAAAAGTAATTGTCTTCGCTTCAATATGGACGGGTTTCGAATGGCTTCGAAGTTGGGTCTTCACCGGTTTTCCCTGGAACCTGATAGGCAGCGCCTGGGTTTTTTCCGACGGCATGATACAATTCGCCGCACTGGCGGGCGTCTACGGCTTAAGTTTGATCACCGTACTCGTCGCGTCTTTGCCGGCTATCTTGGCCCGGTCCGAAGGATGGGGAATTTCGCAAGCTCCATTGCGGACGATAACCGCTGGACTCCTCGCCCTTGTCGTCGTCTGGGTTGGAGGAACCCTACGATTATCCGGAGCAAGTCAAGAGATTGTCCCGGAGGTCCGACTGCGCCTGATACAACCCAACATTGACCAGAAATTAAAATGGCAACAAGACCAAAGATTGAAAAATCTGCAAGAGCAAATTCGAATGGGCGCGCAGGAATCCAGTTCTGGAGAGCCCCCGCCAACGCACATTATCTGGTCCGAAACGGCAGCGACTTTCTTCATCGCCAATAATGCAGGCGCCCGCAGAGCTATTGCGCAGGGAACTCCTGTTGGCGGATTGACAATCACCGGTGCGCCGCGTGCCATATCAACGCCGGATGCCGGGTATCAGGTTTGGAACAGTTTGCATGCGCTAAGTGACAAAGGTGATATTGTCGGCACCTACGACAAACATCATCTAGTCCCCTTTGGAGAGTATGTCCCTTTACGCAATGTCTTCAATTTTATGAAGGTTACCGCCGGGGCCACCGACTTTTCTCCTGGGCCCGGCCCCCGGACACTGCACCTGAAAGGCCTTCCCCCGGTTTCGCCGCTGATCTGTTATGAAGTTATATTTCCTGGCCGGGTCCGAGCTGGTACCGATAGACCCGATTGGTTGCTCAACCTGACAAACGACAGCTGGTACGGGGTAAGTTCGGGGCCCTATCAGCATTTTGCTTCCGCGCGCCTTCGCGCCGTTGAAGAAGGGCTTCCGCTTGTTCGGGTTGCCAACACCGGTATTTCGGGAGTCATCGATGGATACGGGCGTGTGGTGGCAAAACTGGGATTGGGGAAGAAAGGGGTGGTGGACAGCAATCTGCCCCGCCCTCTCAGTAGGACTCTCTACGGAAGGCTGGGTGACTGGACTATTTTCTTCTTGATTTTGCTGACTGCCGGAACAGGTGTTTTAACCAGGCCCTGCCATCGCGGAAGTTGAAAAAAACAATGAAAAATATCGCATCACGGGCTTGAATAAAATCGTGTGAATGCCCATACTAAGAATTGAGTAGACATTATCAATGCTAACTTGAAATCCGGGAAGTTTTTCCGTATTCAGAATACTTTAGGTATTAAGAAAATTTCCGGATAAGTAGTTTTTTTCACCTCCCACAGTAGTAATGGTAACTCCCTCATGAAGAAAGCAACAGCAACCAAACGCAAACCCCGCGCAGCCAAGCCGGATGATGCCCTATTGGGCGTTCCCCGCGCTGTCGATATTCATGTTGGCGCTCGCTTAAGGCTTCGCCGTACACTTCTTGGTATCAGCCAGGAGAAGCTTGGCGAGGCGGTCGGGTTAACTTTCCAGCAAATCCAGAAGTACGAGCGAGGCGCCAACCGCGTCGGCGCTTCCAGACTTTATGAGTTCTCCAGAGTATTGGATGTGCCTGTTTCGTTTTTCTTCGACGATATGAATGAAAAAACGAGAGCCACACGGGGACGCCGCATCGACCCCAAGACTCTTACCGACAACGATCAAACGGAACTTGAATCTGATCCCCTGGCGCGTCGCGAAACCCTGGAGTTGGTCAGGGCCTACTATAAAATCGACGATCCGAAAATTCGCAAGCGCTTGTTTGAATTGACGAAAACTTTGGCCAACAGCCTGAGCGCCAGTTAATAGACGGATAGCGCCGGCAAGCCACTCCCCGAAGCCCCTGCTTCGGATGTGGTTTTGCCACGCCTTCGGGTCGCTAAAACTGCTTGACCCGCCTCAAAAAGATTGACAAAAGACACCTCGGATTTTCCTTGATGGAAAAGCCGGTGACTCGTGGATGGATTTGGACTGCTTGCCGCCACGTAAAAGAAAGCGCTAAGTGGGCTAATACAAAACGGTAAGACCGTTGCAGCCCTTGGTCCAATTGGACAACTTCAATGATCGGAGGGATCAAACGTGTCTAAGACCGACTATCTGTTTACAAGTGAATCTGTTTCCGAAGGCCATCCTGACAAGGTTTCCGACCGTGTGTCGGACGCCATCGTAGATGCATTCTTAACGGCCGACCCTTTTTCCAGGGTTGCCTGCGAAACCCTGTGCACCACCAATCGGATTGTTCTCGCTGGCGAAGTCCGCGGCCCCGAATCTTTGGTAGACGCCGGTGGCAACGTCAACAAAGGTAAAATGGAAGACATTGCCCGCCATGCCGTCAAGGATATCGGCTACGAGCAGGATGGATTTCATTGGCAACACGCCGACGTCGCTGTTCACCTACACGGCCAGTCCGCTGATATCGCCATGGGAGTAGACGCCGCTGGCAACAAGGACGAAGGCGCCGGCGACCAGGGCATCATGTTCGGTTATGCCTGCACCGAGACCGAAAGTCTTATGCCCGCCCCTATTCATTTGTCCCACGAGATCCTGCGTTCGATGGCCGAAGCCCGTCATTCCGGAGCAGCACCTGGATTGTTGCCGGATTCAAAAAGCCAGGTCACCTTGCGCTACGTCGATGGGAAGCCGGTAGGCGCAACGTCGATTGTTGTGTCGACCCAGCACACCGAAAACCTGTCCCAGGAAGATGTTCGTGCTGTCGTCCGCCCGCATGTTGAAAATGTGCTGCCTGACGGTTGGATGTGCCCGGAAGACGAATTTTACGTCAATCCGACCGGCCGTTTCGTGATCGGCGGGCCTGACGGAGACGCCGGCCTGACGGGGCGCAAAATCATCGTCGACACCTATGGCGGCGCTGCTCCTCATGGCGGTGGCGCATTCTCGGGTAAAGACCCGACGAAGGTTGACCGTTCGGCCGCCTATGCTTCACGTTACCTTGCGAAAAACGTCGTCGCCGCCGGTATCGCCGAAAAGTGCACAATCCAGCTCGCATACGCCATTGGCGTATCGAAACCATTGTCGGTATACATTGATACTCATGGCACCGGTGAAGTCGATGAAGCGAAACTCGTCGCCACGTTGAGTGAAATGGTTGACCTCAGCCCGCGGGGCATTCGCGAACACCTGCAATTGAGCCGTCCTATCTATGCACGTACCGCTGCGTATGGCCACTTCGGCCGTAACCCGGAAGATGACGGCGGCTTTTCGTGGGAGAAAACCGATCTCGCCGTTGCGCTGAAATCGGCTTTCTAAGCTCACTTGACTGCCAAAAACTCCAAAACCGGCCAGGCCGCCCCCGCAAAGGGGCGGCCTGTTGGTTTTGACTGGCACGGCCGGCGTCTGGGTAAACGGCTACGCCCCGGCCAAAAAGAACTTCTTGAAAAACGCCTGCCGGAAATACGTCTTAGCGCAGATTCGCCCGATCCCCATTTCGACAAAACAATGTCCAGTCCGCCCGGCCAGGTGTGGCTGGAAATAGGTTTCGGCGGTGGCGAGCATTTGGCCGCCCAGGCGGCCGCCCACCCCGATATTGGGTTTATCGGATGCGAACCCTTTATTAATGGCGTCGCCAAGCTGTTGGCGGCCATTCGCGATGAGGGCTTGAAAAATGTCCGTATCTGCGATGATGATGCAAGACCTTTGCTCGACTCCATGGCGGATAGTTCAGTCGATCGGGTTTTTGTTCTGTATTCGGACCCATGGCCAAAAAAACGCCATCATAAACGCCGATTCATCGTCAAGGAGAACCTGGATCGACTTGCCCGAATAATGAAAGACGGCGCCGAGCTGCGTTTCGCCAGCGATCACATGGGCTTTGTCTCATGGGCCTTAACCCATTTGATCGCCCATCCTTCATTCGCCTGGACCGCCCGATCGGCCAGCGACTGGCGCGAGCCTCCAGACGACTGGGTTCCAACCCGCTACGAAGAAAAGGCCTTGGCGCGTGGCGAACGTCCCGCCTATCTGCTTTTTACCCGTCGCCCAAGAGCAATTTAGGGGAAGGTTTGCGCGTACAGAAAGGCCTTGTATTGTAAATGGCATCGGGTGTATATGTTCGCCTCGATGACGTTAAAGAGTTACATGTCTCGTTAGGTTCGGCATTGATCGAAATTGATGGGGTGGGCCTTGGGGCCCGCCTTTTGTTTTTGCGGCATAGTTGAAAGACCCGAAGGTGAGGCTTGATCGCATGGAGTTCGTCCATCGAATCGAGGAATTGATAACCCCGACGATAGAAGCCTTGGGGTTCAATCTGGTCCAGGTACACTTTACCGGCGGCAAGAATCAACGCCTGCAAATCATGGCCGAACATGGCGAGACGGGCAGAATGAATGTCGATGATTGCGCAGCCTTAAGCCGTGCTATTTCGGCGGTGCTGGATGTTGAGGATCCTGTGGCAGGATCTTACGCCTTGGAAGTTTCCTCGCCGGGCATCGACAGACCGCTGGTCAGGCTTGAAGACTTTGAGAAGTTTCTTGGCTTTGACGCGAAGATTGAAACCAGCCGCGCCGTCGACGGGCGCAAGCGTTTCAAAGGCAGGCTGGCCGACGTGAGTGATGGGAATGTCAGGATCGAAACCAAGGACGAGGTTTATGATTTGGCGTTCAACGAAATTAGTAAAGCGAAACTGCTGCTGAGCGATGAATTGATCGCGGCATCCGAAGGACAGCGAAAACAATGAGTGAAACGATGAGCGAAACAGATGCTGTACACGCCCGACCGGAACTTTTACAGGTTGCGGAAACCGTGGCGCGCGACAAGGGTATTGAACAGGACGAAGTCCTTGAAGCAATGGAACAGGCCATTCAGAAAGCCGGACGTTCAAAATATGGGCATGAGCATGATATTCGCGCTACCATCGACCGCAAATCCGGCGAGATAACCCTGGCCCGTTACATCGAAGTCGCAGAAGAAATCGAAAACGAAGCGACCCAAACGACATTGGAGAACGCTCGCAGAACAAAGGCTGACGCTGAAATCGGCGAATTTCTTGTCGATCCACTTCCGCCAATCGATTTCGGCCGAATCGCGGCCCAGACAGCCAAACAGGTTATCGTGCAGAAAGTGCGCGACGCCGAACGCAAACGTCAGTACGAAGAATACAAAGACCGTACCGGAGAAGTCGTCAACGGTCTGGTAAAGCGCGTCGAATTTGGCAACATCATTGTTGACTTGGGCCGCGCCGAAGCGCTGCTTCGTCGTGACGAGGCCATTCCGCGCGAACACTTCAATAACGGCGACAGGATCAGGGCCTATATCGTTGATGTTCGTGAGGAATTGCGGGGACCGCAGATTTTCCTTTCGCGTACCCATCCGCAATTCATGGCCGCATTGTTCAGCCAGGAAGTACCGGAAATCTATGACGGCATTATCGAGATCAAGTCGGTCGCCCGTGATCCGGGATCGCGCGCAAAAATCGCGGTGCTATCCAACGACTCCAGTATAGATCCGGTTGGCCCCTGCATTGGCATGCGTGGCTCGCGCGTGCAAGCCGTCGTCGGCGAATTACAGGGTGAAAAAATAGATATTATCCAGTGGTCAATGGATCCGGCCACCTTCATCGTTAACGCCCTGGCGCCTGCCGAAGTTGCAAAGGTCGTTTTAGACGAGGAAAACAACAAAATCGAAGTCGTTGTTCCCGACGAACAACTTTCGCTGGCTATCGGCCGGCGCGGTCAGAACGTGCGTCTGGCTTCCCAGCTTTCCGGGTGGGACATCGATATCCTGACCGAAGCCGAAGAATCCGAACGCCGCCAACAGGAATTCATCAATCGCTCACAGATGTTCGTTGAAGCCTTGGATGTTGACGAAGTCATCGCCCATTTGCTTGTGACGGAAGGCTTTTCGTCTATCGAACAAGTCGCTTTTGTACCCGTAGCCGATCTTGTTGAAATCGAAGGATTTGACGAGGAAGTTTCCGAAGAACTGCGCGAGCGTGCCCGAGGCTTTCTTGAACAACGGGATCAGGAATTGGCCAAACGCCGCACCGAACTTGGTGTAAGCGATGAAATCGCGGCTCTGGAAGGTATAACCCCTGCCATTATGGTTGCCGTCGGTGAAGGTGGCGTCAAATCCTTGGATGATCTTGCTGACTTGGCCGGCGACGAACTGCTGGAAATGCTTCCACCAGATCTAAGCATGACCCAGACCCAGGCAAATGACATTATCATGGCCGCACGCGCCCATTGGTTCCCGGACGAAGAAGTACCGTCAACCGAAGGCGCAGACCAAGACGTAGAAGAGGCCGAGGAATAGGACAGAAAAAAACAGAAATGACCGGGCAGGCCCGCCCCCGAAATAGGAAAAAGGGGGACAAGCCACTCAGACGTTGCATTGTTAGCGGCGAAGAAATGCCCAAGGATCAACTGATTCGTTTCGTTGTCGACCCCGAACAGGAGGTTGTCGCCGATATCGAGGCCTGTTTGCCGGGAAGGGGTTTTTGGTTGAGCGCCCGGCGGGATGTGATAAATACAGCGTGCGCCAAAAATATCTTTGCCAAGGCGGCGCGTGCGAAAGTTAGGGTTTCTGCCGATCTCGTTGATCGAGTGGAGGGGCTTCTCGCCCGCAGATGCCTTGATTTGATTGGTTTGGCCCGCCGCGCCGGACAGGCGGTATCAGGTTTCGAAAAGGTCGAAACTTGGTTAAAATCCGGCAAGCCCGCTGGTGTTTTGCTGGCGGCGACCGACGGAGCCAAGGATGGCCGGGCGAAAATCCGGACCTGGGCCGGACAAACGCCAGTGGTCGTTGCCCTGGATGGCGAAGAACTGGGCCAGGCGTTTGCGAGGGACCGTGCTGTCCATGTGGTGCTGGCGCCCGGGCAATTGGCCGAGAAGCTGCTGATGAATGCAGGTCGGCTGGAAGGTTTGAGATGTATCGGGGACAATTTCCCGAAAGGCTGATTTATTGGCCGCCCTAAACCGGGCGGAAAAGTGAACGGAATACTGATGAGCGAGACCGAAGACAAAGATAAGAAAAAGAAGCCCCTGGGCCTGTCGCGCCCAGGCAAGCTGGAGTTGAACAAGACCATTGAATCGGGTCAGGTTCGCCAGAGCTTCTCCCATGGCCGCTCGAAAATGGTTCAGGTAGAAGTTCGCAAAAAGCGTACCTTCACCCAAAACGATGCCGGACGGATGTCCGAAGTAAAAGAAGGGGCAAACCTCCTCCAGGAGCCAAAGGTAGAGGTGAAAAAACAGGTCGAGGAAGCGGAGGTCGTCGCGCCTCAAACGGCCGGAACATCCCTGACAAGTGAGGAAAAGGCCGCACGCGCACGCGCCCTGCAAGACGCCAAGGAAGCGAGCGAAAGGGCCGAAGAAGAAGCCCGCATGGCACCGCCTCCCCCGCCAGAGCCCGAACCTGAGCCGGAACCCGAACCTGAGCCGGAACCCGAACCGGAGCCTGAGCCGGAACCGGAGGTCGACGCCGAAGTCGAAGCCGAAGCTGCTCGCAAGGCTAAAGAGGAAGAAGAGCGCCAGCAGAAGGAGCAGGCCGCCAAGGCTTCCGCCGCCGCCCAAAAGCTTGAAGCAGCCCAAAGCGGCGAAGCTGAATCTCATAAAGCCCGTGAAAAGAAGGTTGTCCCGGCCCGCGTAGAAACACCCAAACGGCCAACGCCCAAACAACGTGGCGACAAACGCCGCCGCTCCGGCAAGCTAACCATCGCCGAGGCATTAGGTGATGGCGAGGAACGCACGCGCTCACTTGCCTCGGTAAAACGCGCCCGGGAAAAAGAAAAACAGAAACAGAAAATGGTTCTGTCCGAAGGCAAAAAGATCATTCGTGATGTTGTCGTGCCCGAAACCATCACGGTCCAGGAATTGGCGAACCGCATGGCCGAACGGGCAACCGATGTCATCAAGACTTTAATGAAAATGGACGTCATGGCAACGATCAACCAGTCCATCGACGCCGATACCGCGGAACTTGTCGTCAGCGAGTTTGGGCATAACCTTAAGCGAGTTAGTGAAGCCGATGTTGAAATCGGCCTCATGGGCGCCGATGACGATCTCGATGAAAACCTGGAGCCCCGCGCCCCCGTCGTTACCGTCATGGGTCATGTCGATCATGGCAAGACCTCGCTTCTGGACGCGCTTCGTGAAACCGACATTGCGGGCCGGGAAGCCGGTGGCATTACCCAACATATAGGCGCCTACCAGGTAACCATGGAAAGCGGCGACAAGATAACCTTCGTCGACACTCCTGGTCATGCCGCCTTTACCGACATGCGAGCCCGCGGAGCCAAGGTTACGGATATTGTCATTCTGGTGGTTGCCGCCGATGATGGCATCATGCCTCAAACCATCGAGGCTATCGCCCACGCAAAGGCAGCCGAAGTGCCGATTATTGTGGCCATCAACAAGATGGATGTCGCCAACGCCAGCGCCGATCGCGTTCGTCAAGAGCTATTGCAACATGATCTTGTTGTCGAGGAAATGGGCGGTGAAGTGATTACCGTCGAAGTTTCGGCTAAAGAAAAGACAAACCTGGACAAGCTCGAGGAAATGATTGTCCTGCAAGCAGAACTCCTGGATTTGAAGGCCAATCCCGGTCGGGCCGCGGAAGGAGTCATTGTAGAATCGAAAATGGAGAGAGGCCGCGGTTCCGTCGCAACCATATTGGTTCAGCGCGGCACACTGAGGACAGGCGATATTATCGTTGCCGGCGGCGAGTGGGGCCGCGTTCGCGCCCTAGTCGACGATCATGGCAAGCAAGTCGAAGAAGCGGGGCCAGCCATGCCGATCGAGGTATTGGGCCTGAACGGCACACCCGACGCCGGAGACGAAGTCGCTGCGGTCGAAAATGAAGCCCGCGCACGCGAGGTCACTGAATTTCGCCAGCGCCGAGACAAGGATGCCCGCGCCGCCGCAGGCGCCCGTGGCACCTTGGAGCAAATGTTCGAAAAAATCGGCCAGGGCGAAGTGAAATCCCTGCCGGTGGTCATCAAGGCAGACGCCCATGGTTCCGTAGAAGCGATTACTTCCGCGCTTGATAAAATGGCCACCGATGAAGTTAAGGTGCAGATCCTGCACACCGGCGTCGGCGGCATCAACGAATCCGACGTTACTTTGGCCCATGCAAGCGGCGGCTTCGTTATCGGTTTCAACGTTCGCGCCAACCCGCAAGCGCGAGACATGGCTAAACACGAAAACGTCGATATCCGGTATTACTCGATCATCTACAATGTGATCGACGACTTGCGTCAGGCCCTATCCGGCATGCTGGCCCCCACGTTGCGAGAGCATCTGTTGGGTTATGCCGAAATTCGTGAAGTCTTCAACGTTTCCAAGGTCGGTAAAATTGCCGGTTGCATGGTTACCGAAGGTCAAGTCAAGCGCGGATCATCCGTTCGCCTACTGCGTGACGATGTGGTTATCCACGAGGGCGAGCTTTCGCAATTGAAGCGCTTCAAAGATGATGTCAAGGAAGTCAAGGAAGGCACCGAATGCGGCATGGCCTTCGCTAACTATCAGGACCTGCAGGTTGGCGACCGGATCGAATGTTTCGATATTGAGGAGGTTGCCCGCGAGCTTGAAGTTTCCTAGGAAACTAATAGCTTCAAGGCTTTCCTGACAAAAATGAATAAGCGAAATGATCGCGCTCCCTCTCAGCGCCAACTTCGTGTCGGCGAAGAAATTCGCCATGCCCTGGCTCATATTCTGGAGCGCGGCGAAGTGCACGATCCAGAGTTGGCAGGTATCGCCATCACCGTGACCGAGGTGCGCATCAGTCCCGACTTGAAAAATGCATCGGCTTTCGTCGTGCCTCTGGGCGGCCTGGGCAACGCTGAAGAAATTGTCGATGCGTTAAACCGTATAAAGTCTTTTCTACGTCACCGGGTTTCCCAGGCCGTGCATCTTCGCAGCGCTCCCAATTTGTCGTTTGTCGCCGACACCTCTTTTGATGAAGCCGGACATATAAACGATTTGCTGCACCTGCCCGAAGTGGCCAGGGATTTGAAGGAAAACGACGACGATGGGGCGTAAACGCAAAGGCGATCCCGTTCACGGCTGGCTGATCGTCGACAAGCCCTTAGGGATCACCTCCAGCGCCGTGGTGGGGAAAGTCAGACGGTTGTTCAATGCTGCCAAGGCTGGACACGGTGGCACCCTTGATCCCATGGCCAGCGGTATTTTGCCCATTGCCTTCGGTGAGGCCACGAAGACGGTTTCCTATGTCATGGACGGCGTCAAAGTCTATCAATTCACCGTGCGCTGGGGTGAAGGGCGCACCACCGATGATGGGGAAGGCGAGATAACCCAAACAAGCGACGTGCGCCCCGGTGAAAAAGCCATCATTTCTGCGCTGACCAAATTTGTCGGCGACATCGAACAGGTGCCGCCAGTTTATTCGGCAATCAAAGTCGATGGTAAGCGCGCCTACGACCTGGCGCGCAGCGACGTCGCAGTTGAATTGCAGTCAAGAACCATACACATCGACCGCTTTGACCTCATCGACATGCCCGGTCCGGACCATGCGACTTTCGAAGTCGTCGCCGGAAAAGGCTCCTACATGAGGGGGTTGGCGCGTGATCTGGCCCTGGAATTGGGGACAGTTGGACATATTTCTGCATTACGCCGCCTAAAAGTTGGCCCTTTTGACGAGAGTTGCGCGATTTCTCTGGATAAACTTGAGGCTCTGGGGCATAGTGCGCCGCTCGCGGACCACCTGCTTGCTGTTGAGACCGCGCTGGACGACATCCCGGCGCTGGCCCTGACAGAGGAAGAGGCCCGCAATCTGCAACATGGAAGGGGTGTTTCCATCCTTCCCGTTGCGAACCGGTCATCCCTTAGCAAAGTCGATCCTGACGCCGTTTATTGCGCCATGGCCGCTGGGAAGCTGGTTGCTTTGACTAAAATCGTAGGAGGCGAAATTCGCCCTCTGCGCGTTATGAACATGTAATTTTGGACGGAGTATACGATGTCGATTACTGCTGAAAGAAAGACGGAACTCGTAAAAGAGTACGCAACGAACGAAGGCGACACTGGTTCGCCCGAAGTACAGGTCGCAATCCTTTCTGAAAGGATCAACAATCTGACCGAACACCTGAAAACCCACAAAAAGGATTTTCACTCGCGCCGCGGCCTGCTGATGATGGTTGGCCAGCGTCGGCGCCTGCTTGATTATCTCAAAAGCAAAAAGCAAGAACGCTACGACGATTTGATCAAGCGCCTGGGGCTCCGCCGATAGGCCGGGTCCAGGGGCCACGCCCCGCAGCTAAAAATGTAAATGATGCAGGGTGACTTTTTATCAATCCGGATAAATGGCCCCAAACAATAATCCCGCCGGGAATGGTCCTGGCGGAGATGAAGGATAGTATGAGAGATGTTTAAAGAGTTTAGAAAAGAAATCGAATGGGGCGGACGCCAGCTGGTATTTGAAACCGGTAAAGTCGCCCGTCAGGCCGATGGCGCCGTCATGGTGACCTACGGCGATACAAAAGTGCTGTGCACTGTCGTTGGTGAAAAAGCACCACGTCCGGGTCTCGACTTTTTCCCGTTGAGTGTCCACTACCAGGAGAAAGCCTATGCAGCCGGAAAAATTCCGGGAGGCTACCTGAAGCGTGAAGGCCGCCCCAGCGACGCAGAGACCCTGACGTCGCGTCTGATCGATCGGCCGATTCGCCCGTTGTTCCCGAAGAACTTCAAGTGCGAGACCCAGGTCATCCTGACCACCGTTTCCCACGACATGGAAAACCAGCCCGATATTGTCGCTATGATCGGCACGTCCGCCGCGCTAACCATTTCCGGCTTGCCGTTCATGGGCCCGATCGGCGGTTGCCGTGTCGGTTATATCGCAGGTGAATACGTTCTCAACCCGCAAGTCGATGAAATGTCTTCGTCTGAGCTGGACCTGGTTGTCGCAGGAACGAACGAAGGCGTATTGATGGTCGAATCGGAAGCTTCCGAACTTTCCGAGGAGGTCATGCTGGGCGCCGTTGCGTTTGGCCACAAGGCTTTCCAGCCGGTTATCGACGCCATTATTGAAATGGCCGAAGCCTGCGCCAAGGAACCACGCCCGCTGCCCGAACCCGTCGAAGGTGCCGAGGAATTGATTGCCTTGATCGGCGAAAAGGCCGAGGCCGGACTTCGCGATGCTTACGCCGAAAGCGATAAGATGGAACGTCAGGCTAAGGTTGCTGCCGTCAAGGATACCCTTGGCGAAGACTTACGCGCAGACGAAAGCGTCGATCAGGAACTGCTGGAGCAGGTCATGGGCGATGCCTTCAAGAAGATCGAAAAGCACATCGTGCGCCGTGATATTCTGAAAACTGGTCTGCGTATCGATGGCCGCGACACCAAGACGGTTCGCCCCATTGCAGCCGAAGTCGGTATCTTACCGCGCGCCCACGGTTCGGCCCTGTTCACCCGCGGCGAAACACAGGCCATTGCCGTTGCTACTCTTGGCACGGGCCAGGATGAACAGCGCGTCGACGCGCTGGCGGGCGAGTACTTCGAGCACTTCATGTTGCATTACAACTTTCCGCCTTATTCGGTAGGTGAAGCCGGCCGTTTCGGCTTTACCGGACGTCGTGAGATCGGCCATGGCAAACTCGCCTGGCGGGCCATCCATCCCGTTATGCCAACCAAGGAAGATTTTCCGTATACCATTCGCGTGGTTTCCGAAATCACCGAATCCAACGGTTCATCATCGATGGCGACCGTTTGCGGAACCTCGCTTTCACTGATGGATGCCGGTGTTCCGTTGGCGCGTCCCGTGGCCGGTATCGCCATGGGCCTGATCAAGGAAGACGACGACTATGCCGTATTGTCCGATATTCTGGGTGATGAAGATCACCTGGGCGATATGGACTTCAAGGTTGCCGGCACCGATCAGGGCATAACCTCCTTGCAGATGGACATCAAGATCACCTCGATCACGCCTGCGATCATGGAGGACGCCCTTGCCCAAGCGCACGGCGGACGCATGCATATTCTGGGGGAGATGGCCAAATCGATCGACACTTCCCGTTCCGAGGTAAGCGCTAACGCACCGCGTATTACGGCGTTCAAGATCAATAAGGACAAGATTCGTGAAGTCATCGGACCGGGTGGCAAGATGATCCGCGAGATCACCGAAACCACCGGCGCCAAGATCGACCTTGAAGATGATGGCACGGTTAAAGTTGCCGCCGTCGACGAAAAGGCCGCCGAGGCAGCGATTAAGTGGATCAAGGATCTGACCGCGGAACCGGAAGTTGGTGTTATCTACACAGGCAAAGTCGTCAAGACCGTCGATTTTGGAGCCTTCGTCAACTTCATGGGCGCCAAGGACGGACTGGTTCACATTTCCGAATTGGCCCCGGAACGGGTCGGTAAGACAACCGATGTCGTCAACGAGGGTGACATTGTCAAAGTCAAACTGATCGGTATTGATGACCGCGGCAAGGTTAAGCTTTCAATGAAGGTCGTCGATCAGGAAACCGGCGAGGAAATCCCAAAATAGGGAAATCCCGCAAATAACCAGAAATTGTTCAGGGATAATTTGTCTCTGATATTATTCACTAGGGCGGATGAAGATTGCTTCGTCCGCCCTTTTTATCTGTTCTGAGCGTCCCTAATTCTATAGAGTGCACCAAAGTCGGCGGACCCGGTGTACGACGACGTAACCACGCCGAGTGCGATCGTTTCAAATTGCGTTAATTTGAAACGTGAATCGCCCTCTACTATTTACGTAGGGGCTTATTCACGTCATTGATCGTCTCGTTCAATGACGATAAGACCCTAGGAGCCCCGGTGAAGTCTCTGGAACCAATTATCATCTCCGGACGTGAAGTTCTTCCGATTATCGAAGGCGGTAAAGGAGTGGCTGTATCCAACGGACGAAGCGCCGGAGCGTTCGCCGCTGCAGGATGCGTCGGCACGGTTTCAGGCGTCAATGCAGATTCCTACGATGACAATGGAAATGTCATCCCGCAAATATATCACGCCAAGACGCGGCGTGAACGCTGGCATGAATTGATCGCTTACGCCATCAGTGGCGGCATCACCCAAGTAAAGATCGCCCACGAAAAAGCGCTTGGCAAAGGCTGTATTCATGTCAATGTGCTGTGGGAAGCCGGCGGCACGCCGGAAGTCCTGAAAGGCATCCTTGAAGGCGCCAAGGGATTGGTCAATGGTGTTACATGCGGCGCCGGCATGCCCTATAAAGTCGCCGAAATCGTTTCCAGTTACGGCGTTTATTACCACCCGATCATTTCCTCGGCCCGGGCCTTCCGGGCGTTATGGAAACGCGCCTATCACAAATATGCTGAATTTCTTGGCAGCGTCGTCTACGAAGATCCCTGGCTTGCCGGAGGCCACAATGGGTTAAGCAACGTTGAAGACCCCGAAAAGCCGCAAGATCCATATCCCCGAATCGTCGATTTGCGCAAACAGATGCGTGAATTTGGCCTAGACGATACGCCTATCGTCATGGCCGGTGGTGTTTGGTATTTACGCGAATGGCAGGATTGGATCGGCAATCCCGATCTGGGACCCATCGCTTTTCAATTTGGCACCCGCCCCCTGCTTACCAAGGAAAGCCCGGTGTCGGAAGCCTGGCAAAAAAGGCTTTTGCAGCTTAAAGAAGGCGATATTTACCTTAATAAATTCAGCCCAACCGGCTTTTATTCGTCAGCCGTGCGCAACAACATGTTGAACGAGTTGGACCAGCGCAATCAGCGTCAGGTTCTATACGAACGCAAGGCAAATGGTGAAATGACGGAAGGTTTGCCGGTAGGCGTACGCGGCCGTCCGATCTATCTGACTCCGGAAGATAAAATTAAAGCCGAAGGCTGGATTGCCGATGGCTTCACCGAAGCCATGAAGACCCCGGACAATACGGTTATTTTCGTTGCGCCACAAAAAGCTGAAGAAATTCATACGGATCAGAAAAACTGTATGGGCTGCCTGTCCCAATGCCGTTTCTCCAATTGGCACGAGGGCGAGGAAGGCACAACGGGAAAACGCGCCGATCCGCGTTCATTTTGTATACAAAAAACCCTTCAGGATATCGCCCATGGCGGGTCCCTGGATGATAATCTAATGTTTTCGGGCCATAACGCCTATAAATTCAGCAGCGACCCTTTCTACAACGACGGTTTCGTTCCCACGATTCAGGAACTGGTCGATCGTATCGTAAGTGGCGATTAAGGATAAAATCTCCTTAAATCAATAAACCTCTTTTTATGTGTGGCAATCTTTCCCGTCAACTTGACCGGCATCAATTCTGTGGCAATGCAAATATGTGATTATGCAGTTTGGAAGTTGGATTATTCTAAACTACCTGCTAGCCTATCGATATTATTGTTGAAACTACCGGTTACGGATTAAGAATCGGTCCCGGAAAAAAGAGCGGAAAGAAACATTATGCGTCCTTACAGCCACTTTCTCGAACAAATCAGGTCGGCCGGTCTTCGTCCGACCCGTCAACGCTTGGCTCTTGCCAAACTTCTTTTCGGCGGCGAAGACCGTCATATCACGGCAGAAATCCTTCATGCAGAAGCCCAGGCGGAGAAAATCCGTGTTTCCCTGGCGACCGTCTACAACACCCTGCATCAGTTCACCGATGCCGGAATGCTGCGTGAAATAGTCGTCGATGCCTCTCGCTCGTATTTTGACACCAATACCGGTGACCATCATCACTTCTATTTCGAGAAGCATGGCGAACTGTTTGATGTTCCTGATAACTCGATTTCGATCGACAAATATCCAGACGCTCCTGAAGGAATGGCCATTAAAAGCGTCGATGTCGTCGTTCGTTTACAAGAAGCAAGCTAAACACAATTAAATCAATGCGTTATACAATTGTTTAGAATTAATCAACATTCTTGACAATTGCTGATCTGAGCGGCATATTGATGCTGTTATTTATTGGGGGGCGTCGACGGCACAATTGTGTCGTCCGGCGGGGAAGCCCTTTAAAAAATTAATAATTCAGGAGGGAAAAATGACAGCATTGAAAAATTCACAAACCGAACAGAACCTTAAAGACGCTTTCGCCGGTGAATCACAGGCAAATCGCCGCTACCTATACTTCGCTCAAAAGGCCGACATTGAAGGCTACAATGACGTCGCCACGGTTTTCCGTTCGACGGCTGAAGGTGAAACGGGTCACGCCCACGGCCATCTTGAGTTCCTGGAGGAAACAGGCGATCCTGCGACCGGATTACCGATTGGCGGAACCGGTGACAACCTGAAAGCCGCCATTGAAGGCGAAACCCACGAATATACCGACATGTATCCTGGAATGGCCAAAACCGCCCGTGAGGAAGGTTTTGACGAAATCGCTGACTGGTTCGAAACTCTGGCAAAAGCTGAAAAGTCTCATGCCGGGCGTTTCCAGAAGGCTCTCGATACCCTTTAATCGGCCTTCCATTGGGGACAAAACGAGTTAAAACGGGGAGTTCGATATCGGGCTCCCCGTTATCACTTTGGACTAACCTAAAGGGGATTTAAGGGGGCAGTACAATGCGGGAAGGCAGTCTGGATGCGCCGACACGCCATGCCATTCCTTGGCGTGAAGATGACTTCTACGACGAAAACATGCTGGACGAAGAATTGCGCAGGATCTTCGATATCTGTCATGGTTGCCGGCGCTGCTTCAATCTGTGCGACAGTTTTCCACGACTCTTCGATTTGATCGACGATTCCGAAACCGGCGAGCTGGACAGCGTCGAAAGCAACCAGTTCAAGACGGTCATCGATGCCTGTACCCTGTGCGACATGTGCTTCATGACGAAATGCCCTTACGTGCCGCCCCACGAATTTAATCTGGATTTCCCTCACACAATGCTGCGCTATAGGGCCGCACAGTTTAGGAAGGGGGAGGTATCCTCCGCAAAACAGCGTCTGTCCGAAACAGACAAAAATGGCAAATTAGGCTGCTCCATTTCGTCTTTGGCGAACTGGGCGTGCAACTGCTCCAATGGATTGAGCCGTCCGCTTATGCAGTCCGTAGCCGGAATTGATAGAAAGGCAACATTGCCCAAATTCAATTCGAAACTGTTGAGCAATCAGGCTAAGGCCCCAAATGCCGACAACGCTGCACCGGCTTTCGGCCGAAAAGCGGTAATCTATTCGACCTGCAGCGGCCAATATCACAACGGTGAATTGGCGCTGGCATCGGCTCGGGTGCTGGCGATAAATGGGGTTGAGACCGAGTTCGTTTATCCGGGTTGCTGCTCCATGCCTCAGCTTGAGCATGGTGACATCACCCGCGTTGCCAAAAGCGCCCGTAGCATCGCCGCCCAATTAAACGAGTGGATTGATAAGGGATATGACATTGTCACTCCGGTTGCGTCTTGCTCGCTGATGCTCAAATTCGAATGGCCCCTGATTGAACCGGATGATGAAAATATTCAAAAATTGGCACGGGCAACCTTCGATATCAGCGAATACATGGTTGGTATTTCAACCAAGGAAGGCTTGGCCGGTGGTATGAACGCGCTGGAAGGAGATGTCGTGATGCATATCGCCTGCCATGCCCGGGCCCAGAACATGGGGCGAAAGGGCGCCGAAATGCTGGCCCTGATTCCCGAAACCGAAATCAAGGTGATTGAGCGATGTTCCGGCCATGGAGGGTCCTGGGGAATTATGAAGGATAATTTCGCTGTCGCCCTCAAGGTTGGTAAACCTGTCGCACGCGATACAAACAAGGCCGATCCAGCTTATGTGGTCTCGGAATGTCCTTTGGCGCGCGAACATATTTTGCAGGGCGTTGAACAACTGGAGGCCAACAAGCCGGCGACGGATTGGGATAAAGGCGGCGTTCAGGTCCAGCACCCGATCCAGCTCCTGGCGATGTCTTACGAAGGGGGGGAAGATGGCTAAAAATCTAACCCGTGGCGACATTATGGAAGTGGACGAATACGCCAAGGTTCGTCTCGAGCGTCGCAAAGCCATCACAACCATGAAAAAAAACCGGCGGCTGGGTATCGGCCCCGACGCCACCTGCTACTTCGAGAACTACGACACCATGTGGCATCAGGTTCACGAGATGCTGTTCATCGAACAAGGTGGCGAGGCGCAAATCGAAGACGAGCTTCGCGCCTATAATCCGTTGATCCCAAACGGCCGTGAACTTGTTATGACATTAATGTTTGAAGTCGACGATCCAGATCGCCGTACACGTTTGCTGGACGGCCTCGGCGGTGTGGAGGAAACGGTAACGATCTCAATCGGTGACGACATTGTTGAAGGCGTCGCCGAAGACGACATAGACCGCACGTCCGCTAAAGGTAAAGCATCCGCTATCCAGTTCCTGCATTTTCCTTTCAGCGACGAACAGATTGCCGCGTTTAAAGCGGGCGGAAACAAGATTGTGGTTGGCATTGGTCATGAAAAATACGGCCACATGGCGATTTTGCCTGAGCCCGTGCGCGAGGCTCTGTCTAAGGATTTCGATTAATAGCAAAAAAGATGTGTCGCGTTTAGTTTGACTTCCAGAGAACGCGTCACCCATTGGGAGCGCCAATTAAACAAGCCTATTTAAGCACTTCGTCCCGGTAGGCGCCCCAGAATTCAACTTTCCGAAGCCAGCCCTTGATGTTGCCGGCCTCGACCTGGCACCAACCGCCGCCGGTCGGGCATTCATCAAGAAAGGCGATGGCCCCGGCTTCGATTTGGGCGACGGGAAGGCTTTTGGTATCCGCGGTCGACCTCATGGAGCGACGCTTGCCTGTTACGATGATTGAGCGTTTGCCAGAAAGCATGCTTTGGTGAACCCAGCCCTGAGTGCTCTGCCAATCCCGCACTTTTCGCCAGGTGCGGTATTCGGCGATGATTTCAACTGGAAGATCCTTTCGTTGATAAACCCATTCCACCGGATATTGAACGCCGGGACCGGTTCGCAGGTTAACCTGATCGGCCCGCAGGCTTACGAAGCGGGGCAACGGCAGGCCCGATCCTTCCGCGAGAGCCTGGACAGGAATGGCGTTTATGCCAAGAAAAAGCGCTGGCAAAAAAACGAATACGTAGGACAAGGGGAAGAATCTAAAGGGCATGGATGCATTATTAGGCATCCTTATATACACCGGTCAAGGATAACGATTGGGTATCCATTTAACTTCCGTGTTGATACGGGTTGCCCCGGTTGGGGGATGCCGGTTAAATTCACCATAACAGGCTAAATTTAAGGATTATCTATGTCGCAGAAAAAACCGGTAGTCGTCGTTACCCGCAAGCTCCCCGACACCATCGAAACCCGGATGATGGAGCTGTTCGATGTTCGTCTGAATCTGGACGATTCGCCGATGAGCAAGGCCGATCTAATTGAAGCCGTCAAATCGGCCGATGTGCTGGTGCCGACCGTTACTGACCGCATTGACTCCAAGGTCCTTTCGCAGGCCGGAGAAAATTTGCGCCTGATCGCCAATTACGGCACCGGTGTCGACCATATTGACCTCGCTAGCGCCAGGCAGCGCGGCATTACGGTCACCAACACGCCAGACGTGCTGACCGAAGACACCGCAGATATGACCATGGCCCTGCTTTTGGCCGTCCCCAGGCGCGTCGCCGAAGGAGAAAGGGCTTTGCGTTCGGAAGATTGGCAAGGCTGGTCGCCGACCTGGATGCTGGGTCACCGTATTTTTGGCAAGCGTCTTGGCATTATCGGCATGGGCAGGATCGGTTCCGCCGTGGCCCGCCGCGCCAAGGGATTTGGCCTGTCCATCCATTATCATAACCGTCACCGGGTTCATCCGGACGTGGAAGAGGAATTGGAAGCAACCTACTGGGAAAGTCTGGATCAGATGCTGGCGCGCGTCGATATCGTTTCCGTCAACTGTCCGCATACCCCGGCGACTTTCCATTTGCTGTCGGCGCGACGATTGAAGCTGCTGCAGCCTCACGCCACGATCGTCAATACCTCGCGCGGTGAAGTGATCGACGAAAACGCCCTGACGCGGATGTTGATCGCCGGCGAAATTGCCGGGGCCGGCCTGGATGTGTTTGAACACGAACCAGCGGTGAACCCGAAGTTGCTGTCTTTGGACAACGTCCTGCTACTGCCGCATATGGGCTCGGCTACCGTTGAAGGCCGGATCGACATGGGAGAAAAAGTCCTGGTCAACATCAAGACCTTCGCCGACGGCCACAAGCCGCCTGACCGGGTTATCGGCGAAGCGTTTTAGTACAGTTTCAAATTTGATGAATACTGAACATGGCCAGGCCGAGGGCGATCATGGCCAGCCAAATGGTGTTTAAAATATAGATCAGTCGCGACTGTTTGGCTTTTCTGGTCGCTGCCAGACGTTTTTCAGATGATGAGGAGTTTTCCTGTTCTTTTAATTGCAGGGCATACATTTTGACATCCGTCGTCACCGCGTGGCTGCCATGCAGTTCCATATTTGACGTCACGGTCATGCCCAAAATGCCAATCAGGAAAATGCCGAACCACCCGATGTAAAGAAACGCGACCACCGTGACGACGGCGATGACGACAAGTCCGAGGAGCCAGGCAAAAGTCTCAGCGGAAAGGGGTTTCATAACCGGCGCAAAACTTCCATGTAATTGGGGTTACCATTGATATTTAATTAGAGGCGTTGGCTTTGCAACCTTGGCATACCTTCTTCGGCCACCGTTGAAGACCGGGTCGACATGGGTGAAAAAAATCCTGGTTAACATCAAAACCATCGCCGACGGCCGCAAGCCGCTTGACCGCGCTATTGGCGAAGCCTTTTAGGCCACATTCAATTCATTGCTGATAACCCGTGCTGGCGGGAAGAGCATGGTCATGGTGGTTCCCTCGCCTGGCGCGCTATCCATTTCCAGTCTGCCGTCATGCAGTTCGACCAAGTGTTTGCATATGGGAAGCCCCAAGCCAACGCCTTCTGATTTTCGGCGAATGGTGGATCCAACCTGACCGAAAGTGCTCATCACCCTCTCCGTGTCCGAGGGCGCGATCCCGATGCCGGTATCCTGGATCGCTATTGATAGGCTGCCATCCTGTGCGTAGCGGGCGCTAATGGAAACCTTTCCGCGCTTTGGCGTAAATTTAACTGCATTGGTCATTAGGTTAATGACGATTTGTTTGAAGCGGCGCCTATCGCCCCTTAAAAGGATTTGATTGTCGGGAAAATCGACAGACAGCTTAATTCGGGCCTTTTCAGCGCGTGGCCTGATCATTGACGCCAAAACAGCAATGGTTTTGGCTACGTCTATCTCACCTTCATCCAGTTCAACCGCCCCTGCCTCGATTACAGACAGATCGAGAATATCATCAATCAACTCCAACAGATGGTTGCCCGACTCGTTTATATTGTCGACGTATTCGCTGTATTTTTTGTTGCCCAATTCTCCAAAAATCCTAAGCCGCATGGACTCTGAAAAGCCGATAATGGCATTTAAGGGCGAGCGCAATTCATGGCTCATATTGGCCAGGAATTCCGATTTCGTCCGGTTAGCGGTCTCAGAGCGATCCCTTTCAATGCGAAGCTCGTGGGTTCTTTCCTCGACGGCCCTGAGTAAAAGCCGGGTATTAATTTGTTCACGCCTAAAGACGTAAATTCCGGCCAGCAGCGCAAGGAAAATGAAAATTATTGAAAGAGCTGTAACCCAGCTTTGGGTTACATTGAGGCTGTTCTGGGCCTCCAAAAACTTCTCTTCGGCGACCCTGTCGAAATAGTTCGCAAACCTGTCCAGCGTCTCCAGAAGTTCCAGTTGGCGCCAGTGTGCTTCGTTCATGGTCATAGCAAATGCATCGCCGTCGGGCTCATCTACCGCCAACTGAATCGCCGCTTCGACAAAATCCCGCATGCCGAGGATTTCTTCAGTGGTTTTTTCGAAGATTTTTTCTTCATCGGGGGTAAGGCCGATTTCGAGCAATCTGGAACGGGCATTAGCGACCCTTACCGCCAGGGCATTGAAGCGCATATGCTCTTCGTCGCGATCAAAAAAGTCCTCCAGCGTCGCCACATACGGCAGCATATAGGTCCGTAAATAGACCGCTCCGCGAATTTCCTGGGTCAGGTGAGCTTTTTCTCTAAGAACAGTGTCTTCTTCATGGACGGCGCGCACAACCTCGATGTGTTTAAAAACGACAAACACCAATCCAAGCATGCAGACAAAGATTGCCGCCAATCCGGCAAGCTGTACATTCCTTTGTCGTGACTGCCCGCTCTCGCCCATTTCAATTTCGAGAGTATCCGGGTGTGTCTCGCCTGTGAAGCACAAATCACACTGTTTTTCAGTGGTATAATTCTAAAAACGGCAAGCTCTGGTATTGGCAATGTTTGGTTTTTAGTGTTGGTATTTGATGAATGGCGTCAGTTTCGCCACTTTGTCGTAAAGCCGTCGGCCGGCTTCATTGAAATCCTGGGTAAGCCAGTAAACCTGGCAACAACCTTTTTCGTCAGCCCTTTCATAGACGGCCTCTATCAGAGAGCGTCCAATACCCTTTCCCCGGCATTTGGGCGTGGTGAACAGATCAACCAGATAACATCTCGGCTCCGGCTGCCAGGTATGGCCATGAAACAGATAGGTGGTGAACCCAATCAACCGGGCGTCGTCGTCTTCGCAAACCAGGCAAAAAGGGCCTTCTGGAGGTGGCGCCAGGAGCCGCTTCCAGGTGTTATCGGTCGTTTCCGATAAATCGACTTCATAATAGTCTTGATAGCCTTTCCACATGGCTTCCCAGGGTTCCCAGTCTTGAATAAGGATTTCTCTTATTTTCATGGATGAGGTTCCTAGACAAACACCATCTGGCCATCGGCCTGGGCGTCATTCAGGAAGGTAACCATGCCACCGGTTTCGATAGGCACGTCTTGGCGCAAATCCGCCCCTTCCAAGTCCATGGCCCGCAAGCCCATGTCGCAGACCATGAACTTGACGCCCATGGCGACACACGCCTGAAGCAGATCTTCGAACGCGGCGACGGTGCGCACCTTGAAGCCATCATCAATATTGCCGCCGGTTTCCCCTTCGCCACCAATTTCTCCCGCGGGCAGGCTTCGCCAGGAAGGGATCCCATCCTCAGGATCAGCAAGAAGGGCGCGGCTGGCCCCCATGGTGAAAAAAAGTGTTACCGGAATATCGATGGCGGCAGCTGCACTAGCCATGACCAAGGCATAGTGAACCTTATCAAAATCGCCAGAGAACACGACGATGGAAAGTTTTTTAGGCCGCTCGTCGATACGTTCTGACATTCCTAATCGCCTGATTTGTGAACGGAAAGGTCGGTGATTTTCGGATTCTCGCCGCATAATGGACACCCGGGATCCGCCTTGACGGTAATTTTCCTGAATTCCGCCGATAGCCCTTCGTAGATCAGCAGAGACCCAGCGAGGCTTTCGCCGATGCCCAGTAATTCTTTAATTATTTCGGTTGCCTGCAGGGAACCAACGGTGCCGCACAAAGCACCCAGCACACCGGCTTCGGCGCAGGTGGGTATCTGGCCCGGCGGCGGGGCCTCGGGAAACAGGCAGCGATAACAGGGCAGGCGATTACCGTCCTTGTCTTCCCGATGGGGCTTGAATGTATAAATCTGGCCGTCAAAGCGAAGAATGGCGGCGGAAACCAGGGTTTTTCCGGCAAAGTAACAGGCGTCGTTAACAAGGAACCGGGTCGGGAAATTGTCGCTGCCGTCCGTAACGAGATCGTAATCGGCAATCAAGTCCATTGCGTTGTCCGGTCCGATTCTATCTTTTATGGCAACGATATTGACATCCGGATTGATCGCCCTAACGGTTTTTTCGGCGCTTTCCACCTTGTTTATGCCAACGGAATCAGTGGTGTGGACGATTTGGCGTTGTAAATTCGAAAGATCGACGACATCGTCATCGACGACGCCGATGGTGCCGATCCCGGCCGCTGCCAGATAGAGAATCACGGGCGATCCCAGCCCTCCGGCGCCGACGACTAGAACTTTCGAATCCAAAAGTGTCGACTGGCCGGTCCCGCCGACCTGATCGAGGAGAATATGGCGGGCGTAGCGTTGAATTTGTTGTTCGTTGAAGTCCAAAGCAGATGTCTTTCTAGAAAAACCGGTTATCAATGGGTTTCATTGCCAGCCGATACGTTGCTTTAATCGTTGCCGAGCCCATCGAAAAGAGACGTGGAAAGGTAGCGTTCGGCGAAGGACGGCAGGATCACTACAATCATTTTGCCCTCCATTTCCGGCCTTGAACCAATTTCCATTGCCGCCGCCAAAGCCGCACCAGAGGAAATGCCGATAGGCAGACCCTCGGTGCGTGCGACCTCACGCGCTGTCGCCATCGACGTTTCATTACCAATCTTAATGACCTCGTCGATCAAATCGGTTTTCAAAATCATTGGAATGAATCCCGCACCGATACCCTGAATTTTATGGGGGCCAGGTATACCGCCGGAAAGAACGGGGCTGTCTTCGGGTTCGACCGCTATAATTTTTACATCAGGTTTGCGCTTTTTCAAAACTTCGGCAACGCCCGTCAACGTTCCGCCTGTGCCAACGCCGCTGATCACAACATCAACCATGCCATGGGAGTCTTCCCAGATTTCTTCCGCCGTTGTGTCATAGTGAATTTGCGGATTGGCTGGGTTTTCAAATTGTTGCAGCATGATTGCGCCGGGAATTTCATTGACAAGTTCCTCGGCCCGTTCGATCGCCCCCTTCATTCCGTTAGCCGCAGGGGTCAGATCAATTTCAGCGCCAAGTAAATAGAGCATTTTGCGACGTTCAACCGACATGCTCTCCGGCATGGTCAGAATCAACCGGTAGCCTTTAGCGGCGCATACGAAAGCCAGCGCAATGCCCGTATTGCCAGATGTCGGTTCAACCAATACCGCGCCGGGTTTGATGCGGCCCTCTTCTTCGGCGGCATTTATCATCGCCATTCCGATTCGGTCCTTTACCGACGCAAGGGGATTGAAGAATTCACATTTTCCGACAATGTCCGCCTTGCAATCGCTTCCCGCAGTAAGACGGGACAAGCGAACGAGCGGCGTCACGCCGACCGTATCCACCAGATTGCTATAGATTCGTCCCCTGAACGAGGCTCTATCCTTGGTCGTCGAGGGTTCGTTCATTACATCTTCTCTCTAAATTGAAAAATCGAGATTTGTACGCCCTTCGCTGACCACGCCGGCCTGAGAAGCATTATCGCACAAATCGTCGATAGAAATTTCATCCAGTTCCTTCATGACGCTGTCCTGAAGCCTGATCCACATGGGCCGCACCACCTTGATGCCCAGTTCCGATCCCGCTGCATCCTGAATGGGATCATCGCTGGTTTCCATGTCTCTTACAACGCGGACTATGTCTCCTATGGAAATACGTCGTCTTTCGCGCGCCAAACGGTATCCACCACGGGGGCCGCGCACGCCGATAAGGACACCCTGTCTGACCAGTTGCTGCAAAGCCTGTTCAAGGTAGCGCCGTGGTATTTCCTGCCGCCGGGTTATTTCCCTGCTTTGAACCGGCTCACTTCCGGCGTGGTAGGCGATATCCAGGACCGCTTCGATGGCAAACAGCATTTTCTTTGAAAGTCTTAACATCAGACAGTGTTCCCCCCGGATAATCCTGTTGAACCAAATCCACCCTCGGCACGCTCACTTTCCGGCAGGGAAGCGACTTCTTCCCACTCGGCCGCATGAGCTCTGGCAAATACAATCTGGGCAATGCGCATTCCACGCTCGACAAAGAACGTTTCTGATCCGTGATTAATAAGAATTACACCAATCTCGCCACGATAATCGGCATCTACGGTCCCCGGCGCATTCAATACGGTAACACCGTTTTTCAACGCCAGGCCCGAACGGGGTCTGACCTGAGCCTCATAGCCCCGCGGCAGAGCAATGGCGATACCCGTACCTACCATGGCCCGTTCACCGGGTTCGATCGAAAGCGGGCCGTCAGTCGCAGCAAGAAGATCCATCCCGGCGCTTGCCGGTGTCGCATATGCGGGCAAATCAAGTCCGTCGCCGTTTCGCAATCGTTTCACTTGTACTTTCAATTCCGTCATGAATTTTCATCCTTTTCAGAATGTTGAAAGTTGTCGGCGATTCGCATGGCTAATTTCTCGGCGACAGCGTGCTTGGACATTTTCGGCCAATCCTCGACGCCATTTGCGGTAATCAGATGAACCGTATTGTCTTTTCCGCCAAAAGTCCCCGTATCGGGTGATACGTCGTTGGCGACGATCCAATCACATCCCTTTGATACTCGCTTCTTCGTCGCATAGGCGATGACATCATCCGTTTCGGCAGCGAAACCGATTACCAGTTCGGGGCGCTGGGTTCCGGAACCGGCGATGGTAGACAGAATATCGGGGTTCAGCGAAAGTTCCAGGGGCGGTGGGGCCAAGCCGTTTTTCTTCAATTTCGATCCGGCTTGTTTGCTTACCCGCCAGTCCGACACCGCTGCGGCGCAAACGGCGATGTCCGCCGGCATTGACTTTTCGCAAGCCGACAGCATTTCCCTTGCGCTTTCAACCAGTATGACATTGACTCCGAGCGGATTAACTTCGTTGCTGGGGCCCGAAACCAACGTCGTTTCGGCGCCGAGGCGAGCCAGGGCGTCGGCGATTGCGTGACCCTGCTTTCCCGAAGAACGGTTGGCAATGTAGCGAACCGGGTCAATCGCCTCATGGGTTGGACCACTCGTCACGAGCGCGCGTCTTCCGGTCAGCGGCCCGTCAACGCCAAAAAAATTTTCAATTGCCGCGACGATGTCCAGGGGTTCGCTCATCCTGCCCATGCCAAATTCGCCGCAAGCCATATCGCCTTTTTCCGGTCCGACGACGATTACGCCGCGTTCTTTAAGGGTCTCCAGATTGGCCTGCGTCGCCGCATGCTCCCACATTCTGACATTCATGGCCGGAGCCACCATAACCGTCTTGTCGGTAGCCAACAGCGCCGTCGTCGCCAGATCATCAGCCAGACCATTTGCCATGCGGGCGATAATATTGGCGGTGGCGGGAGCGACCACGACCAGATCGGCGCTGCGGGACAACTCAATATGGCCCATCTCGCTCTCGTCGGTCAGCGAGAACATATCTTCAAATACCTTCTCGCCGCTTAAAGCGGCCAAGGCCAGGGGGGTGACGAATTCACTGCCGCTCCTGGTCAGGATACATCGGGTGCGGATATCCTTTTCAGCCAGTCGACGGATAAGGTCCGGGCACTTTACGGCCGCTATACCCCCGGAAACGATCAGTAAAACACTTTTTCCCACAGTCTTCTGAGCCTTGAAAATATTTAACGTTAATTTGGTGTGATTAACTTAGAGTTCCGCAACCCTGCTGGCAAGAGGTGAATGGGCCGCGCCAGGACATTTTTTAGCTAAGCAGGAGAACCAGCAGTGTGGCAACAACCGCCGCCGTGGCGATTATGGAGAAAGGCCCAAACACGAAACGGCTTTCTCCTTTGAGGGCGCGGATCGTTTCCGGATGCAGGCGCAGACGGCCCGCCGCCAGTTCCGCCGCTCCCCTATCGATATTATCCAGCAACCGGGGCAGGCCGCGCACGGCTTCGGCCAGGTCGCCGCTGGCCTCCATTAGACGAGCCTCTGGTCCCAGATGTTCAATCACCCAGTCTTCTATCATGGGTCTTGCCAGCATCCACATGTTGGCCTGAGGGTTCAATTTCCGCCCGGTACCCTCGGCCGTTAGCATGGTTTTTTGCAACAACAGCAATTGTGGCTGGGTTTCCATATTGAAAGTTTTGGTGATCGAGAACAATTGCCCCAAAAGTCTTGCAATGGAGATTTCATTTTGCGGCAGATCGAGAATAGGTTCGGCTATCGATCGACAGGCTTGGGTGAATGACTCAACACGTTGGTCAGCCGGAATCCAACCGGCTTCGAAATGAATTTCGGCGGCGCGACGAAAATCCCGCGTCAGGAAGGCAAGCAACATTTCGCCCAGGTGTCGCCGCGTGCGGGTATCCAGGCGTCCCATAATGCCGAAATCAACCGGGGCCAAATTGCCGTCCTCGCGTACGAAAAGATTACCCGGATGCATGTCAGCATGGAAAAAGCCGTCCCGAAACACCTGCAGAAAGAAAGCACCGGAGCATTTTTCCAGCAGATCGTTGGGATCGTGGCCGGCGGCGCGAAGGGCGTCAATATCGTCGATGGGAATGCCGTGCACGCGCTCCGTCGTCAAGACTCTCTGGCCGGTTAGCCTCCAGTCAATGGCTGGAACATTAAAATACTCGACGTCTTTCAAATTTTCGCTCAGTTCGGCGGAAGCCGCTGCTTCGAAACGAAGATCCATTTCCATTTCAATAGTTTTAGCCAGGGTGCGCACCGTTTCCACTGGCCTCAGGCGCCTGTATTCGGGCTTTGCAGATTCCACCAGTTCCGCGATCCAGAAAAACAAGTCGATATCACGCTCGAAGGCTTCTTCGATGTTGGGCCGAAGCACTTTGACGGCAACTTCGCGGCCATCCGTGGTAACGGCGAAGTGGACCTGAGCGATGGAAGCCGCAGCAACCGGTTGGTCATCAAATTCGCTGAATAGCTGGTCCAGGGGTTTAGCGAATTCCGCTTCAATAATTGCCCGGGCCTGATACCCCGGAAAAGGCGGCAAGCTGTCCTGCAGATGAGAAAGGTCCGCGGAAAATTCCTCTCCCAAAAGATCGGAACGGGTTGAAAAGGCCTGGCCAAGTTTTATGAAGCTGGGACCTGCCTGCTGCAAGGCCGTCGCCAGACGCTGGCCGGGGCGTCCCTTGCCGCGTCTGGAAAACAGACGGGCGAATAATACCGCCGGGCCGCCGACTTCCAAACGCTCCAACGCCATCAGGGCGTCGTGGCGGGCGAGAATACGGGCAATTGTGAACAGCCGGGCAATATTTCTGAATGAACGGTTCATATGGAGTTTTAAACCCGCCAGGCGGAGTGAATGGTAGCGATGCCGCCGCTCAGGTTCTGGTAACTGACCTGTTCCAACCCGGCTTCGGTTATCATACCCGCAAAGGCGTCCTGATCTGGGAAGCGTCGAATGCTTTCCGCCAAATAGCGATAGGAATCCTCATCATCAGCCACCACTCGGCCTAGCCAGGGAAGAACACTGAATGAGTATGTATCGTAGATTTTTTCCAGCATCGGCAAGGCGACATGGCTGAATTCAAGGCACAGAAAATGTCCGCCCGGCTTTAATACCCTGCGGGCCTCGCTAAGAGCATTTTCAATATGGGTAACATTCCGGATGCAAAATGCTGTCGTATAGGCATCGAATACGCCATCGGGAACTGGCAGTTCTTCGGCATCCCCGTTTATCCAATCTATGCCTTGCAGGACTCCGCGATCGATGGCCCGGTCACGACCCACGTCGAGCATTTCGTCGTTGATATCGCACACGCTGACATCTCCGCCGCCACGTTCCAGAAACTTGAAGGCTATGTCGCCCGTGCCGCCGCCTACGTCGATCAACTTCATGTCGGCCCGCGGCCCAAGCCGATCTATGAATGTCGATTTCCATAACCGGTGGACGCCCATGCTCATAAGGTCGTTCATAAGATCGTATCGCGAGGCGACATTGTCAAAAACACCTTTGACCATGGATGCCTTGTCGCGTGCATCGACGGTTGCGAAGCCGAAATGTGTTGTTTTTTCGGCGCCATCGAGGTTTGATTTATCGGAATTTTTTCTGCCCATGGCCGCACCATAGCCCAAGCCGATGAAAGGCGCTAGTTTGGTGTAATCGCAACAAAAAAAAAGATTTTCACATGCCTGAATTACCAGAGGTCGAAACCGTAAGGAGAGGCCTGGCCCCGGTCCTGGAGGGGCGCCGCATTCAGCGCGCCGTTGCGCGCAGACCGGACCTACGCTTCCCTTTGCCGGAAGACTTTGGCCAAAGGTTGACCGGCCGAAGCATCGTATCGGTAAGCCGTCGCGCCAAGTACCTTTTATTCGGACTCGATGACGGAACGACTCTGTTGGCTCATCTTGGCATGTCCGGAAGGTTTCGTATTCACGAAAACCCCATCCCGGCGCTTGATAAACATGACCACGTAATTTTACTTACCGATCAGGAAGTCGAAATTCGTTTTAACGATCCGCGCCGCTTCGGATTTTTGGACATTGTCGATACCGGCGGGTTGAATATCCATCCGATGCTTAAAGCTCTTGGTCCAGAACCCCTGAGCCAAGATTTCAATGCCGCGAAATTGGCAGATGTTCTGGGTAGACGCCGCGCGCCGATAAAGGCCGCCTTGCTCGATCAGTCCGTGATTGCCGGCCTGGGTAACATATATGCCTGCGAAGCCCTTTTTCAGGCCGGGGTATCGCCAAAAAGAATGGCTTCGACCGTCACCGGCACGCGAGCCAAAAGGCTCTATCGGGCCATCGTCGACGTTCTTGAAAAAGCCATTGCCGCTGGCGGCTCGTCAATCAGCGACCACCGGCAGCCAAATGGAGAACTCGGTTATTTTCAACATGCATTCGCCGTTTACGGCCGCGAAGGAGAAGCTTGCCCGGGATGTGACTGCAATTTCAGCAAAACTGGTGGAATTCGCCGCCTCCAGCAATCAGGACGTTCGACATTCTATTGTTCTAAAAGACAAAGGTAGTTCCTGCAAACACGTGAATTGATTGTCTTCGATGCGTCAAATCCATTGAATTTATCCTGCTTGCGCTCTATGACGGGGGCCATGAGATTAGTCCTTCACCTGTTAAAACCAGCAAGCGTGCTGGTGGCCCTGATCGTTTTGACAATTACGGCCCCGTATAACGCCTTTGGCGAGGACAAGTTCCTGAGCGCCATTGATGATTTCCCCTTAATGATGGAACTGGATGAAATCACCGGCGGGGTCATGGTGTTCGACAGCCCCTCAGGACGTATTGTCGAAGCCTTGACCATGGGCAAGGTAACGAAGGAAAAAGTTCAGCAATTTTACAGCGCGACACTACCGCAGTTGGGATGGAAGGAAACGACGCCCGGCGAGTTTTCCCGAGATGGGGAAATTTTGAAAATGGAATTTCCCCAGACCTTGGCCCACTCTGGAGCCACACCAACAGAAGGGGCGTCAACAATTAGCGTCCTGTTTATGTTATCGCCCGCCAAATAGGACCCGCTCTTTAATAACAATGCTCATTTAGACACTCAACGTTCGAAGGAGAGCCAAATGGCTTATGAAAATATCATTGTCGAAATCAAGGGTCGGGTTGGCTTGATTACCCTTAATCGCCCAAAAGCCTTGAATGCTCTTAATCCAGAATTGATTGGCGAGTTGGCGGAGGCTCTGGACACCTTCGAGGCGGATGAAAACATTGGCGCCATAGTCCTAACCGGGTCGGACAAAGCTTTCGCCGCCGGCGCCGACATCAAGGCCATGAAGGACAACACCTTCGCCACCAACTACATGACGAATTTCATTTCCGAAGGCTGGGAACGGGTTACTAAGTGCCGTAAACCAGTTATCGCCGCCGTCGCGGGCTATGCTTTGGGTGGCGGTTGCGAAGTCGCTATGATGTGCGACTTTATCCTTGCCGCCGACACTGCAAAGTTCGGTCAACCTGAAGTCACCATCGGCACCATTCCCGGCGCCGGGGGGACGCAGCGACTGACACGGATTGTCGGCAAGTCCAAGGCCATGGAAATGTGCCTGAGCGGAAGAATGATGGATGCCGAGGAAGCCGAACGCTCGGGCTTGGTCAGTCGCATTATCCCAGCTGATGATCTCGTTGAAGAAGCTATAAAGACGGCCGAAGAAATCGCCAAACTGTCCCTGCCCATTGTGATGATGGCCAAAGAAGCGGTCAATCGCGCCTATGAAACGTCCCTGGCAGAAGGCATAAATTTTGAGCGCCGCCTCTTCCATGCAACATTCGCAACCGAAGACCAAAAAGAAGGGATGGCCGCGTTTGCCGAAAAGCGGCAGCCCGCTTTCAAGAATAAATAGCGACTGCTATAATCAGGTACCCTCCAGGTACCGCGACCGGGCGGAAATCCGGGCTTGACGGCGCGTGCGGCGGGCTATATAAGCCTGCCTTCGCATGAACGAAACAGTTATTTGATACGGAAAACCAAGGACATGGCCAACCACGCATCGGCAAAGAAAAGGATTCGCCAAACCGAACGCCGCGCTGGCGTAAACAACATCCGGCGCACACGCGTTCGCACCTTTATCCGCAAAGTAGAGGAAGCGATTGAAAGCGGAAATCAGGCGGATGCCGCGGCGGCCCTGAAGGCTGCCCAGCCCGTGATGATGCGCGGTGCACAGAAGGGAGTATTTCACAAGAATACTGTCTCTAGAAAACTTTCACGCCTGTCCGCCCGGATCAAGGCGATGGCCGCATAAATCTTCTGCGCCAGCCACATAAATTGTTTAGGGCCGCCCCTTGTTAGGGAGCGGCCTTTTTCTTGTGTCATCGCGTTTTACCACTATTGAGAGGCATGGACTCGAAGATGGGGTATGAGTCAAGCCAAATATTTTTGATTCTCTCAAATGATCACGTTGCATGAGTCGCCGCGTCTCTGTAATTTATCTTCTCAAGCAAGGGGCGCCTCTTCAAAAGCGCAACAGTTAACATCAAGTATTCGACTCTGTTCAATTAAGTAAAATTTTATGAATGTTTAAGCATTAGTAAAATATTTGATTGGTGGATAACGGGTGTTCAGTGCCCGAAAAGAACAGAGTCAGCGAACATAGAATAAAAGTTGTAAACGAAATTATTTGTGGCTTGGATGAAAGAGACTGTTTTTTATGACGCTTTAAACGGGACGGTAATCTTTTCCACGATCTCGATTCAATTCTTCGAGTGTCGGGTTTTGTTCTAGGAAGCTGCCGTCTTGGACAAGATCGAAACAACCAGCGCCATTTGAAATCAAATGACCGCTTGGTTGAAAAACAAATTACGAGTTGTTCGTTGTGGCGTTTTAGAAAATAAAGGACGCCGTGGCGAAGGTAGAATAAAAACAGAGGGAAGAATTAACACCTGGCCGCCCGGCGGCTAAGGACAACCGTAGAAAGAAGCAAACAGGGATGCTAAGGGCGTTTCGCGTGATGGCGGCAAAAAAAAGCCTTGGTAAATACTAAAAACCCGGGAAGGGTTTTGCTTCCGGACATGGGGCAAAAATTCAGGTTTTCCTGTCTAAGAGTTTGGACAAGGAGCAATGCGGATATTAAGGAGCTGGGGCGGCTCTATCCCGAACACCTGAGTGATTTGTGCGGCAAGTCCGGTTGTCTTTATCAGGTGTTTTGCCCCGGGGGTAGTGAGCATAAATGACGAACGAAATAACAGACGGCTTCCATGAGGGTAATTGGCTAGAGGTCTGCGAAAACCTTAGGTCAGAAATCGGAGAAGCCGCCTACCAGAGCTGGGTCAAGCCAATGACCGTGCGCAGCGTTGCCGATGGCGCTGCACGGATTTCGGTACCAACCCGCTTTATGCGCGATTGGGTCGTTGCGCATTATGTTGATCGTCTTGGCGTTTTATGGAACGCCGTGGATTCATCCGTTGATAGGGTAGAAATTTCCGTTCAGCCGGAACGCTCGCTCAGGTCTTCAGGTGAGGAAGTTCAGAAAGCTTCGGCGGCCAACGCTGCAGCAGCAGCCACTACGGCGGCCGTCGACATGTCCAAAGGCAACAACCGCCGCTCGGCGGACGCTAGCCATGCCGACATCAGCGCGCCATTGGATTCCCGCTATTCTTTCGATAATTTCGTGGTAGGTAAGCCCAACGAATTTGCCTATGCCGCCGCCCGTCGCGTCGCCGAGGCGCCTTCAGTTCCTTTCAACCCATTGTTCTTGTATGGCGGCGTCGGCCTTGGCAAGACGCACCTGATGCATGCCATTGCCTGGCACATCTCGCAGCAGGATCCAAAGCGCACGGTGATTTATCTATCGGCAGAAAAATTCATGTACCGTTTCATTCGCGCCTTGAAGGAACAGAACACTGTCGATTTCAAGGAAATGTTCCGCAATGTTGATGTCCTGATGATTGATGACGTCCAGTTCATCGGTGGAAAAGGGGCGACCCAAGAAGAATTTTTCCATACCTTCAATGCCCTGGTTGACCAGGGCCGGCAAATTGTTATTTCCGCCGATAAGTCGCCGTCTGATCTTGAAGGCATGGAGGAGCGTCTGCAGTCGCGCCTGAACTGCGGTTTGGTCGCCGATATCCACGCTACAACTTATGAATTGCGTCTGGGGATTCTGGAATCGAAGGCGGAACAGCTGAATGTCGACGTACCACAGAAGATGATGGAGTTCCTGGCCCACAAAATTACCTCCAATGTACGTGAGCTTGAAGGAGCCCTTAACAGGGTTGTCGCCCATGCCCAGCTGGTAGGCCGCGAAATAACCCTTGAGACAACCCAAGAAGTCCTGCATGACCTGCTGCGCGCCAACGACCGCCGCGTCACTATCGAGGAAATTCAAAAGCGGGTCGCCGCCCATTTCAACATCCGGGTTTCCGATATGCATTCGGCGCGCCGTGCGCGTTCGGTCGCACGCCCCCGCCAGGTTGCCATGTATCTGGCCAAACAGCTAACGTCCCGTTCCCTGCCTGAAATCGGCCGCAAGTTCGGTGGCCGCGACCACACCACGGTAATGCACGCGGTGAAAAAAGTTGAAGAGCTACGCGAATGCGATATGTCCTTCGCCGAAGATGTCGAGCTTTTGAGGCGGATGCTCGAAGGCTGAAACCAGCCTTGGTTTCTGTTCAATATTGATCGAAATGAGCCTAAATTGGGCCTTCGCTCGGCCCCCTTTTAAGACGTATGGAAACTGCCGAAAACGCTTCTGATTTGGGGCCTATTTGTTATAATGTAAAGGTCCTCATCGGGGGGGCCGGATTCTTATCCCCTGTCGGCCTGCTGGCGGTCTTTCAAATACGAAAGGCCGCATTTTGAACAGCGCTCCGGTCGACACAAGAAAGTATCCTTAAATCCATGAATGAACGTAAAAAATAAAATGAAATTTACCATCGAACGGGCGGCGCTTTTGAAGTCTCTTGGACATGTCCAGAGTGTGGTTGAACGTCGCAACACCATTCCTATTCTTTCCAATGTCAGGATCGAAGCCGGCGAAGGGCGATTGAGCCTGAACGCCACCGACATGGACCTGGATATCATCGATCAGGTTGCGGCCGATGTTGGCCAACCGGGCGCAACCACTGCACCGGCCCACACCCTGTACGAGATCGTGCGCAAATTGCCGGAAGGCTCGCAGGTGGAATTTGACAGCGACGACGAAGGACAACTGGCCCTGAAATCAGGACGCTCACGCTTTACCCTGACATGCCTTCCAACCGATGATTTTCCTGTAATGGCGGGTGGCGAAATGGCCCATACCTTCTCGCTTCCGGCAGCCGAAATTCGAGGCCTGATCGACCGCACCCGGTTCGCAATCTCTACGGAGGAAACCCGTTATTACCTTAACGGCATATATCTTCATGCTGCCGAGCGTGATGGCACGCGCGTGCTGCGTGCGGTGGCGACGGACGGCCACCGGCTGGCCAGCGTCGAAGGGCCGCTGCCCGCAAGCGCCGAAGGCATGCCTGGGGTCATCATTCCACGCAAGACCGTGGGTGAGCTGCGCAAATTGATCGAGGACACCGTTGATGATATCGCCGTCGAGCTTTCGGAAACGAAAATCCGCTTTACCTTTGACAGCGTTACCCTGACTTCAAAACTGATCGATGGCACCTTCCCGGATTACGAACGGGTTATCCCAACCGGAAACGACAAAGAAATGATCGTCGATTGCAAGGTCTTCGCCGAAGCCGTCGATCGCGTTTCGGCGATTTCCAGCGAGAAATCCCGCGCCATTAAACTGGCCCTTGCGGACGGCACTCTTGTACTTTCCGCATCCAGCCCGGAATCAGGAACGGCGACGGAAGAATTGGAGGTTGAATTTCAGGGCGGAGCCGTCGAAATAGGCTTCAATTCGCGTTATCTGCTGGATATCACCCATCAGATCGAGGGCGACAGCGCCCGCTTTACGCTGGCCGATGCCGCTTCGCCGACGATATTGAGTGAAACCGACGACACCAGCGCACTATACGTGCTGATGCCGATGCGTGTTTAAGGAGCTATTGGGATACCTTCGCAAGGATTGGCAAAACAGGACCCTCAGGCCGGCCAAACCGGTGACACGCCCGCGCTTGCTCAGAGCGCCTCCGTCGCCCGCCTGACAATGACCGACTTCCGCTGCTATGAGAGCCAGCGCATTGAAACCGGCCCTGTTCCCGTGGTCCTGAGCGGACCGAACGGAGCCGGCAAGACGAATGTCCTGGAAGCACTTTCGTTTCTTGTTCCCGGACGAGGCTTAAGGGGAGCGAAACTGTCGGAGATTTCCCGATCGGACCCAATGGAATCGACTCCCGGCGCGAAGCCCTGGGCAGTAGCGGCCAAGTTGAAAACGCCGGATGGGCCCGTTGATATCGGATCTGGCAGGGAGGCTCAGCCCATTGGGCGACGCGAGAAGCGTCTCGTTCACATTGACGGACAGGTCGCCAAATCACAGGCTTCCCTGGCCGAGCACTTGAGCGCCCTGTGGTTGACGCCGCAAATGGACCGATTGTTCTTAGAAGGGGCCTCTGCACGGCGGCGTTTTTTGGACCGTCTCGTGTTTGGCGCCGATCCGGCCCATGCCGGTCGCGTATCGGCTTACGAGCACGCAATGCGCGAACGTTCTCGCCTGTTGCGCCACGGCCAGGGCGAAGGTGGCCGTCCGGCGGATCCCGAATGGCTCCAAGTGTTGGAGGAAACAATGGCCTCGAAGGGTGTCGCTGTCAGCGCCGCCAGGATCGATATGGCTGCCAGGCTGGACGAAATTGCCGACCATGCAGCCAAAGAGGGCGTTTTTCCTGGTGCAACACTTAACGTGACAGGATCACTGGAAGACTGGTTGCAGGAGTGTCCGGCGCTGGAAGCCGAAGACAGATTGAAAAATTCTCTTAGAGAGAGCCGCCAGGCGGACAGCGAAAATGGCTCGGCGCGTTTCGGGCCCCATCGTAGCGATATGGCGGTTCGCCACCTGGGAACGGGACAATCCGCTGAGCTATGTTCGACCGGCGAGCAGAAGGCGTTGCTGATCTCATTAATACTGGCTAATGCCCGCCTAAGCGCCGCCGAACGTGGGTCTTTTCCATTGCTCCTGCTGGATGAAATTGCGGCCCACCTGGACGAAACACGCCGCGAAGCCCTGTTTGGTGAAATTTTGAAGCTGGGTATCCAGGCGTGGATGACAGGGACCGATATTGCACTTTTCGCCCCCTTAAAAGGCGAAGCCCAATTTTTCGGCGTCAAGGATGCCGTAATCACGCCCGCTTAAATGGCCGGGTAAAACGAGAAGAGCTGACCATGACTGATGAGACAATAGAAGAAGAAATTCCGGATACCGATACCGATGATGGCGCCTATGATTCCGATTCCATCAAAGTCCTGAAGGGTCTGGAAGCGGTCCGCAAGCGCCCCGGCATGTATATCGGCGACACCGATGATGGTTCGGGATTGCACCACATGGTCTACGAAGCCGTCGATAACGCTATCGACGAGGCGCTGGCCGGACATTGCGACCGCGTCGATGTTATCCTCAACGCCGATGGCTCGGTTACCGTGGGAGATAATGGTCGCGGTATTCCCGTCGACATTCATGCCGAAGAGGGTGTTTCGGCCGCCGAGGTTATCATGACCCAGCTTCATGCCGGGGGCAAATTCGATTCAAACTCCTACAAGGTCTCGGGCGGCCTGCATGGGGTCGGCGTTTCGGTCGTCAACGCCTTGTCGGTCTGGCTGGAGCTTAAAATCTGGCGCGAAGGGAAGGAGCATTACGTCCGCTTCGCCCATGGCGAAACCGAAGAGTCGCTAAAAATTGTTGGTGACGCGCCACCGGCTGAAAATAAGGAAGGCCCAAAAACCGGAACCGAACTGACGTTCATGCCGTCGCCGGAAACTTTCACAATGATCGAATTCGACTTCGCAACCCTTGAGCATCGGTTGCGCGAACTGGCGTTCTTGAATTCCGGCGTGCATCTGCGGCTGGCGGATGCGCGCCATGTCGATGAAAAAGTTGTCGATCTGCATTACGAAGGCGGCCTGAAGGCCTTCGTTGAATTCCTGGACAAATCCAAAAACGCCATCAATCAGGAACCCTTTGTCGCTACAGGCGAAAGAGAGGGCGTGACCGTGGAGATGGCGCTGCAATGGAATGACAGCTATCACGAGACCACCCTGCCCTTCACAAACAACATCCCTCAGCGCGATGGCGGTACCCACCTGGCTGGTTTTCGCGGTGCGATGACGCGAACGATAAACAAATACGCCAATTCAAGCGGCATCGCCAAAAAAGAAAAGGTCTCCATAACCGGCGATGATTCCCGCGAGGGCCTTACCTGCGTGCTGTCGGTCAAGGTCCCTGATCCAAAATTTTCGTCGCAGACCAAAGATAAACTGGTGTCGTCCGAGGTGCGCCCGATTGTCGAAAACATCGTCGGCGACCAGCTGGATCAGTGGTTCGAGGAACACCCTGCTGAAGCCAAAGCAGTAATCGGGAAAATTGTCGAGGCCGCGGCCGCCCGCGAAGCCGCCCGCAAGGCCCGTGAACTGACCCGCCGCAAGGGCGCGCTTGATATTGCCTCGTTGCCCGGAAAACTGGCCGATTGTCAGGAGCGTGACCCGGCCCTTTCGGAATTGTTCATTGTCGAGGGTGACAGCGCCGGCGGTTCCGCCAAACAGGGTCGGCAACGCAAGAACCAGGCGATCCTGCCTTTACGTGGAAAGATTCTCAACGTGGAGCGGGCCCGCTTTGACAAAATGTTGAGCTCGGCCGAGATCGGCACCCTGATCGCCGCCATGGGAACAGGTATCGGACGCGAGGATTTCGATCCCGACAAGTGCCGTTATCACAAGATCATCATCATGACCGACGCCGATGTCGACGGCTCGCACATTCGGACCTTGCTATTGACCTTCTTTTATCGCCAGATGCCGGAACTCGTAGAGCGGGGATATCTGTACATCGCCCAGCCGCCACTGTACCGGGCCAAGCGCGGTTCGTCAGAAGTCTATCTGAAAGACGACGAGGCCTTGGAAGAATACCTGGTCACCGCCGCCGTCGCCGAAGGAACCGTATTGACTGCGTTCGACGGCACACAGTATGCCGGAGAAGACCTGCGAAACCTGGTCGAAGAGGCAAGACGAACGAAAATTCTTCTGGAAAGACTTTCGCGTCACGTTCCCATCGGCATCGTCGAGCAAGCCGCCATATTGGGCGCGCTTAATCCGCAGATATTGTCCGACGACGAACATGCCAAGGAAATCGGCGATTACGCAGCCAACCGTCTAGACGCCCTGGAAGCGGAAGCTGAAAGGGGCTGGCAGGGTCAGGTTCTGGAAGACGGTGGATTGGCATTTACCCGCACCCTGCGCGGCGTTGAAGAACGGCACATCATCGATGGCGCCCTGATTCAAAGCACCGAGGCGCGCAAGCTGGATGAAAAGGCCGGCGACCTGCAAAAGATGTATGCCCGCCACGGTAACCTTGTTGTCAAGGATAAGGATTTCACCATCACGGGTCCGGTGTCTTTGGTCGACACCATCATGCTAGCCGGCCGCAAAGGCATCGGCATGCAGCGCTACAAGGGATTGGGTGAAATGAACCCCGAACAGCTATGGGAAACAACTCTTGATCCCAATGCACGATCCCTGTTGCAGGTCCGCGTCAGTCATGCCGATGACGCCGAAGAAGTGTTCTCCACTCTGATGGGCGATATGGTTGAGCCCAGACGCGATTTCATACAGGCAAATGCCCTAAAGGTTGCTAATCTGGATGTCTGATGACGATGAATATGGACGATCCCGAAGTTCATGAAGCGGAATTGCCGGCCCCGGAGACGGAGGCCGAAGCTGAAGAGCGCATTGATGGTGCGCCGGCATCTGAATCAGATTCAAATGAAGAACAGATTACCACCATTACCTTTGAAAACGCTTTCTTCCGTTCGGTAGAGGGTTGTTATTTCAAGCTTCTTGAAGATACCGGTGAAGCGGTCATGATTATGCCTTTGGAGGGTGGGGACGTGTCCCTTAAGTTGGGCGGCATCAAAAATGAGTTAGAGCTGACGCCAGCCGATCACGACACCAAAGTTCTGGATATCATTACCGAGGGATTGAACTATGTTCGCGGCATCCGCGCCGGTGATCCGGTTCCCAGCGAACTATTGACCGGCCGGGCTTCCTGGGAGGTATCACAAAAGGACCGCGAGACAGCCCACAATCGAGTTACCATGCAACTGGTTTCCTGGATGTCCGGCGATGAAATGCTGGTCACCGAGCCCGAACAGCTGGCGCAAATCGTCGAAGATCCGAAAACCCGCGAAAAAATCAACGCGGCATTTGTCGAGGCCGCCGAAACCCTGGGCCTGGGAAAAGACCGCCGCGAAGACGTCGTTGCCCTGGTCGGCAACCTGGCTGAAGAGCTATCCTTCATCGAAACTTTGCGACAGCAGCTTCACAAAGTTGAATCAATTCAGGAAATGGTTGAGGAATTGGCCCAGAAGTACAAAGCCGAGATGAGCGTTATGGAAACTATCAATCCGGTTACGCGCCTGTTCAAGATCGCGATTGACGGGTTGCATGAAAGCTTCGACGAAATAGACGCGCAAACGGGCGAAATTCTGTCGGTTTTAAAGAATATAGCATCACAAACGAAATTTATTCGCGACGCCCGCGATGACTTGCACCGCCGCCTGTGGGCGTGGGAAGGTCAAATGGAGGCATGGGGATCGACCATGGTCAAACGCTCCCAACACAATGAACATCTTCTTGAAGAGCTCTATCGCTTCCTGGCCCAACGCTTCCTTCCGACGCAGGAATGGGAGCTGTTCACCAAAGCCCAGGACAAAACGAAAAAATTATCGACGCAGAAATTGTGGTAGGCTTTTCCTTTCAAATCATGGGAGCGAATAAAAATGGCAGATCTGGAATCCATTAACGCCATCCTTGAGGCGAATGAGCTGGAAAAACAACAAAAGGACAGCGACGGCAGCAGGGTCGTTTTGACGAACAGGGATATGAGGGACCTTGATCTTAGAGGCGTCGACTTTCGAAGTGCGGATTTGCGCGAGTCCAATTTCAGCGGCGCCGATCTCGGTGGCGCCGATTTGCGTGGCGCAAATCTTGAGGGCGCGGTAATGCTGAACGCGGATCTCAGGAACGCTTTGCTTGGCTACGCCGACTTCAGCGAAGCCGACTTACGCGGTTGCGATCTTACCGGGGCAAAAATGGAAGGCGCCGAAATGTGGCGAACAAATCTTAAGGGCTGCAAGGTATCTCCAGAAGTCCTGCACGAAATGCTCAGTTGCCGCAAGCCCTGAAGCCATTTGAAAAAGATTAACTGATTTCTAACGGCTGCAAGCGAAACTGCGTCGATGACGAAACGATCATCTAATTCGTCGGAACACAAGCGTCCGAGAAAATTCCTTCGTACCCTTTTCATACGCATGGCGGCGATTATGGTTTGGGTCGTGATCGGCGTCATCGGCATTCTGGCTTTTTACGCATACGATCTGCCGGATGTGGATCAGGCCCTGGCCGCCACCCGCCGCCCGACAATCACCTTGAAGGCTAAAGACAACTCCCACCTATTGACCCTGGGCGACATTCATGGCCTTCCCGTCGGGCTTAATGAATTGCCTCCGGCTTTGTCGCAAGCTGTGATGGCGACGGAAGACCGGCGTTTCTATTCCCACTTCGGACTGGACATTATCGGTTTGGCCCGGGCAACTTACGCCAATATTACCGCCGGGCATATTGTCCAGGGCGGCTCAACCCTGACTCAACAGGTCGCCAAAAACCTTTTCCTGACCCCTGACAGGACCTTGAAGAGGAAAGTGCAGGAACTTTTGCTGGCGCTGTGGCTTGAGCAGAAATTCTCCAAAGATCAGATTCTGACAGTTTATTTAAACCGTGTTTACTTGGGCGCTGGAACCTATGGCGTAGAGGCTGCGTCAAGGCGCTATTTTCGCAAATCCGCCAAAAACCTGAGCACCTATGAAGCGGCGATGCTGGCCGGATTGTTAAAAGCGCCTTCCCGTTACAACCCGGCAAGAAGCCCTAAACGCGCCAGAGAGCGCACCGAACAGGTCTTGGTCAATATGGTTGCCGCCGGATACTTAAGCGAACAGGACAAAGAGGCCCTGAAAAGGGGCGCCAAATCCGTCAAACCCGTACGCACTTCCAGAAAATCACGCTATTTCACTGACTGGATCCTAAGCCGTGTCTCGGGTTATGTGTCGCCAGGTGATACGGATATTATCGTTCATACGACTCTTGATCGTTCTCTTCAGGCTGACGCCCAAAGCGCAATCGCCAGGGCCCTGAAAGGAGGCGAAAACCTGAACGTCTCCCAGGCTGCGCTGGTCGCCATGGGGCCAAACGGAGCGGTGCGGGCTATGGTTGGCGGGGCCGACTACGGACTTTCCCAATTCAATCGGGCGACACAGGCTAGGCGTCAGCCCGGTTCGGCTTTCAAACCCATTGTCTTCCTGACAGGCCTTGAAAAAGGCCTGACCCCGCAAAGTCGTTTTATCGATGAGCCGCTGACCATAGACGATTGGAGCCCGAGAAATTTCTCACGGGAATATCTGGGACCCGTCAGCCTAAGCGAAGCGCTGGCGAAATCCATTAATACGGTAGCCGTCAGCGTTTCGGAAAAAGCCGGGCGTGAAAACGTCATACAAACGGCGAGACGGCTGGGAATCACTTCGGATCTGCAGGCTGCGCCCAGCCTGGCTCTTGGGGTTAGTAGCGTCAGCCTGATCGAAATGACGTCTGCCTACGCAACATTCGCCAATGGGGGATTCGGTATCTGGCCCTATGGCATTGAAGAAATCCTCGATGGCGAGGGACGGGTGCTGTATCGCCGCCAGGGATCGGGGCCGGGGCGGGTGGTTAAGGCGCCTATCGCCGGAGCCATGAACGCCATGCTGGCCCATGCGCTTCAAAAGGGAACCGGCAAGGCCGCCAATTTCAATAGGCCGATCGCAGGTAAAACCGGCACCAGCCAGAATTTCCGTGACGCCTGGTTTATCGGCTATAGCGCTGACCTAATCGCCGGGGTCTGGATGGGCAATGACAATCAGGCATCGATGAAAAACGTTACTGGCGGCGGGCTGCCGGCAAAAGCCTGGCGACGCTTTATGGTCGCTGCCCACGCCCGTACCCCCGTGCGCGCCCTACCCGACGGTGGCAAGCCGCCCGTCGCCGACGACGTAAAAACGAAGACGGCAACAGGACCGGAAAAACCAGGGAAAAAGGGGTTCCTTGACAATTTGTGGGACGTCCTTACAGGCTCAAAGGATTAGCAAGTCTCACCGGCCAGCTTGGCGATGGTCGCAGTGGTTGAATGCCCCGGCGACAGTTCGGCCAGCACGATCCGGCCGCCATAGGATTTAACCACATCGGCGCCGACGACCGTATCGACTGAATAATCAGCCCCCTTGATCAGTACGTCTGGGCGCAGTTCTTCGATTAGTTTCAGCGGCGTTTCCTCAGAAAAAATAATAACCATGTCCACGGACGCCAACGAAGCCAGGACGGCGGCTCGGGCGGCCTGGGTTTGAACCGGGCGATCGTCGCCTTTTAAAAGCTTGACCGAAGTATCGCTGTTGAGGCCGACAACCAGCTTTCCGGAAGCCTCGCGCGCTTGCGTCAGCAGCGAAATATGTCCGGGGTGAAGGAGGTCGAAACAGCCATTGGTGAATCCGATTGTATAGCCGCCACGCCGCCATTGATCGATTCGGTCCAAAGCCGGCTTCAATGCCATAACCTTTGCCTCAGCATTGCTTAAGTCCTGATGATGCAGGGCCGAAATGACGTCTGCAGCAAAAGCCACAGCCGTGCCGACTTTGCCGACGACGATCCCGGCGGCGATATTAGACAGTATGGCGGCGTCTTCCAGTTCGGCATCTGCCGCCAAGGCCGCTGCCAAGGTTGCAACGACCGTATCGCCAGCCCCCGAAACGTCGAAGACGTCACGGGCCTGAGCCTTCAGGTGCGAAAGGGTTCCATCCCGGCTCAGCAGCGTCATACCATCTTTTGAGCGGGTAGCCAGCACGGCGCCAAAATCGAAATTATCGATCAGGAATTGTGCAGCCAAGGTGACCTCTTCATCACTATGGGTCGGCATCCCCGTCGCCTCATGGAGTTCACGGCGGTTCGGCGTGATAATGTCAGCGCCGGCATAACGGCTATAGTCGTCGCCCTTTGGATCGACGATCACCATTTTGGAAGTTTCCCTGGCCGCGGCAATTATATGGCTGATCACGTCATCACTCAGCACCCCTTTGGCGTAGTCAGACAAAACAGCCGCGCCGCAATCCGCCATCATTTCTTGGGCCTGAGCGACCAGTTGTTTCTGCATTTCCTCAGTAAGCGGGAATACCGTTTCCCGGTCGGTGCGCAGCATTTGCTGGCCGTCGGCCATGTAGCGGGATTTTACAGAAGTTCGCCTGGATCCGTCGTCGACAAGCGGCAAGTCGTCCAAGCCTTCTTCGGTAATCAGTCTTTCGATTTCACGCCCGTCACTGTCCTTGCCAACGACAGTGGCGAAGCGCACAGCGGCCTTAAGCCCAACAAGATTGCGAACCACGTTACCGGCACCGCCCAGCATTGAAACTTCGCTTTCCAGCTTTAGTACCGGAATAGGCGCTTCCGGCGAAATACGATCGACCGAGCCGTAATGAAAATGATCCAGAATTACATCGCCAACACACAGCACCCGCGCCGCATTTAGGTTTTCAACAAGCTTGATCAATGAAGATCGGCCGCTCATGACAGTTCCAGTTCTTTCTCAAGGGCGCCGCAAAGCATGTGGCCGATCAGGATATGCATCTCCTGAATGCGCGCTGTTTCCTGCGAAGGCACGTTCAATAAGGGGTTGGCCACGTCTTTCATTCGTCCACCGTTCCGGCCGGAAAATCCGGCGGCGACGGCGCCTTTCCCGCGGGCCATATTCAACGCGCGGATGACATTTTCGCTGTTTCCCGACGTTGAAATACCGATGACCACGTCGTTTTTAGCGGCCAGCGCTTCCACCTGACGGGAAAACAAATCGTCGAAGCTAAAATCGTTGCCGATGGCCGTCAGCGATGAAGTATCCGTCGTCAGGGCTATTGCCGCAATCGGTGGGCGATCCTTGATGTATCGCACTGTCAGTTCCGTCGCCAGGTGTTGGGCATCGGCGGCGCTGCCGCCGTTACCGAAAAAGATGATCTTGCCGCCGTCGCGCACTGATTTGGCGCAGGCCTGAAGCAATTCAGCCATTGGCGCCGCGATAGCATTTCGGGTCGCCTCGAAGGCGTCCGCGTGGGCCGTCATCTCCGCTTCCATATAGGCGTTCAGATCAATGACCATGGTTTTTTCAAGCCTCGTTGCTCAGGTAAGGTCAATTCGGCGTCCCTCGCGAAGGGATTCCATTATGGCGAGGGTCGCCAGCGATGTTTCCACTAGTTCCGCCTCATCTATTGGCGCTGGGCCACCAGTGACGACGGCATCGACAAATCCTTGCAAGGCAAGCCTAAATCCCTTGTCCTGAGCGCTTTTGCCGGGTTTGTTAAGTTTACCGTGCTCAGCGATGATATAGGACTGAAAATTATCGATCGTGATCACCCCGCCGCCGGCATAGGCTTCGATCAATTCCTTCGAATAGACGTTGTCGCCAAGCCCGGTATAGACAATGGACGCCAGCGATCCGTCGGAGAATCGAAGCGCGACATTCAGGTCGTCGCAGCCGCCGCCATTAACCTGGGCGGCATCGGCCTGAACGGAGACTATCGGCGAACCTACAAAAAAACGCGCCAGATCGACAAAGTGACAGACTTCGCCCAGAATTCTTCCGCCGCCTTCATCCGCCGCGTGGACCCAGCTATCGGCGGGTATGTGTCCGGCGTTGATTCGCAGCAGCACGAACTTTGTGCCGTCGTGGTTTTCTAAGCGGGCGCGAACCTTATTGGACAGGGGCGCAAAGCGGCGATTGAAGCCAACCTGGAAAAAGCCGCTGCTTTCATTGCGGGCCTGAATAACCCTGTTAATTCCGTCCCTGTCCAGCGCCAATGGCTTTTCAACCAGCACCGACTTGCCGCTTGCGAGCGCCTTGGCCGTCAGGTCCGCATGGCTGTCATGGCGGGTGGCGATCAGGACGGCGTTGATATCGGGATTTTCCAGAACCGCCTCAACGTCGGCTCTGGCGTTCAGAAACCCGAAACTTTCGCCGGTTTTCTCCGCCGACGCCCCACGCTGCGTGGCCAGCGTGTGCAGGGTCACGCCGTTCATTTTTTTCAACTCCGGCAGCAGGACCGATTTTGCGAAACCACCCGCTCCGATGACGCCGAGCACGCACTTGCCCATCTCTTTCGTGGACTTGGGGGTCGGGAATGCGGTTTTCTGGGAAAGGGGTTCCTCCCCATAAGACAATACGACCCCTAGGTGAGGCTCGGCTCCGCTGGTAACCAGATCGTAGGCTTTTTCGGCGTCCTCAAGCTTGAATTTATGGGTGGTCAAAGCCGTAACGTTCAGCCTCCTGTCCAGTGCAGGCGACATCAGGCGAACGCACTCGCCAAGGTTTTCGGTTTCCGTCCAGCGCACCCACCCTTCGGGATACTTAACTCCGCGTCCTTCGTAATCCGGATCATAACGGCCTGGCCCGTAGGAACGCGATACCACGAGGTTCAGTTCTTTTTGCATGAATTCCCGGTAGGGAAATTCCGTTCCCGTCAGGCCGACCATGCAAACCCTCGCCCGGTCGCGAGCGATAGTGCCGGCAACCTTGAACGGCTCACTGGAATCCGTCGCCGCGGAAATAATGACGCCATCCATACCGCGCCCGCCAGTCAACGCAGCGACGGTGCTTTCCAGGGCCTGGCCGCCCAGGTCGAATGTTACTTCGCCACCCATGCGCCGGGCCAGATCAAGGCGCGGGGCGTTGTAATCCAGCGCTAGCACCCTTACCCCTGAAAGCGTAAGCAGGCGAACAATCAATTGCCCGAGCAGTCCGGCGCCGATTACCGCTACGATGTCGCCCAGGGAGGCGCCAAGATTTCGAACCGCGTGCATGGCGATCGACGACAGAGTCCCGAAACAGGCTTCCTCATAGGTGACATCATCTGGAATCGGGGCCGCCAAGTTAGCCGGAATCACGTTCAGCTCGGCATGGTTAGCAAGGCCCGCGCCGGCAACGGCAACACGTCCACCGACACGAAAGCGGCCTTCCAGTCCCGTTCCGACGGCTACGATTTCACCGGCTGCCGAATATCCGAGGGGCAGCGGTTCATCGAGACGGGCCAGGACAGAACGGATCGTTGCGCCGATCCCGTCCCTTTTGGCTTTGGTGAGAACTTTCTTCACCAGGTCTGGCCGTTCTCGCGCCTTTCCAGCAAGGCTTTTGCGGGCGAACTCTACGACCATGCGTTCGGTTCCCGCCGAAATGAGCGAGGCATGGGTGCGTACCAGAATGTTTCCCGCCTTGACCGTCGGTTCCGGAACCTCTTTCAGGCTCAGCTTGCCCGTCCGGGTGCTTTGAATAACTTGTTTCATTGCAGTGTTTTACTCTGATTTCATCGCAAGATGCAAAGACAGCTTTCTTTAATTCTTCCAATACTTACTTCTGCGCGTATTTATTGGCGAGTCGCAAAGATATGTGGAATAATTTCTAGAATTCGATGTCAGGAATTTATTGCGACCCTGATATCTTGTTTTATCGCGGATGACTCGAAGGGTCTGCTGTAAAAGTGAGGGTAAAAACGTATGGTGGAAATAGCCTGGCTGCCGTCATTTGAAACAGGCCTGCCCGAAATTGATGCCGAACATCGCAGCCTTATTGATGCGATTCGTAAAATCGAAACCTCACTGATGGAAGGCGACTTCGGAAAATGCGCGAACCAGTTCGCTAAATTCATAGATCAGTCGAAATCTCATTTCAAAAATGAAGAGGAGCTTCTTGCTTCCATCGATTTTCCCCGCCTGGAAGCTCACCGCATCGCCCACAAAAAACTACTGGAAATGGCTGACAAGACTTTGAAAACGGTTGAGACCGGGCTCGACCAGAAAGAGGCGACCAAATGCCTTGAAGAGATGATCTATTTTCTATTGGAAGACGTCATCCGTGCCGATGCGGATTTCAAATCCCACGCCCAGGAAAATGGATTACTTTGAACTTTTTCTTACGCGGGCTGCTCAATTCCAAAAATAGCAATCAGGTCTTAGGCCTTTAATTGATTTCAATTAGATGTCGTATGATCTAACTTTTTGAAAATTCTTAAAAGACTTTCTGGTATTTATTTTTTATGTGTGGGTTCGCCGCCGTTTATTCTTATGCCGCCGATGCGCCGCCTATAAACGTTAATGGTCTTGACGCCATTAACCAGGCGATGTCTCGGCGTGGCCCCGACGGCGAAGGATTGTGGCTGGCCGATGACAAACGGGTAGGCTTGGCCCACAAAAGGCTGGCGATCATTGATTTAAGTGCCGATGCCGCGCAGCCGATGGTGTTGGAAACACCTCAGGGCCGTCTTCATATTTCCTATAACGGCGAAATATACAACTTTCGTGAATTGCGCCGGAAACTTGAAGCCGAGGGCGATCGCTTTCACACCACATCGGACACGGAAGTCCTGTTGCACCTGTACAAACGCCATGGCAAGACCATGGTAGAGCATCTGCGTGGCATGTTCGCTTTCGCCATTTGGGATGAGCAGCGGCGCGGCATGTTACTGGCCAGAGACGGTTTCGGCATCAAGCCACTTTATTATATGGATGACGCTAAAACCCTCAGTGCCGCCTCACAGGTTAAGGCCCTGTTGGCTGGCCTAAAGGCGGAAGGACGTCCGCGGCCCGGTTTCGACCCGGCCGGTCACGCGGGGTTTTTCCTGTTCGGAAATGTTCCCGAACCGCACACACTCTACAAAGGTATTCGCGCTTTGCCTGCGGGCTCGACATTGTGGATCGATCAGGAAGGCCCCGGTGAGATTGAAACCTTTTTCGATATCTCCGCAAAATTAGATGGTCAAATCGTAGAAGCCGGCCGGGATATCCTTGGCGAGTTGCTGCGCGACAGCATCAAGCACCATTTTGTCGCCGATGTTCCGGTTGGCGTCTTCCTGTCATCGGGATTGGATTCGGCAACGCTTGTCGGGTTGGCTTCGGAACTGAAGGGAGCCGGTCTGGACACCATCACCCTTGGGTTTGAAGAATTTGCTGGCACCGCCAATGATGAAGTGCCATTGGCGGAAGTTATCGCCAGTTCATACGGCACGCGTCAACATACCGTACGCGTCGCCGGCGCCGATTTTGCCGAAGACTTGCAGGATTTGCTGGATGCCATGGATCAGCCCAGCATCGATGGGGTCAACACCTATTTCGTCGCCAAGGCCGCTGCATCCGAAGGTTTAAAGGTCGCAATTTCCGGCCTTGGCGGCGACGAATTGTTCGCTGGATATGACGGTTTCTCTCAAATTCCCGCTCTTGTCGGCGGGCTGGGAAGGGTTCCCGGCATCGGCGGCATTGGCCGCCTGGCCCGCGTCCTGACTGCTCCATTGGGCGGCACGGTTTTACCCCCCAAGGCGCCGGGGTTAGCCGAATATTGCGCTCGCTACGGCGACGCATATTTGTTGCGCCGCGCCCTTTTCATGCCTTGGGAGCTTCCGGCCGTGCTGGATCGGGACATGGCTATAGAAGGTCTTGAAGCCCTTCAGGTTCGGCAGCGCCTGGAAGCATGCCAGGCGCCAATTCGATCGCCCATGGCCAAGGTGGCGGCGCTGGAGATGAATTTCTACATGCGAAATCAGTTACTGCGCGACGCCGACTGGGCGGGCATGGCTCATGGACTGGAAATCAGGGTGCCGCTTGTCGATACGCAGCTCTTCAATGCACTGGCCCCTGGCATCGCCAAGGATAATGGGCCAAAAAAGCAAGCAATGGCGAAAAGCCCAAAAAAACCGTTGCCTGAAAATGTTCTTAAGCGGCCCAAGAGTGGATTTTTTGTTCCCGTTCGCGATTGGCTGGAAGGAAACAACCCCAAGGAAAGGGGCTTGCGTGGATGGGCAAAACGGGTCTATCAGGCACAAATTTCGGCGTAACATGGCCCATTTCCTGACGAAAACAGCTCATTTTCGACGCATGCCCCGATTCAGGCGGGTAAAATTTCAACGTATTAAAGAATCGACGTAAATCGGCCTTCTTTAGACGTGAGCTCCGGCTACAGCGCCCAAATTTTGCCAGACTAGACAATTTTCCTGAAATAGGCGATCGTTCGCTCCAACCCTTCTTCCAATTCAATGGTCGGGCGCCATTCCAGCACATCAGCCGCCACCGTGATATCTGGACAACGCTGGGTTGGATCATCTTCCGGCAGGGGCTTGTCGATCAGTTTCGAAGGCGATCCGGTGAGCTTCAGAACGGTTTCGGCAAGCTGGCGGATCGTAAATTCGTTAGGGTTCCCCAAATTCATCGGGCCCGTTACGACATCATCAGCCCCCATCAGACGGATAAAGCCCTCAATCAAATCGTCGACATAACAAAAAGACCGGGTCTGAAGGCCGTCGCCGTAGATTGTGATGGGCTCTCCTTTGAGGGCCTGGACGATAAAGTTGGAAACCACTCTTCCGTCATCGGTCAGCATATTGGGCCCATATGTATTGAAGATGCGCGCGACGCGAATTCTCAAATTGTGCTGGCGCAAATAGTCGAAAAACAGTGTTTCCGCACACCGTTTGCCTTCATCGTAGCAGGCCCGAGGCCCGGTTGTGGAAACCGAACCCCTATAACCTTCCGCCTGCGGGTGAACCTCAGGGTCGCCGTATACCTCGCTGGTGGAAGCCTGGAAAATCTTCGCTCCGGTTCTTTTTGCAAGACCCAGCATATTGATTGCGCCATGCACCGAGGTCTTCGTTGTTTGCACCGGATCGTTCTGATAATGGATTGGCGAGGCGGGACAAGCCAGATTGTAGATTTCATCGACCTCGACGTAGAGCGGGAACGTCACGTCGTGACGTTGCATTTCAAAATGCGGGTCTTCCATCATCTCGATGATGTTGTCTCTCGTGCCTGTATAGAAATTATCGACACACAAGACTTCGTGGCCATCTTTTAAAAGGCGCCGGCAAAGATGCGAGCCCAGAAAACCGGCGCCGCCGGTAACCAATATTCTTTTTCGCATCACCATATGGGGCTCTTCAATTTCCTTTGCGTGGCGTAGTTAAGAAGCCCTAATAAGGGCTGGCGTGACAGGAACTTATCATCCAGGTGCAATGATGCCCACTGGTAAAGTGATGTCACGTATTGAGAAACCGCATATCGCTTCCTTCCAGAACCAGAGAGGTCAACACGTTGCTGTGCCAGGCCCCGGTATCAATCCCTATTCTGTTCGGACCGATCGTTGGCCCGACGGTAATGGAATGTCCGTGGACGATGATTTTTCCAAAATCTTCATCAGAATCCAAAAACTCTTTCCTGATCCATATCAAATCCATTTCCTCCTGGCGATCGAATGAAATCCCCGGCCGGATACCGGCATGGACAAAAAGGTAGTCGCTCTCGAAATGCATCAGGTCAAGGGAGGTAAGAAAATCCAGATGAGATTCGGGAAGCGCCGAAACCAAGTCTAGTCTGGATTGTTCAAGTTCTTCATATGATGGAGAAAAATACAGATTAGAGGTATCGACGCCATAACTGTTCAGGGTTTCAATGCCCCCGTTATTTAGCCAATCCCGAGCACCTAGTGTTCCTGCAAGAAATTTCAGAAGCAGATCCTCGTGATTGCCCTTCAGGCAGACTATATCAAACCCGCTTGGTACGGGCATTGTCAGCTGTTCTATGACGCGTCTGGAATTGGGGCCGCGATCGACATAATCGCCCAGGAAAACCAGAACGTTGTCCTGATCCGAAGAGGCGTCCGCCATGATGATTTCAAGCAGGTTTTCAAGTAGATCGAAACGGCCATGCACATCGCCAATGGCGTAGACTCGCTTTCCCGGCTCGATGCTCGGATTGCCAAGCGTGAAGTTCTGTTTTGAGGTATCCATGGAACAGAATATGATGCCTAGACCAAACTACATTAAGGTTGAGACCCCCTTAATGTAGATAATTTGATCGTTGTCAAAAGAACAGCGCAACTTATCTGTTTAGAATTAAACGCGAGTAAGTCTTGGGGCAAGAGGCGCAATGGGTCGTAAAAAAGGTAAAATCGCGCCTTTTTGATAAGTGACTATTAACGCTTTTCCCTTAGTTTAATTGGGCTTGATCCCGCTATTTTTTGAGGAATCCGCCAGACGATGGCTCAGACGGGCACCGTTATGACGTTTCCCGGCTCGGAATCGACGAGCGAGGAAACACAGCTTCTTACCCGGTTACGCTTCATCGAAGATGATCGCTCCGGGTATTACGCCGTGCATGTCCACCTTTCTGGTCTGCGTGCCTCGAACCGCAAACCCCATTTCATAAATATTGCCGCCAGAACCTTCGACAATCTGCTGAACAATCACGACGTTACTCTGTACAAGCTGGATAACGCTGATATTGCCCTACTGTGCAAAGATGTACCGGTCGATGAAATCGACCCGGCTATGCACAAGGCGCGGCAGCTTTTTAGCGAAGACCCCCTGACCGATAGCGAAGACGGCTCGATCGATGACCGTTTTTCAACATGGTACGATCTCACCCAGCCCGGCGACTTTGCCTCCTTTAACGAGACCATCCTCCGGCTTTCCCAGGAAGCGATCGAACGCCAACGCAGGGAAGCCGAATTGCTGTCGCCCAATGCCCTACCCGGCGAGCGAATGCAGCCGAAGGACGTCGCAGATATCACTTTGCGACTGCAAACCGTCGAAATCGACGACCTTATCCATGAACAAACGGCTGTCGTCGTCCACCCTGCCGGCAAGGGCGATGTCCTTTTCAAGGAACAGTTCGTAACCATGTCGGCACTGCAAAAGCGCGTGGCTCCGGACGTCAACCTCTTCGGGTCCAATTGGCTGTTTCAGTATTTGACGGAAACCATAGATCGGCGCTTGTTGAACGTTATATCCCGCCAGGACTTCGAATTCATGGCGAACCCGATTAGCGTGAACCTCAATATTTCAACAGTGTTGGGAAGGGAATTTCAGCATTTTCACCAAAGAGCGGGTGAACATTCTTCAAATTTCGTTATTGAATTACAGCTGATCGATGTTTTCTCGGATATGTCGGCATATGCCGATGCCCGCGACATGCTTCAAGAGAATGACTACAGGGTGCTGATCGACGGACTGAGCCCTCTATCCTTGCAGTTTTTCGATCCCGCTTTGTTGGAGTCCGATCTGGTTAAGATTAACTGGGGTCAGGAATTCAAGAACGAAGATTCGCAGGCGCGTGTTGAAGACATGCGCCAAGTGGTCAAAAACGTAGGAAAAGACAACGTCATTCTGGGCCGCGTCGATTCAGAGGACGCCGTTATCTGGGCCCTTTCGTTGGGCATCAGGCGCTTCCAGGGCTTCTACATCGATACCGTTGTCGACGCCATGCTGGCCAAGGGAATCATTTGATCATGGCGGAAGCAGAAGGCCATCAAAAAAATCTCAGAAGCCAGGAGAACTTGCTGCTCGATTATATGCAGCGCCTGGAAGAACAAAAGGATTCACATAAGGCGGTACGCCTGCACTTGTCGGATTTGAAACCTTATAACCGACGGGATCATCATCTTCTTGCGGCCGAAAACAGCTTTGAGAACATGGTCAAGTCTCTACAGGGACAACTGTTCACGGTTAAGAACTCCGACATGTTCTTCTTTTTCAAGAAGGAAGCCCAGCCGCAGGCGGAAACCGTTGTTCAAAAGGTGCGTTTCCTTTTCAGCGATGATCCACTTCTTGAAGATGAGGAGCCCGGCGAAAACCGTTTTTCCACCTGGTATGACGCAGCTACTCAATATGAGGAACTGCTGCAGCTTATCGAAAGCATCCTCGAATCCGAAGAAAAACGCAAAAAAGACACACGTGCGCGCATGGATACCCGCGCCGCCCTCAAAACGCGCCAAAAGGAAGGCGAGCCAATGACGCCTGAAGTGTTGGCCAGGGTGGAAAACGCTTTGGAAAGAACGGACCTTTCGAATCTTGTTCGCCGCCAGTTCGTCTGTTCCGTAGACGCCCAGATGATTCCGGAGCAATCCTTTTCTGAAATGTTCATTTCCATTGCCGACTTGCGCGAAACCATGATTCCGGGCGTCAACTTACTTGCCAATCGCTGGCTTTTCCAGCATCTGACTGAAAGCCTGGACCGGCGGATGTTGTCTCTATTGTCGAAGAACGACGCTCAGACTATTTCCGGCGACATCAGCTTTAACGCCAACGTCACGACGCTGTTGTCGCAGGGTTTTCAGGAATTCGACGATAATATAACCGCGTCTCGTCGGGGTTCTATGATTATCGAATTGCAGAAAGTCGATATATTTGCCGACTTGGGCGCTTATCTATTTGCCAGAGAATATGTCCAGGACAAGGGATACAGGGTTTGCCTTGACGGACTGACACATAAAACCATGGGCATGGTAGATCGCGAGCGCCTTGGAGCGGACATCGTCAAATTGGTCTGGCATTCCGATATGGTCGACGGCGGACCGGACATGCACGAAAAAGTACGCACGATGGTCAAACGCGCCAATCCCTCCAAAGTCATTCTGTGCCGCGTCGATACCCGCGAAGCCGTGGACTTCGGACAATCCGTCGGTATCAAGATGTTCCAGGGACACTTTATAGAAAACCTGATCGCCGAAGATGCCCGCCGCCGCGAACTGCTTCGCCTCAAGCGCCGCATGGAGCGCGCAGAGGAAACACCAGAGTTCGACGAGGATTACTAGATCCGATCACGCCTGATCGTAAATCACTTGCCGGTTTTCGATTAGGCGTGTGAATCAGCTCGCTCGTTAAGAATCGATCAGGTCCTCACTTTCGGTTTGAACAGGTCGCATTACAAACTAAAAATGAACCGAGCTAATCCTTGTCGGTAACCCCGGCTTCAGCAAACGTCGCCATTCCTGAATGACAGGCCACGGCGGCTTTTAATAGGCCGACCGCAAGGGCAGCTCCCGAAGCCTCACCAAGACGCATCTCGAAATTGATCAGCGCGGATTTGCCCAGTTTATCCAGAAGACGGATATGGCCGGGTTCACTGGAAACATGGCCAATCTGGCAGTGATCCAATGCCCCTGGAGCCACAGACTCGAGTACGCAGGCGGCCGCACAGCAGACATACCCATCCAGCATGACTGGCACGCCGCTCAAGCGGGCGCCGAGAACCGCGCCAGCGATGGCCGCCAATTCCCTGCCTCCCAGGCATCTGAGAACCTCGAGGGCGTCACTGCTGTCGTGCAATTTGACCGCATCGGCAACAATTTGCGCCTTGGCCGACAATGCGTCGCCTTCAACACCGGTACCGGGGCCGGTCCATTCAGTCGCCTCGCCGCCAAAAAGGGCATGGCAGATGGCCGCCGCCGAGGTGGTATTGCCGATTCCCATCTCGCCCAGACACAAGACGTCCGACCCGGGCTCAACCTGGGCCATGCCATGGCTTATGGCCGCAACGACCTCCGCTTCACTCATCGCCGGTTCTTCGCTGAAATCGGCGGTGGGAGTTTCCAGATCAAGGGCATCGACTTTGAGCTCGGTGCCAAATGCCTTGCACAATTGATTGATGGCTGCTCCGCCGGCTTGAAAATTGCCGACCATCTGTACCGTTACTTCGCTTGGATACGCCGAAACGCCCTTGGCGGTGACGCCGTGATTTCCGGCAAAAACATGGGCGCGCGGATTATCCATTGTGGCCGGGTGACGGCCCTGCCAGGCGGCTAGCCAGTGAGATAATTCTTCCAGCCTGCCCAGCGACCCAGGCGGTTTTGTCAATTGCGGTTCTCGTACCTGGGCGTTATCCAGGGACTGCTTATCAGGACCGGGCAAGGATGAAAGCAAGGCGCGCACATCATCGAGTGTGCTTATTGAAGGTGTGGGCAACAGGGTGGACCTTTCTCAAGTAACGAGGTGGATTTCTTTTTTGGGAGCGCTACCCTATAACCTAAATCGGCACGAAAAAAGCAATTTGATTTACAAGAGTTCTTAATACGCCATGCGCGAAACTAATCTAAATACCCTTAGCCAATGGGCTGGGGACTTGATGCTGGCGCTGGCTTTTCTAACCCGCCTTCCCGTACCTGTCGGCAAGGCTTCGTCCAAGCGCCAGCTGGCGGAAGTAGCCTGGGCTTTTCCCGTGGTCGGGCTTCTGATCGGCGGCATCGCCGGGCTGGCCCTGCTTTTCGGTTTTCAGCTGGGACAGCACCCGCTTGTCTGTGGCCTTTTCGCAATTGGTGCGTCCATTTTGGCCACCGGCGCCTTGCACGAAGACGGCCTGGCTGATGTCGCAGACGGGTTTGGCGGCGGCCACAAAGTGTCGGATAAATTGCGTATCATGCGCGATTCGCAGGTCGGCTCCTACGGAGTTCTGGCCTTGATATTCAGCGTCGCCCTTCGCATTGGAGCCCTTGGGGGAATGCCGAGTCCTACGACGGCCGTCCTCGCCCTGCTCGCGGCGGGCGTGATTTCAAGAGGACTTGTCGTTGCCGTCATGAACCAGATCGACATGGCGCGACCGGACGGGCTGGGCGCAGGCGCCGGAAAACCTTCGAATGCCGGAGCCCTGACGGCGCTAGCGATTGCCGCCTTATCGGTTTTCCTTTTATTGGGCGGCAACGGCTTGACGGTCTTGATCATTGCGTTTCTTGCGGCAATATTGATGGCTTGGCTCGCCAAGCGTCAGATCGGTGGATTGACCGGAGACGTCCTGGGGGCTGTTCAACAGGTAACGGAAGCGGCCGTTCTGCTTTCGGTCGTATGGGTGATGTAAAAAATGTCTGCAACGATAACGCGCTGGTGGTGGGTCCGTCACGCTCCCGTCGTCGAATACAATGGAAAAATATACGGCCAGATTGACGTCGACTGCGATGTTTCCGACGCCCCTGCCTTCGAGAGCCTGGCGGCGAAAATCCCAGAAGGAGCGGTTTGGGTAACCTCCAACCTGACGCGCACCTTCGACACGGCGAACGCCATCCTGGACGCCGGAGGGCCCGTTCCCAAAGACCCCGATAATCCCCTCGTCGAACCGGATTTCGCCGAACAGCATTTTGGCGACTGGCAAGGCTACAGCTGGGATGAACTGAAAGAAGCGGGCGTTCCGGGCTATGATACTTTTTGGGAGAGCCCCGGAACCAATGCGCCACCAGGTGGGGAAAGTTTCGCATACCTGATCGAGCGCACTGCCAAGACCATCGAGCGTCTTAATATTGAATACGCGGGCCGCGACATCGTCGCCGTTACCCACGGCGGCACCATTCGTTCCGCCGTCGCCCTGGCGATGCAGGCAGAACCACTGAATGCGCTGGTGGTTCAGATCGATAATCTTTCTCTGACCCGGCTTGATCACACTACCGAAAAGCTGTTCAAGGGCCAAGGCGGGGTATGGCGGATCGGTGGCATTAATATGCCTGCCAGTTAGTGCGCCACTTGATTGAATAGTTGAGGAAATTATTTTGACCGCCAGCCGTAAGACAAATTTACCGCCTTTGACACTTGTTCTGGGCGGTCAACGTTCCGGTAAAAGCGCTTACGCCGAAGATTTGATCGGCGAGGGCCGTGAGGCGGTTTATCTGGCGACGGGGCAGGCCCTGGACGATGAAATGAGCGAGCGTATTTTGCGCCATCAGGAACGTCGCGGCCATAGCTGGTCGACCGTCGAAGAACCAATCGACATAGCGGATGCGCTTTTGGAAAATGACAAAAATGACCATCCTGTATTGATTGATTCCCTGGCCATGTGGGTCGCCAATCTGCTCGATCAGGGGTATGACGTGCAAAGCGAGGCATTTGCCCTTGCCGAGACGCTGGAAAATCTTACATCTCCTGTTGTCGTCGTTTCCGATGAAGCGGGCCTGGGTGTTATTCCCGACAACGCCTTGGCGCGTGACTTTCTCGATGACTTGGGGCTGGTTAATCAGACGATTGCAGCCCGGGCCCACCGCGTTGTTTTCGTCGCCGCCGGACTGCCGCTAATATTAAAGGATAAGTGAAAAAGAAATTATGAAAATTCCCGCTACCGTCATCACCGGCTTTCTGGGCGCCGGAAAAACAACCCTTATTCGCAACCTGCTGGAAAATGCGAACGGTCGGCGCATCGCCCTGGTCATCAACGAATTCGGCGATTTGGGTATCGACCGTGAAATCGTAAACGGCTGCGGCATCGAGGGGTGCGACGAAGACGACGTTGTCGAACTGGCCAACGGATGTATTTGCTGCACCGTTGCAGACGACTTCCTGCCGGCCATGGAAAAACTGCTGGACCGGGAGCAAGCCCCTGATCATATCGTCATAGAGACCTCCGGTCTGGCCCTGCCCAAGCCCCTGGTCAAGGCCTTCAACTGGCCCGAGATACGCTCCCGTGTCACGGTTGACGGCGTCGTCGCCGTAATCGATAGCCCGGCTGTTGCCGAAGGCCGCTTCGCCGATGACGTGGAGGCGGTTGAAGCCGAACGCCGGGCCGACGAGGCGTTGGATCATGATAATCCCCTGGAAGAGGTTTTTGAAGATCAGCTGCTGTGCGCCGATCTGGTGGTCCTGAACAAGGCCGACATCGTGGGCCCGGAAGCGATCGGGGAAATTGCCGATGGATTGGCTGCGCACATGCGCCCCGCCGTAAAAGCGATACCTGCTGTGGAAGGGGTGCTTGATATCGATGTCCTGCTGGGCCTTGGCGCGGCCGTAGAAGATGGTATCGAAGATCGTAAATCCCATCACGACACCGAAGAGGATCATGACCACGACGACTTTGAAAGCTTCAGCGTCGATGTCGGTGATATCCCTGATCCCGGCGTTTTTGAGGCGTTGCTTGCGGAACTGACCGAGGCCCATGACATCCTTCGCTTAAAAGGTTTCCTGCATGTGCCGGGAAAAGATATGCGCCATGTCATTCAGGGCGTCGGCCCACGGATTCAGCGCTATTTCGACCGGCCATGGGGAGCGGACGAAAAACGCCTAAGCCGTCTTGTCGTGATTGGCCAGAGGGGCATAGACAGGGCAGCCATCGAAGCAGCGCTGCTAAGTTAGGTTTAAATGTATGCATCTACTCGCCGCCACGCCGGGAGGAGTTTCCGATGGATCGGAAGCCATCGATCTCGGCCAGAGTCCCGGTGACATTGTCGTTCTGAGCGCAGCCGACAGCGAATTGGCTACCCTGTCCGATGCCTACGATGGATCGGGTGAGGGGATGCCGACCCTGCGCCTGGCCAATCTGCTCAACCTTGGCCACAATATGTCGGTGGATCTGTATGTGGAAAGCGTGATCAGCGGCGCAAAGCTGGTTATCGTGCGCCTGCTGGGCGGTCGCGGGTACTGGCCCTACGGCATCGAGCAGATCGCTGCGGAGTGTTTTCGCAACTCGACCCCGCTCGCCCTGCTACCCGGCGACGATCAGCCGGACGCGGAACTGGCGACCCTGTCTACACTGGAACCAGAAAGCTGTCATCGCCTGTGGCAGTACTGCGTCCACGGCGGGCCAAACAATGCGCGACAGTTTCTCAATTTTGCAATCTCGCTACTAGATAAGGAAACCCGGTGGCTGGAGCCTCAACCTCTTCTTAGGGGCGGCCTGTATAAAAAGGACGTCGAGGGTATCGGCCTTGATGAACTTCGCGCCGACTGGGTCGAAGGTCTGCCGGTGGCGGCGCTGGTGTTTTACCGGGCGCTGGTGCAGGGCGGTAATCTGAAGGCCGTTGACGCCATGATCGATGGCCTGAAAATGGCAGGCCTTAATCCCCTGCCCATCTTCGTCGCCAGCCTGAAAGACCCGGTGGCAGCGGCGACATTGGAAAAAATCCTCATGGAAGCGCCCCCTGATGTCATCCTGAATGCTACCGGCTTTGCGGTTTCCTCGCCCGGCGCCCGGCGCACGCCGACGCCGTTTAACGCTTCGGGCGCAACCGTCTTGCAGGTGGTGTTTTCCAGTTCCAACATCGACAGTTGGCGTGACGGCCTTCATGGCTTAAGCGCCCGCGACATCGCCATGAACGTCGCCCTGCCGGAAGTAGACGGTCATGTTCTAGCACGCGCCGTATCCTTCAAGGGACTGAACCGGCGTGACGACAAGACCCAGACGGATATTGTCACCTATGAGCCGGTGGCTGACCGGATTGAATTCGTCGCCACTTTGGCCGCCAATTGGGCACGGCTTTCCCGCACTGAATGTAAGGATCGACGCGTTGCTTTGGTTTTGGCCAACTATCCCAACCGGGACGGGCGTATCGGCAATGGCGTTGGTCTGGATACGCCGCAAGGTTCGGTAACGACCCTGAATGCAATGAAGGCGGCTGGCTATGACTTACGTGAAATCCCGGCGGACGGCGATGAACTTGTTGCGCGGTTGATCGCGGGGCCGACCAATCAGGGGGCTACGGGGACGCTGAGCGAATCCCTTTCCATGGCCGACTACCAGGTTTTCTTCGCCGGACTGCCTGCAGCCGTGCAAGAGGCCGTCACTGAGCGTTGGGGCGCGCCGGAAAGCGATCCCATGTATCTTCCCGGTGACGTGGATTGCGGCCGCTTTGCGGTTTCGGCTTACCGGGTCGGCAAGGCGGCGATATGCCTGCAACCGGCTCGCGGCTATAACATCGATCCGCAGTCGACCTACCACGATCCGGACCTAGTGCCGCCCCATGGCTACCTGGCTTTTTACGCCTGGCTGCGTGGTGAATTCAATGCTGATGCCGTCATCCACTTCGGCAAACACGGCAATCTGGAGTGGCTGCCCGGCAAATCGCTGGCGCTCTCGCAGACATGCTTTCCTGAGGTCGCCTTGGGGCCTGTGCCCCATCTCTACCCTTTTATCGTCAATGATCCCGGCGAAGGCACGCAGGCCAAGCGCCGGGCAAGCGCGGTTATCGTCGATCATCTGACGCCGCCGCTAACCCGGGCCGAAAGCTATGGACCGCTGGCCGATCTGGAACAGCTGGTCGATGAATTCTACGAGGCTTCCGGAGTCGACCCGCGCCGCCTGAAGGTACTGCGCAATGAAATTCTCACCCTGTGTGACGCCACCGGCATAGGCGCCGATTGCGGCATGGACAGCGCGGCCGATGAGGACGAGGCGCTAGGTCAGCTGGACAACTACCTGTGCGAGTTGAAGGAAATGCAAATCCGTGATGGCCTGCATATTTTCGGGCAGTCGCCCGAAGGACGCCTTTTGACTGATTTGTTGGTGGCGTTGGTCAGGGTGCCGCGCGGGGCGGGCGAGAAGGGCGATGCCTCGTTGTTGCGCAGTCTCGCCGAAGACCTCGCGCTCGACTTCGACCCGCTGAATTGCGAAATGGCCGCCCCCTGGCGGGGACCAAAACCTGATGTGCTCACAGGTGAAGCTAACTGGCGCAGCAATGGCGATACCATCGAACGGCTGGAAAATCTGGCCTCACGTCTGGTTTCGGGCGATCAGATTCCCGCTCCTTCCTGGAAACTGACCTCTCTTGTTTTGGAATCACTGGAAGAAAAAATACGGCCCACTGTCCTGGCATCCGGCAATGCTGAACTTGCAGGGTTGCTGCGGGGATTGGACGGACGGTTCGTTGAGCCCGGCCCCAGTGGCGCCCCCACCCGGGGCAGGCCCGATGTTTTGCCGACGGGCCGTAATTTCTATAGCGTCGATACCCGCACGGTGCCGACACCGGCCGCCTGGACCCTGGGCTGGAAATCCGCGTCCCTGCTGATCGAACACCACATGCAGGAGCACGGAACCTGGCCGAAAACCATGGCGCTCAGCGCCTGGGGTACCTCCAACATGCGAACCGGAGGTGATGATATTGCCCAAGGCCTTGCGATGATGGGCGTCAAGCCAACCTGGGATGCGGCTTCGCGCCGGGTGACCGGGTTTGAAATTCTCCCCCTTTCAGTTCTCGATAGGCCTCGCATCGATGTCACGCTTCGTGTTTCCGGATTTTTCCGCGATGCTTTCCCCGGCCTGATCGACCTTTTCTCATCCGCCTCGCGTGCCGTCGCCGCGCTTGATGAATCTGAGGCCGACAATCCTTTGGCCGCTCGTGTTGGCGAAGAAATCAACGAACTCGTAGCGACAGGTCTGGATGAAGAACAGGCCCGCAAGCGCGCGGGCTACAGGGTTTTCGGGTCTATGCCGGGGGCCTACGGGGCCGGGTTGCAGGCCCTGATCGACGAAAAGGGCTGGCAATCGGAGGCCGACCTGGCTCGCGCCTACGTTGCTTGGGGCGGATATGCCTACGGCGAGGGAGTCGCCGGTGAAGCCGCCCACGGGCTTTTTGAGGCGCGGTTGAAAAATGTCGAAGCCGTGATCCACAATCAGGACAACCGGGAACACGACTTGTTGGACAGTGACGATTACTACCAGTTCGAAGGTGGCATTACGGCCGCGGTACGGGAACTGTCCGGCAACCAGCCTTCCGTATATCACAACGATCACTCGCGGCCCGAAAGCCCGCGCATCCGTTCCCTAGAGGATGAAATTTCCCGCGTGGTGCGAGCCCGGGTCGTCAATCCGAAATGGATCGCAGGTGTCATGCGCCACGGTTACAAAGGCGCGTTTGAGATGGCCGCCACCGTCGATTACCTGTTCGCTTTCGCCGCCACGGCGCGTTGCGTTAAAGACCATCACTTCGACGCCGTGTTCGAGGCCTACCTTGCCGATGATGAAGTCCGCGACTTCATCCAACGCCACAATCCGGACGCCCTGAAGGAAATGATCGAGAGGCTTTTGGAGGCCCAGGATCGCGAACTTTGGACCCCGCGCTTGAATAGCACCCACGCATCCCTACTTGAAATGGTGGAAAACGAGGTCTTATCAACCTAGACCCACTTGGCCTACGTCGTAAATAAGCCCGACAATATTAAGGAGCGAATGAAATCCATGATCAACACCGACAATGCCCGCCACCACGAAAAAATGGCAAAGAAGAAGGCTGCCCGCGACAAAATGCTGGCGACGAAGACGGAAGAAAAGGGCTTGCTAATCGTTCACACTGGTAAGGGCAAGGGTAAATCGACGGCGGCCTGGGGCATGGCCCTGCGCATGATTGGCCATGGCAAGAAGGTTGGCATCGTACAGTTCGTTAAAGGTGCGTGGGAGACAGGCGAGCGCGACGTTTTCGAAAAGTTTCCCGAGCAGGTCACCATCAAGGCCATGGGCGAAGGATTCACTTGGGAGACTCAGGATCGTGAGCGCGATGTCGCTGCCGCCGGCAAGGCCTGGGAAGCGGCCAAGGAAATGATCGCCGACCCCGAATTCGCCATGGTAATCCTGGACGAAATCAACATTGCCCTGCGTTACGAATATCTTTCCTTGAGCGACGTTCTGGAAGGACTGGCGGCAAGGCCCCGCATGCTGCATGTGATCGCAACTGGGCGCAACGCCCAAGAAGATATGATCGAGGCCGCAGACCTTGTCACCGACATGAGCCTGGTCAAACACCCTTTCCGCGCCGGCATCAAAGCCCAGCAGGGTGTTGAGTTCTAGCTAGACTGAAATGGTGCGCACTAGGGATTTGTAAACAAAAATTTAGAAAAAATTCCATAACTTTCAATTGGTTAATATAAAAATCGCCTAGGTGTGATGATCGTCACAGTATTCCGCTTCCGAAATGAATAGGCTGTTCACACGGTGAAGGAAAGTAGAGGAAGTAAACAAATGACGAGCGATCACATTAACGATCACAACTTTTCCAGCGATGAATTCATGCGCAAGGTTGCAAACGAAGTGGTGCGTCTGGCGCATTCTTCGGAAGGCCTTGAAAGCTGGATGAAAAGGCATTCTTGCTCTACCCATGCACCGGGTTGCGTAACGCGAAAATATGCAGACGACCTGTTCGGCGATTCCATGGAAGCCAGCCTTTTTAATACCTGCCTGATTCTTGAGGTCGATCGTTTGAAGAGAGTCTGAAAGGCCGCATAAAGTTGCCTAAAACGCTTTTCCAGCACTCTGTCGATCAGGAATGCCTCATTGAGCCTTAGGCATGATCTCCTTCAATCGGCCATGACTGACGACTTCCAGATAGGTCACGCAGCCCTTGCCTATAAATGCCAATATCGCCTGATCGTCTCCCGGTTTTGAAAAATATCCGATAAGGTCGGGAACCGGCCGCTTCGTTTTCGGCGGCAGAGCGTTAAATGCCTCAACGAATGCCTCGCGCTCTTCGATCAAGTGAATGCTGTAACCCGGATTCAGGTGAAGGATTTCCCTTCGCTCTTCTTCCCAATCAGGATTGGCGCCGGTGCATTTTTCCGGCCCTAAATTCGGCTCCCTAGCCGGTTGGGTTGCAGTACAGGCACATATCAGGAGCAAAATCCCGCTGGCGGCAATGAATACGCGCATATGGTTTTAGTCCCCTGCCTTTTGCGATCTGACGCGATTGCTCAACGTGATCGTATATAATTCGACTTCAGCCGTTCCCCGATCTATTGAAGGTGGGACACTGACCTGCAGAACCTGGGTCGGACGCCCCTTGTAATCCTTGTATTCCAGAATCACCGCGCGCACCCGAACCATTACGGCGGGGTGAGGCCAATATCGGCAGGCCCCTGTGCGGTATTGCCCAACACTCGCATCTTCAGCCCGTTCGGCGTCCTGCATGGCGGCACGGGCGATTTCCAAAGCCGCCTCGCGCGATTGACACACGCCGGTTACGATCAATTTCATTCCCGGCGAGAAGCCTTCCTTGGCCACAGGCGGAGCCGTTTCGCAGGCCGCCAGCAGCCCGGCGCACATAAAGGTCAAGAGTGCCGTTGATTTTTTCATCATTAATGCATTGGGCTATCAGTTGACGCCTCTGCTTTGGGGGTATTTTAAGGTAGAATGCGCACCGAAGGCGATTCGCCATTTTCAAGTGCCGGGAAACCCAAGGAAGCCCAATGAAAAAGTTTTTCTTAGTTGCCTCTCTTTTCGTGTTCGCAATTATCCTAACGGCCTGCGCCGAAATGCATCGCGATAAACGATCGACGGCGACGGACCTGGTCAATCAAGCTACCGAAACCGTGCAACGCTTTAAGGGCATGCCCGATCTGAAACGCTTCGCCGAATATATGCCCACGGCACGGGGCATCGTCGTACTGCCAAGCGTCATCAAGGGTGGCTTCCTGCTGGGTGGGGAAGGCGGCAATGGCGTATTGCTGGCCAAAACCGGTGACGGCTCATGGAGTCAGCCCGCTTTTTATGTTCTGGGTGCGGCCAGCGTCGGCCTCCAGATGGGTCTGCAGGATACCGAAATCATTCTGGTCCTGCGCAGCGATGACGCGGTTTCTGCTATCCTAGACCATCAAGGCAAGCTGGGCGCCGATGCGGGCGTAACCGTCGGTACCATCGGCCAGGGAGCCGAGATTTCGACAACCACCAATATCGGCGTCGATGTCCTGGCCTTCGCCAATTCTAAAATCGGCCTGTTTGGCGGGGCTGCCCTGGAAGGGGCCGTCCTGGCTCGCAGAGTTGATCTAAACGAGGCCTATTACGGCCGTGGCGCTACGCCAAAGGGAATTCTCTATCAGGGGCAAGCGCACAATCCACAGGCGGATTCCCTAATCGCCGCCCTTTCGGGACCATGACCAATAATTCCAAAGGTGTTGCCCGGGCCCTGATGTTTCAGGGCACCGGTTCCGACGTCGGTAAATCCCTTCTCGTCGCCGGTTTGTGCCGGGCTTTCACACGGCGCGGGCTCGTCGTTCGCCCTTTCAAACCGCAAAATATGTCAAACAATGCCGCGGTCACCAAAGAAGGCGGCGAGATCGGGCGCGCCCAGGCCTTGCAGGCGAAGGCCGCCGGAGCGGAGCCCTCCATCCATATGAACCCGGTGCTGTTAAAGCCCGAAAGCGAGACCGGAGCTCAAGTGATCGTCCAGGGAAAGCGGGAGACGACCCTGAAAGCGAGAGACTATCACGCTTTGAAGCCGAAACTGATGGACCGGGTAATGGACAGCTACCGCACGAATGCAAAGAATGCGGATTTGGTGCTGGTCGAAGGGGCGGGAAGTGCAGCGGAAGTTAACCTGCGCGAAGCCGATATCGCCAACATGGGTTTTGCGCTTGCCGCCAACGTGCCTGTGGTGCTGATCGGGGATATCGATCGGGGTGGCGTTATTGCCGCTATCGTCGGAACCGATCAGTTGCTGCCCCCCGAAGAACGCAAATTACTAGCGGGATTTGTCGTCAATAAATTCCGCGGCGATGCGGCGCTATTTAAGAGCGGCGAAGAGATTCTTACCAAGAAGACCGGCCTTCACTCTTTCGGTCTGGTTCCTTTTTTCCCTGACGCCCGCCTGCTGCCCAAAGAGGACGCCATGGCGCTTGACGGGCAGATGGAATCGGGCGGCGCAGCCGATATATTTTTCGCCGTTCCCCGGCTTTCGCGAATCGCCAACTTCGATGATTTGGATCCCCTGTCGGCCGAACCCGACGTCACCGTTCGGATCGTCGAGGCGGGAGAACCCTTGCCCGCTGAAGCCGATGTCATCCTCATTCCCGGCTCCAAAGCAACGATCGCCGACCTCGCCTACCTGCGTGCACAAGGCTGGGATATCGACATCGCGGCCCATGTCCGGCGCGGCGGCTTGGTAGTAGGCTTGTGCGGTGGCTATCAGATGCTGGGCACGCGGCTTTCGGACCCGGACGGCATCGAAGGACCGGCAGGTGCTGTGGAGGGTCTGGGATTGCTGGATGTCGAAACCGTTCTTAGCGACGATAAAGCCCTGGAGACCGTCTCGGGGGTCGACATCGGCAGCGGCGAAAAAGTACACGGATATGAAATGCATCTGGGATTGAGCGAAGGCCCGGCCCGCGCCAACCCCTGGATCAGGCTGGACGAAGGACGCACTGAAGGGTGCTTAAGCCCCGATGGCCGGGTAATGGGATCATACCTGCACGGTATTTTTGCCGCCGACGGTTTTCGTCACGCTTTCCTGAATTCCCTGCGTTCCGGTCGCGCGCACATGAACGCCTATGACCTGCGGGTCGAGGAAACACTGGATGCGTTGGCCGATCATCTTGAAAAATACATGGATTTGAATGCCCTGTATGACGCAGCAAGATCAATTCACATTTAGTTTGAAACAATACGTGTTCAAACTAAATGTGAGAAACTGATCGATTCTTAATGAGCGAGCCGGATCACACGCTTAATCTGAACCAAAAAAAGAATCCGATTAAGCGTGATCGGATCTAGGGAGATCAGTTAACCAGATACGCCGCCAGCGTGGAGAATGTAAGCAGGGCGATCAGGGTTGATATCAGGATCGAGGTCGAGGCCCTTAGAACATAGACGCCGAAACTTTGCGCAATGATGTAGACGTTGCCGGCGACCGGGGCGGCGGCCGTCAAAATGGCTGCCGTTGCCCATAAGGGTTCAATTTCGAAAACCATCGTCACGGAAACCCACATTACCGCTGGATGTATAAACAGCTTGAAGGCGCTCATATAGACGGCTTCTGACAGGCCGTCGGACACCGGCCGTCCGGACAGCGTAGCACCCAGAGCGAAAAGGGCGCACGGTCCCGCAGCCTTGCCAAGTAGGCCTGTAAAAGAATCGATGGGGATAGGTATTGCCAGCCCGCTGGTCGCATATAGAACCCCTGCGGTAATGGAAAGCACGAAGGGATTCATCACCACGCCTTTAATCACGTTTTGGGTGAAATCCCTCCAAGCTGCGGCGTCGTGTCGATCGATCTCCAGCAGCGCTATGGACAGGGGAACCAGAACAACCAGATCGACAAGCCATCCCAGCACCACCGGCAGACTCGCCTCCGGTCCCAGTAGGGCGATGATCAGGGGCAGCGCCAGATAGCCCACATTGCCGACGCTGGCCGCCTGTCCCTGCAGGGCTGAAATGCCCAGCGAGCCTCTAAACAACAACCGGCCCATGAAAGAGGCGGTTGCAAAAACGGCGATACTGGCTGTCAGGTACGCCCCCATGAAGGTCGGATTGACGATATCGACCAGCGGTTTTGACGCCAAAGAGCTGAAAATCAGACAAGGGAGCGCGAAATAGAGAACAAACGCATTAAGGCCCTTGATGCCCTCGTCACCCAAAAGCCCCAATCGACCGGCCAGGTAGCCGCAGGCGATCAACGCGAAGAACGGCAGGGTGATCGAGATGATGCTATCCATGAGCGCCCAATCAATTGCTCAGCCTGATGATCGCCAACGCCGCCACCCAGGCGCCGTTGATCAGCGAGGCGGCGACGTAAAGATAGAGCATGCGGCGAATATCTTTAACGGTCGCCCGTGCCGTACCGTCGCCGATCCACGCGTCATCGATGATTTCTCGTGAATACCGACGGGGACCGGCGAGTGCGATATCCAGCGCTCCGGCAGCGGCCCCTTCGGGCCAGCCGGCGTTCATGGAACGATGTTTGGAGGAATCCCTGAGCATCACCTTAAGCGCCCTCAACGGATGTGCGCCGGGCGTGAAGACTGCCGCAAGGGCAAGAAAAAGGCCCGCCAGGCGGGCCGGGATCAAATTCAGGACGTCGTCCAGTCGCGCCGCCGTCATGCCGAAGGCACGGTACTTGGGCGTCATATGGCCAATCATCGAATCCATGGTGTTGACCGCCTTGTAGACCATCAGCCCCGGCAGCCCGAACAGGACGTACCAGAATACCGGCGCAATCAAACCGTCAGAGAAGTTTTCCGCGCATGACTCAATAGACGCCCGGGCGACGCCGTGTTCGTCCAAGTGTTGAGGGGCACGCCCGACGATGTGGGATACCGCCTGGCGGCCATCTTCAAGGCTGCGCTCCAGTCCCAGCCCGACAGCGCGCACGCTGTCGTAAAGCCCCCGGCCTGCGAGCAGGGCCGTCAACAGGAAAAGTTCGGGAACCCAGCCGAAGTCGTGGTGTTGGGTCAGCCACGAGGCGCACCAGCCGACGCTGCCCGAAACCCCGGCGACGACGAAAACCACCAGTGCCCCACGAAAGGCACGGTCGACGCTGCGGCGGTTTTCGCGATTGAGTTTGCGATCGAACCAGTCAACCAGCGACCCGATTATTTCAACCGGATGGCGAAACAACCTGAATGGCATTCGCGCATCGCCCAGATAGGCGTCAAGCAATAGCGCTATCAAAAGCAAAGTCAACGGGTCGAAGCCGTGCTCGCTGCTGACGAATCCAAACGTAAACATGGCCCGCAGTCTGGGGGGCGCAAAAGTTGGCGTCAAATGAAATTGAGATGCTGACAATGCCCTCATAGGGGCCTATATTCCCCCTCCTCAACTTCGCGCCTTCACAATATCGACCGGAGGCAATGACCAGTCGGCGTCCGGCGCGAAATATTTTTAACGCTCGAAGGCAAGGACCAGGCGGATGGACGATACCCCCCAAAACCCAAAAACGGGACTGATGATCTGTGGACACGGCAGCCGCGACGAAGGCGCCGTCAATGAATTCAATTCGCTTGCCGGCCACTTGAGGGAAAGACTGCCCGATTACGATGTTGAGAGCGGCTTTCTTGAATTCGCAACACCCGTACTGCGTACTGGACTGGATAAACTGAAAGAGCGCGGGGCGGAGCGTATCCTTTGCCTTCCGGGCATGTTGTTCGCCGCCGGTCACGTAAAAAACGACCTGCCCAGCGAGGTCAATGAGTTCGCTGCCCAGAACCCGGATATCGATGTCCTTTACGGCCGCGAACTGGCCGTCGACAAGCGCCTGTTGAAAGCGGCCGCCGAGCGTATCGAGGAGGCTGAAAAGGTCTCGGACAATGAAGTGGCGCGCGAAGATACCCTATTGATGGTGGTCGGGCGCGGCACCAACGATTCCGACGCTAATTCAAACGTCAGTAAGGTTGCGCGCATGTTGTGGGAAGGCTTGGGCTTCGGCTGGGCCGAGGTCAGTTATTCGGGCGTTGCCTATCCGTTGGTTGACGCCGGTCTCGCCCGCGCCGTTAAGCTTGGCTACAAGCGCATCATCGTTTTCCCGTATTTTCTGTTTACCGGCATTTTGGTGCGCAGAATTTACGACTGGACCGACGAAGCCGCTGCGGCCAACCCGGAAATCGAATTTCTAAAGGCCGGCTATTTGAACGACCACCCCCTGCTTCTGGAAACCTTCGCCGACCGGGTCGCCGAAATGCTGACCGGCGAGAACGTAATGAATTGTCAGCTTTGCAAATACCGCGAGCAGATTATCGGTTACGAGGACGATGTCGGCCAGCCGCAGGTCGGCCATCATCACCATGTTCGCGGTATCGGAACCGACGGTCACCATGCGCATGACCATGGCCATCATCATCACGGTCACCATCATGACCACGGTCACGGGGATAAGGAGTCCTGAAAAGTGACCCAGGCCCCTATGCGATTCGATTACCTGAAAGATCCCAAGGCGATTTACCGCCAGTCCTTCGCCCTGATCGAAGAAGCCCTGGAAGATAACAATACCGATCCTGACATCGCCCCGGTAGCGGCGCGAATTGTTCACGCCTGCGGCATGCCCGACGTTGTCGATTCCCTGGTCTATTCCAACCGTGCCGGGGAAATTGGCGCCCAGGCGCTGCAATCAGGCGCAAAGATTCTTTGTGATGCAGAGATGGTGGCATCCGGCATTATCCGTTCGCGTCTGCCCGGCGGCAACCCGGTCATATGCACATTGAACGACCCGCAGACCGCCGGCCTGGCAAAGGAACTGGGCACGACCCGCAGCGCCGCCGCCCTGGACTTATGGCTGCCTCATTTGGCGGGTGCGGTAGTCGCCATCGGCAATGCGCCAACGGCACAGTTCCGATTGCTTGAAATGATCTCCAACGGCGCGCCTAAACCGGCACTTGTCCTGGGATTCGCCGTCGGTTTCGTCGGCGCGGCCGAATCGAAACAGGCGCTCATCGATCACGCCGGAATACTGGATGTTTCCTTCATAACGCTAAAAGGGCGCCGCGGCGGCAGCGCCATGGCGTCGGCGGCCGTTAACGCTCTGGCCGGAGGAATTGAATAATGAGCGCCTGGATCACGGTCGTTGGAATTGGCGAAGATGGTATTGAGGGCTTAAGCGCCGCCCGAATCGCCCTGATCGAAAAGGCCGAAGTCCTGATCGGTGGCGAACGTCACCATGGAAAAGTAGACAATCCCGCTGCCGAATGTCTGGATTGGGGCAAAGGCTTTAAACAGGCGCTGAAGGAGATTGAAGCGCGGCGCGGCAAAAATATCGTTGTTCTGGCTTCCGGCGATCCCATGAACTACGGGGTTGGTTCTGTTCTGGCGCGTACTTTCGGTGAAGACGCGGTGATCATCCACCCGGCGCCGGGCGCCTTCTCGCTGGCCGCCGCCCGTATGGGATGGTCGATCCCCGACGTCGAATGCCTGACCGTTCATGGCCGCCCACTGGAAACACTGAACCGGTACATATCTCCTGATGCGCGTCTGCTCGCCCTGACCCAAGACGGTGAAACCCCCGCCAAAGCGGCGAAGCTTCTTACCGACAAGGGGTACGGAAAGAGCCGCCTCAGCGTGCTTGAGCATCTGGGCGGTGAGGAAGAAAACCGGCTCGATGGAACGGCCGAAGCCTGGAGGCATGAATGCACCGCCCATTTAAACACCTTGGCCATCGAATGTATCGCGGGGCCCGAAGCGGTTCTCCTGTCCCGCGCACCCGGCCTTCCCGACGAAGTTTTCGAAAATGACGGGCAGTTGACAAAGCGTGAGGTCCGCGCCGCAACGCTGGCCCAGTTGCAGCCGCTTATGGGACAGGTTCTTTGGGATATCGGCGCCGGGTCCGGGTCTATCTCCATTGAGTGGCTTCGCCTGGGAGGACATCGCCGCGCCATCGCCATCGAAAAAAGCGCCTCGCGAGCAGCCGCGATAAGACGCAACGCCGACAACCTTGGCGCCGCGGAGTTGGTTGTAGTCGAGGGCGATTTCGAAACCGTTAAAGAGAATCTTGAGTACGAACCCGACGCCATCTTTGTCGGCGGCGGAGCATCCAACATGGATCTGTTAACTTCGGCCTGGGAGGTATTGAAACCCGGCGGCCTCATGGTCGTTAATGCGGTTAGTATCGAAGCCGAACAGGCCCTGCTGGCTTTTCGGTCGGAATTCGGCGGCGAGATGAGTCGCATCTCGGTCGAGCGGGCCGCTCCCATCGGGTCTTTAAGCGCTTTTCGGCCGCTAATGACGGTAACCCAGTACGTTAAGAGGAAGCCCACATGAGCGGCATTCTTTACGGCGTTGGGCTGGGGCCGGGCGATCCCGATTTGGTCACCATCAAGGCGGCGGGCATTCTGGCTGACGCGCCGGTTATAGCCTATGTCACCCCCTTGAGGAACGGCAAGGCCCAACCATCCTTTGCGCGCTCAATTGCCGAGCCTCATCTGAAGGACGTTATTGTTGAGATCCCCATCCCCATTGCCATGCTGGACGACCCCGGGCCGGGCCAGCTTGCCTATGACGAGGCTGCGAGGGACATTGCGGCCCATTTGGAAGCAGGCCGCGACGTCGCTGTCCTGTGCGAAGGCGATCCGTTGCTTTTCGGATCGTTCATGTATGTGCTGGAACGCCTGAAAGATGATCACGAGATTATCACAGTGCCCGGCATCAGCGCCTTGAGCGCTACTGCGGCCGCCGCAAACAAGCCGCTGGTTTCGCGCCACCAGAGCATGGCCATTGTTCCGGCAACCCTAGGCGAAGAGGCTATCAAGGTCCGTCTCTTGACGGCCGATGCAGCGGCGATTTTCAAAGTCGGACGAAACATCGACAAAATTAAAAGCGCGGTAAGAGGCTTGGGCCGCATGGGAGACGCCCTTTATGTGGAGCGGGCCACACTACCGGACGCCAAGGTTATGGCGCTTTCCGATGCGCCCGATGACGCCCCTTACTTTTCAATGGTCCTCATTACACGAACGGAAAAGAAAACATGACGGCGATAGTGGTGCTCGATCAGATCGCGTTGGAACTGGCCAAATCCTTTCGACAGACTCTTCCTGATGCCCGCATTCACGGCCTCGCCCAACGGGTCGAAGGGGCCGATGAAAGTTTCGCCGATACGGCCGAACATTTGCGCAGATTGTTCCAGTCGGGCGAAGCAATTATCGGCCTGTGCGCCACCGGTATATTGATCCGCTCCCTGGCTCCTGTCTTGATCGATAAGAGAACCGAACCGCCCGTTCTGGCCGTCGCCGCCGATGGGTCCGCCATTGTACCCTTGCTGGGCGGTCACAACGGGGCCAACAGGTTGGCGGGCGTGATCGCCGAGGCAACGGGAGGCGCGCCTGCGCTGACCACTGCGGGCGACGTCCGTTTTGGCTTCGCCCTGGATGACCCGCCCGCAGGCTGGTCTGTAGTAAACCCTCAATCCGCCAAAAACATCGCCGCCCGCCTGCTGTCAGGTGAGCCCGTGCGCCTGGATGCCGCCTGTGGGGACGCCAGCTGGCTGACCACTTCCGGGGCAACCTTTGATGACACCGCGGAAGGCGCGCATATTCGTATTACCGCCGACGACGTTTCTTCACCGGGTGAAAACCTGATCCTGCACCCGCCTGTGCTGGCTTTGGGGGTCGGATGCGAGAGGGATTGCGATCCAGATGAGTTGAGTGACTTGGTTGAAAAAACTCTTCAGGATTCAGGACTTTCTCCAAAGTCTATAGCCTGCGTCGTTTCCCTAGATTTGAAAATGGACGAACCCGCCGTCCATGCGTTGGCTGCCAAATACGGTGTCCCGGCGCGTTTCTTTACGGCCGAAGAGCTTGAGGCCGAGACGCCGCGCCTGATCCATCCGTCCGAGATAGTGTTTGCCGAAGTCGGCTGCCACGGCGTTTCGGAAGGAGCGGCGCTGGCGGCGGCCGGAAAAGACGGAATCCTTAAGGTGGAAAAGCACCGCTCGAAACGCGCCACCTGTGCGGTCGCCATCAACGAAGCTGGGATCGACGCTCAATCCACGGGCAAGGCGCGCGGTCGACTAAGCATTGTCGGTATCGGGCCAGGCTCCAACGGCTGGCGCACGCCGGAAGCAACAAGCCTGCTGGTAGCGGCGACAGACGTAGTCGGTTACGGGCTATATCTTGACCTGGTCGCCGATCTTATAACCGGGAAGGAACGTCACGTTTCGGAACTGGCCCAGGAAGAGACACGGGTGCGCCGTGCCCTGGATCTGGCCGCGATGGGACGCAACGTCGCTTTGGTCTGTTCCGGCGATGCGGGGATTTATGCGCTGGCGACCCTTGCGTTCGAGCTGATGGACAGGGAAGACCGGGCCGACTGGAACCGCACCGAGGTTGTCGTGACGCCGGGTGTTTCAGCCCTGCAGGCGGCCGCGGCGCGTATCGGCGCGCCCATTGGCCACGACTTCTGCACTATTTCCCTTTCGGATCTTCTGACCCCGTTTGAAGAAATTGAGAAACGCCTGAAGGCCGCAGCCGAAGGCGATTTCGTCGTCGCCTTTTACAATCCGGTCTCAAAACGCCGCCGCACCCAACTGGCCCGCGCGCAGGAAATTCTGGTCGCGGGACGCGGCCCGGATGCTCCAGTTGTGCTGGCCAGAAACCTGGGCCGTGAAGAGGAAAATATCGAGGTCATCAAATTAGGCGAGCTGACTCCCGATCACGCCGATATGCTGACCATGGTGCTGGTCGGCAATTCCCAATCCCGTGTGATTGAGCGGGGCGGACGCGAGTGGGTCTACACGCCGCGCGGCTATGCCGCTAAGATGGCGTGAAAGCAAAGGAGGCCAAAATGAAATTCATACTTTCCCTTTTCGTCCTATTTATTACGGCCGTTCCCGTCAGCGCCGACACAGCAGGCGGCCCTGTTTCTGATGTAATTTTTGGCGAAGAAGAAAAACGCATCATCAGCGACTATATGAAGAAAAAAATGGGCCTGCCCGATACGGCGCGCAAATCCTCATCCGAAGATGAGGATGCCGATGAAGATGATGAGACCAATTCAAAAGGAAAAAAGGCGAAAAAGGACAAAAAAAACAAGGGTAAGGGAAAAGATAAGGGCAAGAACAAGAAAAAGAAAATGCCTCCGGGTTTGGCCGAGCGCGATGAGCTTCCCCCGGGCCTTGCCAAACGCCACACCCTGCCCCCCGGCCTTGCCGTCAGAGAGTTGCCGGAGGAACTTGAAAATCAATTGCCGCCCACGCCCGAAGGATCTGAAAGAATAATCGCCGACGAAAATGTGGTGCTGATTGAAAAGGCGACCGGCCGAATTCTCGACATCATCATGGGCGGCCCCAATAAATCGGACGACGCCCAGTGAGCGTTCATTTTATCGGCGCCGGCCCAGGCGCCGCCGACCTGATCACCGTTCGCGGCCTGAAGCTCATCCAGAATGCGGGCGTGGTTCTTTACGCCGGTTCTCTGGTGCCGGAGGCTGTCGTCGCCGAGGCTTCCGCAGAGGCATCCGTCATCGATACTGCGCCGATGCACCTGGATGAAATCATTGACGAAATCAAAAACGCCCATAAAAAGGGCTTGAGCGTGGCGCGAGTCCATTCCGGCGATCCTTCCCTTTACGGGGCGATAGCCGAGCAAATGCGAAGACTGGACGAGCTGGGCATTGAATACGACGTAACCCCGGGGGTCTCTGCCTATGCTGCTGCGGCGGCGGCTATGAAGTCAGAGCTGACCCTGCCCGGTATCAGCCAAACCGTCGTTCTGACGCGAACGGCGGTGCGCTCTTCGGAAATGCCGGGCGGCGAAGATCTTGAAACCCTGGGAAAAAGTGGCGCGACCCTGGCCATTCATCTTTCCGTCAACAACCTGGCCCAGGTAGTTCGCGATCTGGTCCCCCATTACGGTGAAGACTGCCCGGTCGCCGTGGTTTACCGGGCCAGTTGGCCTGATGAACGGATCATCCAGGGCACCCTTGAAGATATCCGCCCAAAAGTAAAGGAAGCCGGCATCACCCGAACGGCGCTGATCATGGTCGGCCGCGTGCTGGGAGACAGTGCGTTTGACGACTCGCGGCTTTACGCCGCCGACCATCACCACGTTCTCAGACCAAAAGAGTAATACCTAGAGCTGCATCTGTAGCCACTTCAGCGCATCCTTAACGCTTTCTACGCTGTCGCCCGGTTCGGGGAGGGGGCGGCTGATCATGATGATGGGAATCTTCTTCTGAATCGCGGCAACCATTTTGGCGACGGTTCCCTCGCCGCCGCTCTGCTTGGTGAGAAGTGCGTCAATCTGGTGTTCTTCCATCAGGGCGACTTCGTTTTCAAGACTGTAAGGGGGCCGATCGGTAATAAGAGTAAAATTTTCAATAGCCGGGGCTTGGGCTGGCTCTTCAATCACGCGGATAACAAAATGAGTGTCCGCACAGACGCCAAGCGCGTCCAGACCGCTTTGCCCCGTCGTTACGAACACCTTCCTGGCCATGCCGGAGATTATTTCCGCAGCATGAGCCATGTCGTCGGCTTCCAGATATTTGGCTCCGGGCGGCAAATCCCAGGGCGGCCGGATGAACATCAGGCGCGGCGTCGTGGTTTCCAGACAGGCATCGTATGCGTTAGCCGAAATATTGGCAGCGAAGGGATGGGTGGCGTCGATCAAAAGATCGATCTTTTCGTCTTTTATAAAGTTCGCAAGGCCTGCGCCGCCACCGAACCCGCCGACGCGAACCGTGGCGGCTATGGCGCGCTCCGGCTTGACCCGTCCGGCCAAGGAGTAGATGACATCCAGATGGTCGGGAAATAGTTCAACAGCCTGCTCCGCCAATTGGGCCGCTTCGCCGGTACCGCCTAAGATCAGCAACTTTTTCGCCTCAGCCATTTTCCCATCCCTTGGCCCGGCCAGCGAGATTGCCAGAGCGATCGAAAATACAGACTTCGACCTGCACGTCCCCATTCAAAGCCCCCAACGCCTTGTCCCTGGCCCGGGAAGCAATCAGATCCGCCAAGGACAAGTCACGAGCGCGGGCGAGATCCAGAACCGCCATTGCCGTTGTCGCCTCTTTCGCCACTTCATATGTCCCTTCATCGCAGCCCAGTTCCTTGAGGCTATCGGCTAATTGGGTGAAATCCAGTTCGGAGCGCGCCGAATGCAAGTCCATATGTCCTTGCGCCAATTTGCTCAGCTTGGCAAAGCCTCCGGCAATTGTGAGCCTGCCCATGGGGTGTTGGCGCAGGTATTTCAAAAGGCCGCCGATAAAATCACCCATATCGATAAGGGCCGAATTTTCAAGGCCGTAGAGTTCCTTTATCGCGCTTTCCGAGGTTTTGCCGGTCGCCGCCGCGACGTGCGTCAGACCGGTTGCCCTGGCAACATCGATCCCGCTGTGGATAGAATGAATCCAGGCCGAGCAGGAATAGGGTTTGACGATACCGGTGGTGCCCAATACCGACAGACCGCCGACGATGCCGAGACGTCCGTTCATGGTCTTTTCGGCTAGCGCCACTCCACCGGGGATTGACACGGTAATTTCGAAGTCCGCCGTATGACCGTGAGCTTCAGCCACTTCCTGAACGGCCTTCTTAATCATTTTTCGCGGGCTTGGGTTTATGGCCGGCTCGCCGACCGCGACGGGCAATCCAGGCAGGGTAACCATACCTACCCCTTCGCCAGCCTTGAAAATCACGCCTTTACCGGCGACTCCCTGTCTGACGGTCGCAACAACCTCTGCGCCGTGGGTGATGTCCGGGTCGTCACCGGCGTCCTTAATCACGCCCGCAGACGCAGCATTTCCCTCAAGCTTTTGATATGAAAGGGAAAATTTCGGCACCTCTCCACCAGGAAGCTTGATTGACACATCACCCGTGAAATCGCCTGTCATCAGGGCGCTGGCCGCGGCTTTTGCTGCGGCGGTGGCGCAAGCGCCGGTCGTCCATCCGGTACGTAGCTTTCCCCGCGGCTTGAAGTCATCTTTTTTCATAGGCGGTACTTTACAACTTTCATTGCAGAGCATTCACGGATTTATATGAAAATTCAAATTGTTGTTGTTTGTCCTTGATGAAGGGGATGGGGCGACTATCATGCACGGCAGGATAAATTTTCGAGACACGAAAACATGGCAGATATGAAATCAGGCAAGCCCGCGGGCGATACAGCCAAAGCCAAAACGAAGGCCGGCGCCCAAGGCGAGGCGAAAGCCGACATAAAGGCGGAACCTCAGAAAAAGAATGCGAACATGCCATCGCGGCGCAATACCTATATTGCCGTGATTGTTGTCATCAGCGCCTTTATCCTAGTCTGGCGTCATTATATAGAGCCCAAATATCTGGCCGAATACCGGGCTCCGGAAACAACCGAAGAAACCCAGGTGCAAACGACGGGCCTACCCAAAATCGGCGGCCCTTTCACATTGGTCAATCACGATGGCAAAACCGTCAGCGAAGCCGACTTCAAGGGTCAGTTCATGCTAATTTATTTCGGCTACACCTATTGTCCCGATGTCTGCCCGACGTCCCTTTCTGCAATGGCCGACGCCATTGATTTGCTAGGTGAAAAGGGTCAGAAAATCACACCGGTCTTTATCACCGTTGACCCCGAAAGGGACGATCCGGCAGCATTGAAAATGTACATAGAGCATTTTCATCCGAGATTGGTCGGCCTGACCGGTACGCCTGAGCAAATAAAGGCGGCCTCGCAGGCCTACAAGGCATACTACGCCAAGGTTGGCGATGGTTACGATGACGGTGACTATGCCATGGATCACTCATCGATAACCTACCTTATGGGACCGGACGGTAATTTTGTAACCCATTTCGGCCATGGCGTCGAAGCCGAACCTATGGCCAAGAAGCTGGCTGAAAAGATCTAAAGATGGTTAAGGAATCCGGCCCCATCAAAGGCCTGATTATCGCCGCCCCGGCATCGGGAAGCGGCAAGACGGTGTTGACGCTGGGCCTGCTCCGGCACCTTGCACGCTCAGGAGTTTCAATTTCATCGGCCAAGGCGGGGCCGGATTACATTGATCCCGCCTTCCATGCTGCAGCTACCGGCAAGCCTTGCCACAACCTCGATCCATGGGCGATGAGACCTTCGTTGCTCAACTATGCGGCGGCGTTTGGCGCTGTTGGCGGTACAGTGATTTGCGAAGGCGTAATGGGCCTTTTCGATGGCGCGGTCATGGAGGATGGCTCTACTGCCGATTTGGCCGAAATGACCGGCTGGCCGGTAATCCTGATAATTGACGCCGCCTCCCAGGGCGCCTCCGCCGGGGCCGTGCTTCGGGGTTTCGCCTCGCACCGTGACGGTTTCGCTCCGGTTGGCGTTGTCTTCAACCGCATCGGCGGCGAGCGCCACCGCACCATTCTTAGCGAGGCTGCTGCAAAGGCGGCCCCCAATGTGAAGGTTCTGGGATTCGTGCCGCGAGCTAGCGGCCTTAGCCTGCCGGACCGGCACCTGGGACTGGTGCAGGCTGTTGAGCATGAAGATCTGGACTCGTTCCTGGAAACCGCGGCGGATCTGGTAGCCGAAAATATCGATGTCGATGCATTGTTGGCTCTAGCCCAGCCCCTGGGGCAGGATAAAGTCGACGCACCCCGGATGATCCCGCCACTGGGACAACGCATATCTATTGCAGACGATGAGGCTTTTTCCTTCCGCTATCCACTGATCCTGGAAGGCTGGAAAGCCCGAGGCGCGGAGCTTTCATTTTTCTCGCCACTGGAAGACAAACCGCCAGCCGAGGATGCCGATGCGGTCTATCTGCCGGGTGGCTATCCCGAGCTCCATGGCTATCGCCTGAGCTCCGCAACCCGGTTCATGGACGGCCTAAAACAAACTGCTGAGCGGGGCGCTACCGTATTTGGCGAGTGCGGCGGATACATGGTTTTGGGCCGGGGACTGACTGATGCGGACGGCCAACGTCATGTCATGTCCGGGTTGCTGCCGTTGGAAACATCCTTTGCCGAAAGGAAGCTTCATCTTGGCTACCGCGAGGTTATTTTGGATGCGGGCGCTGCGCTAGGTTCAGGTAAGGTTCTGGGAGGTCCGGGCCAGCGATATCGAGGTCACGAATTTCACTACGCGACCGTAACCAATGAAAGCCCCGGTGCGCCGTTGTTCCAGTCCCGCAACGCCGCTGGTGAAGACCTAGGTCTTGCCGGCTTGGCCGACGGCCGGGTCATGGGATCGTTCATTCACTTGATCGACCGAATGGAAAATGACGAATAAAGCAACCGCAGCGCAACCGCCATTCTGGCATTTAAAGACCCTGGCCCGGATGAACGAGCAGGAATGGGAGTCCCTCTGTGACGGATGCGCGCGATGCTGCCTGGAAAAACTTGAGGACAGCGACACCGGTCATGTCAGTTACACCAACATCGGCTGCGGGCTGTTGGACATCCATGAATGCCGCTGCACCAATTACGCTGAACGCAAGCGTTTCATGCCCGATTGCGAACGCCTGACACCGGCCAATATTCCGTTCCTGAAATGGATGCCCTCTACTTGCGCCTACAAGCTGCTGAGCGAAGGCAAGGACTTGCCCGACTGGCACCCGCTGGTGAGCGGGGATCCGGACTCGGTTCACAAGGCCGGGATTTCGATCCGGGGCCGCGCCATCGACGCCAACGAGGCTGGCGATATGGAAGATCACATTGTCGACTGGCCCAAATAGAGGAAACATCATTGAGCAATATCGAAACTTTGAAAGGAGTCTTTGCCGCCGCGCTGACGCCGTTGAAAAGTGATTTCAGCGTCGATAAGCAACGCCTTATCAGCCACAACAAGTGGCTGCTTGAAAACGGCTGCGACGGGCTGGCGGTTTTGGGAACGACGGGAGAGGCCAATTCATTCAGTGTCAAAGAGCGTATCGAAATCCTGGAGACTCTGGACGGCGCGGGAATACCCGGTTCCTGCCTGATGCCGGGAACCGGATGCTGTTCTATCCCCGACACCGTAGAGCTGACCCGTCGGGCGGTAGAGTTGGGGGCCGGGGGCGTGCTGATGCTGCCGCCATTCTATTACAAAAACGTCAGCGACGAGGGCCTGTTCGCCGCTTACTCCGAGGTCATAGAACAGGTCGGCGACAGCAGGCTGAATGTCTATCTGTACCACTTCCCGCAAATGTCGGCGGTGCCCATCAGTTATGATTTGATAGAGCGCTTGCTGAAACGTTACCCGGGCACTATCGCCGGAATGAAGGACAGTTCAGGCGTTTTCGACAATATGGCCGGTGCAGCGGAGACATTTCCCGGTTTCGGCGTTTTTTGCGGCGGTGACGATTTTCTCTTTCCACTGTTGCAAAGGGGTGGGGTCGGGTGCATCACGGCGGTTTGCAACATCGCCTGTCATTATTCTGCGAAAATCTACAAGGCCTGGCAGGACGGCGACACGGCGGTGGCGGAGAACCTGCAGAGCCAACTGATCGAGATCAGGAAGGCCGCTCAGACCTATCCCTACAGCGCCGGGCTGAAGACTGCGATGGCCCGTTTCACCGGCGACGAAAGCTGGCGCGCAGTGCGCCCGCCTTTGGTGACGTTGAGCGAAAGCGACAGTGCGAATTTGGTTAGCCTTTTAGAGGCAGCGGGCCATACCCCGCCGCCAATGGCTTAGAGGGATGTAAAGCGATGGTTATGGTGCGCAAACAAAGGAAGGTGCGCGAAGACCATCACAGCATTGATATCGACGGCCGCGAAGTCCCCCTGATCGTGCGCCGCCATCCCCGCGCAAGGCGCATGATTTTGCGAATCAATACGGCTGGCGAAGGCGCAGTGGTGACGATTCCGGCTCACGCCGACCCCGCCGATGGCCTGGATTTGGCCAAGCGACAGTCCACATGGTTGCAAAGTAAACTGGAGGATCAGGGCGCGCGCGTCTCTTTTTGCCATGGCGCGTCCATTCCTTATCTGGGCGATCAATACACGATCCGTCATCGCCCCGATGTCCGCGGTACGGTATGGATGGAGGGAGACGAAATTCATGTTGCAGGCAGAAATGAGCATTTGAGCCGCCGCCTTGGCGACTGGATGCGAAAACAGGCGAGGGCCCGGATTTCCGGTATCGCCCACGACATGGCCGCACAGATCGGAAAGAAACCGGCCCGCATTTCCATACGCGACACCAGAACCCGCTGGGGATCCTGTTCCGCCAAAGGCTGCTTGTCTTTTAGCTGGCGGCTGGTGCTGGCCCCGCCCGAAGTTCTGGACTATGTCGTCGCCCACGAGGTCTCTCATTTGGCTCATATGAACCACGGCGCCGATTTCTGGAATACCGTTAAGCTATTGAATAACAACGCTGTTTCTGCTCGCAACTGGCTGGATCAAAACGGCAGCTCCCTGCATAGGATCGGATAACCATGAAACAGGCGCTTGAGACCCTTACCATCCAGACCCAGGGGAAAGGACTTTACGAAATAACCGAAAAAGTCTGCCGATGGATTTCCGGACGGGGTATCGCTGATGGCCTGGTGACGGTATTTTGCGCCCATACATCGGCCAGCCTGACCATTCAGGAAAATGCCGATCCGGATGTTCAGTTGGACCTTGAAGCCTTCTTTTCCAGACTGGTACTCGAAAACCCTTCCCTTTACCGCCACACCATGGAAGGCTCGGACGACATGCCCGCCCACATCAAAAGCGCACTGACGGATTGCTCGCTGTCCATTCCCGTTTCGTCGGGGCAGCCGGTTCTGGGTACTTGGCAGGGAATTTATCTTTTCGAACACCGTACCCGGCCTCATTCCCGGAAAGTGGTTATGCAGTTGATGGGTACCGGAGCATGAGCCTTCGCGCCCTTATATTTGATGTGGACGGCACCCTGGCCGATACCGAAGACATCCACCGCCAGGCCTTCAATTCGGCCTTCGAGGCGGCCGGGTTTGACTGGGCCTGGGGCGTTCCCATGTATACCCAGTTGCTGGAGGTGACCGGCGGCAAGGGGCGTATTCGTCTATACCTTGAGGGCCTGCACCCGGAGGTTTTGAAGCGCGATGACATCGACGAGTTGATCACCAACCTGCATAAACAGAAGACGGCAAACTATGTCGATGCCTTGAACAATGGAAAAGTTCGCCTTCGCCCCGGCGTCGAACGACTTCTTCGCGAAGCCCACGGCGAAGGTATGACGCTGGCCATCGCCACAACGACGACGCCCGTCAATCTGCAATCCCTGATCGTGAATACTTTGGGGATCGACGCCCTTGACTGGTTCGACGCTATCGGCGCCGGGGACTGCGTCGACAGGCTGAAACCGTCGCCTGATGTTTATCTTTGGGTGCTGGATCGTTTGAATCTGGATCCCAATCAATGCCTGGCCATTGAAGACAGCGCCAACGGATTGAGGGCGGCGCGCGCAGCCGGCGTGCCGACCCTGATTACATCCTGCCCCTATACCGCCCACCACGATTTTTCCGGGGCGATGAAAATGCTGGATAGCCTAGGCGAAAAGGGTGTCAACCTGGATCAATTGCGTGAATGGCACGGAAAATTAACGCCTGATTCAACTCTTTGTTCTTAAATGATAGGATGGCCTTTAACTAAAGAAAGGAGAGCTCCATGCGTATGACCCTTGCCGTTAGTTGCGCCGCCGCCCTTGTTCTTTCCCTGATTTCTTTCCAGGGCGCGAACAGCGAAACCCTGATGCAATGCATGGAAAAGTGCATCCAGTTCGAAGGGGGTAACTCGGCAACCAACAAGGAAACCTGCAAGAACCGCTGCGGAGCCAAATTCGTCAATCAACAGCCTGCCGGAAAACGCGACTGCATGGGTGATTTCAAACGCTGCAACAAAGCCTGCGGCAAGGAAAAAATCGGCCAGCCCAGCCCCTGTCACAAGGAATGCAAGGCGCGCCTTAGAACCTGTAACTAATCTGTCTAGTCCTGTTTATCTACGCGTGGATAATGCCGGGCCATGGGCATGAAGGGCATCTCCGTCAATATTTCCAGATCTTCGAGGGGATACGAACGACAGGCAAGTGTGTAGTCGGCTTCTATATCCTGCATGCTCAATGCCGAAAGCATGAACGGCGCCAGCTTTATTTTTCCTTTTCGAATTCTCACCATACAGGTGCCGCATTCGCCCTTCTGACAGTTGCTGGCCAAGGGCAGCCGGCTGTTTTTTGAGGCCTCCAGAATGGTTTCCCCCTCGTAACAATCGAAACTGGCCCCACCGGGCCAGACCTTGACTTTAAATACTTTTTTTTCGCTCATTTGGCTTCTTCAATATGTTTTAGTTTCTCGTATAATAGTGTTGAAAACAGCAGTTATTTCAACATATTCCTTAAGGAGATCAAGGGCATGAGTGATGCCAACCGCCAGAGTTTTATCGCTTGGCAATGCCGTATTCGACAAATGTCCGTGCGCAAGCATCATGGCATGCCCCTGCCCGGCATGATGCCACGGGTGGATAGGATCGACGGCGAGTCCATAACCGACGCCATAACGGTGATGATCCTTCAAAAGGAGCTTGACGAGGTGACCGACACGTTTCGTCATATCGTCAAACGGACCCATGATCCCCAGAAGCGTCGCGAGGACGCGGTCAAAATGTTGAGCTCGGTTCATTACCAGTATCCGGATACGTTCTCCGACCAATTGACCGCCCTGTTCGGCGAAGAGTCAGGCATCGCGGCCACGCTAATGGACCTGGGCGCCTGCAGATTGGAATTCAGTCAGTTTGGTCAAGCCTACGCTATTCCCTGCAACGTCAAAGAACTGGAAGCTGAAGATCCCTCCTGGCAGGCGACGTTTTGGCACAATCATATGTTCAATCCGGTCCTGTCGGAACAATCACGCATCATCGCTTTCCAGCCGGACTGGGCGGAAATGACCGCCGAACCACCAATTCCTGATTGAATTCTAGATAAAAGAAAAAACCCGGCTCCACAGGGACATTGTGAAACCGGGCTCAGGTGCGCCTATACGTCAGGGAGTGTAGAGGCTAAACAGTCGTCGGGCTTAACTCGCCCCAGGGTCCAAAATCCCCGGGGGCGATAAGGCCTAGAATTTCTTGTAAGCCTGCTTCAGCTGTACAAGCGGGTGGTTGTCCGACATCTGGAATTTCAGCAGAAGTTCACGCGCGATCATATCTCGATCCTGCTGGTTATCCGGCAGATCAATGTCGTCGGGCACTTGAACCCAGCCATTGATGTTGCGATCGAAAACGGCCGCTTTGCCTTCTTCATATCCAAGATGGACGTCTTCCAGCCAGTTCAGATCCTGCCAGCCCATGACTTCCATGTACTCCTGCAAGTATGGGGTCAGTCGGCTAAGATCGGGAACCAGGTTCACATCATAGCGATAGCCGATGTGCTGGCCGATTTCCTGCTCGCGTTCGGAATCGAGACCATCCGTTGTGAGAAAGTGATCGATATCTATTTTATCGCTCATTTTCTTTTCCTCCTAATAACGGGTCATGTCGGGGCGACCGACAGTGTGTTGTGAACCGGCCAGGGGAACCTGGGCCAGGGCCGAAGCCTCCATGGTCAGGGCCGCCAGATCTTCCGGCTCCAACGAATGGATGTTGGTTTTGCCGCAGGCGCGTGCCATCATCTGGGCTTCGATGGTCAGACAGTGCAGGAAGTTGTATACCCGCTCTGCCGCCTCGTCCGGATTCAGGCGTTTGCGCAATTCCGGATCCTGAGTGGCCACGCCGACCGGGCAACGACCCGTATGACAGTGGTAGCACTCACCGGCTTCGACGCCCATTTCGGCCTCGTAGTCGGCTCCCTCGATATCCTTGTTGCAGTTCAATGCCATCATAGCGGAGTGACCGATAGCGATGGCGTCCGCACCCAAGGCGATGGCCTTGGCGACGTCGCCGCCGTTACGGATACCGCCTGCGTAAACGAGCGAGATTTCACCGGATTTACCCAAATCGTCGAGAGCTTTTCTGGCCTGCCTGATGGCGGCGATACCGGGAACGCCGGTTTCTTCCGTCGCCAGGTGCGGCCCTGCACCGGTTGAGCCTTCCATACCGTCGATATAGATGCTGTCCGGGTTGGTCTTGATGGCCATGCGAACATCATCGTAAACACGCGCGGCGCCCAGCTTCAGCTGGATCGGAATTTGCCCGTCCGTGGCTTCACGGATTTCGTTGATCTTCAAGGCCAGATCATCCGGTCCCAGCCAGTCGGGGTGGCGGGCCGGAGAGCGCTGATCGATACCGGCCGGAAGCGAGCGCATTTCGGCGACCTGGTCGGTGACTTTCTGACCCATCAGGTGACCGCCCAGGCCAACCTTACAACCCTGTCCGATAAAGAACTCGCAGCCGTCAGCTAGCTGAAGGTGGTGCGGGTTGAAGCCGTAACGGGATTGAATGCACTGATAGAACCACTTTTCCGAATAGCGGCGCTCATCAGGAATCATGCCGCCCTCGCCGGAACACGTGGCGGTGCCGGCCATGGTTGCGCCACGGGCCAGCGCCGTCTTGGCTTCAAACGAAAGGGCGCCGAAGCTCATGCCGGTGATATAGATGGGAATGTCCAGATCCAATGGCCGCTTGGCGCGCGGACCGATGATGGTTCTGGTTTCACATTTTTCCCGATAGCCCTCGATCACAAAACGGGTCAAGGTGCCGGGCATAAACGTCAGGTCATCCCAGGATGGAATTTTTTTAAACAGGGACATTCCGCGCATGCGGTAACGGCCCAGTTCTGCCTTGATGTGAATATCGTCGATCACTTCCGGCTTGAAGATGAAGCTCTTGCCGAGGAGCGACTTGTTGCGTTCTTTTGCCATAATTTCGTCTCTCCCTTACAGAACGATCTTCTTTTCGGTGGGCTCAAGATTGTCGTAGTTCCAGAGCTGTTTACCGGCGACGATCTTCTTCATGTTAGAAATGCCGTTAGGCGCTTCCATGCCATAAAGACTGAGCTTGTCCTCGAGCCACTTTGCATCGATATCCGTCATTTCACCGGGCACCGCATCAACGCCGTAGGATTCAACCTCGCCACCGACATAGATGGTGCCGTCGTACATCGAATCACCCAGGTTGATACCGGCGTTACCCAGAATGACCATACGGCCACGCTGCATCATGAAGCCGGAAAATGCGCCGGTGGAGCCACCCACGATTATGGTGCCGCCTTTTTGGTCGATACCGGTACGCGAACCGACGTCGCCCTTGCAGACGAGGTCGCCGCCGCGAATAGCAGCGCCGAAGGTGGAGCCGGCGTTCTTTTCAACAACGATGGTTCCAGCCATCATGTTTTCAGCGCACGACCATCCGACACGCCCCGATACGCGGATGTTGGGGCCATCGATCAGGCCGCAGCCAAAGTAACCGAGGCTTCCCTCGATATCGAGTTTCAACCGATTGAGGATGCCGACACATAATGAATGCTTGGCCAGCGGGTTTTTGATCACGATATGACCGTACCCTTCCGCCATCAACTCACGAAGTTTGACGTTAACCTCGGTTGGTTCCATGTCCTGAACATCGAGTTCGGTTTTCTTGTCGAAGTCGACTTCGAATGCATATGGATAAGTGAATCTTCCCGCGTCTTCATCGAGCGAGAAAAATTTTTGCATCGTCCGACCAGTGAGCTGCTCGGTATGCATGCCCATGTCGTAACTTTTGTGTTGTTCTTCGTTTAGCGATCCCATACCCGAACCTCTCCTTCATATGGATCGAATGTGTCGATCTCGTGCGGGAAAATGCTGCGAATGGCGACTTCCTCGGAAGCCAGCACCACCATGTCGTCTGATTCGTAAATAACCATCGGCTTGGCGGCCATGGTGTCCTTGGCCATACCCAGCTTGTCAGTGGTAGCGACCAGATACGTGAACACGCCGTCCAGCTCTTCAAGCGAATCAGCCATGGACTCGTCGAGTGATTTGCCCTGGTCCATTTTGTCGGCCAGATAGACGGCGATCAGTTCAGAGTCGCAATTGGACATGAAGCGGTGGCCGCGGTGTTCAAGCTGACGCCGCGAGTTCCAGTAGTTGGTCAACTGACCGTTATGAACCACCGAAACATCCTTGAACGGGTACGCCCAGTACGGGTGGGCCGAGCGGATATCGACATCGGACTCGGTGGCCATACGGGTATGGCCGATACCATGGGTGCCGCCAAATTCATTCAGGCCGTATTGATCGGAGACGACGTCTGCGTCTCCCAAATCTTTGATCAGCTCTAGCCCTTCACCGATGGAAAGGATTTCAACCCCTTCCACATCCTCGATGAAATCGGCCATTTTGCGCATGTCGCCGTCAAAACGGATGCGGCAACGAAACGCATACTCGGTGACCGATTCTTCGGACAGGATCTCGACGCCCATGCCACGCATCCTTTCGTCGACGGTGGCTTTGCGTTCTTCAAGTTCCTTATGAATATGAAAACCCGATCCCAGGTCTTCCTGTTCTGCGACCTTGTAGCGCATCACGTATTCGTTTCCAGCCGGCTCGCCGTACAGGGCAAAACCGGTTGAATCCGGACCGCGATGCTTCAAGGCCCTGAGCATGGAAGTCATTTCCTTGCCCACATCCCCGCCTTTTTTGCGGTGAATGATTCCTGCAATTCCACACATTTGCGAGAATTCTCCTCTTTTTCAAATATTGATCAGTTGCCTGTCGTCGCTTACGGCAGGGCGTCCCAATATGTTTCCAGATCCCAATTCGTAACGGTGTGGTTGAAGCTTTCCCACTCGTTGCGTTTGTAGTGTTCAAAAACCTTGTACATCTCGTCGGGCATGGCCGATCTGATGGTCTCGTCGGCGGCGAGCTCTTCGAGCGCTTCGCCCAGGGACATCGGAAGTTTCTTGACGTCCTTACCAGCATCGATGGCTTCGTAAATGTTGCGTTCTTCCGGCTCGCCGGGATCAAGATCGTTCTTGATTCCGTCGTCAAAAGCTTTCAGAAGGCCTGAAGACATCAGGTACGGGTTGACCATCGAGTCGACCGAGCGGTATTCGAAGCGACCCGGCGCTGAAATACGCAGCGCGCAAGTACGGTTCTGATAACCCCAATCGGCGAAAACCGGCGCCCAGAAACCCGTGTCCCACAAACGACGGTACGAGTTAACGGTCGATGATCCAATTGACGTTAGTGCGCCCAAGTGCTTGATGACGCCGCCGATGGATTGCAGACCGACGGGTCCCGGTTTGCGCTCATCGATGGAAGGATCGGGCATGAACAGGTTTTCGCCGCCTTTGCGGTAACTGTAAACGCCGTCCATTCCGGGGCGTGATTCCACATGCGCCGTGTTGACCAGTTCATCGGAACCGCCCGTCCACAGGGACATGTTGTGGTGACAGCCCGAGGCTGATACGCCCATGAAAGGTTTGGTCATGAAACAGGCTATCAGGTTCATTTCGCGCGCAACCTGGGCGCAGATTTGCCGGTACGTGGTCAGGCGGTCAGCGTTGCGCAGACAGTCGTCGTACATCCAGTTCAGTTCCAGCTGACCCGGGGCGTCCTCGTGGTCGCCCTGAATCATGTCCAGACCCATAGCTGCAGAATACTCGATGACCTTCATAAAGGCCGGGCGCAGGCTTTCGAATTGATCGATGTGATAACAGTTGGGCTTGGAGAAGCCGCCATCAGGCAGGCCGTCTTCACCCTTTTTCAGCCACATCATTTCTGGCTCGGTGCCAAGGCGCATGTGCATGCCGTGGTCGGCTTCGAATTCTTTCTGGTGAATGCGCAAGTTGCCACGACAATCGGACGTCAGGTGTCCGCCGGGATTGACGGCTTCTTCACGATTGCGGAAACAGGTGCAGTAAACGCGGCCGATGCGCTTATCCCAAGGCAATTGCACAAAAGTTTCCGGATCGGGGATACCGACCAGTTCGGATGCTTCGGGGCCATAACCGATGTATTCGCCATGACGGTCGGTATAAAGGTTAGCGGTCGAACCATAGACCAGCTGGAAGCCCTTTTGCGCAACGGTTTCCCAGTGATCCGCGGGAATGCCTTTACCGACGATGCGGCCCGTTACGGAAACAAATTGGAAATAGACATAGGTGATGCCCAACTCATCGATTTTCGAGCGGACTTGTTTGACCAGTTCGTCACGGCCGGGTGCGCTTACATGTTGTTCAAGATCAGTCATTTTTCTTTCTCCCTGTATCAATTGAGTCCGCCTCGCGCTTTCAATTAAATGTCCCTGTTTCGCGCTTGTTGTCCGGTACCCTTAAAAATTACCCAAATAGCGTTCAGCTCCCATAAATCCTTTTCACCTTAACTCCAGGGGAAAGGACTGTTGCTTACGGGGTGCAAATCACCCCGGGCGTAGCGGTCGAAACCGAATGGCTTGAGAAGGGAGCTGGGCTGGTCCAGCAACTCTTCGGCAACCAGTTTTCCAACGCCGATCATTTTGTAACCATGGTTGGAGTCGGCAACGATGTAGACGTTTTCTCTGAAGTGATCGAACACGGGGAAGCTGTCGGGCGTAAAGCAACCGATGCCTCCTGAGGGTTCGTCCTTGTAATATTTGATCTGGCCCTCAAAGCGCTTCTGGCAGAAGGCGAGCGCCGAACACCACATGTGGGCGAAATTGTCATCGACGATGAACTCCGGTGAATCGACGCCGTAGGGGTCGACGGCAACGTCATCGGCGTCCTTTTCCACCGGGTACGGCATGGCGCCGCCCTGGATTCCGCCAAAATTGAAATCGGGCTTGTAGTAGATACCCCAAAGCTCATCGGTGATCAGCGTTCCGTCGACGTCGGAATGCAGGGGCGCGTCCGAATCGACGTGAATTACCGGCGGCATACCACCGTCGTTGGTTTTTTGAATGTTCGGATCGATGCCCAAGGTCCCTTCTTCCAGCGCCCAATAACGCCACATGGGAATGTCTGTGTGCATGGTCCCGTCTTTGCCTTTGATATCAACCGCCTTGGGAAGCTCCAACATATCCCAGATGCTTTTAACCCAGGGGCCTAGGGCGACGACGACACGTTCACATTCGATCGCGCCTTTATCCGTCTCAACGGCGTTGACGGCGCCGGAACCATTGTCGGTTTTAAACCCGGTGACGGTAACCCCGGACATGATCCTCACGCCCAGATTTTCCGCCTTGGTGGCAAGACCGTACATGGCGGCCGTATTGTTAGCGAACCCGCCATGCTTTTCGTGCAGCACCGAGGTCACGCCCGTCGCCTGCCAGTCGGAAAAGATATTCTTCATGTAATTAGAGGTATCGTCTGCGCCCTCAACGAACGTGGATTCGTAACCGATTGCTTTTTGCTGCTCGTAAATAGTGGTGACGTCTTCGCGCATACATTCGGCGCTGATCTGCATGTAGCCGACCGGATGATAGCTGAACGCTTCGGGATCACTCTCCCAAACATCAACGGAATGGGCCATCAGTTCGCGCATCGCCGGCTGGAAGTAATTGTTGCGTACTACCCCGCAGGCAATCCCGCTGGCGCCCGCAGCAATTCCGGTCTTGTCCACGATCAGGATATCTTCACCGCTGCCGCGTCCGGATGCCTTCAGGCCCTCGGCCAAATGCCAGGCCGTACTTAATCCGTGAATTCCCGCGCCGATAATGACGTACTTGGCTGAAGACGGCATCGCCATTAAGTGATCTCCCCTTGGTTTACTGTTTTCAGGTCCCAGACTTTTTTTGCGTCTGGCTATTTTTGAAACCAGTTCAAATCGATTGGTCTACTTAAAAATTACCGGTTTTGCTGGCTTTCAGGGCCAATTCGCCGTAATCTCCGAATTATTATTATACCTTTTGACGCCATTTTCAAACCATTTTGTTTACTCAGAGGCAAAAAAGTTTATTTTGGTTCAAATTGGTACAACAAATTTGGGGAATTTATGGGATGGAATCTTCGAAAAACAACGAGAACGCCCCGGAACCGGCGCAAAGTGGGGCCGCCAGTATCGCTGCGCGTTTACGCCAGGCGATTCTGGACGGCGATTACCCCTATCAGACTCGGCTGCCGGCCGAAAGGGACCTGGCCGAATTCTTTTCGGCGTCGCGCGGAACGATTCGTTCGGCACTCCAGCAACTTGAGGATATGGGATTGCTGGCCAGAAGAGTCGGCAGCGGTACATTCGTAATATATGACGCCGTTCATGAGCCCCCTGACAACAAAGAGCGCGATATCGTTGAATTCACCAGCCCGTTAGAGCTGATCGAAAGCCGTCTCGCGATTGAGCCTAGAATGGTGAAACTGGCGGGACTCAACGCCTCGAACAGGGATTTGGAGAAGATCCGCGATGCTCTTTACCGGCTGGAAAACAGCAACGATGACCGGGATGCGTTTTCAAAGGCGGACGAGGAATTCCACCTGGCGCTCGCCGCAGCCTCCCACAATCGGCTGATCTACTGGCTTTACTGCAGGCTGAACGAGGTGCGTTCCCACGCCCAGTGGGACGGCATGAAGAACTCGATCATCAGGCCGCAGATCATCACCGATTACAATAAGCAGCACCGCGAGGTTTATACGGCCCTCGTCAATCGCGATATCGAAAGAGCGGAAAAAACCATCATCGAGCACCTGGAGGCTGCCCGCCAGCACCTGCTTTCGGCTCGCTCTAACTAAAAATTGGCGGAATTTCTGCGATTGGGGAAATTGGTACAGGGTCGGTATAGTAAAAAATCAAAATTATTGCCGCCGCAGGCCCTTTACGTCTCCTAAATGAGCCGCGCCGCTGATCTGCGCCAGCAGAGCGAAACTGAACAGGCCGCCGATGACGAGAACGCCGAGGGAAACAGCCCGCTTGATTTCCGGTCCGCCCAGCCAAGGATCAAGTGCCCCTAGCCCCGCATAAAGCGCCAGGCCCATACCCAGGCTGGCCAGAAGAGTGCGCGGCAGTCGCTTCTTAAGGCGTGCATCCGCGTTTAGATGGCCTCGCCGATAAAGGACCGTCGCCATCAGTCCCGCATTGAGCCAGCTTGAGGCCGCCGTCGCCATAGCGATGCCCACATGCAGAAACGGCCCCATCAAAATAAGGCTGAGCACCACGTTGACGACCATGGCAGCGATGGAAATTTTCACCGGCGTCGCCGTATCCCCACGCGCGAAGAATCCCGGCGCCAATGCCTTGACCAGCACGTATGCGGGCAGGCCCAAGGCGAATATGGACAACGCCTGCGCCGTCGCCAGCGACTGAAAATCGCCGAATTGCCCACGTTCAAACAATACCCGAACCACTGGCTCGGCGATGACAAAAAGTGCGACCGCCGCAGGCAGGGTCAACAGGAACGAGAATTCAACCGCCCGATTCTGGCTGTGCTCGGCGGCTTGCGTATCACCTGCCCTGATCTGGCGCGACAACAACGGCAGCAGGGCGGTGCCAACAGCAACCCCGACGACGCCCAGCGGCAGCTGATTGACCCGATCGGCGAAGAAAAGGTAGGAGATCGAACCTTCCGGCAGGAAAGATGCGATAATGGTGTCGACCAGCAAGTTAAGCTGATAGACGCCCGCGCCCAGGGCAACCGGCAGGGCGCGCTTAAGGAGCAGCCTGACATTTTCGCTCAACTCGGGAATGGGCAATCCAAGTTTAAATCCGGTGCGGGCGCAATTGACGAATAGCCAGGCGAATTGAACGATACCGGCCACGAAAACGCCCCAGGCCAAGGCGTGGGCGGGGCTCTCCGCGAGGGTTGAGAAAATCAACACCGCGCCGATCAGACAGAGGTTCAACAGGATCGGGGTTGCGGCGGCGGCGGCGAACTTACCGAACGAATTCAGAACCCCAGCCATCAACGACACCAACGAAATGAACAGAAGATATGGGAACGTAATGCGGGACAACTCGACGGCCAGGGCGAACTTTTCCGGCTGGCTCAGAAATCCCGGCGCGAATACCCGCATCGCCCAGGGCATCGCCAATTCGACGGCGACAACGAACGCCAGCAAAGACCACAGCAACACGCCCATGGCCTGATCGGCGAACTGCTTTGCCTTTTCCTCGCCCTCTTCTTCCAGAAGACCTGCGAACAAGGGCACGAAGGCCATGGAAAACGCGCCTTCGGCGAACAGGCGGCGGAAAAGATTGGGAAATTTAAACGCGACAAAAAAGACATCGGCCGCCATCCCGGCGCCCAACACGGCGGCGATCAGAATGTCGCGCACGAACCCGAAAACCCGGCTGACCATGGTCAGGGAGCCGACAGTCGCAATGGAGCGCAATAAAACCATGCAGCCTCAATAGCCGTTAATTAAGGCGTTGAAAAGGCGGCATTAGCTCTAACCGGCTGCGGCGGCTTGGGTTTGCCCCTTTTCCTTTTTCCCCTCTTTGCCTTCATCGGGTGGGGCGATGGCCGCCAGCAGTGCTTTCTTGATGGTTGCAATCTTGCCTTCGTGCTCGACCCTGAGGCCGAACACGTCCTTCACGTAAAAGACATCGACGACGCGCTCGCCATATGTCGAAATATGGGCCGAGGCTATCTGTAGGCCGTTATTGGTCAAAGCGCCGGTGACGTCGCTCAAGAATCCCAGACGATCCCGGCCATTGACCTCGATCACCGTATACTTGGCGCTGATGGTGTTGTCGATCAGGACCCTGGGCGCCACCTTGAAGACCCGGGTGCGGCTGGGAATCGCCCGCTCGCGGACTAGCTTCAGTTCCTTGGAAGGTTGTAGCTTGCCATTCAGGGCATCGACAATCCTGCCCTTCAGCCGGCTCATGTTTCCCCCTTTCTTGAAAGGGCCGCCTTCGCTGTCCTGAATCCAGAAAGTATCCAGCGCCATGCCGTGTGCCAGAGTCGATATTCTGGCGTCAACAATGGTGGCGCTGGTCAGCGACATGGCGCCGGCGATACGCGCGAAAACTCCGGGATGGTCATGAGTATAGATAACCACCTCGGTTACGTGGCGCTCATTGTCGGTGCGGGTCTCAATCGTAATGTCGTGGCCGTCTGCATCGGCTTTTGCAATCATGGAGGCGTGATTTTTGTGGGACACTACGTCGTAGGCGAGCCAGTAGTCATCGTAACCCTTGGCGATGTGGGCATCGATGCCAGCCGGGCTCCAATCCGAAAGCGCCTCGCGCAGTGCCTCCTTGGCCCGGGAAACCCGTTGGGAGCGGACTTCGCTTGTCGTGCGGCCGGTCATGATTTCCTGAGCGCCATAATATAAATCGCGCAGCAGTTGCGCCTTCCAGCCGTTCCATACGCCCGGACCGACGGCGCGGATATCGACCACGGTCAGGCACAACAGCAATCGCAGGCGTTCAGGTGATTGCACGACTTCGACGAAATCGCTGATTGTCTTGGGATCGTCAACGTCGCGCTTGAAGGCCATGGCGCTCATGCTCAGGTGTTGCTCCACCAGCCAGGCAACGGTTTCGGTTTCCCATTCACTCAATCCCAGGCGCGGGCACAGTTTACGTGCTATCGCCCCGCCAATGACTGAATGATCGCCGCCTCGCCCCTTGGCGATATCATGCAGCAGGACGGCGACAAAAAGCGCGCGGCGGGATTGAACCTCACGAATTACCTGCGAGGCCACCGGATGATCCTGTTTCAACTCGCCCTTTTCAATACGGGCCAGGATGCCGATAGCGCGGATCGTGTGCTCGTCGACCGTATAGACGTGATACATGTCGTATTGCATTTGCGCCACCACCCGCCCGAATTCGGTGATGAAGCGCCCGAAAACACCGGCTTCGTTCAATCGGCGCAAGGCCAGTTCCGGATCCTTTTTCGAGGTCAGCATATCCATGAAGATGGTGTTGGCATTTTCGTCGCGGCGCAGGGATTTATTGATCAGTCCCAGTGACTGGGTGACGGCGCGAAGGGCGCTGGGGTGAATATCCAGTTCCTGATGCTGGGCCTCGGCGAAAAGACTCAGCAGCTTGATCGGATCCTTTTTAAACGCATCTTCCGATTCAAGCACCAGCCGGTCGCCGTCGATCTTGAACCCTTCAATATTTCTTCGCATGAACGACAAAGTCGGCATACGAAAACGCCGCTTCTTCTGTTCGGCTTCCAGAACGGCGCATATAATCCGGGTCAGATCGCCGACATCCTTGGCGATCAGAAAATAGTGTTTCATGAAGCGCTCGACGCCGCGCGCACCAGCGTGATCTTTGTAGGCCATGCGTTCGGCCAGTTCACTTTGCACATTGAAAGTCAGGCGCTCTTCCGGCCGTCCGGTCAGGTAGTGGAGGTGGCAGCGTACTGTCCACAAAAAGTTTTGCGCCTTGGCGAACCTCGTTGCATCGCGCCTGGTCAGGACATTCTTTTCAACCAGTTCGCTGACGGCATCGACCCGGTATAGGTATTTGGCTATCCAGAACAGCGTTTGCAGGTCTCGCAAGCCGCCTTTACCCTCTTTGATATTGGGTTCAAGCACATACCTGGTATCCCCCAGCCGCTCATGGCGCTCATCGCGCTCGGCAAGCTTTGCCTCGACAAACGCGGGGCCGGAAGATGCCTCGATATCAGCGGACAATTTTTCCTTGAAACGCTGGTAAAGGCTTTCTTCGCCCCAAAGAAAACGCGCCTCCAGAAGCGAGGTGCGAATTGTCAGATCTTCATTGGACAGCTTCACCGCTTCTTCGATCGACCGGGTTGCGTGCCCTACCTTGAGTCCCATATCCCACAACATGTACAGCATGTATTCGATAACCTGCTCGGTCCTGGGCGTGCGCTTGTAGTTGAGCAGGAACATTAAATCGATATCCGAAGACGGCGCCAATTCACCTCGTCCGTAGCCGCCCGTCGCGACAATGGCGATTTGTTCGCCCGTGGTCGGGTTGGCCACGGGATAGACGAACGTGACGGCTGTGTCGTAAAGGACGCGGATTAATTGATCGACCAGAAAGGCCTGGGCGCGCACCGTATCGGCGCCTCTGACCCGCTCATTTTCAAAACGGCGTCTGATCTCGTGATTGCCGCTTGCAAGGGATTCCTTAAATAAGTTCAGCACATCGGCGCGATTGCGATTGGTAATGCCTGACCACTCGGCCATTTCCTGCAAGTGGGCAAACAGGGCTTTGCGATCGATAATGTCGCGCTGTTTGGTAATTTTTTTGGGGGAGTGGGGCATGGATAGCCTGTTGCGCGGTGTCAGGGTAGGTGCCGTATTGTCACATAGCTACCGGCTCAAATCTCGCACCCATGAGAAAAGCGCCATAATGCCAAAAAAGAAGCGCCGCCATCTTGAGGTTTAACTTAAGCCATTAGCTATTGATTTCAAAACTGTTATGGAAAATCAGGTCCTGTACCTAACGAGAATTGTTTTCCGCCGTTTTCGAAAATCGGAGGATCGAATCACTTCGGTTATTCGATCAATATTTTTCTCGGTGTCAGGTAGGTTTTTTCTTAGGCCAATGTGAAACGGAACAAGATGATTCGTGATAAAATCTGCACGGACAAAACCGATACTGCTGGTCTCAAAGTCCATTGTTTTTGCTAATCCAATCGCCTGCTCGACGCTGATCACCATAAAGTCGCCGCTTTGGCGTCTAAATAGAATCTGAAATGCCGTAGGAAGGTCTTTTAGTAATTGGCGGGAAATAGTTGGCGGAATGTTATCGACTTCCCAGCCAACTCCGTTAACCCCGACAAACTCAAACCGGGCAAGATCCTCGTAAGATTTCACCTTCGTCAGCTTTTCGATGCCGGGTGTGGATTTATTGTAGGCAAGATATCCGATGTCCTGAACAAATAGGGGCTCCGGCGAAAATTCCAGGTATTTTTTTCGACTTTCCGATGGGTAAGTGCACAAGCCATCCATCCGGTTCTCCCGAACCATGGCTTGCGCCCTGGCCCACGGAAAAGGGGTGCAGGAAACGTCTCGATCCGGAAGAAATTCAAAAACTGATTGCACAAGGTCACTAAGAATACCCTCACACCTTCCATCGCGCTCGAAACTGTATGGGGAATTGCCGTCGGAAAAGGCGATGTTCAGGACTTCGGCACTCGCAGCGCTTGAAGACAGATCTCCGGCAAAGGCGCCCAAAAGAACCGTTCCCAGGGCATTGCTAAATCTTCTGCGTGAAAGCGAGTGCGCCATCTTGGGTTTCTAGTCCTCCAATAGCCATGACTGATGATATCCGTCGATGGTTCTTCGATAGCAGCGCATTATATCATTCAACAAGGTATTTGGCTTCTCAGTCTAGCGTGTTCTTTCTGCCGTTTCAGACACATTCTGACATAATTAGAATTATTCTGAAATTTCCCTGAACCAACCAAGAAACAAATGGGCGCTATCTTTACTGGGCAAGCAGTACAAGGAAGACTGTCCATTCAGTCACTGTTTACCCGGCGCCCCGGTTTGATTTCTTCCCCCCCCCCCATATTCATCTCGGGGCGCCAACTTTCTAAATTGAACGCGATTGGAAACGTCAATGAGCATGAAAGAGATATATTTCCGCTATCAGGCTTTACTTCGTGAACATTCGAAAACACTGGGGTCCATTCAGGCTGGAATATTCTCCACCACAGAGGCCGCGATTGCCATTGCCGACTTGCGGGGGCGCATGAACAACCTGCAGAGAATGGCGGCTGGCGAAGGTCAAATGCAATATGCGATGGCACGTAAGACGAAACCAAATGCCGGACGATCACACCAATTGCGACAAATTCGTTAACCCAGGTTTTTCCAAGCGGTTTTCAAGATTCGGATGCCTTAAATTGAAGGGCGCTTCCTTCCGCGCAAACCGATTTGCTCTCTCGATTCGGGCGACGAGGGGGGAGGGGGTTTTGCGTCGCTATGCCTGAATCCAAAAAGCAATCCCCGCAACGAGCCTTGCTTGTGGCGGTGCTTTTGACACTCGGCGGGTTGAGCTGGGTAATTTGGTCCGTCTATTCGGTCAACCTTCGCGGTGCGGCAAGCCAAAACGATTGGCTGCATGACGTGTACGAAATTCAAAGCGATATTGCGCGCCTTGACGGGATGCTGACGATGTCGGCTCGAATGGCGGTGGAAACCGGGGAAGCCCAATGGGAAAGGCGGTATAAAAAAAATGTTCCTGCATTGAAAGCGGCCATCGAGCAAGCCCTCAAACTGGTTCCCGGAATTCGCGACACCGAAAACATGGCGGCAGTCGAGCAGGCAAGGGCTCGATTGTCGGAAATTGAAAATCAGGCATTCACGTTGATTCAACAGGGATCGCGAAAAAAAGCCAGGGAACTGCTTTTATCGCCAGAGCATTTTGAGCAAAAACGGAATCTATCCGTCGGGATGAACTTATTTCATCGTGCTCTCCACGAAGCCATTGACGATGCTCAAAAAAATCGAATTCGCCTCAACCGGGCGCAAATTTCGGTCATGGCGGGCATCATGCTGGTCCTCTTCTTCAGCTGGCTGGTTGTTTATCGGCTTTTGGGCAGTTGGCGCAGAAAGATCAACATGGAGGTCAATCTTCGACAGCAGCTTCTGGAAAGCACCAAGGAAGGGTATTGGCGCATTGACCTGGAAGGGATGACGCAGGACGTAAATCGCGCCATGTGCCGCATTCTTGGAAGGCAAAAGAACGAAGTTATCGGCAGAAGCGTTTTTGAATTTGTCGATGACGAAAACGCGAAGATTATTAAGTCTGAAATAGCCGCACGCAAATTAGGTAAGGTTGGCGCTTACGAGATCGCCTTCCGGCGTCCTGACGGAGAAAATATTCACTGCCTTAATAACGCAACACCCGTCGTGGATAGTAACGGCGTTCAAATAGGGTCGGTTGGAATGTTCTCCGACATATCAAACTTGAAGGCCGTAACCCAAAAACTGGCTCTTTCCGCGATTGAGGCGCAAAAAGCAAACAAGGTAAAATCCGACCTTATGGCTAATATGAGCCACGAGCTGCGTACTCCACTAAATGCAATCCTTGGTTTTTCCGACACCATGCAACAGGAAGTGTTCGGGCCGCTAGGAAATGATAAATACCGGGAGTACTTGAACGACATCCACGATTCGGGCCAGCATCTTCTGGACCTTATCAACGACATTCTCGATATATCCGCTATCGAGGCAAATGCCCTGGAATTACAGGAAAAGGACGTCAGTTTGTCGGAGGCCGTCGACGCTGCGGTCCGGCTGATCAGAAGCCGGGCGGAAAATGGGAAAATTTTACTGTCATCCTTCGTCGAGCCCCACATCCCTCGGGTTTTTTTGGACGAGAGGCGGGTTAAGCAGGTTTTGCTCAATCTGCTTTCAAATGCAGTCAAATTTACACCGGAACACGGAAAGGTTTCTCTCAGAGCGTGGCTGAATAATGACTATTCCCTTTCCATCGCTGTAAGCGATACGGGCATCGGCATGAGCGAAGACGAAATTGAAACCGCCCTCAGTACTTTCGGACAGATCGATAGCGGCCTTAATCGCAAACACGAGGGCACCGGGCTGGGGCTGCCCCTAACAAAAAAACTGGTGGAATTGCACGGCGGTAAAATCACCGTCAAAAGCAAAAAGGGAGAAGGCACCTCCGTCATGGTGACCCTCCCCAAGGAACGGGTGCAGGGAAACGTCAGCATCTGGTCTAAGCTGGCGAATAGTTGGAGCTAGCGCTTTATAGGGCGCTCGATTACTAGTCCTTTAACAGTCCTTTCAAAGAATAAATCAGTTCCAAAGCCTCTTTGGGCGTCAGTTCGTCGGGATGGATTTCCCCAAGCGCCACTTCCAGCGGCGATGGGCCGCTACTTTTGGCTGGTGTTTGCGGCGCCGTCTGGAACAGCGGCAGGTCGTCAGCCAGCCTGGTCAAGGCTGAAGACTGTTCGCCGGCTTCAAGATTCTCGAGAATTTCTTCGGCCCGGCCGACCACCGCCTTTGGCAATCCGGCCAAATCAGCAACATGGATTCCATAGGACCGGTCGGCCGCTCCGTGCGCTACCTCGTGCAGAAAAACAACGTCCCCTTGCCATTCCTTCACTTTCATGGTGTGGCAGGCCAGTTGTTCGAGTCTGGACGTCAGTGCCGTTAGTTCATGATAGTGGGTCGCAAAAAGGGCGCGGCACTGATTAACTTCGTGCAAATTCTCAATTACCGCCCAAGCGATGGACAGGCCGTCAAATGTCGCCGTGCCCCGGCCGATTTCGTCCAGGATGACGAGGGCCCTGGGGCCGGCTTGATTAAGGATCGCCGCCGTTTCCACCATTTCGACCATGAATGTGGAACGTCCGCGAGCCAGATCGTCCGCCGCACCGACACGGGAAAACAAGCGATCAACGGTGCCGATATGCGCGCTTTCGACCGGTACGAACGAGCCCATCTGAGCCATTACTGCGATCAAGGCGTTCTGGCGCAAAAAGGTACTTTTACCCGCCATGTTGGGTCCGGTCAGAAGCCAGAGTCGTCCATCGTCTTCCTCTTCCCCGCCCAGCTTGCAGTCATTGGCGACGAACGCAGGCTCGCCTTGCTCCTCCAACGCCGCTTCGACCACCGGGTGGCGTGCGCCCCTTAGGTCAAAAATCGTCGACTCATCAACCAGCGGACGGGCGTAGTTGCGGATGCGCGCTAGATGGGCAAGCGCACAGGCAACATCCAATCTGGCCAGTGAAATCGCGGCCAAGGCTATTTCCTCCGCCCGCCCGGTCACCTCAGCCAACAAATCATCAAACAGAGCCAGCTCAAGGGCCAGCGCCTGATCACCCGCGCGGGCGATCTTTTGCTCCAGCTCGTTCAATTCGACAGTCGAAAAACGCACCGCATTGGCCATTGTCTGGCGATGAATAAACGCGTCTTCGGTCCCGCACGGCACCTTATCGCCTTGTTTAGCTGGTACTTCCACAAAGTAGCCTAGGACATTATTGTGCTTAATTTTCAACGTCGTAACGCCGGTTTCGTTGACGTAACGACTTTGCAGGCCGGCGATCAGACGGCGGCTTTCATCCCTGAGAGAGCGAAATTCATCCAGCTCGGCGGCGTAGCCTTGGGCGATAAAACCGCCATCGCGCGCATAGACAGGAAGATCCGGGGCCAAGGCCCGGGCCAGACGTTCAATTAACTCATCATGGTATCCCAGACCCTTAATCGCTTCCTCGATTCCCCGAGAGCGCCCGACAATCGACGGGTGCTCCACAACGCCTCGCAATTGTCCGCCTCTGCTCAGGCCGTCGCGAACAGCAGCCAGATCGCGTGGACCCCCTCTGGCCAACGTCAGACGCGAAAGGGCGCGTTCAATATCGGGGCAGCGCTTCAATTGATCGCGAACGTCGCTATTGACCCTTTCGCCGTCGTAGAAAAATTGCACCATGTCCAGGCGGGCGTCAATTTCCTGAGGATCCCTGAGCGGCGCCGATAAATGGCTTGCCAGCATGCGTGCGCCGGAACCGGTCAGGGTCTTGTCAATGATGCTAAGAAGCGAGCCCTTTCGCTCGCCGCTCAAGGTCGTGGTCAATTCAAGATTGCGCCGGGTCGCAGCATCGATTTCCATAACCCTTGAAAGACTCAGCTGCCTGGGGTGCGCGATCCGGGGCAGACGGCCTTTTTGGGTTAGCTCTATATAGTCGACCAAAGCGGCGGCGGCGGCGAGTTCCGAGCGATCGAAATCACCGAAGGACTCCAGGGTCTTGACATGGAAGAGAGACCGCAGGCGCTTCTCGCCGTTGGCGCTGTCGAATCGTGCCTGGGGCAAGATCGAAAGTTGTTCGCGCCATTCGTGAAAGATTTCAAACAGTTCGGGCTTCTGGCTCAGGTTTTCCGATACCAGCAGTTCGCCGGGGCCGATGCGGGCCAGGGCTGCGGCCAGGTATCCTTGCTCTAGCGGCTGGGTTAAAAACTCACCGGTGGAAATTTCTATCCACGCCAGTCCCACCCTGCCGCCGGCCTCGGCGAGGGCGGCGAGGTAATTGTGGGTCCGGGCGTCAAGCAGGGTCTCCTCAGTCAAGGTTCCCGGCGTAACGACACGCATTACCTCGCGCCTGACCACAGACTTGGCGCCGCGTTTTTTTGCTTCCGCAGGATCTTCCGTCTGTTCGCACACGGCGACTTTGAAACCGGTAGAAATCAGCTTCTCCAGATAGCTTTCGTGACTGTGTACCGGTACCCCGCACATGGGAATATCCTCACCCAGATGCTTGCCCCGCTTGGTCAGGGTAATGTCCAGCGCTGCCGCCGCCTTTACTGCGTCGTCGAAGAAAAGTTCATAAAAGTCGCCCATGCGGTAGAACAGGATACAGTCGGGGTGATCGGCCTTGATTTCCAGGTATTGGGCCATCATTGGCGTCACGCCATCGGTCTTCGAGGCCATGGACGGCGCCTTACTTGACGCGGCTCGTTCGCCTTTTTTCGGCTCCTGAGGAACCACTGTGGGCGCCCTGTCCTGTTCGTTTACGGCCTCATGAGGGTCGGTCTGGGGCACGGGTTCCATCCGCCGAAATTCATTACTGGGCGGCACCATATCACACCCTCTTTATCGGCGGCTATATGGGTCGGTCGGTTTTTCCCGATTTTGGGCTAGGAAAAGCTAGGAATTGTCCACGCCCTTAGGCACAATGTGATAACAAACTGGGACCAATAAGGAATTACAACCCGTGAACGACACACCTTCATCCACTGGAGCCCGTGAGGTCGTCGGCTTGTTCGCCGACCGGGACACTTTTGAAGCCGCCATCAAGGCCCTGATCGACGCGGGATTCGAGCGCTCGGATTTGAGCCTGCTCTCGTCCCATGAATCCCTTGAGGCCGCAGGCGAGCCCGGCAAGCCCTTGCACGATGTGCTGCGCGCGCTAGTCGGCGAGTTGAAGTACGAAGCCCCGTTGGTGGCCTCCGGCGCCATTTTTCTGGCCGGTGGGCCTGTCGCGGGTACCGTCGCAGCCTTGATCGGTGCGGCCACCGGAGTCATCGCTGCCAAAGAAGTGATTGAAGGGGTGACGTCGACCCCGCATACCGAGGATTTTGAGCGTGCGCTTGAAGCTGGCAGCGTCATTTTGTGGGTAAGCGCGACGAGCCCAGCGCGCGAGGAAACCGCCACTAACGTCTTAAATGAGAATGGGGCGAGCAATGTCCACATTCACAAAAACACCTAAGATTTTTTATCCGAAAGATTAAGTCGATGGATGATAGCAAGAATGGCGTCACGGACGCCGAAGCCCTGAAGTTTCACGCCAGAGGACGGCCAGGGAAACTGGAAGTGCAGGCGACCAAGCCCTTAACAACCCAGCGCGACCTTTCGCTGGCTTACTCGCCCGGCGTCGCCGCACCCTGCGTCGAAATCGATCGCGACCCCTCCCTGGCCTACGACTATACCGCGAAGGGCAACCTGGTAGCCATTATTTCCAACGGCACCGCGGTGTTGGGCCTGGGCAACCTGGGTGCACTGGCTTCCAAACCGGTGATGGAGGGCAAGGCCGTTCTGTTTAAACGCTTTGCCGATGTAGACGGCATCGACCTTGAGGTCGAGACCGAGGACGTGGATGAATTCATTAACTGCGTTAAATATCTGGGCGCCACGTTCGGCGGAATCAATCTGGAAGACATCAAGGCTCCGGAATGCTTCATCATTGAACAGCAATTGCGTGAAATTATGGATATCCCCATTTTCCATGATGATCAGCACGGCACCGCCATCATTACCGCCGCCGGGCTGATCAACGCCGTTGATCTGACCGGGCGCGATATGAGTTCGATCAAAGTCGTCGCCAACGGCGCTGGGGCGGCCTCCATTGCCTGTGTCGAGCTAATAAAGCGCATGGGCGTGCCCCATGAGAACGTCATTTTATGCGATTCAAAAGGGGTGCTTTATCAGGGCCGCGAACAAGGCATGAACCAGTGGAAATCGGCCCACGCCGTTCAAACCGACGCCCGCACCCTGGAAGAGGCTATGGTCGGCTCGGACGTATTTCTTGGCCTTTCCGTCAAGGGTGCAGTTTCCCAGGAGATGGTTGAATCAATGGCCGATCAACCGATAATTTTCGCCATGGCCAACCCGGATCCGGAAATTAGGCCGGAAGACGTTAAAGAAGTCCGTCCTGATGCGCTGATCGCAACGGGCCGTTCAGACTACCCCAATCAGGTCAATAACGTGTTGGGCTTTCCATACATTTTCCGGGGAGCGCTGGATGTGCGGGCCTCGACCATCAACGACGAGATGAAAATCGCCGCAGCCCACGCGATCGCCGAGTTGGCCCGCGAAGACGTGCCTGACGAAGTCGGCGCGGCCTACTCCGGCCAGAGCCTGCAATATGGCCCAGACTATATGATCCCGGCGCCGTTCGACCCGCGCCTGATCAAGGCCGTACCGCAGGCCGTAGCCCACGCAGCTATGGACAGCGGCGTCGCCCAGCATCCGATCATCGATATGGAGGCCTACGGCAACGAACTTTCGGCCCGACTGGACCCGACGGCTGCCAGCCTGCAGGCGATCTTTGAGGATGTCCGTGCCCATCCGAGACGGGTTGTGTTCGCCGAAGGCGAGGAAGAAAAAAGTATCCGCGCCGCCGTCGCCTTCTTCAATTCCGGTTACGGCATACCGATTCTTTTGGGGCGCGAAGACCGGGTACTGGAAACCATGGAATCACTCGGCCTGCCTAAAATCGAAGGCCTGGAGATTCACAACGCCAAGCTGAGCACGGCAAACAAGGATTATACGAACTTCCTTTACGAGCGCCTGCAGCGCAAAGGTTCGCTGTATCGTGACTGCCAGCGCATGGTTAATCAGGACCGAAACATCTTCGCCGCCTGTATGGTCGCCATGGGAGATGCTGACGCCATGCTGACAGGGCTGACTCGGAATTACTATGTGGCGCTGGAGGAAATAACCCGCGTCCTGGACCCCCGGCCTGAAGAGCATATGTTCGGCCTCTCACTGGTGCTTGCCCGCGACCGCACGCTGTTTGTCGCCGACACTTCCGTCCACGAATTGCCTGAACCGTCGCAGCTGGCCGATTTCGCCATCCAATCGGCGACCGTAGCCCGCCGCATGGGTCATGAGCCGCGCGTGGCTTTCCTGTCATTTTCCAATTTCGGCAATCCCATGCTGGAACGTTCCGAGGTTGTCCGCGACGCCGTACAGGTCCTTGACGAACGACGGGTGTCATTCGAATACGACGGCGACATGGGTGTCGATGTTGCGCTCAACAAGGAGCTGCTCGTCCATTACCCGTTCTGCCGTTTAACCGGCCCGGCCAATGTCCTGATCATGCCGGGCCTGCACTCATCGCAGATCTCTACCAATCTGCTGCATGAGTTGGGTGGCGGGACGGTGATTGGGCCGATGCTGATGGGTCTGTCCAAGCCGGCCCAGATCGTTCCCATGGGAGCAACGGTTTCGGACATGGTCAACATGGCCGCACTGGCCGCACACGACGCCATCTAGATGGGGTGAAATCTCTCTGGACCGATAAATCCTGTACGGTTACAAGTAACCGTCCGCCCATCTGCGAGCACCCCGTTTGGGATAAATTGGAAAGAGCGCCCGAATGAGCGATCCGGAAATAAAGAAGAAAACCTCCCTCGATAAAGATTTAAAAAAAATCGTCCGCCTGGAAAAGGCGACCCAGGAGACAGGCCAACAATTCGTCAAGATCGGCCTAAGTGTATTGTTCCTGGTGGCGGTATGGATTTTCGCCTCCATGCAGACGGGCGCCATCGACAATAGCGCCTACGTCATCGCCGCCGGAATCATTGGCGGCTACATGGCCCTTAACATCGGCGCTAATGATGTCGCCAACAATGTAGGCCCGGCGGTGGGGTCCAAGGCCCTGACAATGGTTGGCGCGCTGATCATCGCCGCGGTGTTTGAATCTTCGGGCGCCATCCTCGCCGGCGGGGACGTCGTCAAAACAATCAAGAAGGGTATCATCGATCCATCGTTGATGCCCGATGCGCAAGTATTCATCTGGGCCATGATGGCGGCCCTGCTCGCCGCCGCCCTATGGCTGAACCTTGCGACCTACGTCGGCGCGCCGGTTTCAACAACCCATTCCATCGTCGGTGGCGTCATGGGGGCGGGCATTGCCGCCACGGGTATCAACGCCGTCAATTGGGTGACCATGAGCAAGATCGCCGCCAGTTGGGTGATTTCTCCAATCATGGGGGGGATCATTGCGGCGATGTTCCTGGCCTTCCTGAAATTCACCGTGCTAAATCAAAAGGACAAGATAGCGGCCGCGCGAAAATGGGTTCCGGTGGTGGTCGGCATCATGGGCTCTGCGTTTTCCATGTATCTGGTCATGAAGGGCCTTAAAAAGATCATGAAGATCGACGCGGTTAGCGTCATGATCGTGGGCGCGGTAGCGTATGTGGCGGTCTATTTCATCACCAAGCATTTCGTCGATAAAAAATCGGCAACCATGGAAAACCGAAAAAAATCCGTCTACCAGTTGTTTGTTATACCGCTTATTTTTTCGGCTGCCCTTTTGTCATTCGCCCACGGGGCAAACGACGTGGCCAACGCGGTCGGGCCACTGGCGGCCATTGTTTCGTCGTCGGCTAGTGGGGATATCGCCGCCAAGGTCGATATTCCGCTATGGGTGATGCTGGTCGGCGCGGCCGGTATTTCCGCCGGACTTGTGTTGTTCGGCCCGAAACTGATTAGAACCGTTGGCGAGAAAATCACCAAACTGAACCCCATGCGGGCTTTTTGTGTCGCGCTCGCCGCAGCCATAACGGTAATCATCGCATCGACATTGGGGCTTCCTGTCAGTTCGACCCACATAGCCGTCGGCGGTGTTTTCGGCGTTGGGCTTTACCGGGAATTTCTCACCAATCGCAAAAAGCGCATCATCCAACCAAACGCGCTGGGCGTTGGCGGCGGCATAGACGGCGCGCTGGACGAAGCCGACGAAATGCTGATGGAAAAGCAGGCCAAGAAGCTAAAGAAATCCAACAAGCGAAAACTGGTCCGCCGCCAGCACCTGACCACAATCGCTGCCGCATGGGTCATCACGGTTCCGGCCGCCGCCCTGTTGGCCGCCCTGCTGTTCAAGGCCATCGAAACTGCGAACGCGGGCTAAGCGAACTCTTTTACTAGCTTCATCAAGCTTGCCAATTCGGGGTTGCCGATAAAATCGGCCGCTTCTAGACGCGCGGATTGAGGTTTGTTCTGGCTAAGCTTCCAGGTTCCCTCGGTGCTATCGATAGCGAATTCTACCGGGACAATCATCTTTTCGAGTTTCGCCAAGGCATCGGGATTCACTTTATCCAGCTTCCAGACCGGCTTGGGAGCAAGGCGTTGTTCAAATAGACCCGACAAGGCTTGAAGATGGAATCGCAGTTGACTTGCCGGCAAGGCCTTCAGGGTGCCGCGCAAGTGCACCGCGACGTAATTCCAGGTCGGCACTTGATCATCCACGCCGTACCAGTCCGGAGAGACATAAGCATCGGGACCACTGACGACCATCAACGCCGGTTGCGGCCTGTCTAGGCGTTTCAAAATGGGATTGGATCGAACGAGATGCGCCCCGAATGTTTTTCGATCGGGGGATAACACGAAAGGAATATGCGAGGCGAGGGGGCCTTCAGGACCGGCCAGCGTCATGACGCCAAACCCGCGCTCGGCCGCGAACGACAGATTCTCCTCTGGTGTTGCGCGCCGAAATGCCTTGTTGGGGTGCATGGGATCAGTTCAAAGCGTTGAAGCTTTCGCCGAGGGCCTCCACAAGCAAATCGATCTCGTCGGTTTCGGTAATGAACGGCAGGCCAAGCTGAACGGTATCGCCGCCGTATCGGACGTAGAAGCCTTTTTTCCACATATCCATGGCCACTTCATAGGGCCGTCGGGCCGGTTCACCTGGTGCGGCCTCGAGGGTCAGTCCGGCGGCAAATCCGAAATTGCGAATATCCGTCAGGTACTTTGAGCCCTTAAGAGAATGCACCGCTTCTTCGAAGTATCCAGACATTTGACCAACCCGCTGGATCAGGCCGCTGGATTTCAGGACGTCCAGGGCCGCCAGGCCCGCTGCGCAGGCCACCGGATGGCCCGAGTATGTATATCCGTGGGGAAGCTCCAGCATGTATTCGGGGCCGCCGGTTTCCATGAATGTATCGTAGATATCCTGACGGGCGATGACCGCGCCTAAGGGAACGGCGCCGTTGGTCACCTGCTTGGCGATATTCAGAAGGTCCGGCTTGACCCCGAAGGCCTCGGAACCGGTATTGGCGCCCATGCGGCCAAAGGCGCAGATTACTTCATCAAAGATCAGTAGAATATTGTTGTCGTCGCAGATCTGACGCAAGCGCTTGAGGTATCCTTCCGGCGGCGGCAGCACCCCTGCTGAACCGGCCATCGGCTCGACAATGACCGCAGCGATGTTGGAGGCATCATGAAGACCGATCAGCTCGAGCAGTTCGTCGGCAAGTTCGGCACCGGTTTCGGGCTGTCCCTTGGAAAACTCGTTTCCCTTGATGACTGTGTGGCTCAGGTGGTCAGCGGCCACTGGCTCGCCGAAAAGAGCGCGGTTGGCGCCAATACCGCCGACGGATATTCCGCCAAAATTGACCCCATGATAGCCTTTGACGCGGCCGATCAATTTCGTTTTCGTCGGCTGGCCCTTTTTTCGCCAGTAAGCGCGGGCGATTTTCAGGGAAGTATCGGCGGCTTCCGAGCCTGAATTGGTGAAAAACACACGGTTCAGGCCTTCGGGCATAAACTCGGTGATTTTCTCCGCTAACTGAAACACCTTGGGATGCCCGTACTGGAAGGCCTGTACATACTCAAGCTCCTGCATCTGGCTGGCGACGGCTTCGGCGATTTCAGGCACACCATGACCAAGACCGCAACACCACAATCCACTGAGGCCGTCGAAAATTTTACGTCCTTCCGCGTCGGTAAAATAGGCTCCTTTGGCCGAAGTGATGATCCGGGGATCTTTCTTGAACTCGCGGTTGCCCGTATATGGCATCCAATAACTGTCGAGCTGATTCTGGGTGAGGCCGCCAAATTTATCCGTCACTTGCTGAATTCCTTGAGTTTAAGAAAAGGTTGAAAATCATCAAAGGGGGTAAAGACTACGCCCGTGAAAAAGTTTAATAAATGATAGTCTAGTTAAGTTTAGTTGCATAAAATGGAAACATTGGTTTTCAGGAGCGCGCCATGACTTCCAGGGCCTTGTTGGGACAGTTGAGCGATGTGGATGTCCGCCTGTTGCGGGTTTTCCGTTCGGTGGTCGAAGCGGGCGGCGTTTCGGCTGCCGAGTTGGAACTGAACATCGGCCGCTCCGCCATCAGCCGGCACCTGAAAGGTTTAGAAACCCGCTTGAAAGTCGTTCTGTGCCGTCGCGGCCGGGGTGGATTCGCGCTGACCGACGAGGGCCGTCACGTTTATGAAGCCGCTTTGCGATTGCTGAGTGCAATCGATACTTTTCGCAGCGAAGTCAATGAAGTCCATCGGCAAATGACGGGAAATCTGTCGATTGCCATGTTTGATAAAACAGTGACCAATCCCTCTTGCCGGATTTCGGAGGCGGTCCGGGAATTCGAGGAACTGGCCCCGGAAGTAACGCTGGATATGTATGTTGTAGAAATCAACACAATCGAAAAAGGCGTTATGGATGGGCAATTCAGCGTAGGGGTTATGCCTACCCACCGCAGCTCGACCAGTCTGAACTATCTGCCGTTGTTTGACGAGCATATGTATCTTTACGTCGCGCAAAGTCATCCATTGTTCATACTGGATGATGATCAGATCGATGATCAGGCGTTGCGACATCACAAGTATGTTGGCCTGGGCTACCATTCTCCGAATATGGACCTCAGTAACCGCAAAGGCATCGAGCGCCATGCTTCATGTTACGATCAGGAGGCAGTGGCAACCCTTATCCTGTCGGGACAGTATTGGGGCTACCTGCCGGACCATTACGCCAGCAGTTTCGAATCCCAGGGGCTGGTTAGGCCCATCAACACTGATCGCTTCAATTACGATTGCAATTTTGTCGCCATCAGCCGCCGCGCCCCCAAACCGTCGCGCATTGCCCAGACTTTTATCGAATGTCTGGAAAAAGCGCATCAATAACGAGACCAAGGAAGTGCTCATTGACGACATAACCGTCAAATCAGGGCATCTTTGCAGCGGCCATCAAAACCGGCAGGTCGCTATCCGCATCTTCCATTACAAACGGCTGGGTTATTTTTACGTCTTTGAAGCCCGTATTTTTCATCGCCAGGTATACCTCTGCTTTTGAAAAACCGGTTTCGGAACTGCCGTCCAAAGTTAACCAGTCCCACTGAACAAAAGTTCCGTTTGGCTTCAGAAGCGAGCCAAGTAGCCTCAAGGTATCTTCATAGTCGGGCAAAAACGCGCAAACCGAAGACGCGGTAATAAGATCGAATCTTTTTTGTAATAAGGCATTTTTATCTATCAGGCCCTGGGAAAGAAATCCAACGATGGGGAATACGTTAGCAAGTGCCTTTCGCTTGAGTTGTTCTATCATTTTAGGCGACCCGTCCAGAGCGACGATTTGATTAGCCTCGCCAGAGAGCCTTTCGCAAAGCAATCCGGTACCGCAGCCAAAATCAAGGATATCCAAGCCCGAAAAATTGATTGCCTTGACGAGCTCACCATAGGCGTTATTAGCATACTCGCTCGCCACGGTGTTGCCGTCCCAGTCAGCCGCATAGTCGTCCCATTCGTTATCCGGCATTTGTCACAGGCACCTTTTCGCAATCATTTTTGTATGGTCAATCCTCATCATCAAGCCGATATCCCGGCGGCAACCATGCCCTGTTAAGCGTGCCCTTATCGGCGGAACGCGCGCCGGACATCGCCAGGCCCAACTCCTCTTCGTTTTCGAGGACCAGCCTGATGTATTCTTCGTTTTCATGGGCCGGGATATCGGGATCGAACACATCTGCCGTCCGGACCAGCGACTTACGGTCTGATTCAACAAAGGCCGTAACCGTTTTTTCCGCCTCAAAAGGATGCACCCCAAAGGCTTCCAAAGCACTGCGACCGGCGCGAACAGCGCTGTCGAAGCTTTCGCGAATAATGTCATTGGCGCCGGCAGCATAAAGCACGTAGACGGCTATGCGGTCGTGGGCACGCGCTACGATATGAATATCCGGCCTTTCCCGCCGGGCGTGCTTGACGATTTCAACGGCCCGTTCGGGATCGTCGATCGCAACCACCAGCATCTTGGCTTCATGCAGGCCGGCCGCGTGCAGGAGGTCGGGCCGTGAGGCGTCGCCGTAGTAAGATTTGATCCCGAATTTGCCTAGTTGCGAAATTCTCTCCGCACTCAGGTCCAGAACCACGGTGCTGAAACCGCTGCCGCGCAAGATTCTGTGCACCACTTGCCCAAACCGGCCGGTGCCGGCGATAATGGCCACACCTTTTTCATCAATTTCATCGGCTTCTGATTCCTGATCCGCCGTCATCTTCGGCAAAATCACCTTTTCGAAGACAATGAACATCATGGGTGTCAACAGCATCGAAAGGGCGACGATCAGAAGCAACATCTCTGACAATTCCCTTGGGATGACGCCGTTTTGATGCGTAAAAGACAAAAGGACAAATCCGAACTCACCTGCCTGCGCGAGTCCCAGGGCGAATAGCCACCGGTCAGAGCCACGCAACCTGAAAATCCAGGTGAGCAATAGCAGTACCAGCGCTTTCAGCGCCATCAATCCTATGGTTAGGCCCAAGACGAGCCCAAAGCCTTCATATAGGGCGGAAAAATTAATGCCCGCTCCGACGGTAATGAAAAACAGCCCAAGCAAGAGGCCCTTGAAAGGTTCGATATCGCTTTCCAATTCATGACGGAATTCGCTGTTGGCCAACACGACGCCGGCTAGAAATGTTCCAAGGGCCGGCGACAGGCCGACGAGGGTCATCAATAGCGCCGTAGCTATGACCAGAAGCAGAGCCGCCGCGGTAAAGACTTCACGCAACCGGGCCGTGGCGATGAACCTGAAAAGGGGGCGCGAAAGGAAGTGCCCGCCCACAACCACAGTAGCCACGGCCAGCAAGGTTACAATGGCCACCTGCCAGCCGGGAAGGCCGTCGATCAGACTAAAGCTGTCGCCATGACCCTTTCCCTGCCCGCCGCCGTGATGCACAAGTTCGACCAGTTCCGGTATGGCCAAAAGGGGGATCACCGCCAGCATTGGAATGACCGCGATATCCTGAAACAACAGAACGGAAAAGCTGGATTGCCCACCGTCGCTTTTCATCAGACCCTTTTCATTCAGGGTCTGAAGAACGATGGCCGTCGACGAAAGCGAAAACACCAAACCAATTGCCAGCGCGATGGACCAGGGTTGTCCCATCGCCAACGCCACCGCGGCAATTGCAACGACCGTCAGACCGACTTGAAGGCCACCTAAACCCAACAACTTATGGCGCATGCTCCAGAGGGCGCTTGGCTCCAACTCCAAACCGACGAGGAACAGCATCATGACTACGCCGAATTCGGCAAAGTGCTGAATATCCTGGGTTTCGGCGCCCACGAGCCCAATGACCGGCCCGATCATGATACCGGCGATCAGGTATCCGAGTACCGAGCCCAGTCCCAGTTTTTTGGCGACGGGTACGGCGATGACGGCGGCGATCAGATAAACAAAAGCCTGAAACAGAAGTCCACCCATTACACCGCCCCCTCTAAAATGGGCAGATTGTCCTGCGACAACTGTCCAAGTGAATCGGCTGCGTCAAGATCGATGGTCTCATCGCGCAAAGACTCTAATAGGCTGGAGAAACCGGAAACGTGTTTGTTTATCCGGTCGTTCCGGCGGGCCTTCAGGGACGAATAAAGCACGTAGGGTGACAGAAAACGCATTCCGCACAAATTCGCCGTCTGCTCAAGTGGGGTCAGCAGTGTGCGCAAATTAAAATTGTTGTATCCCTCAGGCGTATAGGCGTCCTCCGGTCCGCCGGCGGTAATAGCCGCCATCAACAACTTGCCTTTCAGCTTGTCACCGCCCTCGCCGTAAGCGTAGCCGTATTCCAGAACCAGGTCCTGCCATTCCTTCAGGATCGACGGTGTGGAATACCACATCAGCGGGAACTGCAGGACGATCACGTCGTGCTCGTTCAGTCGCTCTTGCTCCTTGTCCACGTTGATTTTCAGGCGTGGGTAGTCGGCGTAAAGGTCGACGAAAGTAATCTGGTCCAAATCCTTGGCCGTATGGGCCAGCGCCTTGTTCGCCACCGAATGACGGTGTCCGGGATGGGCAAACAGGACGAGTACCTTCCGCATTTCGCTATTCCCTTTCAAAGGTTAGTCGCCAATGGCGGCCAAGGCTTGCTCATGGGCCTTGAGGGAGTCCGCACCGAAGCAGCAGAAAATCACTTCTTCGATTCTGTCATCGCCGGTCAGCAGCGCCGCTGTGGTGCTAAGTGCGATGCGGGCGGCTCGCTCGGGCGGAAAACGGTAGACCCCGGTCGAGATCGCCGGGAAAGCGACTGATCTCAGGTTATTACCAAGCACCAGCCCCAACGAACGGCGGTAGCACTGGGCCAATAGACCGTCTTCGTTTTCATCGCCGCCCTGCCAAATTGGTCCAACCGTGTGAATGACGTAGCGGGCTTTCAAATTATACCCGTGAGTGATGCGGGCCTCACCGGTCGGGCAGCCGCCGGGAATTTGCTTGCATTCGGCCAGCAGGCCAGGCCCGGCCGCAGCGTGAATCGCGCCGTCGACGCCGCCACCGCCCAGCAAGGTCTCATTGGCCGCATTGACGATTGCGTCCACTTCCAAGGTCGTGATGTCGGCAGCGATGATATGAATTCGCTCGAAGTTCATGGAAATCAGCTTAGCCGGAAATTGACCACTTGCCGAGCATCTATCGGGTTAGTCTTTGCCGCGTTCGATTCCGATGCGGATCAGCTCCATGGCTTCTTCAGCCTCCCCCCAGCCTTTGGTCTTGGCCCATTTACCTTTTTCAAGATCCTTGTAGTGGGTGAAGAAATGCTCGATCTGGTCCAACTGAACCTGTCGCAGGTCCCTGTAGGAGCCGACATTGCTGTAAAACGGATGCAACTTGTCCACCGGCACGCAAAGGATTTTCTCATCGATGCCGCTTTCGTCTTCCATCATCAAAACGCCGACAGGACGCGAGCGGATGACGCAGCCCGGGGTGACGGGAATTTGGCCCATGACTGCGGCGTCGACTGCGTCCCCATCGTCTGACAGGGTGTGTGGAATAAAACCGTAGTTGCATGGATAATACATGGCGGTGTGCAAGAAGCGGTCCACGTACATGGCCCCCGAGGCCTTGTCCAACTCGTATTTGACCGGATTGCCTCCAATGGGAATTTCAATGACTACATTAACGTCGTAAGGGGGGTTTTCGCCGACGGGAATTTTCGTGATGTCCATGGGCCTGCGGTCCTGTCTGGAACAATTAAAATGAACAAATTAACGCGCGATACATAGCGATCTTCATGTTGCACCGCAACAAAAATCCCAAGTGCAAGAATATTCAGGATGGCTTTCAATTGGTTGGCGCCTGCAAATATGCTAACCCCAATAGGCTTGGATTGATGGGGAAGTGGATTAATGGAAGGGGCGAAGCCGGAAAGCGTACTGGTCTACGTCGGCCTTGATCGGGTCGGCGACGGGCTTTTGAAGCTGCCGTTCGTGCGCGGTCTCAGGGAAGCCTTTCCCGATGCCCGCATCACCTGGCTGGCAGGCAAGGAAACCAGCGTCTACGCCACCTGCCTGGCGCCGCTGGTTGATGGCCTGATCGACGAGGTCATAGAGAACGCCGGTATCGGTTTGCACCCATCCGAGCTACTTATAAAACCCCTTGGCGGGCGCGCCTTCGATCTGGTTATCGACAGCCAAAAAATTATGTGGGCTTCGGCTTCCCTGTGGCGCATTCCCCACAAGACCTTCATCTCACCGGCCGGGCGGTTTCTACTGTCTTCGAAAAAGCCTCCCAGCGGCTACAAGTTTCCGAAATCCATGCAGCGCCAGCTATTGGATCTGTTGGAGCTGGCCAGTGGGGAGAAGTTCGAAACCCCGATGGGTCTGAATTTGGATCCTGGCGCAGGCTACCGTTCGGATGCGCGCGAGCTGCTGCCGGATGGTAGGCACTATATCGGCTTCGCACCCGGAAGCGGTGGCAAGCCCAAGTGCTGGGATTTGCAGAACTTCATTCGCCTCGCCAAAGCCCAGACCGGGCAGGGCCGTGTTTCGGTTTTTCTTTTAGGACCCCAAGAACCCGAATGGATGGAACCGGTGCGCGCCGAAGTTCCCGAGGCCCTGTTCCCGCTTCAGGTCAAGGATAACGGTTTCGACCCCCTTTATACTATTGCGCTTGCCGAGCGCATGGCGGCTTCGGTTTCCAACGATTCAGGGGTCGGTCACATGATCGCGCTGGGAGGTAGGCCACTGGTTTCCCTGTTTGGTCCTACGGTGCCGGAAAAATTCATGCCTATGAGCGACCACCTGACCATCATCGAGGCAAAAAATTATGGCGGGCGGGAGATATCGCTTATCCCCTTTGACGTCGTTAGCGAGGCTCTGGAACGGGTTCTTGAGCCGGCAGACGCTTCATCAGCCACACCAGAATAAACAGTCCCGGCATAGCGGCGAAGGTGGTTATCACAAAATAACTGACCCAATCCATATTATCGGCCAGCCATCCGCCCCCGGCTGCGAAGACGGTACGCGTCACGTTCATCAGCGAAGAAAGAAGCGCATATTGGGTCGCGGTGTAGGCGACGTTACACAAGGAAGAAAGGTAGGCGATGAAGGCCGACGTCGCCATGCCCGCCGTCAGATTTTCAATGCTTATCGTAACTGCCAACATCGGCACCGAATACCCAACCATAGCCTGGGCGGCGAAAGCCAAGTTGGCCAGGCATTGCAAAACTCCGGCGTATAGCAAAGCCCGCATGATGCCCATTCGCGCCACCATGACGCCGCCGATATAACCGCCGATAATGGTCATAGTCAGCCCATAGCCTTTTGAAACCGCGGCGATTTCCGATTTGGAAAAACCAATATCCAGATAAAAGGGGTTGGCCATAACACCCAGCAGCGCCTCGCCGTATTTGTACAGGGCCACGAATAGTAGGATCACCCACCAGTGCGGTCGGCTCATGAAATCAGCGAAAGGACAAATAACCGCTTCGTAAATCCTTACCATCGCGGAATGCAGCAAATTCGGTAGGTGGGCATGCCGGTCCATGAAGGCGACAACCTTCTGTTCGCGCGCTTTGGTTTCGTTGGTGGCGCTGTGTTCCGGTTCGGGACTTAATAGCACGGTCACAATGCCGATGCTCATCAGTCCCGCCATCACCGCATAAGCCTGGAACCAGCCCCAGGCGTCGGCGACGAACAAAGCGCCGGCGCCTGCCGCCAACATTGCCAGCCGGTAACCCAATACATAGTTGGCCGAGCCTGCGCCGAGCTGTTCTTCGTCCAGGCTCTCGATGCGGTAGGCATCGACAACGATGTCCTGCGTGGAAGATGCGAACGCTAGCGCCACCGCCCATAGCGCCGTCCACCAAAGATCGACTGCCGGATCAGCGGCGCCCAATCCCAGCATGGAAACAGCGATCAGGACTTGCGAAAAAATCATCCAGCCGCGACGCTGCCCCAAATACCGGCTAAGCAACGGCAGGGGTAATTTGTCGACCAAAGGCGCCCACAGAAATTTCAGCGCATACGCTGTGCTGGCAAGGGAAAACCAGCCGATCATGGTCAGCGAGACATCTGACTCCTTGAGCCATGCCGACAGGGTTTGAAAGACCAGCAAAAGTGGCAGGCCGCTTGAAAAACCCAGAAACAGAATAACCAGAACGCGTCGTTCAAGATAAATCTTGGAAGCGTCTATCCAGGTTTTCATCTGCTTGGGTCCAATAGTTTTTCAGCCACGCCCCAGGCCTGTTCGGTTTCGACTGCGGCGACGCAGGGAAAGACATCAAATTTCGTCTCCCGCTTCGGACAGTTCCAGAAGCAGTGATAGCATTCCATCTGGTGATAGACGAAGCGCGCATGATCGGGGCGCACGCCCTCAGGGTAGGGCACGAAGCAGCCGAAGTGCCCGCCGCCGACGATAACCAACGTAGGCGTTCCCAGTGCTATCGACAGGTGGGCCGGGCCGGTGTCGTTGCTGACAACCAGATGAGCATGATTCATCAGGTCGAGCAGCTGCGGCAGGTTCGTCTTACCGATCAAATCGACTATGTTGGGATTGGTTGTATCGATGTCCCCGGGGCGTTCGCCACGCCCACCTACAAAGACGACCCGCAGGCCTTTTGCCGCTAGTTTTTCCGCCAGTTCCTGATATTTTTCCAGCGGCCAGCGCCGGCCGTATTCGTTGGATCCCGGGTTCAGGACGGCGTAAGGCAAACCATTAGGGACGAATTCTTCCGGAGGGCGGGTATCGCGCCAGGAAATATGGGGCGATTCCGGCTCGATTTTGCTGCCCGCGACGGCGCTCAGAAAATTGTAGTGGCGCACAACCTCATGGGTCGGGTAATCGCCTGTTGGTACAATCCGGTCAACCTGGCTGAGATAATACAGATACTCAGCACGGGTTCGTTCGCCGATAAAAGGTAAAGATGAGACCACAACCGGTGCGCCGGACACCCAAACCAGACTGTCGGCCATCATGGCGCGGCGCAGGTAGGAGTCACAGACGCTAATTTTCGGGTTGAGCACCCGTACCTTTAGCGATACCCAAAAACGATAAAGAGGCCAGCGCGCGAAACTGTGCTCATTGATGGTGAGGACACGATAGTCGCTAAAGACTTCTCCGGTAATCGCATCCCAACTCTCACAGCCCAGGACGGTGATTTCGGATTTTTCGACGTTGAAGGCTTCGGCGTAATGATCCAGGCTGGTGCGAAACAGCACCATGTCGCCAATACCGTCCATGCGCACCACCAGCAGGCCCCGGCGGCGGCGCGGCACGGGCAGGTTTTTAGCCACCAGGTCAAATAACCTGAACATCCACCAGCGGCGGCGCATGCCGCCGGGGAACATCCGCCAAAACGCGCTGGATTCAAAATGGTGGCCGGAAATGGAAACCTTGTGCTGGAGAGAATCGCTCATGGCTCTTTTTTACGTGGAGCCGTTGTCCGCGGCAAGGGGGCCGCCTCATTCATATTTGAAGACAAATCTATTCCAGGCCGGCTAGTTTGTCGCCGCCGCCGGGCCGATCCATGGAAAAGGTTTCATCCACTCGGGCGTAATCCTTGTACCCCAGACGCGAGATCAGTCTCAATTTGGAGTTATCGATCATACCATCGCTTAAGATGGCCTCGTCGATATGAATGCCGACTACATGGCCGATGACCATTGTATTGGGAAGTTCCGGTTTGTTGCTCAACAAATCGATGATATCGACCAGCCGACATTCCATATTGATGGGCGAGGCGGCGATGCGAGGCGGCCTGACCAAATTTGACGGAGCCGCCTCCAGTCCGGCCAGGGCAAATTCGTCTTCTTCGGGACGAGCGGGTTGGCTGGTTATGTTCATTGCATCACGCAGATCCCAGGTTGCGACATTGACGACGAATTCTTTTGTTTCGCGGATATTTGTCAATGTGTCCTTGGGTCCATGCGGTTGGTTGCCGCTGGTGCAATACATGACCTGAGGCGGGTCGGATGCGACGCCATTAAAAAAACTGAAGGGTGCGGCGTTGGGAATTTCGTCAGCGCTCAACGTTGAAATCCAGCCGATTGGTCTGGGCGCGACGCAGGCCTTGAAGGGGTCGTGTGGCAGGCCGTGGTTATTGCTTTCAGTATCGTAGAACACGTGCATTCCTTGAAAAATTATATAGAAACACCAATTGGGTTTAGGGACAACAGGTTAGGAGATTAGCGATGATCAAGGGGCTTCATCACAACGCCTATCGATGCCGGGATTCCGAAGAAACGCGCTTATTTTATGAGGATTTTCTCGAATTGCCGTTGGCCGACGCATTCCCAATTTATGAAACCAAAACCGGGCGCGAGACAAATGTATTGCACAGCTTTTACCGGCTTGGCGACGGCTCCTATCTGGCCTTTTTCGAGGACCCACAAACGCCTTTCGATTTCAAGGAACAGCGTGACTACGACCTTCACATCGCGCTGGAGGTTGATGCCGAAACGCGCCAGCGCCTGTTCGACAAGGGTTACAGCGCCGGTATGGAGGTGCGCGGCGTCGCCGACCACGGGTTTATCCATTCAATCTATTTTCGTGATCCCAACGGCTACGTCATTGAGCTAGCCACCCCGACGGAAACCGCTGTCGACTACGCCATCGAGGCCGAAAAAAAGGCTCATGACTCATTAGCCCAATGGCAGGCCAGCAAAATGAACGGTTCATGAATTTTGGCTTCAGGTACTATTAAGAACGCCTTTGTTAGTTTCCTTGCCAACGATCATTTCCGCGACCCGACTTTTACCAGGCAAGGAACATCCAATGAGTAAGAAAGCCTTCTCCAAAGTACTTTTAGCAATTCCTCTAGCCACTACCGTCTTCATGGCAGGCCTCGCCACAAATGACGCCCAGGCCAGCGAATCGAGCCAGGCTCCCTCCAAAGTGATGCAATTCAGCGTTCCCGATGATGGTTTCAACGCCGAAACCCTGATCGATCAGCTAAAGCCACTGGGCTTCAATAAGGTCTATGCGGTAAAGGAAAAAGGCGGTTTCTTTCACCTGATGGCGAAGACACACGCTGGCGATATCAAACGGATGTGGATTGGTAAATCCGACGGCAGAGCCGCTATCTTTTAGGCCCAGGTAATCCTTCTTCCCCTGGGCGGCGGCTGTTTGCTTCACCAGTCGCCGCTCTTTTTTTACCTAACCCCGCTTTTCCCGGCCGCGTTCGATACGCTTGCGCTCGTGGGGGTCCAGGTGGGTTTTGCGAAGACGCACACTTTCGGGCGTAACTTCGACCAGTTCATCGTCATCGATGTAGGCGATGGCTTCTTCCAGATTCATGCTGCGCGGCGTCGTCAGGCGAACGGCGTCATCGGTACCCGAGGCGCGGATATTCGTCAGCTGTTTGGCTTTCATCGGGTTGACGGCCAGATCGCCGGCCTTTGAATGTTCGCCGATGATCATACCTTCATAAACCGGAACGCCGGAGGTAATGAACAGAAATCCCCGGCCCTCCAGATTGGCCAGCGCATAGGCTACCGATTTGCCCGGTGCGTTTGAAATCAACACGCCGTTACGCCGGCCCGGAATGTCGCCAGCATGGGGGCCATAGCTGTCGAAGGTGCGACTCATGACCCCGGTGCCACGTGTTTCGGTCAGGAATTCCCCGTGATATCCGATCAGGCCTCGGGCCGGAGCCAAAAACGTGAGCCTGACCTTGCCGCCACCGGAAGGATGCATCTCGGTCATCTTGCCTTTGCGCACGGAAATTGCCTCGACGACGATGCCGGAGAACTCCTCGTCCACATCAATCTGGACGTTTTCGTATGGCTCCAGCGTCGCACCCGAATCGGAATCTTCCTGAAAAAGAACCCGCGGACGCGAAATCGACAACTCGAACCCTTCGCGGCGCATCTGTTCGATCAGAACGCCCAGTTGCAACTCTCCGCGCCCGGCGACTTCGAATGCGTCTGTATTGTCGGAAGGTGTGACACGAATAGCGACGTTACCTTCGGCCTCCGCCATCAGGCGGTCACGAATCATGCGCGAGGTGACCTTCGATCCTTCCTTACCGGCCATCGGCGAGGAATTAATTGAAAACGTCATGGCCAGGGTCGGTGGGTCGACCGGATCGGCTTTTAAAGGCTCAGCGACTTCGGGGGCGCACAGGGTGTCGGCGACCGTCGCCTTTGTCAAGCCGGCGATGGCGACCAGATCGCCCGAAGAGGCCATGTCGACCGGCTCGCGGCGCACGTCCCTGAACGCCAGAAGTTTGGTAACGCGGCCCTGATCCACTTCTTTACCTTCGCGGTCAAGAACATGAATTTGCGCATTCGCCTTGATCGTTCCGGTTTGAATACGCCCGGTCAGGATGCGCCCAAGATAGGGATCGGATTCCAAGGTCGTAGCCAGCATGGAAAAGGGCGATTCCATATTGGTGACCGGCTCTGGGACGTGGCTCAGAATATGCTCGAAAATATCGTGCATGTTTTCCTGGGGGCCTTCCGGCTCCATCGCTGCCCAGCCGTTCTTCGCCGAGGCGAAGACGGTGGGAAAATCCAGCTGCTCGTCATTGGCTTCCAGCGCCGTAAACAAGTCGAACACTTCGTCCTGGACTTCGTATGGACGCCCATCGGGACGGTCGACCTTGTTAATGACGACGACAGGCTTCAGACCCAGCTTCAGAGCCTTGGCAGTAACGAACTTGGTTTGCGGCATCGGGCCTTCGGCGGCGTCAACCAGCAACAGCACCCCGTCAACCATCGACAGGATGCGTTCCACCTCGCCGCCAAAATCGGCGTGGCCGGGAGTATCAACGATGTTGATGCGCACGCCCTTCCATTCAACGGACGTGCATTTGGCCAGGATTGTGATACCGCGCTCGCGCTCCAGATCGCCGGAATCCATGACCCGCTCTTCGACTTTCTGGTTATCGCGGAAGGCGCCGGACTGGCGCATCAGGGTATCGACCAGAGTTGTCTTGCCATGATCGACGTGGGCGATGATGGCGATGTTGCGTAGTTCCATATTTAGGCGGTTTTCTCTTCAACTAGATCTCTTAAGGACACGTCAGGACGAGCCCCGACATGGCTGATAACTTCTGCCGAGCAAATGCCGCCGATGCGTGCGCATTGATCCAAAGACATTTCACGGGTCAGGCCGTGCAGGAATCCGGCGGCGTAGGCATCGCCGGCGCCAGTGGTGTCGACGACCTTTGCTACCGGTTCGGCATCTACGATGTGCACCTCATCTCCGCGCACCGCGACCGAGCCTTTTTCACTGCGGGTCAGGGCTGCAATATCACAATCGGCGCGCGCCAGCTGTAAGGCGTCATCGAATTTCTCCACTTGGTACAAAGACATGATTTCTTCTTCATTGGCGAAAAGAATGTTGACGTGATTTTTCACCAGCTCGAGAAAATCTTCACGGTGTCGATCGACGCAAAAAGGATCCGAAAGGCTAAGCGAGACAAGGCGTCCAGCAGCTTCGGCTGCGCGCGCCGCCTTGCGGAAGGCTTCTTTGGCGTGTTCGGGATCCCACAGATATCCCTCAAGGTAAGTGACGCGGCAATCAGCGATCAGGTCTTCATCGATGTCTCCGGGACCTAGGTTGACGCAAGCGCCCAGGTAGGTCTGCATGGTGCGTTGGGCATCCGGCGTGACGTGGATCATGCAACGCGCCGTTGATGAGCCGTCTGCGTCGGGTTCTGTTTCAAAGGCTATTCCCAGCGAAGTGATATCGTGGCGGAACACTTTACCTAGCTGATCGTTCTTGACCTTGCCGATGAAAGCGCCGCTGGAGCCCAGCGAAGCCAAAGCCGCAATGGTGTTGGCGGCCGATCCGCCCGAACATTCGATGCCGGGACCCATTTTCGAATAAACGGTTTCCGCCATGGCTTCATCGACCAAACTCATTGTGCCCTTGATCAGGTCGTTCTCGTTAATGAACTGATCATCGGCGTGGGCCAATACGTCAACGATGGCGTTGCCGATTCCAACCACGTCATAACGGGTCTCGCTCATGGAAGGCTCTCCTTAAGGGGCTCTATACTAACAGCTGTGAATGCAAGGCGGCGCAGTATAGCGGCAAAGCTTTTATTAGCAAGAAGCGATGGGCCCGAAAAGCCCCCCTTAGGCCCTTGCCGAATGATCATCTTTAAGTCTAAACAATCAATGGTTTTTTTGAGGTTATTGAACGGGTGAAAATATTGTGATCAAGGCATTCATCAAAGCGGCCGAGCAGATATCCGATCCGCGGGCCCGAAAAGTGATCTGGATCGCGCTGGCGGCGTCGGTCGGCGTCTTTATTTCGTTGTGGATGGTGATCGGCTTTTTGCTAGCCAATACGGCCCTGTTCTCGATTGGCTGGTTGGAGGCCGCAATTGACTTTCTCGGCGGGCTGGCCACCGGAATGCTGACCTGGCTACTTTTCCCGGCGGCAATCAGCGCTGTCATCGGCCTTTTTCTGGAAGAAATCGCCTCGGCGGTGGAGGCCCGTCATTATCCGAATCTGGGACCCGCAACGGGTGGGCGACTGGGCGATACGTTGCTGACGACTTTGCGTTTTTTGCTCATCATGTTGGCCCTGAACATTATGATGTTGCCTTTCTTATTGACAGGGCCGCTTTTCCCTTTTGTTTTCTACAGCGTGAACGGTTATCTTTTGAGCCGTGAATATTTCGAACTGGTGGCGCTAAGGCGCTTGGGTCGGGCGGAAACCAGGGCTTTGCGCAAACAAAATGCGATGAAATTATTCATAACCGGCGTGGTTATCGCCTTCTTGTTGACGGTTCCAATCGTCAACTTGTTGGCTCCGATCATCGCCACGGGCATGATGGTTCATCTGTTTGAAGATTTTCGCGCCCGGGTTTAATTAATTGACGGGAGAGAAAGCCATGTTCCGGCGAAACAAGGATGATACGGATGCCAAGCAAGGTGAGGGCGCCGAAGGCATTGATGCGCCACCTTTAAAACCTTTCGCCTCAAAGGGAACGCACACTCCGGCCAAACCGCCAACCCGCGCACCGAACCTGAGCGGCAGCCAGGCTAGTGCGGCTGCTCCGAAAAGACCAGTCGATATACCTTCCGTTCCCACAAGGCTGGATCGCCACCGCCCAGGCGAGGGGGATTCCAAAAGACTGGTCGTCGGGCGCGACATTCGCCTGTCCGGCGAAATTACCGCCTGTGAGCGCCTGGTTGTGGAAGGCCATGTCGAGGTGGCATTGACGGGCGCGCGCCTGATCGAAGTTGCCCCAAGTGGCGTCTTTAAGGGTTCAGCCCAGGTCGAAGACGCCGATATTAGCGGCCATGTCGATGGCGATTTGACCGTCAGTAATAAATTGACCGTTCGTGCAGGCGGGAAGATCAGCGGCTCTGTTCGTTACGGTAGCATTATTATCGAGGCCGGGGGCGAGGTTTCTGGCGACATGCAGGCCCTGGACGTACCGCCCCGCCCCGTACATTTGCAACCCGAAACGAGCACGGACGATGAAGAAGCCGGTGAGGATTCGGGCGAAGAGTGACTTTGTCCAAGCGTTCAACTCCCATGCGGCTTTACTTTTCTCTCACTGCCCTGTTGCTGATAATTGGAGCCTGTGCGGCGCCTGAAACACAAATTCCGGAGGAATTTTCCGAATCGACTGAAACGATAAATACTTCTGAGAAATCTTCCTCGGCTGGCGACGAACTGGCCAAGTTACCGCCCATCACCATGCAGCCCCCCGAACGCTCCTTGCGAGAGGGATTGCCCGGCCCGCAAGCGCCCGGACCAAAACGCTTGATTGGTCTTGGCGCTGACCAGATTCAAAAGATGTTTGGACCACCCGATTTCAAGCGCCGGGATCCACCGGCCGAAATCTGGCAATACCGAAAGGCGGGCTGCATGCTGGATTTTTTTCTGTATCAGAAATACGGCGGTGCGGAGGAATATAGCGTTACCCATGTGGAAGCGCGCGGCCGCAGCGTCGAAGAAGTTTCAGGGTCGGAATGCCTGCTTGAGGCTCTGGCGCGTTAATTTTCCTGACGAACGCCACATAGGATTTTGTTGACCGTATTGCCGTCATCGGCCAAGGGAAGTTCCAGGGTTGTGACTTTTCTGTAGCCGCGACCGCGCCAGGCCAGGCTACCAGTACTGCGTAAGATGACGCCTTCTTGCACAATCCTTTTGACCAGCTCAAACTCTTCAGGATCAAACGATTCTTCTCCAAGCTCGCTCATGAGCTTGCCCGTCAGGTCCATTTCAAACAGTTCGGTAACTTCTGTTCCCCAAAGCCGGAAGCGCACATCGCCGCTTCCGTCGGGAATGATATCTTCGACAATCAGCCAGCCGTGCCAACCGTTGAAGTCATCGAACTCGAAGTCGCGCCACGCGGGCAGGGAATCGCCCACCCATTTTGATCGCCAAAGAGAAACGAAGTCCTCAAAAGGCCCAAAATCCCGCGCAGGCATGTCTTGCGAAAAGGTCTCGTAAGTCCATGCACCATCATTTTTTTCGTTAGTCATTGCGCCCCCACAATGGAAATTGAAATGCCTTCAATATTTGATCAGACTATCTTGAATACGTGGATTTTGGGAGAAAAAATTCGTTTGGCCTATTCAAGAAAACGACCCTTATGCCGTAGTTTTTCCCTTAAAGGCGCAGACCTCGCGCACGACGCAAGCGTAGCAATCCGGCTTGCGGGCCTTGCAGACGTAGCGCCCAAGGAGAATCAGCCAGTGATGGGCGTGCAACTTCCAGTGCTCTGGGGTTACCTTTTCCAGCCTTTTTTCCACCTCCAGCGGGTTTTTCCCGCTCGCCAACCCGGTGCGGTTGGAAACCCGGAAGATGTGGGTATCCACCGCGATGGTGGGTGCGCCAAAAGCTATGTTCAGTACCACGTTCGCGGTCTTGCGCCCCACCCCTGGCAGTCTTTCCAACGCTGCCCGGTCTTCGGGAACCTTCCCGCCATGGTCTTCGATCAGCATTTGTGACAGTTTAATAACGTTCTTGGCCTTGTTGTTGAACAGGCCGATGGATTTGATGTAGCCCTTGAGCCCTTCCTCACCCAGCTTCAGCATGGCTTCAGGCGTCTTGACTTTCTTGAACAACGGCCCTGTCGCCTTGTTGACGCCAACATCGGTCGCCTGGGCTGATAACACGACGGCGACCAACAGGGTATAGGTATTGATCCAGTCCAATTCTCCCTTCGGGTCTGGGTTGTCATCGGCCAGAGCCTGATAGAAATTTTCGATATCGGCTTTTTTCATAGTGAGGTTCATTCTCCTTATTTTTTTGAATTTATCGTGGAAAACGCCTAAGCCAAATCCCTAATTGCAAGGGGTGATGGACAATTCCGACCCAAACATCCTTTACAGGGTTGAGCTAAAGCCTCACCGAAGCGCGCGCCCTGGCGCGGGTTTCGTGGTATTGCTGGTGCTTGGCTTTTTCTGGAGCGTTATCGGAGCGGGCGCCGCCTATTTTGGCGCCTGGCCCTTGTCGGCCTTTTACGGCGCGGAATTCATGCTGATTCTGATCATCATCTGGATGTTCGTCAAAGCAGGCGACCAGAGAGAATACATTACTCTCACAAACGGCTTGTTGCACGTCAGGAGCAGTGCTCGTTACGGGGTTGAAAAGTCCTTTAACCCTTACTGGGTTCAGGTCGTTTCGAAGTCGGAAGATCGCCGCTCCGGGCGAATAGAGATTTCATCACACGGCGAAAGCGTGGTCGTGGGCACACACCTTAGCGCCAACGAATGCGACGCCATTGCCCGCGAGCTCAATCAGGTTCTTTCTGGCATAAAGGAAGGGGCCGGAATCGAAAAAAAAACAGCTTTTCGTGCCTGAGCCGCCCTTAAGGACAAATCATTACAGGCCCAAAACATCTCGCATGGAATAAAGGCCGGACTGTTTTCCTTCGCACCAGATCGCAGAACGCACAGCGCCGCGAGCAAAAACGGCACGGCTTGATGCCTTATGGGTCAGCTCTAAGCGTTCGCCATCAGCGGCAAAAATAACGGAGTGATCGCCAACCACATCGCCACCACGCAACGTTGCGAAACCGATATCGCCAGACGTTCTGACTCCGGTATGTCCGTCTCTAACCCGTTCGGAAACGTCGTCCAGGACAACGCCGCGGCCCTCGGCCGCCGAAGTTCCCAAGGCAAGCGCGGTCCCCGAAGGAGCATCCACCTTGTGACGATGATGCATTTCTACAATTTCGATGTCGTAATCAGCCTTCAGGATACCCGCCACTTGCTTTGTCAGGCCCATGAGCAAATTTACGCCGACGGAATAATTGGCGGCCTGAACGACGGCGACCTTGTCAGCGGCTTTTTCAACCGCGCCCTGTTCTGCCCCACCCAATCCGGTAGTGCCGATTACCAGCGCCGTACCGTGCTGGGTCGCCGCCTCGGCGTGGGCGATGGTCGCCTGGGGCAGGGTGAAATCGATGACAACATCGGCGGCTGCGAAAAGGGCGTCTGTGTCAGCTGATACTGGGAGTCCGGCGGCGTCTTTTCCCGCAAGAGCCGCCACATCCTGATCCAAAAACGGGCTCTCAGCGTGCTCGGTGCCGCCGATCAGCGTGCAGCCATCACTGTCCAGCGCTTCGGCCACCAGCATCCGCCCCATGCGCCCCGCGCATCCGACTATTCCGATTTTCATATTATTGTCCTCTTTTTACCCCTCAATCGCCGGGCGCTCGTTCCATTCGCTTGGCTTTTTGGGCCTCTGGAAGTCAAACCATAGGCGGATACAGGAAATAATGCCTGCCAATCTCAGCACCTGCAACTAGCTTTATTTTGACTTCCAGTGAATTCGCCACCCGAAGGGTGCGCCTGAAAAAAGGGTGCTATTCCTTCAAATCTTCCCAAAGGTCTTTGACCTTATCGAAGAAGCCGTGAGATTCAGGGCTGTGTTTCTGGTGATTGCTTTCGTCCTCAAATTCCTTGAGCAGTTCTTTTTGCTTCTTGGACAGGGAAACGGGCGTTTCTACTGCAACCTGGACGAACATGTCGCCACGGGATTCTGAGCGCAGGATTTTCATTCCCTTGCTCTTTAGCCGGAATTGCTGCCCCGACTGCGCGCCTGCGGGAATTGAGACGCGAGTCAGCTTGCCTTCAACAGTCGGCACCTCGATGGTGCCGCCAAGAGCCGCGGTGGTCATCGGGATCGGGGCGCGGCAATGGATGTTTGCACCATCGCGCCTGAACATCCGGTGCGGGGCAATGGATAGAAAAATATAGAGATCGCCCGCGGGCGCGCCGCGTAATCCCGCCTCGCCTTCTTCGCCCAGGCGGATACGGGTTCCGTCTTCGACCCCGGCGGGAATGGTAACCGAAAGATTTTTTTCCTTGTGGACCCTTCCTTGGCCGCCGCAAATAGTGCAGGGCTCTTTGATGACCTGGCCGGTTCCCTGACAGGATGGACAGGTTCGTTCAACGGTGAAAAAGCCCTGCTGAGTACGCACCCGGCCATGGCCGCCGCATGTCGCACAAGATACCGGAGCCGCGCCGCCGGCAGCGCCCGTGCCCTTGCAGCCGTCGCATGAGACGGACGTAGGCACCCGGATATTGGTCTTCTTGCCCTCGAAAGCCTCCTCGAGGGTAATTTCCATATTGTAGCGAAGGTCGGATCCGCGCCCGGCGCCGCCTTGGGGGCCGCCGCCGCCGCGGCCGCCGAAGTCGCCGAACATTTCGTCAAAAATATCGGCGAAACCGCCAAAACCAGCCCCGCCGCCGCCGAATCCTCCGGCGCCCGGACCACCTTGCTCAAAGGCGGCATGGCCGAAGCGATCGAAAGCGGCGCGCTTTTCTTCATCCTTCAGAACTTCGTAAGCTTCGTTGATTTCCTTGAACTTGCGTTCGGCCTCCTTGTCGCCGGGGTTGCGATCCGGGTGATACTTCATCGCCAGCTTGCGATAAGCCTTTTTGATCTCACCGGCGTCCGCGTCCCTTTCGACACCCAGAAGCGTATAGAAATCTTCCTTGGACATGCTTTTGCCTTAATGCGAAACCGCCCCGGCGCATCCCTATAAACCCGCCGGGGTGGTCAGTTAACAGTTCCGGAACGGGTTTTTAACCGTCCTTTTTATCGTCGTCAGACTTATCGGCCTCGGCGTCGACTTCCTCGAATTCAGCGTCGACCACGTCGGCGTCATCTGCCGCGCTTTCATCGCCTGAGCCGGTCTCTGGCGCTTCGGCGCCCGCGGCACCCGCTTCGGCTTCAGCCTGGGAAGCCTTATACATGGCTTCACCCAGTTTCATCGCCTTTTCGCTCAAAGCTTCCGTCTTGGACTTGATTTCCTCCGGATCCGGATCTTCCTTTTCCAGCAGGTCTTTGAGTTCCTGAAGGGCGGCCTCTATTGCGGTCTTGTCTTCTTCAGGCAGGGAATCGCCGTGTTCCTTCATGTTGGTTTCGGTCGTGTGGACGAGGCTGTCGGCGTGGTTACGGGCTTCGACCACTTCTTTGCGCTTCTTGTCCTCGTCGGCGTGGGACTCGGCGTCCTTGACCATGTTTTCGATGTCCTCATCGGACAGGCCGCCGGAAGCTTGGATGCGAATCTGCTGCTCCTTGCCCGTGGCCTTGTCTTTGGCGGACACGTTAACGATTCCGTTGGCGTCGATGTCAAAAGTTACCTCAATCTGCGGAATGCCACGCGCGGCCGGCGGAATGCCAACCAGGTCAAATTGACCCAATACTTTGTTGTCGGCGGCCATTTCCCGTTCGCCCTGGAAGACGCGGATGGTTACTGCCGTCTGGTTGTCCTCTGCGGTGGAAAAGACCTGCGACTTGCGGGTCGGGATCGTGGTGTTGCGATCGATCAGGCGGGTGAACACGCCGCCCAGAGTTTCGATACCCAATGAAAGAGGGGTCACATCCAGCAGCAGCACGTCCTTGACGTCGCCCTGAAGCACGCCGCCCTGAATGGCCGCGCCGATGGCGACGACTTCGTCAGGGTTGACGCCCTTGTGAGGCTCGCGGCCGAAGAAGTCCTTCACGGTTTCGACAACCTTGGGCATGCGGGTCATGCCGCCCACCAGGATTACTTCGTCAATTTCACCTGCGCTCAGGCCCGCATCTTTCAGGGCTTTCTTGCAGGGCTCAATCGTGCGCTGAATCAGGTCTTCGACCAGAGCTTCCAGTTTGGCGCGCGTCAGCTTGATGTTCAGGTGCTTGGGCCCTGAGGCGTCTGCGGTGATGAACGGCAGGTTGATTTCCGTCTGCATGGCGCTGGACAGTTCGATCTTGGCTTTTTCGCCTTCTTCTTTCAGGCGCTGCAAGGCGAGCTTGTCTTCGCGCAGATCGATGCCATTGTCCTTCTTAAACTCATCGGCCAGATAATCGACGATGCGCTTGTCAAAATCTTCACCGCCAAGGAAGGTGTCGCCGTTCGTTGATTTTACTTCGAATACCCCGTCACCGATTTCAAGGGCGGACACATCGAAGGTGCCGCCGCCAAGATCGTAAACGATAATGGTGCCGGATTCTTTCTTTTCCAGGCCGTAGGCAAGCGCGGCCGCCGTCGGCTCGTTAATGATGCGCAAGACCTCAAGTCCAGCAATCTTGCCCGCATCCTTGGTCGCCTGGCGCTGGGAGTCGTTGAAGTAGGCAGGAACGGTGATCACGGCTTGTGTTACGTCTTCACCGAGAAAGCTTTCCGCCGTCTCTTTCATCTTCTGCAAGGTGAAGGCGCTGACCTGACTGGGGCTGTACTTTTTGCCGTCGGCTTCTACCCAGGCGTCGCCGCTGTCGCCGGAGACGATCTTGAAAGGAACCATACCCTTGTCTTTTTCCGTCAAGGGATCGTCATAGCGGCGTCCGATCAGGCGCTTGATCGCGAACAGGGTGTTTTCGGGGTTGGTCACCGCCTGGCGCTTGGCTGGCTGGCCGACAAGGCGTTCGCCGGAATCCGTGAAGCCGACGATTGACGGGGTGGTGCGAACGCCTTCGGCGTTTTCAATAACCTTGGCGTCCTTGCCGTCCATCAGGGCGATACAGGAGTTGGTGGTGCCAAGGTCGATTCCGATAACCTTGCTCATGTCATATCCTTCATTTTGCGGCGGATTTCCTTTTCAAACCCCTCGGCGGGCGTAAGATGCAAAAAAATCCCCATTTTTGAAATTTCATGGAAACGCCGCGACCATACCTAATAATGGAAGCGGCTTCCGGGCGTTATATATGTCCAAGCGCCAAATGGCGCAACCTTCATCCGCAGTTTTTTAAGGGTTTTTGATTTAAAGTTCCTTATCGACGTTCGAGCCGGTTCCCGCTGATTGTTCGTAAGCCTGAGCCACCCCTTCGGCCTCTTGCGCGTCGCTTTCCTGTACAGGTTCTTCGGCTTCGCGCTTTGGGCCTCCCTTGGAGACGCCGACTTTGGCTTCCCTAAGCAAGCGATCGTGCAGGACGTACCCGGCCTCGATCACCTGCATTACGGTGCCGGAAGGCTGTTCAAGGTCTTCCATTTCAAACATGGCGTGATGCAGTTTGGGGTCGAACGGTTCACCGACGGGCTCGATCTTTTTGATGCCGATACGCTCGAAGGTTTTCTGCATCTCGGCCTCGGTCATCTTTACGCCGAGAATAAAATTGTTGAAACGTTCCAACAGATCTTCAGCACTCAATTCCTCGTTGGCTTGTTTTTCCTCATCCGCCATTTCGCTGTCCAGGGCGCGGCCCAGATTGTCGGCCACCGACAGCATTTCGCGGGCGAACGAGGCGATACCGTATTTGCCGGCGTCCTGCTTTTCGCGCTGGGCTCGCCTGCGAACGTTCTCGGTTTCCGCCACTGCACGCAAAAGCTGGTCCTTTACCTCCGCCAGTTCCGCCTCCAACTCGCTCAGGCGGTCGCCGCCTTCGCCATCCAGAAGATCCAGCTCTTCATCCAGGGCCTCGGGACCCAGGATAGGCTCCTCGCCGTCGACGCCTGCGTTATCGCCTATTGGATCAACATCCTCCGTTGCCTCTTCATTCGCGGCTTCTGGGGGCGTTTTTTCTTCGGCGTTTTCTTCCGCCATTTCATTTTCAGTGTCCTGGGACATGACCTAAAATTCTCTCTTCTTCATAAAGCTTAGCGATTGCCGACCAGCCGTCCAACCAGCTTCGCCGTGTAATCCACCATCGGGATGATGCGGGCATAGTTCATTCTGGTCGGTCCGACAACCCCGATTGCGCCGACAACCTGTTCGCGGCTGTCGCGATAGGAGCCGACAATCATCGAGCATCCGGACATACCGAAAAGCTGATTGTCCGACCCGATGAAGATCTGGACGCCTTCCGCGCCATCGGCCAGCGATAGCAACTTAAGCATTGTTTCCTTCGTCTCAAGGGCTTCAAATAGCGAACGGATCTGCTCAAGGTCACTTGCGGCTTTCACGTCTTCTAACAAATTGGCCTGGCCGCTGACAATCAGAGTCCCGCCTTCATCATCACCAGCCCAACTGGCAAGGCCGGATTCAACAACGCTCTGGGTCAGAACGTCCAGTTGGGCGCGATGTTGGGAAAGCTCAGCCATAATTCGATCGCTGGCCTCACCCAGAGTGCGCCCAACCAGCCGCGCGCTTAGGAAATTGCTGGCTTCAACCAGAGCCGACGGCGGCAAGTCGGCAGGTGTGTCGATGATGCGATTTTCGACAACACCGCTTTCCGTCACCATAACGACCAAGGCCCGGCCCGGGCTTAAGGAGATGATCTCGATGTGTTTCAATGGCACGTCCGTTTTCGGCGCCGTAACCAGACCGGCGCAGTGGGAAAGGCCGGACAGTACCGATGTCGCCTCTTTCAACATGCCTTCGACCGAGGTGCCTTCTGCATGACACTGACCTTCGATGCTTTCGCGCTCTTCCTTGGTCAGGTTACCGACCTGCAACAAGCCATCAACGAACAGCTTCAATCCGGCGTCGGTCGGCAAGCGCCCGGCGGACGCATGGGGGCTAAAAAGCAGTCCGGCGTCTTCAAGGTCGGCCATAACATTGCGCACGGTGGCCGGGGACAGGGAGGTGCTCAGCTTTTGGGACAGCGTTCGCGATCCAATGGGCTCGCCGGTCGTCACATAGGCGTCGACAATATTCTTGAATATTTCGCGCGAGCGCTCGTCCAGTTCGGGAATCATCTTCTCGTTCAGTTCTATTTTAGTAATCGTCGCGGAAATGTAGTGACCAGACCTTGCCCCGTCAACGCGCTCAGGGTAGCTTGCGCGACTCTTTTTTACATTTAGGATTAACTATCATGAGACCTTCGGGCCGCGCCAACGACGAACTGCGCATCGTTTCGATGGAAACGGGCGTCAACAAACATGCTGAGGGCTCGTGCCTGATCAAGATGGGTGAGACCCACGTGCTGTGTCTGGCCAGTGTTGAAGAAAGGGTTCCCCCGTGGATGCGCAACTCGGGACGCGGCTGGGTAACGGCCGAATACGGCATGCTGCCACGCGCGACGGGCTCTCGCATGAACCGTGAAGCGGCAAGAGGCAAGCAATCGGGCCGGACCCAGGAGATTCAGCGGCTTATCGGGCGTTCCTTACGCGCTGTGACCGATCTGGAGGCGATGGGCGAAATGCAAGTCACCGTTGATTGCGACGTGATCCAGGCCGATGGCGGCACCCGAACGGCCTCCATCACCGGGGCCTACGTCGCGCTTCATCTTGCCTTCCAGCGCATGGTTGATCTGGGTATTTTGAAGAGCGTGCCACTGAGCGATCAGGTGGCGGCAATTTCCTGCGGCCTGTATAAGGGCGAAGCGATCCTTGATCTGGATTATGACGAGGATAGCGCGGCGGAAACCGACGCCAATTTCGTGCTGACCGCCAAACAGGGTATCGTCGAAATTCAGGGCACGGCGGAAGAGGAGCCCTTTTCCCCCGAACAGTTCACTGAACTGATGACCCTGGCGCGAAAAGGCGTGGATGAGTTGGTGGCGTCGCAGAAAGAGGCGCTTTCATTGTAAGCGCGCTGCGCGAAGAGGTCTCTGGAAGTCAAGCCATTTGCGAATTCGTGAGACAGTCCTTGCCAAACAACGTTCTTGTCGCCCATCTTTATTTTGACTTCCAGTGAACCAGCCAAGGGCGCGGACGCGCCCGCCCGGCGCCTGAGGAACAAATTAAATGTCACGACGATTTGACTCCGGGAAACTTGTCATCGCCAGCCACAATCCGGGCAAGGTGCATGAAATCACCGAATTGCTGGCGCCCTTCGGAGTAGAAGTGGTTTCCGCCGGAGATTTGGGCTTGGAAGAGCCCGTCGAAGACGGAAACACCTTCATCGCCAACGCTGAAATCAAAGCCAAGGCAGCGGCTGAGGCCTCCGGGCTGCCGGCTCTGGCGGATGATTCAGGATTGGCTGTTCATGCCCTCAATGGCGATCCCGGCATCTATTCGGCGCGCTGGGCCGGGCCGGACAAAAACTTCAGCATTGCCATGAAGAAAGTCGAGAAAGCCCTTGAAAATATTGGCGATCGCTCCGCCCACTTCGCCTGCGCCCTGACGCTTTGCTGGCCCGACGGCCACATGGAATCCTTCGAGGGTCAAGTCCATGGAAACATGGTCTGGCCGCCGCGAGGCGATCGGGGTTTCGGTTACGATCCCACGTTTGTCGCCGAAGGAATGGGTATTACCTTTGCCGAGATGGAACCGGAGGCCAAACACGCCATCAGCCACCGGGCCCGGGCCTTCAAAAAACTGGTAGGGGCGTGTTTCGGTCCAGCGTCGTGAATACCGACCTATCTCTTTATATTCACTGGCCTTTTTGCCTATCCAAGTGCCCCTATTGCGACTTTAACAGCCATGTGGCCGATGGCCCCGTCGAAGATGACCGGTGGGCCGGCGCGCTTGTTAAGGAGATGGGGCATTTCGCAGCCGGTACCGGTGGCAGGACACTGCGGACGATCTTTTTTGGCGGCGGCACCCCGTCCACCATGGCCCCCGAATCCACCGCACGATTGATAGAGGCGGTGCGGTCTTTTTGGGAATGCTCTGAAGACCTTGAAATCACCCTTGAGGCCAACCCGACCTCAGTGGAGGCGGACAAGCTGAAGGACTTTGCGAGGGCAGGGGTTAACCGTCTTTCACTTGGCGTGCAAAGTTTCAACGATAAGTCATTGAAATTCCTTGGAAGAGAGCACTCTGTAAGTGATGCATTGGACGCTATATCACTGGCAAGACAGAATTTCGAGCGTTTTTCCTTCGATCTGATCTACGGCCTGCCGGACCAAACCATCGATGACTGGAAAAACGAGTTAAATCAAGGACTTGAACTAAACGAGGGGCACCTTTCCCTTTATCAGTTGAGCGTCGAAAAGGGCACGCCGTTCTATCGCGACCAGGTGGCGGAAGCCGATCCGGACCGGGGCGCCGATTTATTTAATCTGACACATGAACTAACTTCCGCAATTGGTTTAAACCCTTACGAAATATCGAACCACGCCATACCGGGACATGAGTGCCGGCACAACGTAGCGATCTGGCGCGGCGGCGACTATATTGGCATCGGTCCCGGTGCGCACGGCCGTATAAGCAGTCAGCAAGGAACGGACGCCCTTTACCAAATCCACGATCCCGCCCGCTGGCTTCAGCGCGTCGAAATGGAGGGCCACGCGACGGCCAATGAATGGCGGCTAGGATCCCCAGAGCGTGCACAAGAGATCATCGTGACTGGGCTGCGTTTAAGCGAGGGCCTTAATCGCAGTCGTTTTGAAGATTTGGCCGGACAGGTGGTTGAAAAGTTTATCGATGGATCAGCCCTTACGCGTCTGATAAGCGGGGGTTTTCTTATTTTCGACGAACGAAGCCTGCGCACCACCCAGGAGGGCCGCCTGTGCCTGAACGCTGTTCTGGCCGAACTGCTGGCATAGAGATTTCAGGCCTAATAGTCTGAAAGCACTTAATGATAACAATATCGAAGCCGGAACAAGGGCGGGGCTTATTCGTTAAAGGCTTCCGGCGAAGGGCTCACGACCTTGGTGGTGCGCGGTCCGATTTGCAACACCGCCAGCCCGCGCTGGACGCTGCCGTCCGGAAGGAACCGGAAGATACCATCTCGGCCCCAGAAGCCGCTTTTCGTGGTCAGTGCAGCGGTGCTGAAATTGGGGCCCGATTCGGCCCGGGCAAGCACAGCCGCCAGCGCCGTGGCATCATAGGCCAGAGTCGACAGGCGGTGCGGTTTGAAGCCGTAAACTTGTTGATATTGCTGGACAAATTCAGATCGTGCGTCGGGTGGCGGGCCTGCGTGCCAACCGCCGTTGAGCGCCGGTTCGGAACCCAAACCGGGGCTGTCCCACTGGCCGGTGCCAAGGATGCGTACTTTTTTCGGGTCCACGTCGTAAAACGGTAGCAGGGCGGCGATGGCCAGCAGGCGCTCGCCGCCATCGGCCAATAACAAGGTATCGAAGGGCGGCTCTCCCAGGGTTTGTAGTTTCTCGAGCCTTTTCAAGGCCCTGAGGGAAATTTCATCCTCCCGTTCCGATAATTCGGCGCGTTGGTTCAGCAGGGCCTGTCGGCGACTGTCATAATTGGCCAGATCTCGCACGACGGGTGAAAAATCGTTCGCCGCCGGATCGTAGAACTGAACCCGGGCGACCTCGCCACCCAATCTAAAAACAGACTGTCGCAGGGCTTCGACGACCGCTTCACCGTAAGGACCACTTGGAGCCAGGGCGGCGAAACGGCTTGAGCCCTTCAGGCGGGCAAACTCAACGACTCTTTCGACCTCGGTTTCCGGGAAAAAGCCCATGGTGTAGATGCCGTCACCGGTCACCGAGCGATCACTGGAAAATCCTATTACAGTCACATTGGCCGCCCGCGCCATCGGTGATATGGCCGTAACGGAAGGCCCCAATAAAGGCCCCAGGATCATTGAGGCCCCGTCGCCTATGGCGAAACGGGCGGCCTCCATGGCCCCCTCGGGCGTGCCTTGCGTGTCATGTATCAGTAATTCAAACCGGGTGTCGGAAAAATCAAACAGCGCCAGTTGGGCGGCGTTCAGCATCGCCTTGCCGAGTTTTTCGTTTGGGCCGGTTAAAGGAATCAGCAGGGCGACGCGAACTGTCGAAGACGTCGCCATGGGGATTATAGGTTGCTGGACGCCCGGTGAGGCTTGGGGTTTTGGCGGTACCTGTCCTGTTAGATAGGGAATAAGTGACGGTGTCTGGCGTTGCTCCTGCGCCGGTTCGGGCAGGGCCGCCTGCTCGCTTTGTTGTTCTGTCACCGCGGCCGGGGCCGGCTGCTCCTGTCCGTCCTGGGCCTGGGCCTCGGACTCGGCCTGCCGGGATTTTTGCAAATCGGCGCTGGAGGAGGGTTGCACCGGTACGCTGGAGCCTTGCAACACCGAAGGAAGTCGTGGAGACTGACAGGCTGAAACAAGCAAAATAGCCGTCACCGCCAAAAGGGCGGCAATCGGGGAAAAAACGGACTTCCGACATGAATAAATCCGGGGGAAAAACCGGGCCGGATAAAAACCATCAATCCAAAGATTCGGGCCGTTCATCTGGAAATCTTGAGCCTTCTGTTAACACGCGTGCGCCAGAGCCTAGCCTTGGGAGATCTTTAAGTAAACCGGCAGCCTTAAATCCGGGCCTTTATATTATCGCCACCCCTATCGGCAACGCCCGCGACATTACCCTGCGTGCCCTCGATACCCTAAGAGCCGCCGACGTGATCGTCTGCGAAGATACGCGGGTAACATCGAAATTGCTGGCCATTTACGAAATCTCCCGGCCGCTTGTCGCTTACCACGAACACAACGCCGACAAAGCCGGCCCGGCAATAATAAAGCGCCTGCAAAGTGGCGAAATCGTGGCGCTGGTCTCCGACGCAGGGACGCCGTTGGTTTCGGATCCAGGATACAAGCTGGTGCGCAAATGTACCGAGGAAAGTCTGTACGTCACCCACCTGCCGGGACCGTCTTCGGTGTTGACGTCGCTGGTGCTGGCGGGACTGCCGACGGACCGCTTTCTGTTCGCCGGATTTGTACCGACGAAATCGGGAAAGCGGGTTTCAGCGTTCGAGGAGCTGAGGGCAGCCCGGGCGACGCTTGTCTTCTTGGAGAGCCCAAAAAGGCTGGCCAAATCCCTGGCTGATATGGCCCGAGTTTTTGGTTCGCGGGAAGCGGCAATCGGACGTGAGTTGACCAAAAAGTTCGAGGAGCTGCGTCGTGGCGCCTTGGGAGAGCTTGCAAATCATTACGCCGAAGCCGGTAGCCCAAAAGGCGAAATCACTGTCGTCGTCGCACCGCCCGCGGAGAGTGAAGGAAAGGTCAGTAACGAAGAAATCGACGCCCTGTTGATCAAGGCATTGAGTAATTCCTCGTTGAAAGACGCCGTCGCGGCCGTAGTAGAGGCAACCGGAGCCGTAAAACGCGAGGTCTACGCCCGCGCCCTGGAACTGGACCGGACCGACAGATGACGGCGCCGGCCAAAAAGGACGCCTATCGCCTGGGGCGCCTGGCTGAGTATTTATGTTGCTGGCGGTTGCGCCTGACTGGTTACAGGATATTGCATCGGGGTTACCGGGCGACAACGGGCGAAATCGATGTTATCGCACGGCGCGGAGAAGTGCTGGCTTTTATTGAGGTCAAGGCGCGCGCCACCATGGCCGAGGCCTTGGCGGCCCTGCAACCGAAGCAACGTCGCCGCATCGAGCGCACCGCGCAGGCTTTTCTTGGCGCTCATCCAGACTTGATTCATCTAAACACCCGCTTCGACCTGATTGCATTTACTCCATGGCGTTTGCCCGAACATCTGGCAGGGGCGTGGCTGGTTGGGGAGTAAAATGACTTTTCTGACAAGCCGCGATATTGAATACTGGTTTCATGATTCGTTCCTTGCGCCTTCTATCACCCCTAATCCTTCTCGTGAGTCTAGCGGCCTGCGATCCCGTTAGCCTGACCATTGGCGCTGGCGCGACAGCCGGGGTCGCGGCCTCGCAGGAACGGGGAATCAAGGGGGTTGCGCGAGATACAGCTATTGAGGCCAGGATATTCAAGCTGTGGGTCGACAGGGACAAGAAAATGGCGGCTCGCATGAGCATTGAGGTTTATGAGAGCCGTGCCCTGCTGACCGGCTACGCATCCAGTGAAGAGGATCGCGCCGCCGCCGTTGGCCTGGCCTGGAAGGCCGAGGGCGTAGAGGACGTGATGAATGAAATTCTTATCGGCGAGCCTACCGGTTTAGGGACGATGGCTCGTGACGCAGCCATCACCACTGAATTGAAATCCAGGCTGACTTTCGATGGCGACGTGCTGGCGGTAAACTATTCCATCGAAACCGTGCGTGGGGTCGTTTATCTGTTGGGCATCGCCCAGGATCAGGCGGAGCTGGATAAGGTTATCGCGCAAGCGCGCAACGTCGCCTACGTCAAAAGGGTGGTGTCCTACGTGCGGGTCAAAGAGCCAAAAAAGGAGGGCGAAACATGAAACCATCGCCCGGAATTTGCCGCCGCCTCAGCGCTTTCGGCGCCATGGATGACGATGAGATCGGCCTGAGCGAAACCGCGCTGGTATTGGCTGGGGCCGAGCGCCCAGGCATCGATATCGCAACGTATGAACGCCATCTTGAAAAACTGACCGACGACGTAGCCGCCTATGCCGGCAGGGAGGCCGACGACCCGGAAGGCGGCTTGGATATGCGCGTCGAAGCCCTGCAGCAGATTATCGCAAAACGTTATGGTTACGGCGGCAGCGACGAGGCCTACGAAGACTTCGAGTGCGCCAACCTGATGCGCGTGATCGACCGCCGCGACGGCCTGCCAACATTGCTGGGAATCATCTATCTGCATGTGGCACGCGCATTAAGTTGGACAATGGACGGGCTGGATTTCCCCCCGCGATTTATTGTCCGCCTTGATTTTGCCGGCGAGCGGCGCATTCTGGACCCCTTCGACGGCGGGCGGGTCCTACAGCCATTTGACTTGCGGGATCTTTACAAGGCTGTTTCCGGCCCCCACGTGGAAATCGCACCCGAGCATACCCAGGCCATGAGTAACCGGGCCATTATCCTGCGTTCGCGGCGCAACGCCAAGGTTCTGCATCTGCGTTCGGAAAACCTGGAAGACGCGCTGGACGTGGTTGAAACCCTGCTTTTGCTGGCGCCCGGAGAACCGGCATTGTGGCGCGAGGCGGGAATACTCAATGCCAGACTGGACCGTGTCTCGGAGGCCGTAGCGGCGTTGGAAGAATACCTGAAAAACGCCGATGCCGATGCCTCACGTTATCGCACTTCGATCCTGCTACAGGAATTGCGCAGCCGCCTGAATTAGGAAAGCCATTACATCATGACCAAGTCAAGAACCGTCGCCATACAGATGGATCCGATCGAAAGCATCGATATCAATGCCGACAGCTCTTTCGTGCTGGCCCTTGAGGCGCAGGCGCGCGGCTATACGCTTTATCATTATCAACCGCAGGATTTGTCTTTCATGGGGGGGTTGGTGACGGCGCGGGCCCGTCCGCTTTCCCTGCAACGCGAACTGGGCGGTCATTTTACTTTAGGCGAAGAGGAGGTCATCGACCTGGGCGAGGTCGATGTGGTGCTGATGCGCCAGGACCCTCCTTTCGACATGTCCTACATTACCGCAACCCATCTGCTGGAGCACATTCATCCCGATACGCTGGTTGTCAATGACCCGGCAAGCGTTCGCAATGCACCGGAGAAGCTTTTCGCCACCCTGTTTCCGGACCTGATGCCGCCGACCCTGATCACCCGCGATGTAAAAACCATCAAAGCGTTTCGCAGCGAGTACAAAGACATCATCATCAAGCCGCTTTACGGCAACGGCGGCGCAGGCGTTTTCCACGTCCCCCCCGGAGACGACAATCTTAACGCCCTGCTTGAAATGTTCGGCGAAATCAACCGCGAACCGGTGATGGTTCAGGCTTACCTTCCCGATGTACGGGCTGGGGACAAGCGCATCATCCTGGTCGATGGCGAGGCCGCCGGAGCCATAAACCGGGTGCCCGAAGACGGTGACGTACGCGCCAACATGCATGCCGGAGGGACGCCTTTGCAGTCGACCTTGACGGATCGCGAAATTGAAATTTGCGAAACCATTGGCCCCGAGCTAAAGCGCCGCGGCCTGATTTTTACCGGCATCGACGTTATCGGTAACTACCTGACGGAAATTAACGTAACCTCGCCAACCGGCATTCAGGAAATCAATCGCTTTGACGGGGTCAGGCTTGAAGCCATGGTTTGGGACGCCATTGAAACGCGTTTGCGTTAACTTCGGCAAAGGGGGTCTATAGGTTGTCGTTGGCGGGAGCGGGGCCGCTGGCCTCAATTGCTTCTGATATAGAGCCGGCGCGCAACAACGGCTCTTTGACGTCATCGCACCGGCAACCGCACCGCAACGGGTTGTCATAGTTGATTTCGAATTCTTTTTTTTGCGGTCTTTCGCACTTGCGACAATGGCCTTCGACGATAATGTCGAACATCTTATCAAGCCACACGGCGTGTACGTTCTGATCCATTTCGGCAATTCCCCATCTCTTTCGAAGAAACGTATCGCCAGTTTATGACCGCAACATTACGTCTTTTTGATTGTTGATCCCTTGATCCACGTCAGGGGCGGGAAAAAGCTGGCGTTCGCGTTTCGTTCCGGCTATGCTTACAACACTTTTCGCGTGTGAAGGATGGATATATAACGAATCCTATGGTTGCTCGCATAAAAACCGTCGCTTTTCAGGGCATTGACGTTATAGGCGTCGATGTTCAGGTGCAGATGGCCTCGGGCCTTCCTGCTTTCACCATTGTCGGCCTGCCCGACAAGGCGGTATCGGAAGCCCGGGAAAGGGTTCGCGCGGCATTAGTCGCCATTGGACTTGCCCTACCGCCAAAGCGCATCACCGTCAATCTGGCCCCGGCGGATGTCACCAAGGAGGGTTCCCATTTCGATCTTCCCATCGCCGTCGCCATTCTGGCTGACATGGGCGTTTTGCCGATCGAGGAAATATCGGCTTTCGCGGCCCTGGGCGAGCTGGCCCTGGACGGATCGATCAGCCCGGTCAACGGCGTGTTGCCGGCGGCCATCCATTGCAACGGGCAGGGATTAGGGCTGATTTGCCCGGCCGCGCAGGGCAGCGAGGCGGCCTGGGCGGGAAACATGGACATTCTCGCCCCGCCCGACATTCTCGCCCTGGTCAATCACTTCAAGGGCACGCAATTGCTTAAAAGCCCCGAACCGGGAGTCGCCGACGAGAGGGCCAATTATCCCGATCTTGGAGACATCAAGGGCCAGGAAAGCGCCAAGCGGGCGCTGGAAGTGGCGGCAGCAGGGGGTCACAACATGCTGATGAGCGGGCCGCCGGGAGCGGGGAAATCGATGCTGGCGGCGCGCCTGCCCGGATTGCTGCCGCCATTGGATGCTGAGGAAATTCTCGAAACCTCAATGATTCAAAGCCTGGCCGGGTTATTGGATGGAGGCGGGCTGACGCGCAGGCATCCCTTTCGCGATCCCCATCATTCGGCTTCCCAGGCCTCGCTCGTCGGCGGAGGGCTCAAGGCGAAGCCGGGTGAGGTTTCCCTGGCCCATTTGGGGGTATTGTTTCTTGACGAGCTGCCGGAATTCCAGCGCCCCGCCCTGGAAGCGCTTCGCCAGCCCCTTGAAACAGGCCGCATCACCGTCGCCCGCGCCAACGCCCATGTTTCATATCCGGCCCGCTTTCAACTCATCGCCGCCATGAACCCTTGCCGTTGCGGGCATCTGGACGACGCCGCCCAGGCCTGCTCACGCGCCCCGCGCTGTGCACAAGACTATCAGGCCAAGATATCGGGGCCTTTGTATGATCGCATCGACCTGAATGTGGAGGTACCGGCCGTCAGCGCCGCCGATTTGTCCCTGCCGCCACCCACAGAAGGGTCGCTGGGTGTCGCCAAGCGAGTCGCCGCGGCGAGGAAAATTCAAAAAAAGCGCTACGCCCGCCACCCAATCGTTCGCACCAATGCCGAGGCCGACGGTGTGTTGCTGGAAGAGGTAGCCAGCCCGGAGCAAGCGGGTCGCTCCTTGCTCAGCGAGGCCGCTGAACGCATGGGACTTTCCGCTCGTGGATATCACAGGGTGCTGAGGGTTGCGCGAACTTTGGCCGATCTTGAAGTCGTGCTCTCGGGCGGCGATCCAGGCGCACCGGCCGGGCGCATTCATATTGCAGAAGCTCTTTCCTACCGTCGCCAGCAATTCGGGCGTGAAACGGCAAAATTGCGGGCGTGATTGAATGGGGCGAGGCGCTAGTTCTTTTCCGCCGGGTTCTTGTCGATGGAAGGGGCTTGGGCGACGATTAGCGGGTCGGCAGTAATAATCGTCTCTTCTTCAACCGCTTGCGTTTTTGTAGCCAGAGATTCCCGATGCAGCAGATAAAGACCGCTGGCGACGATGATCGCCGCGCCCAAAAGAACATTCGAGGAAGGGATATCCCGCCAGAACAAATAGCCCAGACCCGCAGCCCAGATGATGGCTGTATATTCGAAGGGCGCCAGCAAGGAAACCGACGCCGTTTGGAAAGCGCGGGTCATGCAAAAGTGGCCGCCAATGGCGAGTATAGCCATCGCCGTAATGGTGGCGATATCACCGGAGGGCATAGCCTTGAAAGAAAGCGGCATGGCGAACGACGCCACAATGGCTATGCCTATATTATAAAAAAATACTTGCTTGAACGCTCCTTCGGCGGGTCCCATCCATCGTGTCGCCAAATTGAGCAGGGCGTAGGAAGCGCCCGACCCAATGGCAAATAGGGCGCCGGTTTGAAAAACGCCACTTGTTGGCTGGGCGGCGATAAGGACGCCAATAAATCCTACGGCGACGGCGCCCCAACGATGAAGCCCCACTTTTTCCTTGAACAAAGGCGCTGCCAGGCCGGTCATCAGGAACGTCGCCCCACCGAAGAATATGACTGTGACATCGGCTTGCCCCAACTCCTTCAGGGCACTGAAGAAAAAGTAGGGTGCGGCGAATCCAACGGCCACGCGTAGGAGGTGCTTCACAGGCTGGTCGGTTTTCAAGGCGGCAATTCCGCCGAGCCTGGGCAGAATCAACATTAATGCGGCTATGATGATCCAGCCGCGAATGGCAAGAATCTGCATCACCGAATAATCGGCGCCGACCAAAGCTTTGGCGGCACTGTCCATGACTGTCAAAAAGCCGATGCCGGCCATCATGTAGCCGATACCGGCGAGCTTTCGCTGGCCCGTTTCAAATTCCTTGGCGGTCAAATTCATTCCCCAAATCTCCCGCCCTGAAATTTAGAACGGTTCTCAGGCAAGAATACACGCTTCGTTCAGCAATGCACGTTTTAGCTTCGCCTTGAAGTTCTTAGGGAATCGGCCGGCTTTAATCCCTGAATTTCTTGATCATGCCGCCTAGATCACGCCCGGCAAAAATATGGACGTGCAGGTGTGGAACTTCCTGGTGGGCGTCGGGGCCGTTGTTGGCCAGCGCACGGTAGCCTGCATCGATCACGCCTAGTTCGCGGGCCACATCACCCAAGGCGCGAATGAACCCAGCTATTTCCGCATCGGACGCCTGGGCGGAAAAATCATCCATGTTGACGTATGGTCCTTTGGGAATGACAAGGACGTGAACCGGCGCTTGCGGTTGAATGTCTTTGAACGCTAATGCTTGCTCGCTTTCGTATACCTTGTCACAGGGGATTTCGCCCCTCAAAATCTTTGCGAAGATATTATCGTTGTCATATGCCATCGTGATTGCCTCGCTTAAGAAAAATTATTTTTTCGGGCGCGAATTCTTTTCGTCGATACCCGACGTTCCTTCCCGGCGGGACAGCTCTGCCCATACATGGGCCGGCTCAATTCCTGTATCGGCCCACAACACCAATAGATGATATAGAAGGTCGGCGCTTTCGCTTACGACTTTCTCCTCTGTTTCGTTCAGGGAAGCTACAATTGTCTCCGTCGCCTCCTCGCCCAGTTTGCGGGCGATCTCGCCCCTGCCCCTGGAAAACAGTTTGGCCGTGTAGGACTGGTCCGGGCTATCGCCATGACGAGACTTAATCGTGTCGAACAGTCGTTCCAAAACGCCGCTGTCGATGGGTCGATCGCTCATTCTTCGTTGCTCCCGATTTCGCCCTTTGCAAGGCGAACTGGAATGCCCGCCGCCGCCATGTAGGCTTTTGTTTCCTCAATGGTAAAGGTGCCGAAATGAAAAATCGAGGCCGCCAGCACCGCCGAGGCGTGACCGTCGCGAATACCCTCCACCATATGCTCAAGGGTTCCTACCCCGCCAGAGGCGATCACCGGCACCGCAACCGCATCGGAAATGGCCCGCGTAAGAGGCAGATTGAAGCCCTGTTTGGTGCCGTCCCGGTCCATGGAGGTCAGCAAAATCTCCCCGGCGCCCAGGGAAACCATGCGCCTGGCCCACTCGACGGCGTCCAGACCTGTCGCGTTACGGCCGCCGTGTGTGAAGATTTCAAACTTGTTTTCACCGACTGATTTGGCGTCGACGGAAACGACGATGCATTGGGAGCCGAATTTTTCTGCCGCCTCACGAACGAAATCCGGATTGTGCACGGCGGCCGTGTTGATCGATACCTTGTCGGCCCCGGCCAACAGCAACTTTCGAATGTCTTCGGTCGTGCGAACGCCGCCGCCGACGGTCAGCGGCATGAAGCACTGTTCGGCAGTTCGGGAAACCACGTCAAAAATAGTGTCGCGCTGTTCGTGGGAGGCCGTGATATCCAGAAACGTCAGCTCATCTGCCCCTGCCTTGTCGTAGATGCGCGCCTGCTCGACGGGATCGCCGGCATCGACAAGATCGACGAAATTGACACCCTTGACGACGCGGCCGCCTTCGACGTCCAGGCAGGGTATAATGCGCGCCTTCAACATTGTTTCAGGATTCCTTCAAAAACTGAACGGCTTCGCCCGGGTCGATTTTACCGTCGTAGACGGCGCGGCCGCTGATCACGCCTTCCAGCAATTCGCCGCCAGCCTCTTTCAGCGCGGCGAGATCCGCCATCGAAGAAACGCCGCCCGAAGCGATAACCGGCGTCGAAATGTTTCGGGCCAGTTTGGTTGTTGCCTCCACATTAGGTCCCTGCATGGCGCCGTCGCGAGAAATGTCCGTATAGATGATGGCCGCCACCCCGGCATCTTCGAATTTATTGGCCAGATCGAATGCCTTCATCTCGGAAACCTCGGCCCAGCCTTCTACAGCGACAAATCCGTCACGGGCATCGATGCCGACGGCAACCCGGCCTGGAAATTCCTTGCAGGCCTGGCGAACCAACTCAGGATTGCGAAGCGCCACGGTCCCCAGAATTACTCGGGCGATTCCGGCCTCCAGCCAATAGGCGATCGTGTCTATATCGCGAATGCCTCCGCCCAGCTGGGACGGGATATCTATGGCGTCCAGGATGGAGCGTACGGCTTCGCCGTTCACCGGTTTGCCCTCGAAAGCGCCGTTAAGATCAACCACATGCAGCCACTCGCATCCGGCGTCGGCGAACGCAGCGCCTTGCGCACCGGCGTTGTCGTTAAAGACAGTCGCCTTATCCATGTCGCCGCGCAGCAGGCGCACGCACTGGCCGTCTTTCAGGTCGATGGCAGGAAAGAAAATCATGGCCCTCAAGGTTTCCACTTCAAGAAATTACTGATCAGTTTGATGCCCACATGTTGGCTTTTTTCCGGATGGAACTGGGTGCCGACCAGATTTTCGCGGCCGACCACAGCCGTCACAGGCCCGCCGTAGTCCGTCGTCGCCAACACATCCGAAGCCCTTTCGCAGTCCATATGGTAGCTATGCACGAAATAGACATGAGGGGCATCGCCCAGATCCTGAAGCAGGGGATGGGTGGGGGTTTCTGCGTTCAGTTCGTTCCAGCCCATGTGGGGAATTTTTAATGAGTCGTCGTTGGGGGTAAGCTCGCGCACTTCGCCTTTGATCCACCCCAGGCCCTCATGATCGCCATGTTCCCGGCCCATAGTCGCCATCAATTGCATGCCGACGCAGATACCGAAAAACGGCTTAGCATCTTTGATCACCGCCTCGCTCAAGGCATCGGCCATACCGTCCAGCGCCATCAGGCCCCGGCGGCAATCGCCAAAAGCCCCGACGCCCGGCAATACGATGAATGATGCTTTACGGACCCGGTCGGGATCGGATGTGACAAGAACCTCATGGTTCAGACCGTCCTCTGCAACGCCGCGCTCGAAGGCTTTGGCGGCGGAACGCAGGTTCCCAGAACCGTAATCTATAATGGCCACACTCATATTGTTGATCCCGCTAGGCGGGTGGCAAGTTCGGGACGGGCATCGAGAAATCGCCGCGTCGCCCGGTCGGCATCTTCCTCGGCAACCACGTCCTCGAAAGTATAGCCCCGGCGCCGTAATGATCCGCGGCGCAACTCGTCAGCCCCATATCCGATGGCAATTGCGACAACCAGCGATACGATGCCTTGTTGCACGTCGTTGAATCCCGCAAAGGCCATCAAAACACCGATAACGACCTGCAAAGCCACCAGCGCCGCCGCGACTCGCCACATGCGGTGAAATAGGGCCCATGGCACGGAAACGAAAAAGGCCGGCCAGCTGAAGCCGTCCTTGACCAGGACGAGTCCGTTGTCGCTTGTATCGTCCAGCAGGTGCACGGTGTAAAGGCGCGTCTTCATGTTTCTGGTTTCTTGCCGTCTACAGGGAGCCGCCGAGTACGCCCTTGGTCGAGGGTACAGCGTCCGCCTTTCGGGGGTCGATCTCGATGGCCTGGCGTAACGCCCGGGCCAGTCCCTTGAAGCAGGATTCAACTATATGGTGGTTGTTGTCACCGTACAGGCATTCCACATGCAGGGTCAGGCCCGCTGCCTGTCCAAACGCCTGAAACCATTCCTTGAAGAGTTCCGTATCCATGTCGCCTACCTTGTCGCGGGCGAATTCAACCTTCCAGACAAGATAGGGCCGGTTGGAAGCGTCCAGGGCGATGCGGGTCAGGGTTTCGTCCATGGGCGACATGGCTTGGCCAAAGCGCGTAATCCCTTTCCGGTCGCCCAGAGCCTGGGCGAAAGCCTCGCCAATGGCGATTCCGGTGTCTTCCGTGGTGTGGTGAAAATCGATATGCAGGTCGCCGTCGGCCTTAACGTCAAGATCGATCAGGCTGTGACGGGACAGCTGTTCGAGCATGTGGTCAAGAAAACCGATACCGGTGGCCACCGTGTATGTACCAGTGCCGTCTAGATCGACCGACGCGGTGATCTTCGTTTCGTTGGTATTGCGCTGTACCGTTGCCTTGCGCATGGCGACCTCGCTGATTTTGAAAATCTCCGGCTCCTTGTAGCAGGTGAAGAGCCAAACAGGAAGTCCCGCTTGCTTGTTTTACAAGGTCCTGATAGGGATCAGCATATGTCTATGGAAAGTTCACTGGCCCTGGCCCTTGTCTGTTTCGTCGCCATGGTGATGCCCGGTCCCGGCGTCCTGGCTCTGATGGGCCATGCCCTGACTAAGGGACTGCGCCACAGTACGGCGATGATATTTGGCATGGTAATGGGCGATCTTGCTTTTTTAATCATGGTTATCGCCGGTTTATCGGTGCTGGCACGCACCTTTGAAACAACGTTTCTCGTCATTAGGATTCTTGCTGCCGTCTACCTTGTCTACCTGGGTATCAGGGCCTGGCGCGCCGGGCCGCCCGATCTGGAGGCGGCGGGGCCGACACAGACTAACCCAATACGTGGATTCTTCAGCGGTTTGCTTCTAACCCTTTCAAATCCGAAAGTTATTGTTTTCTATGTCGGCGTCCTTCCCGGGTTCATGGATCTTGGTACACTTGGGGCCCTCGATGCCCTTATCGCCATTGCGATCGTTCTCGGCGTTTTGGTTGCCGTTCTTGTTTTCTATGCCGCCGCCGCGGCCCGGGCGCGTGCCATGCTGAAAAGCGATAAGGCCCATAAACTGATGAACCGGGGCTCCGGTTCAGTGATGATCGGGGCCGGCATCACAATCGCCGTTCGTTGATGCCCCTTGACCGGGCTCGCCCGTAAGCCTAAATCCTCCGTTCCAGCTTTTTTTTTGTGGATTACCCCATGGCAGAACAAAATAGACCCGGATGGCGCGGCACGACCATCCTGTCGGTACGTAAAAACGGCACGGTTGTCATTGCCGGAGACGGACAAGTCAGTCTTGGCGATACCGTCATCAAAGCCAACGCCCGTAAAGTTCGCACTTTAGGCGATGGTTCTGTGATCGCTGGTTTCGCCGGCGCTACGGCTGATGCCTTTACACTGTTTGAGCGGCTGGAAAGCCGCCTTGAGCAATACCCCGGCCAACTGACAAGGGCTTGTGTTGAAATGGCGAAGGACTGGCGAACGGACCGCTACCTGCGCCGCCTTGAGGCAATGATGGCCGTCGCCGACAAGGACGTCTCGCTGGTTTTGACCGGAACTGGCGATGTGCTGGAACCGGAAGATAGCCTGATGGGCATTGGATCCGGCGGCAACTACGCCCTGGCCGCAGCCCGCGCCCTGATCGACCGTGACGACATGGACGCCGAGGCCATCGCCCGCAAGGCCATGGAGATCGCAGCCGACATTTGTGTCTACACCAATAACAATGTTGTTGTTGAAAGCCTTTCGTAAGTTATTAAGAAGCCCAAACTCATGACCAGTTTTACGCCCCGCGAAATCGTTTCCGAACTCGATCGCTACATTATCGGCCAGTCCGACGCCAAACGCGCCGTCGCCATTGCCCTGCGCAACCGATGGCGCCGCCAACAGCTGGATGATGACCTGCGCGAAGAAGTGCTGCCCAAGAATATTCTGATGATCGGCCCGACCGGCGTCGGCAAGACGGAAATTTCCCGCAGGCTGGCGAAACTGGCGCAAGCGCCTTTCATCAAGGTCGAGGCGACGAAATTTACAGAAGTCGGATATGTCGGACGCGATGTCGAACAAATGATCCGCGATTTGGTCGAGATCGCCATCCATATGGTGCGCGAAAAAATGCGCAAGTCCGTCGTTGCCAAGGCCGAAATCCACGCCGAGGAACGGGTCATCGATGCCTTGGTCGGCGAAAGCGCTTCCCAAGATACGCGTGAGAAATTCCGTAAGAAACTGCGTGAAGGCGAACTGGACGATCGGGAGATCGAAATAAATGTTTCAGATTCCGGATCCTCCAACCTGCCGACCTTCGACATCCCCGGCATGCCCGGCGCACAGATGGGCATGCTCAATCTGGGTGACATAATGGGCAAGGCCTTCGGCCAGCAGACAAAGCCGAAAAAGATGACGGTTGCTGACTCCTACGACGTTCTGGTTGGCGAAGAAGGCGACAAGCTGCTGGACGAGGACAAGGTTGTTAAGGAAGCCCTTCACAGTGTTGAAAACAATGGCATCGTCTTCCTTGATGAGATTGACAAGATAACGGCCCGCTCGGACCGTGCCGGGGCCGATGTCAGCCGCGAAGGCGTTCAACGCGACCTGCTGCCGTTGATCGAGGGCACGACGGTTTCAACGAAACACGGCACAGTCAAAACCGATCATATTCTTTTTATCGCCTCCGGAGCTTTTCACATCGCCAAGCCGTCGGATTTACTTCCCGAGCTGCAGGGTCGTTTGCCTACGCGGGTTGAGTTGCGTTCGCTGACGCGTGATGATTTTGTGCGTATTTTGACGGAAACCGAGGCAAGCTTGATCAGGCAGTACACAGCGCTTATGGCCGTCGAGGACGTGACGCTGGAATTCGGCGAAGACGCTATTGGCGCGATCGCCGACCTAGCCGAAGAAATCAACCAGGGTGTCGAAAACATCGGCGCGCGCCGTCTGCACACGGTAATGGAAAAGCTGTTGGAAGACATCTCTTTCGATGCTTCGGAAAAAGGCGGCGAGACGTTCTCTTTAAGTGATGAAGATGTCCGCAAACAGGTCGGTGAACTGGCCAAAGATGCCGATCTCAGGAAGTTTATTCTTTAGATTGCCATGAACGCTTCATACCGCTTTACCAACGCCATCGTTCGCCGGCCGGGGCAAAGTATCGCCGATGGATTGCGTGCGTCCGGCGGTCCCAATCCCGATCCGGAGATTTTCGGAATTCAGCATCGGGACTATATTCGGGCGCTGGAAGAGGCGGGGGTCAGCGTTGAGATTTTGCCCGCCTGGGAAGATTTCCCGGATTCGGTCTTTATCGAGGATTCGGCCCTTTGCCTGCCCCGCGGCGCAATCGTCATGCGCCCCGGCGCGCCGTCAAGAACCGGCGAGGCGGACGCCATGGCGGCGGTCCTTAGGCCCTACTTCAGCGATGTTCGGCGGTTAGAGGGCCCCGGATATGTCGACGGCGGTGACATTCTGGTCAGCAACAACGAAATTATTGTCGGACTTTCAGAACGTACAGACAGGGCAGGAGTTGAAGAGCTGGCCGCCAAAGTTTCCGATTGGGGCATGCCGGTAAGGGTTCTGGAAACGCCACCTGGCGTGCTGCACTTTAAAACCGCCTGCGGCCTGCTGGATGCGGAAACCATTCTGGTGACCGCACAATTGGATGCGGCCGGTTTTTTTGGTGACTACAAAACCTTGGTGATTCCCGCGGGCGAAGAGTCTGCGGCCAATGCTGTCCGCGTCAACGACACTGTGTTTTTATCTGACGGATTTCCCAAAACCCGGAATATGCTGACGAGCGCCGGATTTCGAGTGGTTGCACTGGATACCGGCGAGGCGGCGAAGGTCGACGGTGGACTGTCGTGCATGTCGTTGAGGTTTTCTCCGACTGTTTAATGACTGGGGCCTTTTGGAGGGATATTGCGGCTTTTGATCTCGTCCAGGACCCAAAGCAGCGTATCGCGGTCCAGCTCGCCGATATTTTCTGCAAGCACATTGGCCAGTTCTGTGGCCTCGGGGCTTAATCCCGCCGTATCAACGGTGACGCGGGGGTGTGACAACTGGGCCAGGCGTTTTATTTCCTCCGCCTCGTCCCAGATCAGGTCAAAGTAGGCGCATATCTGCTGAATAAATCCGGAACCGGGACGGCCACGATGGCCGTGCTCCAAGGCAGATAAATAAGCGCTGGAAACACCCAGATCGACGGCCATTTTTTTCATAAGGATGCCGCGCTCTTTGCGCAGGCTCCGAACTTTTTGCCCAAACGGGGTCATCTGTTCCTCTTTAGCATTACGTAAAGCGCTCCTTCGCCGCCATCCTTGGGCGTGGCGTAAGAAAAGGCAAGTACGCGTTGTCGGTTGGGGGGCTGATTGAGCCACCTTGGCACCGCCGAGCGCAAGACGCCGACAGATCCGTCGGGCTTCAACCCCTTGCCGGTAATGACCAGTACACAACGCTTTGAGGCCCCGTAAGAACCTTCAATAAAAGCGTTCAAGGCTCGGTGCGCCTGCGCTTGCGTCATCCCATGCAAATCCATGCGCCCCTCGATTCGCTGCTGTCCTTTTTTCAGCCTTTTGGCCGTGTTTTTATCCAGACCCGGCTGAGTACCGTGGCTTAATTCGGGTAGTGAGGGTCGTCCGACAGGCTTGTTGACGTCGAAGAACGCCACCTCGGTGGCCGATATTGACTTTCCCGACCGGTTTTTGGGCTGTCGAGCGTCACGCAGACCGGTTTCAACATCGGGGGTGCGGTTCTTGTGGTGGGCGCCGAGTGGTGAAACCCCTGCGGCAACGTGGCTCCACAGATCGTCGTCGTTAGGTTCGTTGGATACCTTTTTTGATCGTGTTTTCTTGGTATTAGACGGTTTTTTTGTCATTCAAAATCAAGATGTGAAGGCGCCTGGGGCCGTGGGCGCCCAATAGCAGGGTTTGTTCGATATCGGCGCTTCTGGAGGGTCCGGTGATCCAGTTAACTGTTCGTGGCATCACTTTTTCACTTCGGCGGAGCACCGCCCAGGCCTCCTCGTAATTGCCGGTTAAATGTGATTGGGGAAGCAGAACGATATGATTGTCGGGCAGAAAATTGAGGGTCGTAGGGCTTTTGGGTCCGGAATGAAGGACCAGCGTTCCGGTTTCGGCCACCCCCGTTATCGCAACGGACACCCCAACCTGGTCGCTATCTATTGCGGGGCCTTCAGCCCATTCCAGAGTCGGATGTTTCGACCAGTCAACGTCTTGCAGCAAGGGGTGGGGGGCGATCTTTACGCTACCAGGAAGATTGTGACCGGCCAGGAAACGCATAATGGCCTCGCCGACCTCGTCCAGGCCATTCAGGCGTTCTGTCGTTGCATCTACCCGTTCGGCTTCCGAAATAAAAAGCGCCGTTTGTTGTTCGTTATCGCCCTTGGCGCGCCCTGGAACCGTATTTTGGGCGTGTGCATTGAGTCTCGCTTCTATATCGTCCGTGCAGGACGACTGTAAATTACTATTTTCCAAAGAGTTACGTATAGTTTTTAAGATATTTTCTCGGGAGGCCGTCATCGTTTTCCTCCCTTCCACTCGGACAGAAACGTGCGGCCTTCGGGGGCTGGCATGTCGCGCACGGATGTCCAGCCGCCCGCCATCGGCAGTGAGCGAAAACGGCCGTTCGCGCCAAAGAGGCCCAGTAAACCAATGCCCATCGTCATGACGAACCGGTAAAGTGCGGGGCGGCGAGCAAGAAAAGCCCAGGCGGCGAGCCCAAAACGGGTTTTGGCCGATCCCAGGTTTTTGTCAAAACCTCTTTGCCGCCAAGACCTTAGCATGCGAGGCAGGGGAATTCGCATGGGGCAGACTTCTTCACATTTGCCGCAAAAAGTGGAGGCATTGGGCAGGTCGTGCGCTTCTGCCAAGCCAATCAGGCCCGGAATCAACACCGCTCCCATGGGTCCGGAATAAACCCAGCCGTAGGCGTGGCCGCCGATTGCCTTATAGACCGGGCAATGGTTCAGGCAGGCCGAACAGCGAATACAACGCAACATGTCGTGGAATTCGCCGCCCAGCAACTCGCTGCGCCCGTTATCCAAAAGCACCACGTGGTAGTTTTCCGGCCCATCTGGGTCGTCGTCACGCTTCGGGCCTGTCGAAAATGTATTGTAAACAGACATCTCCTGCCCGGTCGCCGAACGAGCCAATACCCGAAGGACGGTTGAAGCGTCTTCCAGGGTGGGAACAACTTTTTCAATGCTGGCGATGGCGATATGGGTTTTCGGCAGCGTCTGCGTCAAATCGCCATTGCCTTCGTTTGTGACGATCATTGACGATCCGGTTTCGGCGATCAGCATATTGGCACCGGTAATGCCCACGTCAGCGGCGAGGAACTTTCGGCGCAGCATTGCGCGCGCTTCTTCCAGAAGGGCGCGGGGTTCTTCAAGATTTCGTTCTGGCGGCAACTCGGTGTGTTCTTTCCTGAAAGAATCCTCGACCTGGTCTTTCGACAAATGAATGGCCGGCGCAATGATGTGACTGGGCGCCTCGCCGCGCAGCTGGATAATGTATTCGCCCAAATCGGTCTCGATGGGTTGAATGCCGTTTTTCTCAAGGTGTTCGTTGATGGCGATTTCTTCGGAAATCATAGATTTTCCCTTGGTAACGGTCTTGGCATCCACGTCCTGGCAAATTCTCAGAATAATTTCACGGGCTTCGGAAGCGTCGGTCGCCCAGTGTACATGGCCGCCGCTTTCAATCACTTTTTTCTCAAAGCGCTCCAGGTACTCGGCCAAGTTAGCGAGGGTATGTTCCTTTATGGCGCGGGCGTCATCTCGCAGCTGCTCGAATTCCGGCAGCCGGTCCATCGCCGCCAGTCTTTTGAGGGGAAAGCCATGACTAAGCTTGGACAGGGCGGCCTGCAATTTGTCGTTGGCCAGCCCAGTTCGTGCGTTATCACTAAAATGGCGGGTCGTCGATTCCATGGGCGGCCTATTTCCCTTTCACCGGCTTCGCTTCGCCGATCGGCGCAATCTCATCGGTCATGCCGGCCAGCACCTCAGCCACGTGGCGCACTTTAACGTTTGAACCCCGGCGCTGGAGTCGTCCGGCGACATTCATCAGGCAGCCCAAATCGCCGCCCAGCAGGACATCGGCGCCGGTTCTTTCAATGGCGTTCACCTTGTCATCGACGATTTTTTCCGAGATATCCGGGTATTTGACGCTGAACAGGCCGCCGAAACCGCAGCAACTCTCGGCGTCGTCTAGCTCGGTCAGTTCGAGTCCTTTGATGCCAGCCAGCAGGTTTCGCGGCTGCCCCTTGACGCCCATCTCTCGCAGGCCGGCGCAGCTGTCGTGGTAGGTGGTTTTGTTCGGATATTCACCAATAATTTCAGATACTTGTAGAATATCGTTGAGAAAAGACGTGAGTTCATATGTCTTCGCCGCAAGGGCTACCGCCCGGTCTCGCATCGCCTCGTTTTCGCTAAATAGGCCCGGATAGTGGGTCTTGATCGTCCCGGCGCAGGAACCCGAAGGCGCGACGACATAGTCAAACGTTTCGAAGGCGGAAATAACGCTTTGGGCCAGGGCGCGGGCGGAATCTTCATCACCCGCATTGTAGGCCGGTTGCCCGCAGCATGTCTGGGATTCAGGAACATGAACTGTGCATCCGTTGCTTTCAAGCAGGCGTGCGGCTGCGAACCCTACAGAGGGGCGCATCAAATCAACAAGACAGGTTGCGAATAGTCCCACATCGATTGGTTTTTCACTATTCATGGCCGATAGCATTCACTTTTTACGTGGCAATAATAGAAAATAATGCCCTGGCTGTTTCATTAGCCCGGCCCGTAAGGCTGCGCGGGGGCCAAATCCCCAAAAAAGATCGCCCCTTAACGGACCCTTGATAGCACTGCCTGTATCCTGTGCAATAACCAGTCTGCGCAGCGGTTCGCCTGGTTGCAGGGGGTCGGTGGTATCAAGCCAGATCGGTACGCCCAACGGAATGAGGCGGCGGTCGACGGCAAGCGAGCGGCCCGGAGTCAATGGTATACCCTGGGCGCCAATCGGCCCCTGTTCTTTACCAAGGGATTTGAGCGCCCCCTCGATAACCCTAAAGAAGATAAAAGAGGGATTGGACGCCATTAGCTCGGCCCCTTTTTGCGGGTTATCCTTGAGCCAGGCGCGAATGGATTGCATCGACACTCGCTCGCGGGTGAGTTCGCCCATTTTAATCAGCTTCCTGCCGATAGAGCGGTACGCGTGGCCGTTGCGCGCGGCGTAACCGATGCGAACGATTGAGCCATCGTCCATAATCACCCGGCCAGATCCCTGAACGTGCAGGAAAAAAGCGTCGATAGGGCTAGAGACCCACATCAATTCCAGCCCCCGTCCCGATAAAGCCCCGGCTTCAATATTGGCCCGGTCGTCGAAGGGTACGAGACGGCCGCCGACAACCTTGCCGGAAAGGCGCTGACCCTTAAGTTCTTCCTTAAATTCACCCAAATTGGCATCAACCAGTTCCGGCGGGCGTTCATAGATCGGCGTCGCGTTGGTTTCGGTACGTAGCCACGATCCTTTAAGCTCCATTTCGAAATAACCGGTAAACAAGCCTTCCGCCCGGCCATCCGCCGTAGCTATATAGGGTTGGAAATGGGCCTCAAAAAATGACCGCGCCAGTTCCGTGTTGCCTTTTGGTAGCGCGGCTGCAGCGTTACATGGCTGGAACCAGTCACCGGCAAGGCCGCCAATAGCGCCAAGCGGTTGGTCGGCGGGCTTCTTTGCGATTTTTGCGCATGAACGCAAAAGGACTTCGATCACCTGATCGTGTCTATCACCATGCCAGTCGATAATATTTTTAAACGAAGTTTTTTTCAGAACCAGCTTCGGTTCGGGAACTGGCGCAACAGGTGAAACGGGGGCCGCGGTTCGAGGGGCGGTTGTAGTCGACGAGATTGGAACCTGCGCCGGGGCGCATGCCGCTATAAACAAAGTCAGCGCAATGGCCCAGCTTTTCATCAGTCCAGACTGCGGGTCGCGGCCAGTGACCAATTGGGATCACGCGAACGGGTGTCGCGTGAAAAGGTCCAGAAATCGGTTACGTTGACAATCTTGTTAGGATCGCCCTCAACAACGTTGCCCTCGGCATCGCTTACAGCATGTACCTGGTCGCTGACGAATTTGACAGTTACTTGGGCGAGAGTGCCTTCCAATTCGGCCTCAACGACTTCGGCCTTTCGAATCCCCACAAGGGTTTCTTCCATTGTTTGTCCGGCCTCTTCGCGTTCACGAATTGACATACTGAAGTTGGCGAACACATCAGCGTTGAGAAGGGGCTTCAGCGCCTTGGAATCGCCGCCGGCATATGCGCCCAGAATGTATTCAAAAGCGATGCGCGCACCGGAAATAAATTCGTCAGGGTCAAAATCCCTATCGGCTGCGGCTATGGCGCGTAATCCCTGAAGAAGCGGAGTCAGTTCTTCTTCGGTTGGTGGTCCTGATTCGCCAACTTCGTCATCATCCTTATGATCCAGGTGGATAATATTATCGTTTCCGGCCTCGCTCTTCTTTTTCTTTTTGTCGTTTTCGGAAAGGCGGTTGAAAATGTCAGGAAATCCACCCTCGTGTCCGTCGCGGCGTCCCAATACGCTGCGCAAGCGAAGAATCAGGAAGATCGCGATCATCGCGAAAAGAATAATATCGAAAAACTGAAAACCGTTGCCCATGATATATTAACTACAATCCTAGTTAAGCGGGCCTCGGCCCGGTGACTCAAAAATTTTGCTTCCGTGTACGTTAACGCCTTGATACTCCCAGGTCACTAGATAAGGCGTCTTGGCCTTGCGGGCAAGGGCAAGCGAACATAGGTTTCTAGCAAAGATTTATGGAGGATTTATTGGGACTACTGATTTTACTCGCCATGATCGTTGTGCCGATCACCGAAATAGCGGTTTTTATTGAGGCCGGAGAACTTATTGGCCTGTGGCCGACAATCGGCGCTGTCATATTAACAGCGGTGATTGGTACGACCCTTTTGCGACACCAGGGACTTTCCACCATTGTCCGTGTTCAGGAGAGCATGAACGCCGGGCGGCTGCCGGTGGCTGAGCTGTTTGACGGCCTGTGTCTATTGATCGCCGGCGCATTTTTATTGACGCCCGGTTTTGTAACCGATGGCGTAGGCCTGCTTCTTTTCCTGCCTCCCTTCAGAGTCCTCTTGAGGGGAATATTGGCGAACCGACTCAAGGCGCAAGGCAATCTTCACATGCATATGAGCGGCGCCCATCAAGGCAAACCAGGATCTGGAAGAGAATATGGCGGCACCATAATTGACGGTGAGTTTCATGAAATTCGGCCCGATGACAAAAATGGCGAAAACGAAAATAACACCGGGCCCGGTGGGACTTTACCGCCTGCTGGCTAATTGGAAAAATATTCAATCAGATAAAGGTTTAATAAAGGTGGGGCTGCTGATATACCCGCATCGCTCATTGTGTTAATGTCAACTCTGGGGCTCAAGTCTTTAGTTTCATGACAGCGGAATATCTCTTAATCCTCGTCGTCATTGCCGTTTTTTCGGTCGTCCAATCACTTTTCGGAATGGGTGTATTGGTGTTCGGCACGCCCACACTAATGTTGATGGGGCACGATTTCATAACTACCCTTGGCTATGTGCTTCCTGCATCGTTTGCAATATCCCTGCATCAGGTTGTCACGGCTGGCCCCAACCGGGCGCCGGTTTCTAGGTTTCTGTTTTTACTCTGTTTGCCTGGCATCGCCGTTGGGTTGTGGCTTGCTGAAACCAGCGTTTCAGCATCTTGGAGCCACATTTTAATTGGCGGTACGCTGTTGCTGTCCGCTCTGGTTCGATTTTGGACACCCTCCAGAAAGGTGCTGTCTATTTTGCTGGAAAGGCAATCTGCGTTCTATCATCTTGTGATGGGCCTTACTCACGGCCTTACCAATCTGGGGGGCGCGCTATTGGCGGTTTTGGCCAGCAGTAAAAACTCTGAGAAAGAAGCCGTTCGCAGTTCCATTGCTCAGTATTATCTGGCTTTCAGCATCGTTCAAATGCTCGTTCTCGCACTGGTCATGGGACATGCGGATATATTGATATCTAATATTCCGGCTGTAATTACATCTTCAGCCGTATATCTTTTGATCGGCAATCGGATTTTTTCATACGCTAGTAATCCGGTATATGATTCAGCATTGACGGTATTCATAGCGCTTTATGGCGTTGTCGTTTTGATGGATATTTGAGCCTTTGTCTTACTGGCCGCGAATCTGGCGGTTGTTTTCCCTTTCGATTGCGTGTAATTCACTGAATCTCAAAAATTCACGCCGCGACACCAGTTGGAGAACCCTAAATGAGCAATCAGACGGAAGAGCCGAAAGCAGAACAAAGCGCCGCCGGCGCGCCGCCAATTCAGATCAATGCTCAATACATCAAGGACCTTTCCTTCGAGGCTCCGGCAACCCCCGGTATTTTCGGAAAAATGCAGGAAGAATCACCGGATGTAACAATCAACGTCGATGTTAACGCCCATCCGGTTCAGGAGAAGCTCTTCGAAGTTCAGTTGCACATTCGAGCAACCTGTTCGGTTGGTGAAGAAACGGCTTTTATTTCGGAATTGGTATATGGCGGCCTGTTTACAATCAACGTGCCGGAGGAACACTTGCAGGCGATGCTGCTGATTGAATGCCCGCGCCTGTTGTTCCCGTTTGCCCGCAACATCGTCGCTGATGCCACCCGTGATGGCGGCTTTCCGCCCCTCATGATGGCGCCGGTTGATTTTGTCGCTATGTTCCAAAATCAAGCGAACGTTGAATCGGCAAAAAAGGAAAAAGCCGACGCCTAGGCCAACGTTAAAAGCAGTCCTTTCGCTTTATTAAGGGCTGGGTTTGTTAATTCGCTTTTTTTGCGGCCCCCTGCCAAATAGGGTCTTTTAGGCCTTCAACAAATGCGTCATGGGCCGCCAATTCTTCAGCGCTGGCGAAATGCGGTCTGGGTTCACGACCGCGGGTTACGGGCGCACTTTTTTCAACATTCCTTGTGACGGTTGTCGGCTTGGTTTTTTCTGAAAGCTCAAAATCGGGCTGTCGGCCGCCAATCAGTTCCAGGTAGACTTCGGCCAGCAACTCAGAATCAAGTAGCGCGCCATGCAGTTCGCGCCCGGAATTATCGATCTGAAAACGTCTGCACAGGGCGTCCAGATTCGCCTGGGCGCCGGGAAATTTTTTTCTCGCCATTTGAACCGTATCGACAGCCCTAGCCATTGGCACCGCGGACCGTTCCATGCGTGCGAGCTCGGCGTTAATAAAACCCATGTCGAACTGAGCGTTATGGATAACCAGCGTCGAGTCGCCTATAAAGTCGAGAAAATCGTCGGCAATTTCGGCGAATTTTGGCTGTTTTGAAAGAAATTCTTCCGACAAACCGTGTACCGCGAATGCCTCTTCGGGCATATCGCGTTCAGGGTTTATGTATTGATGGTAGGTCTTGCCGGTTGCAAGGTGGTTGACGAGTTCGATACAGCCTATTTCGACTATTCTATGTCCTCCCAAGGGATTAAGGCCGGTCGTTTCGGTATCAAGAACGATTTCGCGCATCAAATTTACGAGTATGCCTGCTTCTACGGGTTGGCGGCCAATGACGGGAAGGCCACGATTTGGTCACTCTGACAATTTGCGTGATTTCGCGCAAGCTATGAAAGCGCCCAAGTCCCGTCATGACGACAAAGTCTGCTCTTCGCCGCTTTTCACGATCAGCCATCTGATGGTCGAGAATTGAAAGGAAGCGTTCTACTGTCATGCCGGGGCGCGACATGACTCTTTTTTTCTGAATTGCCGGAGGAGCGCTTACGACGACGACGCCGTCACACTGTTTTTCGCCCCCGGTTTCCAGCAGTAGTGGGATGTCCAGCACCACAAGTTTTTCGCCGCGGCGGGCCGCTACGCTCAGAAAGTTATCCTTTTTCTTTCTGACCAGAGGGTGCAGAATTCCTTCTAATTGTTTCAGTTTCGAATCATCCTTGAAAACAATAGCGCCCAGCGCCTGCCGATCAATAGCGCCGCCAAGTTCAACACCGGGAAAAGCAGCCAATACGTCGCCAACGGCCCCACCGCCCGGTTCCATCATTTGATGAATGCAGGCATCGGCATCGTGCACCGGAACGCCAAGCAGGCGAAACGTTTTCGCTGCGGTCGTCTTGCCCATGCCGATGGAGCCTGTCAGGCCCAAAATGACCATATTGTTAGTCTCCAACGCCTGCTAGGACATGGCGGCGCAATTCGGCATTTACTTCGGGATCGACGCCGAACCAAGCATTAAATCCTGGCCTGGCCTGATGTAATAGCATGCCGAGCCCGTCAACTGTCGGATTTCCCCTCGCCTTCCCCGTTTTTAGCAAATTCGTTTCAAGAGGGGCATAAACAATGTCATTGACCAACGCATCATTTGGCAAGTGGTCTAAAGAAATATCCAGTGGATCCTTGCCCGCCATTCCTAGGGTTGTCGTATTTATCAGCACGGCGGCATCCTTAAGACCTGCATTGCGGTTTTGCCAGTCGATAACCTCAATCCCTTCACCTAGATTTTCAGCGAGGTTTTCGGCGTTTCGGCGCGTTCTGTTTATTAATTTTACTAAAGGGGCGCCTTCATCAATCAAAGCCATAACAACGGCACGAGCCGCACCTCCCGCCCCGAGCACAACAGCAGGGCCTTTTGCAGCATCGAATTCAGCATATCCCTGTTTTAGATTCTCGATAAAACCGAATCCGTCTGTGTTTGAGCCATTCAATCGGCCTTTTTCATCGACGACGATGGTATTCACCGCACCGATTCTTTGAGCCAGTTCATCAACACTGTTTAGGTATTTCATTACCGTGACTTTATGGGGAACGGTGACATTCAGGCCTGTGAATCCTTCAGCAAACAAATTGCCAAGCATTGAATCAAGGGCCGATATTTCAACTGGAATTGCCTGATAGGAACCATTAATTCCATAGGTTTTTAACCAAAAGCCGTGCACCCGTGGCGAAAGGGAATGGTCAATAGGCCAACCAATAACGCCGGCTTTTACGCATTGATGACTCATTAATAGGCTTGCTCCCAATGTATCCAAAAGATATCAGGAATGTTGTTCCAGGCGGTGATTGTAAAGATGTAAAATACTGGCGGCCACTTCCTCAATCGATTTACGTGTTACGTCTATAATCGGCCAGTTTTGGCGTGTATAAAGGCGTTTGGCTTCCTTGACTTCGCTCGAAACAGTTTCAAGGTCAATGTAGTCCGTTGCCTCATCCTGTCCCAAAGACTTCAAGCGGTTACGTCTAATTTGCACTAGCTGCCGAGGATCGTTCGTCAAGCCAACAACAAGTGGTTTACTGGCTTCCATCAGTTCAACAGGTAATTGACAACCCGGAACAATTGGTACGTTGGCGGCTTTCAGTCCTCTGTTGGCCAAGTAAATACATGTCGGGGTCTTCGATGTTCTAGAAACACCTACGATAATGACGTCAGCCGTGTCCAGTGATCGTGTTGATTGCCCATCATCATGACTGAGGACGAAATGCAGGGCTTCAATCTTTGAAAAATATTCAGCATCCATGACATGTTGACGTCCTGGGGCGGCCTGAATTTCGGCTTTAAGGTAAGAGCCTAAAGCATTAATGACTGGATCAAGAATCGGAATGCAGGGGACTTTTAGCTCTCGACAACTATTCTCCAACAATGTTCGCATTTCATTGTCGACAAGGGTGTAAAGAACAAAGCCTGGATTTTCCTTCACGCCATCGATGATCTCCCTGATCTGGGATTCGCTACGCACCATGTTCCAGATATGCTCAGTCTGTTCAATATTTTCAAATTGAACCAAGGCAGCACGGGCTACAAGATTGACCGTTTCTCCGGTTGCGTCGGAAACCAGATGTAAATGAAAATGCTTGCTTACCATATCTCGCTCTTTCCGGCGGTTTTCATACAAAATTCCACAAATCTTACTTGGGGATGAATTGGGGATATCCACGCCAATCGGCAAAATGGGCGATTTACTCCCCGCACGCTTCTTTTCCGTTCACGCAGTCATCCCGGCATTTTCATTTTTTCCCTATTACGGGAATACACCGGATATGGTCTGGGACCAAATCCGTTTTCCACCTGATCCACATTTTTCAACATGGATTTATTCGAGCGAAATAGACAAATCAGAATTTCGGAAATCAAACTAGCTGTTGGCTTCCCACTATCGTTTCTCCCAAGAAATCAAAAAGTATCTGGAAATTTACCAACATCTTTCCCACAAACCCTTCCCAAAGCATAAACCCACTTGACCAATTCGGGGAAATCCTGTTGAAAAACATTAATCCCCAGCTTTCTGGCCACAACAGCTATCACTACCTTTTTTATATAAATATATTTTTTAAGGTAGGTGACAAAGATGATCTCGGATACGTTTGCGCGACCATGGAAACGAAAAACAAATTATTCCTTCGGGCGCTGAACGGTGAAAGCCTGACGCGGCCGCCCTTCTGGTTGATGCGCCAAGCCGGCCGGTATTTACCCGAGTATCGAAAAGTGCGGTCGCAGTCGAAAAATTTCCTGGAATTCTGTTATACGCCTGACCTTGCCGTTGAAGTGACCTTGCAGCCTCTCAGACGGTATGATTTCGATGCAGCAATTCTGTTCAGTGACATTCTGGTGATCCCAGACGCCCTAGGACAAAAAGTAGAATTTCGGGAAGGCGAAGGACCGGTGCTAGAACCCGTCAAAAACGCCGATGATCTCGACCGATTGTCCGTTGGGGGTGTGCATGATCATCTTGCACCTGTCTATGAGACCGTTGGCAGGTTATCGAAGGAAATTCCCGAGGAAACGGCCCTGATCGGTTTTGCAGGCGCTCCCTGGACCGTAGCGACCTATATGGTGGAAGGGCACGGTTCAAAGGATTATCCTAAAGCAAGAACCTGGGCTTACCGTGAACCGGAAAGTTTTGGAAAATTGATCAACTTGCTTGTGGAAGCAACTTCGGCTTATTTGATTAAACAGATCGATCATGGAGCTGAAGTCGTTCAGCTATTCGATACCTGGGCGGGCGTATTAAGCCAAAGTCAATTCAGACGATGGGTTATCGAACCGACAGCGGAAATCGTCAAACGGCTAAATCAAGCTCACCCGGAAATTCCTGTCATGGGGTTCCCCCGCGGCGCCGGTGTTCAGTACAGGGATTTTATTGCCGAGACAGGTGTTAGTGGGGTCAGCCTGGACAATGGCATGCCTGTCAAATGGGCCGCAGAAAACCTTCAACCCCTATGCACGGTACAGGGTAATTTGGACAACATGGCCTTAATTGCTGGTGGCGAAATGATGGAAAGTGAAATCAGGGCTATTCTGGAAGGATTTTCCAAAGGCCCGCATATTTTCAATCTGGGTCATGGAATTCTTCCGGAAACGCCACCGGAGAACGTTGGGCGTCTGGCAGATATTATCAAAGGCTGGAAAGCCTAAGGACCATATGCAATGAAGGTTGCTATCGTCCTTTTCAATCTTGGCGGTCCGGACAGTCCAAGAGCCGTCAGACCCTTCTTGCGCAATCTTTTCAATGATCCCGCAATTATCAATGCCCCTGGGCCCGTTCGCTGGTTTCTTTCCCACCTGATTTCCATTCGGCGTGCGCCCGTGGCCCGGGGTATTTACGAGCACCTGGGTGGTCGTTCGCCACTGTTGGAAATAACCCGTGATCAAGCCAGGGCACTAGAGTCTGATTTTCAGGACAGCCAACATAGCGTTAAGGTTTTTATAGCCATGCGTTACTGGCATCCAATGAGCGATGAAACAGCCCGGGAGGTTAGGACTTTTGCCCCCGACAGCGTAGTTTTGCTACCCCTTTATCCTCAGTTTTCGACGACAACGACAGGATCTAGCCTGAGCGACTGGCGGCGAGCTGCTAATAAGGTAGGCCTTAAGGCTCCAACGGCGGCCATTTGCTGTTATCCAGATGAAGAAGGGTTCGTCGGTGCCATAACAGCGGCAACAAAGGTGGCTATAGCCGAGGCTGCATTATCCGGAAAGCCCCGCGTTCTATTTTCCGCACACGGATTGCCGAAAAAGATTGTCGATTGCGGCGATCCCTATCCGGAACATGTGGAAAGAACCGCCGCTGCAATCGCTGAAATGTTAAATCAACCCGGCCTTGATTGGGTGGTCTGTTACCAGAGCCGGGTGGGTCCACTGGAATGGATTGGGCCGGCGACTGAAGACGAAATCGCTCGCGCCGGTAAAGACGGCGTCCCGCTGGTCGTCGTACCCATCGCCTTCGTTTCCGAGCACTCCGAAACCCTGGTAGAGCTGGATATCGAATATAAAGAACTAGCCCTTTCTCACGGCGTTCCAGCGTATAAGAGAGTGCAGACGGTTTGTACCGATCGGTCTTTCATCGAATCCCTAAAAAAACTGGTCGATCAATCGCTTGCCGGCATTAAGGAGGGTGACAGCACCGAAACCCTTGGGATATCTTCTTCATCGAACGCAAAAATCTGTTCGGCCACCGGCACCCAGTGCCCAAACAACTAGAGGATCAACCCTTTGGAATTTCCAGGCGACGCCTATTTGTGGATTAAGGCAGGCCATATTATTTCCGTGATTGCATGGATGGCGGGCCTTTTGTATTTGCCCCGACTATTCGTCTACCATTCCGAGGCCGAGCCGGGGTCGGATTTATCCGAGACCCTGAAAATCATGGAACGCCGTCTTCTTAGAGCGATCATGTATCCGGCGATGCTCTCCAGCCTTTTTTTTGGCGCCCTGCTATTGGCGGACGCTTCGACGGATTGGAGTGCGCCTTGGTTACATGCAAAGCTTCTTTGCGTCGCCGTGCTGATCGTCATTCATCTGATGATGGGCCGCTGGCGAAACGACTTTGAATCCGACGCAAACACCAGGCCCCAAAAATTCTTTAGAGTGGCGAACGAAGTCCCGACTATTTTGATGATAGTCATTGTACTGCTTGTGGTTTTGAAGCCCTGGTAAAATTAGCCGCCATTAAAAACCTGTTGCTTTTGCTCCGCTCATTCATTAATTGACTAATTCTTCCGAGGCGTTACCATAAACGTCAAGTCCTTCAAATTGTTTCATTCAAAATAGTTGGCCCTTAGGGTCTTTAAAAATCGTTTTGTATGAAGCCGCGCCTTTTGCGCTGACTAACACCCCGCACGTTTTTTTCACCCCTTCGCAACGGCCCCTCCCAAACCGTTCAACCACTAAAAAGTAATCCGATGAACCTAAAAGAACTGAAAACCAAATCCCCGGCAGACCTTCTGGCCTATACCGAAGAACTCGAAATCGATAACGCCTCTACACTCCGCAAACAGGACATGCTGTTCGCTATTCTGAAACGGCTTGCCGAAAGAGACGTCGCCATTTTTGGCGACGGTGTAATCGAGGTCCTGCAGGACGGGTTTGGTTTTCTACGCTCGCCAGAGGCCAACTATCTTCCCGGCCCGGACGATATCTACGTATCACCTAGCCAGGTCAGGCGTTTTGGTCTTAGGACCGGTGATACGGTCGAGGGCCAGATCCGCTCTCCCAAGGACGGTGAACGCTATTTCGCCCTTCTTAAGGTTAACGAAATCAATTTCGAGGATCCGGAGAAGGTTCGTCACCGTATCAATTTCGACAACCTGACACCGCTTTATCCGGACGAGCGGCTGAAGATGGAAATCGAAGACCCGTCGGTAAAAGACCGCACGTCTCGGGTTATCGACCTGATCTCACCGGTTGGCAAGGGACAGCGCGCCCTGGTTGTGGCGCCGCCGCGTACTGGTAAAACGGTCATGCTGCAAAACATCGCCCAGGCGATTACCGCCAATCATCCGGAATGCTATTTGATCGTTCTGCTGATCGACGAGCGCCCCGAAGAAGTCACCGACATGGACCGCTCGGTTAAGGGCGAAGTCGTCAGCTCCACGTTCGATGAGCCGGCAAGCCGCCACGTGCAGGTCGCTGAAATGGTAATCTCGAAAGCCAAGCGCCTGGTAGAACACAAGCGCGATGTGGTTATCCTTCTTGATTCCATAACCCGACTGGCTCGTGCCTACAACACTTGCGTACCCAGTTCCGGCAAAGTGCTGACGGGTGGTGTTGACGCCAACGCCCTGCAGCGCCCGAAACGTTTCTTTGGCGCGGCGCGAAACATTGAAGAGGGCGGCTCATTGACGATTATCTCGACCGCCTTGATCGATACCGGATCGCGAATGGACGAGGTTATTTTTGAAGAATTCAAGGGCACCGGTAACTCGGAAATCATCCTGGACCGTAAACTTTCCGACAAGCGCGTGTGGCCGTCCATTGACATCACCAAGTCCGGCACCCGAAAAGAAGAGTTGCTGGTGGACCAAGGCACCCTATCTAAGATGTGGGTGCTGCGCCGCATTCTGATGCCCATGGGCGTCGTCGATGCGATGGAGTTCCTGATCGGCAAGTTGAAGGATTCGAAAACCAACGATGACTTCTTTGACTCGATGAACAGCTAATTCGATAACATCGAGAATCAAGGGCCGGTATCCTCATGGTGCCGGCCTTTTTTATTGCCCTGGCGAATCAAATCCTTCTTTAAGGTCGGTCCGCCTGCGGTTGAAAAAACTATGCGCTGCGCCCAATTGAATAATTCCATCCAACCCTCTTTATTCACAGGAGAATTGCGATGAGAACTCTTGTTCTGGCGGCAACGGCGACGGCCCTGGTTGCTGCGGCTCCCTTTGCCTTTGCAGGCGACAAGGTCGTCAAGGTTTCCCACGACGGCTTTAATCCGGAAAAAATCACCATCGAAGCGGGCGATTCGATCACCTTCGTCAATCAAGTCAACATGCCGGGCGGACACACCCTTAAGGCCGATGACGGCTCGTTCGAAAGCCCACCGCTGGCTACGCCGGGGGCGAAATGGTCCCACACTTTCTCCAAAGCCGGCACACTAGGCTATTCCATCGAAGAACACGCCTGGGCCAAAGGGATGATCATCGTTAAGTAGCGCAAACCCGTCAGGGTTTCAGGATCGTCGATCCCGTTGTTTTGCGGCTCTCCAGGTCTGCATGAGCCCGGGCTGCGTCTTTCAGGTCATAGGTCTGGTTAACCTCGATTTTTACGGCGCCCGCGGAAACAACCTCGAATAAATCGTTTGCCATGGTCTCCAGGTCTTCTCGTTTGGCGATATAGGTAAAGAGAGTGGGCCGGGTGACAAAGAGAGATCCCTTGGCGGCGAGGATGGCCGGTGAGAAAGCATCGACTGGGCCGGTGGCGTTACCGAATGTCACCATCATCCCCAATGGCTTCAGGCAATCCAATGAATCCATGAACGTATCCTTGCCGATAGAATCATAAACAACATTTACGCCCTCCCCTCCGGTGATTTCCTGTACCCGGTCCTTGAAGCTTTCCCGGGTATATACGATAGGGTGATCGCAGCCATGGGCGGTTGCCAGGTCCGCCTTTTCATCGCTGCCGACTGTGCCGATTACGGTGGCGCCCAGATATTTGGCCCACTGGCAAACGATTAGGCCGACCCCACCGGCGGCGGCGTGCATCAGGATGGTATCCCCGGCTTTGACGTCATAAGTCTGTCGCAAAAGGTACTGCGCCGTCATGCCTTTTAGCATCATCGCGGCGGCGGTCTCGTCCGTAATGTCGTCTGGCAGTTTGAGCATGCGTTCGGCGGCGACCAAGCGCTCTTCGGAGTAAGCCCCCGGAGGCGCAGCGACGTAGGCGACCCGGTCACCCACGGCTACTTCGCCGACGCCTTCGCCGACGGCCTCCACGATGCCCGCACCCTCCATCCCCAATGCGTGGGGAAGCGAGGGCAGCGGATAGAGCCCGGTGCGGCCATAAATGTCGATGAAGTTCAGCCCGATGGCCGTATGGCGAACCTTAGCCTCACCCGGCCCTGGTTCGCCGACATCGACGTCTTCCCACTTCAGGACTTCCGGGCCACCGGTTTCGTGAATACGAATAACTTTGCTCATAACAGTTTCCCCTGTTTATCAGATTGGACGGCAGCCCCTTCCAGGCGCAACAGAATAAGTTTGGTGTCTGTTCCCGTGCCGCCACTGAAGCCACCCACGGCGTTGTTGGCGGCGAGAATACGATGGCACGGGATGATGATAGGTATAGGATTCTTGCCGCAGGCGCCGCCGACGGCACGAGGGGCGCTGTTCAGGTCCTTCGCCAGCGCCCCGTAGCTACGAGTATGGCCAAAAGGAATTTCTAGCATAAGTTTCCATACGGATTTCTGGAAATCTGTGCCATCAGGATCGAGCGGCAGATCAAATTTTTTTAACTCCCCTTTGAAGTAGGCGTGCAGCTGAGAAGCAGCTTCCTTCAATAAAGGTGAATCGTCCCCTTCTGGACCTCGGCCAAACTCAACCACTCGGATAGCATGATCATCGGCGAACAGGGTCAAGTCCCCGACCGGGCTTCGCATGGACAGGTAATACATGACCGGCAGCTTACAGGGTGGAGAGACTCTTTCTCAAGGCTTCTGACGTTCTAATTGGCAGTGAGCAGGTTCCGGCGGCACAGACGAAGGCGGCGGGGCCTTCAATATCCGTTTTGGCATGGGCGGGATGGCCCGGCGGCAGTTGCGCGCCAACGGGGACTCTTTGGATCACCCGCCAAGGCGGAGCGGTCTTAAGGGCCGTGCGCATCAAGTCATCTTCGTCGCCGACGACAACAATAGTCAATGCGCGCTCAAGAATTTCAAAACCCACCATCAGGCCCGACAAATTGACAAGGTTTCTGGGCTGTGAGCTGGAAAAGGCCTGGATAATTTTCTCTGCCCGTTCGCGGTAAGTCTCATTCCCGCTCAGCAGATAAAGCCTGGCCAGTACTTCGCACATTACGCCGTTGCCCGAAGGAACGGCATTGTCGGCGATTGTTTTGGAGCGGGTGATGACGTCGGCGGTGTCGTCAGCGCTTAGGAAAAAGGCGCTACCTTTTTCATCCCAAAAATGGGCGTTTGCCGTCGCTATCCAGGCTTCGGATTGATCCATATAGAGAGGATTGCCGGTGGCCTCGTACAAGGACAAGGCGGCGCGAATCATCTGGGCGTAGTCGTCCAGTACGGCGGCGTGGCGCAGGCGGCCATCCCTCCAGGAATGCTGAAAGCGCCCCTCACCCGCCATGTTCTTGCATAGGAAGGAGAAAACAGACTCCCCATGGCCGACCCAGTCGGCCCTGTTTAGAATACATCCCGCATGTGCAAGGGCTGAAACCATCATGGCGTTCCAGTCCAGCAACACTTTATCGTCGCGCTCAGGTGCAATACGGCCATTGCGATGCTGGAGCAATGTCCGGCGGCTGTCGGAAAGCAGGCTCTCTTCCTGATCGGAACCAAGTTGTCGGGTTTGATCGGAGGCGTTGCGGTTGAGGATGTTTTTCCCCTCCCAGTTTCCTCCACTTGAGACATCGTATATGGCCTTGAATCGGCCGGCGTCGCTACCGAGAATCTCCTCAATTTCTTCTAGGCTCCAGACATAGAAGCGCCCCTCTTCGCCTTCGCTATCCGCATCCAAGGCGCTGGCGAAGGCGAACCCGTCCCCGCTGCCCTCGCCGACAATCATCTCGCGCAGGCACCAGTCGATGGTCTCTTCGATTCGAATCGCCAGCAGAGGCTGTTTTGTCTTCGACCAGACATCGGCCATTAGCTCAATCAGTTGCGCATTGTCGTAAAGCATTTTTTCGAAATGCGGCGCCAGCCAGGTATCATCGGTGGAATAGCGCGCAAAACCTCCGCCTAGGTGGTCGTAGATTCCGCCCTGACACATGCGCTCCAGAAGCAGCTCTACGCTCGTCCCAAATTCCCCTTTGCCCGTGCGAAGGTAAGACCGCCACAGGAATCTGAAAAAACTGACCTGGGGAAACTTGGGCGCGCCCTGATTACCCCCCCAGACCGGGTCCGTGATGCGCTCGGCGATCGCCGCGGCCTGATCGAGAAGTTCGAAAGTCAATCCGGCTCCGCCTGCTGGTTTGGATAATTGCTCCAGCGCTGACTTTAGCGCCCCGGCGCTTTCGCTTATGCGCTCCTTCTGGCCGTCATAAGTGGCCGAAATCTGTTTCAAAAGATCTGGAAAACCTGGGCGTCCGTAACGCGGCGTCGGCGGAAAATAAGTGCCACCCCAAAAAGGAACCCCCTCGGCCGTCAGGAACATGGTCAAGGGCCAGCCGCCTTGCTCGCCCATCAGAGCCAGGGCGGACTGGTAGATAACGTCAAGGTCCGGGCGCTCTTCGCGATCGACTTTGACGTTGATGAAAAGATCGTTCATTACGGCGGCGATGGTGGCGTCTTCGAAGCTCTCATGAGCCATAACGTGGCACCAGTGACAGGCCGCATAACCGATGGAAAGAAGGATCGGCTTATTTTCCCGCCTGGCATCTTCAAGAACATCCTCCCCCCAGGCGCGCCAGTGCACCGGGTTATCGCGATGCTGCAGGAGATAGGGGCTGGTTTCTTCGTCTAGTCGATTGCGATTCATGGAAAAAGCTCATATTTGTTTTTTTGTGAATTCCTATTTGTGTGTTACGGGTTCTTCAAACAACCCCAAATAAATTAAGGAGTAAGGCCAATGAAGATAACATTCGATATCGACTGCACGCCCGAAGAGGCACGTGCCTTCTTTGGCCTGCCCGATGTTCAGCCGATGCAAAAGGCAATGATGGCGGAGGTTGAGGAACGCATGAAAAAGAATCTGGACGCCATGGGTCCGGACGCCTTGTTCAATACTTGGCTTCCGGCGGGCATGGAAAGTTTTGAACAGATGCAGAAAATGTTCTTCGCCCAGATGGGTCAGGGAACGGGCAAGGGCAAAGATGAATAGCTCGTTTTACCGCCTGCATGTTTTTTGCTGCACCAATCAGCGCCCGGAGGGACACCCACGCGGCTCGTGTGCCAGCCGGGGCTCCGTCAAATTGCGCGACTATATGAAGGCCAAGGCCAAGGAACTGGAATTGTTTGACACCCGAATCAATTCCGCCGGCTGCATGGACCGTTGTGAACTGGGGCCGTGCGTCGTGGTTTATCCGGACGGTATTTGGTACCGCATGGAAAACATTCAGGACGTCGACGCCATACTCGAAGATCACATTCGCGACGGCCGGCCGGTCGAACGGCTTATCCTGAGGGACGATGAATGAGTCATACCGATACCATTTTCGCGCTCGCCACCGGGGCGGGACGTGCCGGTATCGCCATCATTCGCCTGTCCGGACCCGCCGCCGGAAACACCATAAAAGGCTTTATTGGCGGCCCCTTGCCAAAGCCCAGATTGGCGACAAAGTGTAATTTCCAGAATCCCCGAAGCCCCGATGGGGAAATAATTGATGACGGAATGGTGCTTTGGTTCCCTGCCCCGGCCAGCTTCACCGGCGAGGATGTGGCGGAGTTGCATGTACACGGTGGGCCGGCCGTGATCGATGCCCTACAAAATGCGTTGGCGGAAATCGACGGCTTGCGTCCTGCTGAAGCCGGTGAATTCAGCCGCCGTGCCTTTGAAAATGGAAAGTTCGACCTGACGGCGGCGGAAGGCCTTGCCGACCTGATCGAGGCTGAAACCCAGGCACAGAGAAGGCAGGCCCGACGTCAATCCCGTGGCGAGCTAGGACGGCTTTACAATTCATGGCGGGATAAATTGATCAGGGCGCAGGCCCTGACGGAAACCGATATCGATTTTTCCGACGAGGACATTCCCGACGATCTGATAGGCGAGGCCATGTCCATCGCCAGAGAGCTGAAAAAAGAAATAGCTAGGCATCTAGACGACGGTCACCGAGGCGAGCGTCTTCGCGCCGGGCTTTATCTGGCGATTATTGGCCCTCCCAACGCCGGCAAGTCAAGCTTGCTCAATCGTCTCGCCAAACGGGATGCGGCCATCGTCAGCGATATCGCCGGCACTACACGGGATGTGATCGACGTTCATCTGGATCTCGGCGGCTATCCCGTTATCGCCACCGATACCGCGGGCCTGAGGGAGGCCTCCGACGCAATTGAAAGCGAAGGCGTGCGCAGGGCCCGGGAACGGGCCGATGACGCAGACATGAAACTGGCAGTTCTCGATGCCGGGGATATCAATAGTCCTACTGGCCTCGATCCCATCACTGCGGGACTTATTGATGCAGACACCTTTGTCGTCCTCAATAAACGTGATCTGGTGAAGGGCTCCCTGCCGCGGGAAATAGAGGGTAGGCCCGCTTTCGAACTGTCGGCTAAAACCGGTGAGGGCCTGGATCGTTTGTTGGGGGCCCTGCAAAAAGCGGCAATGGAAAGGATGGCTGTTGGCGCCGGCCCCGGTTTGACTCGCCAACGCCATCGTACTGCCCTGGCAGCCTGTTGTGAGGCTCTGCAGAGGGCAATCGGGGCAAAGGAGGCGGAATTGATGGGAGAGGACTTGAGGCTGGCCGCCCGGGCCTTGGGCACCATTACCGGCCGGGTCGACGTAGAAGACCTTCTAGATGTTATTTTTGGCGAGTTCTGTATTGGCAAGTGACCATTTTAGGGCCGAATCGACAAACGTTACGCAGGAGTCCCGGTTACGGAGACGAATCGAGTCCGGGTAGAAGAGAACAAAACGGAATCATTGAAACGTTAAATTTTGGTGAATGTTTCACGTGAAACATTGGCAAATATTTGTTGTCTGAATACTTTGACTCCTTTGGTCCGCATGCCTACATTCCGGCCATGATTGGAAAAAGCACATATGACGTCATCGTCGTCGGCGGTGGTCATGCCGGTACGGAAGCGGCGGCCGCGGCGGCGCGCATGGGCGCAAATACCCTGCTGCTGACCCACCGAACCGATACCATTGGCGAAATGTCCTGCAATCCGGCCATCGGCGGCTTAGCCAAAGGACAGTTGGTGCGTGAAATTGACGCACTGGACGGCATTATGGGCCGGGCCATTGATCGGGCCGGTATTCAGTTTCGCATGTTAAACCGCCGTAAAGGGCCAGCGGTTAGGGGACCCCGCGCCCAAGCCGACCGGAAACTCTATAAAAAGGCTGTTCAGGAGCTGTTAGCGGAACAGGAAAACCTGGAAATAACTGCGTCTTCGGCCGAAGACCTAACCTTTGACGAATCAGGGCGTCTGTCGGGAGTGATCACTGCGGAAGGCAAGGCCCTCAAGGGGGCAGCCGTGATTATCACGACCGGCACCTTCCTGCGTGGCGTCATCCATGTAGGAACGAAACAAACACCCGCCGGAAGGGTCGGCGAAGCCCCCGCAATCGGATTGGCGCAAACAATAGAGCGTCTGGGTTTTTGTCTCAGCCGTTTAAAAACCGGAACGCCTCCGCGCATCGATGGGCGTACCATTGACTATGCGGGCCTGCAGGAACAACCTGGTGACACGCCACCTGTGCCGTTTTCCTTTATGACCGACGCAATCACGGTGCCTCAAATTCCTTGTTTTATTACCGGCACCACGGCGGCCTCACACGCCCTGATCAATGACAACCTCGATCGCGCCCCCTTATATTCGGGGCAGATCGAGGGTACCGGGCCCCGATACTGTCCATCAATTGAGGATAAGGTCGTTCGTTTCGCCGGTCGCGACCGTCACCAGATCTTTCTTGAGCCGGAAGGTCTGGATGATCCGACGGTCTACCCCAATGGAATTTCCACGTCGTTGCCGGAAGATATCCAGTTGGATTTGCTGAAAACCATTCCCGGTCTGGAAAGTGCGACCATGCTGCAGTCCGGTTACGCAATAGAATACGATTTCGTTGACCCCCGCGAACTGAAACCTTCACTGCAAACCCGTCGAACACCGGGCCTTTTCCTTGCTGGTCAAATCAACGGTACGACCGGTTACGAAGAGGCAGGAGCCCAGGGCCTTATGGCCGGAGTTAACGCAGCTCTTTTCGCAGCCGAATCAAAATCCGCTGAAGTCGATTATTTCGTCCTTGATCGGGCCGACGCCTACATCGGTGTGATGATTGACGATCTGGTGACATTGGGTACAGAAGAGCCATACCGGATGTTTACGTCTCGCGCCGAATACCGGCTGGCGTTACGGGCCGACAACGCCGACCAAAGACTAACGCAAAAAGGCATAAACCTGGACTTTATCGGCAAAACAAGAAGTAAGGCGTTTAAGGCTAAGTCAAAAGCCCTGGACGACGCCCGCGGCTTACTCGATGGCTTGTCGGCAACACCTAATGAGCTGGCTTCTCATGGAATCGCAATCAATATGGATGGGGTGCGGCGCACCGCCCGCGAACTGCTGGCCTATCCCGAAATTGATCGCGCGGCCCTTTCCAGACTGTGGCCCCAATTGAAGAGCCTGGACCCGCAAATCGCCGAGCAGCTGGAGATCGATTCCCGTTACAGCGGATACCTGGAAAGACAAGAAGCAGACATCCGCGCCTTCCGTAGGGACGAGGCCTTGGCTATTCCAGACGACATAGACTTCGGCGCCCTTCCCGGCCTGTCGACTGAAGTCTGCTCCAAACTTGAACAAGCTCGCCCTGCCACCCTGGCTGCCGCCGCCCGCATTTCCGGTGTCACGCCAGCGGCTCTAACTGCCCTTCTGACCTTCGTTCGCCGTCGCGACAAGGTTTCTGCCTGATGTTTCACGTGAAACAATTTCAAGAGGCCACCGGCGCTTCTGGGGATGTGATGGAACGCCTGCAAGCTTACGCCGATTTACTGGCGAAATGGCAAAAAAGAATTAATTTGGTGGGAAACAACACACTACAGGATCTTTGGCTAAGGCATTTGATGGATTCGGCCCAGCTTTTCCCCCTGCTTCCCAACAAGAATTGCTCGATCATGGATTTCGGCTGCGGCGCCGGCTTTCCGGGCCTGGTTTTGGCGATCATGGGGGCACAAAACGTCACTTTGGTGGAAAGCGATGGGCGCAAATGTGCATTCTTGGCCGAAGCCATGCGCATCACCGAAACTGGGCCGTCAGTTCGTCTGGAAAACCGCCGAATTGAGGACCTGGAGCCACTTCAAGTCGATGTCGTAACGTCTCGCGCCTTGGCCTCTTTGGACAAGTTATTAACATATTCAGAGCCATTTGTGGATGAAACGACAATTTGTCTGTTTCTAAAGGGTAAAAGGGCTGATGAAGAATTGACCGAAACTGAGAAAAAATGGATTATGCGTGTATCTAAAATCCAGAGCCAGACGGATCCTTCTGGGTCGATCCTCAAATTGGAAAGCATATCAAGGCGCGATGACTGAAGTGATGTCTAAAAGTGGTACGGGCGCCGGGCGTGAGGCCCCACTTGCGTGGCAAGGTGGATCGGCCCGCATCATCGCGGTAGCCAACCAAAAAGGCGGCGTCGGCAAAACGACGACAGCGATTAACCTCGCTACGGCCCTAGCCGCAATCAAGAAAAAGGTTCTTATTATCGATTTGGACCCTCAGGGTAACGCCAGCACCGGACTGGGCATTAGCCAGGATGCGCGAACCCGCAACACCTATCATGTCGTTATGGAGCAGATTCCCCTGTCAGAAGCGATCCAGCCGACCTCCATACCCAATCTGGACATCGTGCCGTCGGGCATGGACTTGAGCGGCGCTGAGATCGAGCTCATCGATGTGGATGAGCGTGAATTCGCTTTACGCCGCGCGCTGGAGCCGATAGCCAGTGAAACGGAAGAACGCAAACTCTATGATTATGTGCTGATTGACAGTCCGCCGGCCTTGGGCCTGCTTACCATCAACGCCCTCGTCGCCGCCCAGGCGGTGCTGGTTCCTTTGCAATGCGAATTTTTTGCACTGGAGGGAATTAGCCATCTGATCAAGTCCGTCGAGCGTATACGCAAAAGCTTTAATCCAGAACTTGAATTACAGGGCATAGTCCTGACCATGTTCGATCGCCGCAACAACCTTTCGGATCAGGTCGCCAACGATGTCCGGGAATATTTTGGTGATAAAGTCTACAACACGGTGATCCCGCGTAATGTCAGGGTTTCCGAGGCCCCCTCCTATGGCCGCCCGGTTCTAGTCTACGATATGGCTTGCGCCGGTTCGCAGGCCTACCTCCATTTGGCAGGCGAAGTTATTCGCCGCGAACGTAAGGCATCGGCTTAAAATGACACCTGCAGACGATAAAAAACGTAAACTTGGACGTGGCTTATCGGCGCTACTGGGCGACGGTGGCGACGATTACGCGGAACTGGATAAGGTCCGCTCGACCAAAACGGTTCCCATAGAATTTTTACAGCCCGGGAAATATCAGCCAAGGCAACATATGGATGAAGGCCCGATTGAGGAATTGAGCCGTTCTATCGCCGAAAAAGGCGTGTTGATGCCCCTGCTAGTTCGCCGCCTGGATGAGGCGGAAGGATCGAACAAATACGAAATCATCGCCGGCGAGCGCCGTTGGAGGGCAGCCCAAAGGGCCAAGCTGCATGAAATTCCGGTCATTATTAAGGACCTGAACGATCAGGAAACCCTAGAAATAGCTCTGATCGAAAACCTGCAGCGCCAGGACCTGTCTCCGCTTGAAGAAGCTGAGGGTTACCAGCGTCTGATGCAGGAGTTCACCCATACCCAGGAAGATCTGGCCAAAGCCATGGGCAAAAGCCGCAGCCATGTTGCCAATACACTGCGCTTGTTGTCCTTACCCGATCCAATCAAAGCGATGATCGACGATGGCCGGTTAAGCGCTGGGCACGGGCGCGCACTGTTGACGGCGAACAACCCTCTTGAAGTAGCAAAAACTATTATAAAACAAGGACTTAATGTTAGACAGGCCGAAAAACTAGCGAAAAAATCGACGGCCGGAGAGAGCAAAAATGCTTCTCCAACGACGTCTAAAGACCCTGACACACTGGCCTTGGAGCGGGATATGTCCGATTTACTGGGTCTTAAAGTCGATATTCGCTTTAAAAACGGCAAGGGCTCACTGACTGTTTACTATAACGATTTGGGTCAGCTCGACGATGTCCTCGCTCGCCTCAGCCACAAGCAGAAAACAGTCCTTTCAGATAGTCCGGTCGATGATGATCTAGGCGTTATTAGCGATGCGGAAATAATTGGCGACGGCACCAACTAGAAAGAACCGCCAAAATCATAATTTCGATTTCGATTCAATGCTTCGCCGCCTGCGCAATTCGCATCAACGCACGGGAACATACCGCCTCCACCGGAAGGCCGGTCGTTTTGCAATCGACCTCAGCCTCAGCCAGTAAGTCAAGCGCATCACTCAGGCGCGACGGCCGCCAGCGCTGAAGCTGGGCGCGAAACCTGTCAGCGTGCATGAACATCACCGGGGGCTTTAGAGACTTCATGGCCGCATCGGGGCTTTTTCCTTTTTCAACCATTCCGGCGGCTAGATGCAGACGTAGGAAATACCGTGCCGCAGACCGTAAAATTTGTACCGGGTGAACCCCCTCGCTAAGGGCCCGATTAAATGCCCTTTCAAGCCCGCCTTGATCACCCGAACCGACGGCAATACTTATGTCGTCGACCACCATGGCTGCGTTGTCTCCAATTGCCGCAACGGCATCGTCAAGTTCCACGGTCCCCGGCCCGCCTTTGTAAAGGGCGAGCTTTTCAAGCTCACTCCTCGTGACGCTGCGATCTGAACCAAGACTTCCTGTCAGATACGCCATTGCATCACGGGAAGCCTTAAGACCATGGGCGCCCAAGGATTCGGAAATAACCTTGGGTAGGCTCCTTGTATCATCGGCGTAACAAGCAATAGCAGCTCCATTTTTTGCCTTTTCGAAAAGCTTCCGAAGGGTGGAGCGCGGTCCCAGCTCCCCTGCCTCGACCACCACGAGAGCATCGGAACCTTCACCAGTATCGAGATAGGCGGAGACAATTTTTGTCGCTTGATCGGTAATGTCTCGAAGGCGAATCAATCGTCGCCCGCCGCCGAAAGACATGGCTTGAGCTTCATCAATGAGGCGCGCTGGATCACTCTTCAATTCGGCGCCGGACAATTCAACCACGCGAAAGGGATCATCGGTTGAGCCCACTACTGTCGTTGCAAGATTTCGAGCCCGCTCCCGAACCAGACCACGGTCAGGACCGTAGAGTAGAATGCACAAAACGTCTGAATCCGGCGCACTAATGAAACCGTCCTGCCGCGCGCCAGTGATTTTCATCGAATACCCCTAAACCGGAATAAGGATAGCTTAGTCTGAAGCTTGTTGGAAATAAACCGCCAGGCGGGTTCGAATATCGTCAGCAATTTCCTTCAGGGCGCGCTCTCTGGCAGATTTTTCGGCCGCTAGGGCCGTATACTGTGCCTGGGAAATATCGTAACTGCTAGTCGAAATCACCCTACCGGAAGTCAGGGCCGAAATACCATTGGTCCCGGTTCCAGATCCAGTATTGCGGATTTGCAATAGGGAATAATTAGCAGTTACCTGTATGTTTCCACGCGTTACGACGGCAGATTTCTTGATGCCTAGATTGGCTATGGATTCCGAAACACTAACGCTTAAAGAGTAAAGAGGATCTGCCGGACGACCCTTGGGGTTTAAGCGGCTTAACAGGTCATTATGGAGTTGCTGGCCTATACGATCCGAAATGGAAATTATTTCGATTTGAGCCAAATTCTGCTCCGCCGTCAGCGACGTGGCGCTACTTTTTTGGCCGTACAGGGGCCTGAAGCCACATGAAGCTAAAAGGCCCGTTGTCAACACGGCCAAGGCAATCACCGAAACCCGGAAGAACATTTTTGGCGAAATTTCCTTCGACCTAAATGACAACATTGATAATCCTATCCGGCACTACAATGACTTTCCTAATATCTTTACCCTTAATGGCCTCCTCCACCCTCGGCAACGCCAGGGCGGCGTCTTCGGCTTCTTTACCCTTTAAGCCTTTAGGCAAATCTATGGTCCCGCGAAGCTTGCCATTGACCTGAACAGCAACGGTAGCTGTGTCTTCTACCAGCAAAGCCGGGTCGGCTTCCGGCCATGGTGTATCCGTAAGCAATACGTCGTGCCCAAGTTGTTGCCAAAGTTCCTCAGCAATATGGGGCATCATGGGTCCAATCAATAACACGATGCATTCGTAGCCCTGACGCAACACCCAATTATCACCATCCCCGTTGCCGTCAAGGCCCTCCAGTGTATTCGTCAGTTCCCGAATGCGTGCGACAGCTTTGTTGAAGTGGAATTTATCCAGATCGCTGGAAACCGCGGCTATGGTTTTATGAATATCTCTGTTGGCGGCCTCGGCGGCTTGAGAAATTTTTTCCGGCTCTTTGGACCCAATGGGCGCCAAGGCCGTTATTGGCTCAGTCATCATACGCCACAACCGGTTGACGTAGCGCCAGGCGCCGTCAATACCGGAATCCGTCCAGTCCAAATCCCTGTCGGGAGGACTATCAGACAACATAAACAAGCGAGCCGTATCGGCTCCATAGGTATTGATAATTTCTTCAGGGTCGACAACGTTCTTTTTCGACTTGCTCATTTTTTCTGAGCGCCCGACGGTGACCTTGCCATCAACCTTCGCCGCCTCTTCGGGCATCAGCCAATTGCCATCTTCATCGCGGTAAGTCTCGTGGCAAATCATGCCTTGGGTCATCAACCCGGCAAAAGGCTCTTTGATGCCCAGGTACCCACACTGCTTCAAGGCGCGGGTGAAAAAACGGGAATAAAGCAAGTGCAACACGGCGTGCTCGATACCCCCGATGTACTGATCGACCGGCAGCCAGTAATCAGCTGACTCCCGCGTGAATGCCTCTTGCGAGTGGGCGGAACAAAAGCGGGCGAAATACCAGGAAGACTCGAAGAAAGTGTCGAAGGTATCGGTCTCACGCCTTGCCGGATTAGAGCACTTGGGACAATTGACATGTTTCCAGGTTGGATGGTGCTCCAGGGGATTTCCCGGTTTGTCGAAACTGACGTCTTCGGGCAGGGCGACCGGCAACTGGTCGGCGGGCACCGGGACGATCCCGCAATCATCACAATGAACCACAGGAATTGGACACCCCCAATACCGTTGGCGCGATACGCCCCAGTCACGCAAGCGAAAATTGACGGTACTTTCCCCGTCACCGTCTTCAACTAGTTTTTTAGCCGCCGCGGCCTTGGCTTCAGGGACATTTAGGCCATCGAGAAAGTCGGAATTTATTAGAATACCACCCTCGACAAAGGCTTCGTCGCCAACATTGAACGTCGCAGGGTCTGCGTCTCTTGGGGCAACGACCGGCGTTACATCCAATCCATACTTGCGGGCGAAATCCAGGTCCCGTTGGTCGTGAGCAGGGCAGCCGAATATTGCGCCGGTGCCATATTCCATCAAAACGAAGTTGGCGGCGAACACACGCAGTCTCTTATCTGGTTCGAAGGGATGGACGACCTCAAGACCGGTATCGACTCCGATCTTCTCGGCGGTTTCGATTTCCGCCTCGCTGTTGCCCATGCGGTTGCATTCGGCAATAAAGTCCTTGAGCTCCTGATTGCCCTCGGCCATTTCCAACGCCAAAGGGTGATTGGCCGCAATGGCCATAAACGATGCACCGAACAGGGTATCATGACGGGTGGTAAAAACTTCCAACCGGTCGTCACGCCCGACAATCCTAAATCGAATATGCGCACCCTCTGACCGGCCGATCCAGTTCTCCTGCATCAGGCGCACCCGGTCGGGCCAACGCTCCAAATCCTTCAGGGCGTCGAGCAGATCTTCGGCATATTCGGTAATCTTAAGGAACCATTGAGCGAGTTTGCGCTTCTCTACATCTGCTCCGGAACGCCAACCCTTGCCGTCAATTACCTGTTCATTGGCGAGGACTGTATTTTCCACCGGATCCCAGTTGACCCACGATTCTTTCCGGTAAACAAGGCCGGCCTCAAGAAAATCCAGGAACATCTTTTGTTCATGGCGATAGTAATCGGGCTCGCATGTGGCGAGCTCCCTGTTCCAGTCATAGGATAACCCCATGCTTTTCAACTGGTCACGCATGGAGGCTATGTTCTCCCGGGTCCAGTCAGCTGGCGGTACATTATTGGCTATTGCGGCATTTTCCGCAGGAAGGCCAAAAGCATCCCATCCCATCGGGTGCAAAACGTTGAAACCACGAGCCTTCTTATAGCGGGCGACAAGATCGCCGAGCGTATAATTGCGAACGTGCCCCATATGGATACGCCCTGAGGGATACGGGAACATTTCTAGCACGTAATATTTGGGTTTGGCAGGATCCTCGATAACGTTGAAAGCGCCCCGGCTTTCCCACTCCGCTTGCCATTTGGCTTCGGTTTCCTTGGAATTGTAATTCGACATTTTGGCTGTTTAATTTTTCCGTTGTTAGGCCTGTTTCAGGCACGACGATTCTTGAATGGGATTACTGAATCCGGAGCACTTCGTTTCTAAGCTGCCGTGCGCGAGTCAGGATCGAATCCTCGATTTTCGTTGCCGTAGCATCGCTTAGCCTCACATCCCGCCAGCCACCGGCTGAATCAAGGATTTGACGGAAGACAGCGACGCGGACGCCATCGGCTCGCAAAGCACGGCCAAGAATGTAGACATTCAGCTTGAAGCGCTCATTTGGCGCCTCGCCTGCAGAATACCAATCGGTGATGATGACGCCACCAAACGGATCGGCTGAACTGACCGGCATGAAGGAAATAGTGTCTAGGGACGCACGCCACAAAAAACTGTTTACCCCGATAGAACGTCCATCCGCATAAGGATCATCGGCGAAGATACCGCCCTCGCCAAACACGCCCCCGTCGTAACTTTGATCTCTGATATTAATATTGGAGTTGCCAGCCTGTTCCTCCCCTTCTTCATATGGAACAGTACAGGCACTCAATAACAGGGCGCCGGCGCTCAACAGGGCCAGCAGCAAAAAACGAATGGAGGCTGCGCTGTTATATGCGGCCGTAAGTTCTAATAATCGATAATTCATGCCGAAGCAGTCTCCTTAGGAATCCTCTCGCATATGATCGCAAAAGATTCTTCAAAGCGAGTAAGCCTCTAATACTATAATTCAGAGTGCTGATCACGCCTCAAATTGATTCAATTTCAAACGATTACGCCCAAATCACCAAGTTTGATGTCCTTATTATACGAAACATGTGACGGGCACTATACCGGTGTTGTCAACGAAGGCCATCGATCCCTGCCCATCCGGCCGCGCCGCAGGCAAGCAGGCGTTTCGAATTGCCGGCATTCGCCCCTCCCAAGGCAAAAACGGGTAGCTGGGCCATTACGGTCCAGGAGGTGAATCGAAGAACGCCGATACCCGCCGATTCGGGATGGCTTTTTGTCGGAAAAACCGGAGAAAGCAAAGCGAAATCGGCCTTTACCCGGGCGGCATTGGATAAGGCTTTGGGTGAATGAGCGGAAACGGACAGCAAAGTGGCGGGCCGCCGCCATAGACGCCATTTGTTGGCATTTCCGGCGAGCATTTGTTCAGGCAAATGAAGGCCATCCACCCCCAAAACTTGAGCAAGGCGCACATCCCCGGCGAGCAGCACGAGATTTCGTTTTTTGCGGCAGATAGTCATCAGTGCACGGGTCAGTCCCGCCCTGTCTCTATCTTCATAGTGCCGAACGATGACGGCGCTGTTACGCGGCAATGCCGCGGCGGCGTCTCGTGGGTCGGCCAAGCGTTGACTGTCTGTCATCAAAATCGTTTTCGGCAGCTTTCTCCCGGGCCGCCGTTCTGCTAGGTTTCGCAAAGTCACAACACTCTGATTTAAGGAATCTCTCGTTGGTTGCTGAAAATAATACCGAAACCGATGTCATCGGCAACCTTGAACGGGTCCGCGGTGAATTAATAGCCGCCGCCAACGAGGCCGGTCGCGATCCGGATTCGGTAACGCTGGTGGCGGTTTCAAAAACGCATAAGCCTGGGGCCATCCGCCCCGTGCTTCAGGCAGGCCACCGTGTATTCGGAGAAAACCGGGTCCAAGAATCGGAAGGCAAATGGCCCGGCCTGAAGAGTGAATTTCCCGATACCCAATTGCACCTGATCGGGCCGCTGCAGTCGAACAAAGTGCGAAACGCCGTGGCGCTTTTTGACGTTATTGAAACCGTGGATCGCGCCAAATTGGCCCGGGCGTTGGCTCGTATCATGGACGAAACCGGCCGCCGGCCCGATTGCATGATTCAGATCAATACAGGCGAGGAGGAACAAAAGGCAGGGATATCGCCACTGCAGGCCGACGAATTTATCAACTTGTGCATTGAGGAGTTGGGGCTGCCTGTGCGCGGCCTGATGTGCATTCCGCCCCTCGACGACGAACCGTCGTTGCATTTCGCCCTGTTGGCGGAAATTGCCAAGCGCAACGGATTGAAGAAGTTAAGCATGGGCATGAGCGCGGACTATCAAGCAGCAGTTCGATTAGGCGCCACCCATGTTCGTGTGGGAACGGCCATTTTCGGGGCCCGCCAGCCTTTCACAGGCTGATCACTAGGCGGGAGTTCTCGTCGCAACCGGCAAGCAGTTCCAGCAAGTCCTCCAGTGCAAGAGCGACACAGCCTTCGGTCGACGTGTATCCGGGTCGGGCGATATGGATAAATATGGCGCTTCCTTTGCCTGCCACAACAGGGTCATCGTTGTAGCCGATTTCGACAATGACATCGTAAAGCGCGTCATTGCGCCACAGCTCTTCATAGTTGGCCGGGTGGGGAAGTCGAATGCGTTTGTTGTAATCCGGCGACTCGGGATCATCACACCAGCCATCGGTATCGCAGATTTTCGAAACCGGCAAACCAGTTTGCGGCAGGGCGATCCGGTCGCTGCGGATCATAACCGCGCGCAAGGGGTAGCAGCCGGTGGGAGTAACGCCATCGCCCTCCCCCTCTTTAGCTCCAATACCGCCACGGCCCAAAGCGCAGCGAACACGATGGTCCGTATCGTCGGAATCCTTCCAGGTTAGAAAGCCCGAACTATCGACGAAAATATCCATGGGAAAAATGGTATCACGGAGACCGAATGAAGGCTATTCGGTGATGTCGAGGGCGGCCTCCACATGGCGCTCTTCTTTGGTTTTGGTCAGTTGCGCCCCCTCGTCATATTTGGCCAGTGCCACGAGCATGGTTTCGGAGAACCAGCCTCCCAGCGGCGCGGTAGCGCCGGCCAATTGCGACTGATCGCGACCCGCCGCGATGGTGTCGCTCAAAGCCGCCTGGGCATCATCAAATCGGACATAATCTTCAGCCTTTTTCTTATCCAAGGTGGCGGCATCGGCGTTTTCAATGGCTGAACGGGACAGTGCCGCTTCCTGGCGGGCCCAATTCAGAACCTCGATATTTGTTGCGACTTCAACCGAACCGACCTGTTGGGCGGGCTTCAATTTCTTAAGGCGCGCCTCGTCAACGGCCTCGTCCACGCGCATGGCTTCACGCCTGGCCCATTCCAGCACTTCCGCGTTAGTGGAAATCGGATTGGCCGCATCGGCCAGTTCTTCGGCGCTAGTCCCCGCCGCGGTAACAAATTCCGAAGGTATCGGCGAATTCGCCAGTTCGACCTTTTCCCCGTCGACGCTAAGGTCGGTATCGTCGCCCGTAATCCAGGCCATCATGTGATCGCCCATATCCTTGCCGGTGCTGTTCTCAACCGCGATATTGGTCATCGCCACGACCGTACCGACCGGGCCGCCGAAAATCGTACCGCCGGCAACGCGGGATCCGGGATCGATTTCATCACCTGTCAGGCTGCGATACAGGGTTCCGACGACGGGGATGTGGTGGAGGGGATTAATGATGTCCAGAAAATCCAGGAAGGTAAAACCATCCTCACCGAAAGCCTGGAAAGAATCGCCGCCGCGAACGTTTTCTTCGTCATCTTCACGCTTTTCACCGATATTCTGCAGGGACGTCCTGGGCGTTGGAAGAACCCCTTGGGCGCTGGTTGTGTCGATAGACCCGTTCATGACTGCCTGACTTCACTGTTTTTATTCATGCCGGACGCACGTTAGGCGTCGGCTTCGGTCTTTAATAAGCAAAGGCCGTGCCAGTTTATTTCTCTTTTAATTCAATGGATTAGGTTGGGCCCACCAAAGGCCTGCGGCAAGAAATACCACGCATGTTTCGCCCAGAGGGGCAAAAATGGCCATACTCAAACCATTGTGGAATCGAAATGAAAAAAACTAGATCAAATGTCCGCCGCGCACGGCCTTTGTTTTCAAATAATGTTCATTATGCTTATTGGACGGGAACGCATGTTCAACGCGCTCAACGACATTGACGTCAAATGCACGCAAAGCATCAATTTTATCTGGATTGTTGGTCATCAGCCGTACCGAGTCGAACCCAAGTTGGCGCAGCATTTCAGCCGCCGGAAGATAAACCCGTTCATCGGCATCGAATCCAAGCTGCTCGTTGGCGTCCATGGTGTCATAGCCGCGGTCCTGCAACTCATAAGCCCGCAATTTGTTAACCAGTCCGATTCCGCGACCCTCCTGGGCGAGATAAAGCAGAACGCCCCCGCCGGCCGAGGCAATCTCGTTGATCGCGCCGCGCAGCTGATCGCCGCAATCGCACCTGAGACTGCCTAGAAGATCGCCGGTAAAGCACTCAGAATGCAGACGCGCCAGCACGGGCTTGTCCTTTTCAGCGCCGGGATCACCAATAACAATGGCCAGATGCTCCAATCCGCCGTCATAGGGCCTGAAGGAAATAATGCGCGAATCGTGCGCATTTAACAGCGGTACCTTGGCCTCACTAACGGCCTTTAATGTTCGGGCCTGGGTGTGCTCATACTGGAAAACATCGCCGGCATCGACGACCAGCAAACTGTGACGGGTCGCCCAGGCATCCAAATCATCCGCATCAGGATCCGCTATTTTTGTCACAATAGCAGTAGGTAGTAGACGGGCAACTTTGGTAAGGCCAATGGCGGCGGATTCGCATCCGTATGTCTCCGCCTCTTCAATCACAAGATCGCTGTTGTCACCTTCTTCGATGCTAAATCCGGATAGGGGATCGGCGATGTCAAGGATGGTCTGCGCCTGCCACCCCCCCGAACAGCCCAAAATAAGAGCGGCATCACTTTTATCGGCAAGGTTCAGGACTTCACCACGTTTGGCTGTAATCGCCAGCATCGGCTTGGCTTTCGCAGTATCGGCAAGTTGACGCAAAGTTTCGTCCGTGACCGCCTCGGCGGCCAATACCAGGGCGGAGACACCCCCGCCCCCTCGCACGCATACCATGCGTCCGCGGCGAAGCTCGGAAACACCCCGATCAACTGCCAGAAGGGAGACAGGCTCCCTTGAGGCGGGCATTTGAATTAATTTGAAACGATGTGGCATATCTTCGCCCAGGCGGAATTTATTGGTATCCGGAACATACCCCCAAACGAACATGGCTTAAAGATACATTTCATTGTTTCTCAATCTTCCATTGACGCCGAAGATAACCATATTATCGTAATAGACATCGAATGCATTCCATTTGGCCAATTATTACAGGCAGGGATATGAGCACCGGAAAGCAGGTTTTGATCGTCGACGACGAAACCCCGTTGTTGGAGATGCTCAGCGAGCAGCTTCAACTGCACGAGGAATTCATCCCGACCATCGCCACCAATGGCGGAGAAGCCCTTGAATTGGCGAAAAACGATTATTTCGATGTCATTATACTTGATGTTGGGCTGCCTGACATGGATGGGCGGGAGGTCTGCCGCCTTATGCGCCGCAGCGGTATCAAATCGCCGATTATCATGCTGACAGGGGCTGACACAGACGCCGATACAATTCTGGGACTGGACGCCGGGGCGAATGATTACATTACAAAACCCTTCCGCCTGGGCGTCTTACTGGCCCGATTGCGAGCGCATATCCGCCAGCATGAACGCAGCGACGACGCCGTTTTTACCATCGGACCCTACAGTTTTCAGCCTGGCGCCAAACTGCTTTTGGAAACGGAAACCAACAAGAAAGTCCGCCTGACCGATAAAGAAGCTGCGATCCTGAAATACCTCTATCGTATCGGCGACAAGGTTGTTGGCCGTGACGTCCTTTTGGACGAAGTATGGGGCTACAATGCGGGTGTCACGACGCATACACTCGAAACACATGTCTACCGTTTGCGCCAAAAAATCGAGGAAGACCCGTCCAACGCCCGTATCTTGTTGACGGAACCGGGCGGCTACCGATTGGCGCCTTAAGCCTATTTTGACTTCCTAAGACTTCGCTGCCCTAAAGGGTGCGCCCGAGGTGACTAAAAAAGCGCCCGGCAGGGGGGGCTTGCCGGGCGCAATGAACTCTATTGTCAAGAGTCCTATTAATGGCAGGGGAGCCATCGAAGGAGGTATTCCTCCCATAGCCTTTATTTGGGCACCGGACATTTTGCCTTCAAGGCTTATTTTTGAATGTTGCTCGGCTTGGCCGGACGCAGCTGGATTTCGAAAAGACCGGGCTCGAACGACAGGTCGCGCTGTGTCGAGAGTAGCGAAACCGACGTCTTAACGCCTTGAGGGTCAACGACGATCCATTTCTTCAATTCCAATGGCTTGTCAGCAAATATTAAAGTCAAATGTCCGCCTTCTTCGTCCTCGCGCATCAGGGTAACGCCGACGACGCCGGGAGCGCGCTCGACCTTGGAGACAATAAGATCGCCCTCCAGTAGAGAAATTCTGTCCTGAACCAGAATGTCAGCGGGCGTAGAGCCCAGCGGTAAGTGGGTAAGCTCATCCAGCTCTTTATCCAGATACATCAGCCAAGTGCCGTCGGCGACGATCAGAAATTGAATCGGCGGATCGTATTCGATACGCATCCGGCCGGGCCGGAAAAGATAGAAAGTGCCTTCTGAATAATTGCCGGTGGACGAAGCCTGCAGAAACCTCGACTTCATGGTTACCAGATCGTTCAGGTAATCTTCAACTCGGGCAACCGTTTCCTTGTCGGAGTCCGACAAAGCGGCAGCGCGGGATTCGCCTACAGGGGCCAAAAGCCCAAATAGGGCCGCGCCCAATACAATAATAAGGAATTTAAAGGACGGCTTCGCCGACCTCGCCGATAAGAACTTCGCGGCGACCGACTCGATTGGCTTTACTGACAACGCCTTCACTCTCCATGCGTTCGATGATTCTTGCCGCACGGTTATAACCTATTTGCAGGTGGCGTTGAATAAAACTGGTTGAAGCTTTTCCTTCTCGCGCGATAAGCGCCACCGCCTCGTCATAAAGTTCGTCACCGGAAGGTTGCCCGGAACCGCTTGGTCCAATGTTTTCACCTGCCACTTCTTCGGTGACGTCGTCCAGGTACAGCGGCGTGCCTTGCGATTTAAGGAAGGTGACCACATGTTCAACTTCTTCGTCGGAAACAAAAGGTCCATGAACGCGGGTGATGCGTCCGCCGCCGGCCATATACAGCATATCGCCTTGACCAAGCAGTTGCTCCGCACCCTGTTCGCCCAGAATAGTGCGGCTATCGATTTTCGATGTTACCTGGAAGCTGATGCGGGTCGGGAAGTTGGCCTTGATCGTGCCGGTGATGACATCGACGGACGGGCGCTGCGTCGCCATGATCATATGAATCCCGGCGGCGCGGGCCATCTGCGCCAAGCGCTGAACCGCGGCCTCGACGTCTTTGCCGGCAACCAGCATCAAATCTGCCATTTCATCAATGACGATGACGATAAACGGCAGGGGGTCCATCGAAAGCGGTTGGTCTTCAAATACCGGCTTGCCTTCATCATCGAAGCCGGTTTGCACGCGCCTCGTCAGGGCCTCGCCCTTTTTGTTCGCTTCGGCCAGTCTGGCGTTGTAACCGGCGATGTTGCGCACGCCCAGTTGAGACATGGCACGATATCTTTCCTCCATTTCCCTGACCGCCCATTTCAGCGCCATCACGGCCTTTGAGGGCTCGGTGACGACAGGGGTTAACAGGTGCGGGATACCCTCATAAACAGAAAGCTCCAGCATCTTTGGATCAATCATGATCAGCTTGCAGTCGTCCGGCGACAGTTGGTACAGCAAAGATAGAATCATCGTATTGATGCCGACGGATTTGCCGGACCCGGTTGTCCCGGCGATCAACAGGTGTGGCATGCGGGCCAGATCGACCGTTACCGGCAATCCGCCGATATCTTTGCCCAACGCCATATTCAGCTTACCCGCTGAGCGCTCGAACGGATCGGACGTCAGCAGTTCACGCAAATAGACCATTTCGCGTTCGATATTGGGCAGTTCGATGCCAATGACGTTGCGCCCCGGCACCACAGCGACGCGGACCGAAACCGCGCTCATGGATCGGGCGATATCGTCGCTCAGGCCGATAACCCGGGACGTCTTCGTGCCCGGCGCGGGTTCAAGCTCGTAAAGGGTGACGACGGGGCCGGGGTGAACTTTTGTTATTTCGCCCCGCACGCCGAAATCGTCGAGAACGGATTCAAGCAGTTTGGCGTTTTGCCGCAGTGAATCCTTGCTGATTTGGGTGGACGCCTTGCCTTGTGGCGGCGCTTCCAGAAGATCGTGAGGCGGAAGTTCGAACTCGTCGCCGGGTTCGAGATCAAGCGTACGCTGCCGTTTAGCGGCGGCCTTGCGTCCGGTTTTTGGCGTAGCGGCTTTCGACGCGACTTTCGTGTGGCTCTCTTTTTTCGCTTTTGACCGGGCCTTTGGCATTGATCTCTTGGCGGCTGCCGGCGCGGTGGCGGCGATCGGGAGTTTGGTTGCGATGGGACTGGCTGTCAGCCATGAAGCCAGCCTCAAAATAGCGCCCTTGACTAGATCCCTGGCCCGGCTCGATAAGCGAACAACGGATTTTGCGACCTGCCGCCACTCGTCGGCGCGCAGGCCGAGCACGGTAATCAGGGCGGCTACGCCCGGAATAAGAGCGAACAGCGACAACATCCAACCCTCAACGGATTCACCGAAGCCAAGGCCTAGCGCCGCAGCATTGATTAAGTCCGTGCCACGCTCCAGCAATACGGAGCCGATTACTCCGCCTAGGCGGGTTGCAAGCGGCCAGCCGGAGGGTATGGGCAAAGCGCTTAAGGCTAAAGATAACAGCATAAGGGCCAACAGCAATAAGCCCAGACGCGCCCAGACCAGGGTCGGCGGATTCTTGCGCATGGTTTGCACGCCCCAAATGAAGAGAACCAACGCCGGCAAGGCGCTAACGACTCCCAACGACTGAAGTAATAAATCGGCAATGTAAGCGCCGCCCAACCCAAGCAAATTATTGGGCCCGCCGTTTGACGCACTGTTTAATGACGGGTCGCCGGGCGCATAGGACAAAAGGGCGACAAGAAATAACAGTCCGCCCACGCCTAATGAAAGGCCAATGATTTCGCTGACGCGCCTTTTTAAGAACTCCGTCACGCTTTCTGGCAGTATGGAGCCGGCGCCGGGATTGGTCATGATTCTAGCCATGACCAAAGTTGTACTACCGTCAGTGTTTACAAGACCTTAACGCAGAGTGCTAACAATCGCCTGTAAGGCGACTTTAGTGATTTCGAGCGGGTGAACCAGGGCCACGCGAATATAATTCTCGCCGGGGTTGGAGCCGTCGGGTTCTGCGCGCGACAGGTAGGCGCCGGGAAGAACCCTCAAGCCCGCCCTTGCCCAAAGTCTTCGCGCCACCTCTTCGCCGCCGCCCAGGACTGAAACGTCCAGCCACAGGAAAAACCCGCCAGCCGGTCGAACGTAACCGAAACGATCTCCCAGAAGCTGGTCGGCAAGGTCAAATTTCTGCCTGTAAAGGGCGCGGTTTTCTTCCACATGATGTTCGTCGCACCACAATGCGGATGAGGCCGCCATAATCGGCATGGGCATCGTTGCGCCTCCGAAACTGCGTAGGCGTTTAAAGGCTTTTATCAACGCCGGATCACCTGCGACGAAGCCAGAACGCAGGCCCGGCGCGCTGGAACGTTTCGACAATGAATGGAAAATCAGAACATTGTCCATATTGGAACCAAGTTTCTGGCAAGTTTCGGCGCCGCCAGAGGGTGGGGCGCTGCAGTAAATCTCGCTGTAACATTCATCTAAGGCGAGGATGAAGCCAAATTCGCGCGCCAAATTTATCGCCTTTTCTAGATAAACCGCATCTGCGACCGTGCCTTGCGGATTAGCGGGCGAACAAACGTACATAATTGCTGTTCGTCTCAATATATTCTCATCAAGGGCATCTAGATCGGGCAAAAAGCCCGTTTCCTTTTTTGCCGCCATGGTTACGGCTTGCGCCCCGGAAACTTCCGCGGCCCCGGAATACACATGATACAAAGGATTGGGGAACAAAACGGCCGGGCGATTAGAAGTGCCCATGGCGTCAACGGCCAGCAAGGCGGCCATAAACAAGGCCTCCCGAGTGCCGACGACGGGTAGAATTTGCGTGTCCGGATCGATAAAACCCTCCGTCAATCCGAATCGATTGTTCAGCCAACCGGCAACGGCGGCGCGGAAATCAGGTGTCCCGTCAATAGGCGGGTAACGGTCCCACAAATGGCTGTGGGCACTAATGGTTTCGTTGATCAGGGCTGGTGGCGCGTGCTTAGGCTCGCCGATGGAAAGGGCCAGGGGCGCAACGCCTTCAGGCGGCGAAATGGGGTCAAGTAGCGTGCGCAGGCTATCAAATGGATAGTTGCTGAGATTGACGGCTCGCGGATTGAGGCTTGGGAATTTCATATTGTTATGCCGCTCAGTCGCCGGGCGCTCTCTCCGTTCGCTTGGCTTTTTTGTTCTCTGGAAGTCAAGACAGTAAAGGATACAGGAGACCGATTTTGCAACATCCTGTTTTTGTCGCCAAATTTATTTTGACCTCCAGAGGCTTAGCCAAGGGGCCGGAGGCCCGGCCCGGCGCTTGAGGGACACAAAAAACGGAGTCCCTGATCGAATTTGCCCCAAGAGATATGGATAATCTACCTTCTTATGTCCTCTTCCGGATAAGCGCCGATCTGATGCATGGAAAGGTCAGCGCCCTGGAATTCCTGCTCCTCGGTCAGCCGGATGCCGATGCTGGCTTTCAGTCCTCCATAGACCACGAAGCCCGCGATTCCGGCAAATGCGACGCCACAAAGGCTGCCGACCAGCTGGGCCATAAAGCTGACGCCACCCAGGCCGCCCATGGCTTCAAGGCCGAACACGCCGGCCGCGATTCCGCCCAAAAGGCCGCACATTCCATGCAGTGGCCAAACACCAAGCACATCGTCGATTTTCCATTTGTTCTGGCACTGGTTGAATCCCCAAACAAACAATGCGCCCGCCAAACCGCCGGTAATCAGGGCGCCGACGGGATGCATTATGTCGGAGCCAGCGCACACCGCGACAAGTCCGGCCAACGCACCGTTATGCACGAAGCCCGGGTCGTTGCGTCCAATGACGACGGCGGCCAGGATACCGCCACCCATGGCCATCAGCGAATTCATCGCGACCAGGCCGCTAACACCTTCCAGGCTTTGCGCGCTCATGACATTAAAGCCGAACCAGCCGACTGAGAGAATCCACGAACCCAAGGCTAAAAAGGGAATGTTGGAGGGCGGGATGCCGACGACTGCACCGTCCTTGCGATAGCGTCCCATACGTGCGCCCAGCATGACCACCGCGCCCAGGGCAAGCCAGCCGCCTACGGCGTGAACGACGATGGAACCGGCGAAATCATGGAAGCCAAATCCGAAACTGGCCGCCATCCAGTCCTGAAATCCAAGGCGGGATCCCCAGACCATGCCCTCGAAAGTCGGATACACGACTCCCACGATGATTGCGGTTGCGGCGAGTTGTGGCCAAAACTTTGCGCGCTCGGCGATGCCGCCGGAAATAATCGCTGGAATAGCGGCGGCGAATGTCATCAGGAAAAAGAACTTCACAAGATCATAACCGCTGGCGGCGAAGACGTAGCCCTCGCCGGACCCACCGACCAGGTCCTTGGCGCTGTACATGAAGTTGACGCCGTAGGCGACCATGTAACCGATAAAGAAGTAAATAACGGTAGACATCGCCAGATCGACGATAATTTTTACCAGAGCGTTGACCTGGTTCTTTCGGCGAACCGTTCCGACTTCCAGAAAGGCAAAGCCTGAGTGCATCGCCAGGACCATTACCGCACCGATGAGCACGAAAAAGACATCCGCACCCGACTGAATCGCATCCATAATTTCTTCTCCCCAGAAGACAAAAAAACCGCCCGAAATCGGGATATATCGCGCAAATATTACAAGAACCGTGCCAAATCGATTTTTCACGCAGAACTATTTGAATGATAAGGGGGAAACGAAAATCAAGTGTGATTGTTGCCTTTCTGAAATGGTGGGATTTGCTGATTTTTAGTGCAGCTACAGAGATGATGGTTAAAAAACAGGCAAAAACGAGCCCGCAAGGCGCAAGCCTTGCGGGCTAAGGTATTTGAAAGGGTTAGGGGAGAATTATACGGTCTGTGACCCCCTTCCAAATTCAGGATAGGCTTCAAGGCCAAGTTCCGTCTGATCCAGCCCCAACATTTCCTCTTCCTCGCCGACACGGATGCCCATGGTAAATTTGAGGATCAACCAGACAATCAGGGAAGTGGCGAAGACGAAGCCGCCGATAGAGACGACGCCGATCAGCTGGTTTATGAAGGACGCGCCGTCGTTGGTCAGTGGAACCGCCAAGGTTCCCCAGATACCGGCGACCAAGTGAACCGAAATGGCGCCAACCACATCATCGATCTTCAACTTGTCGAGGAACGGTACGGCGAAGACAACCAGGACGCCGCCAACGGCACCGATCAGGAAAGCCGAAGCTAAAGACGGGGTATCCGGCCCGGCTGTTACGCTGACCAGTCCGGCAAGCGCGCCGTTGAGTACCATCGTCAGGTCGACCTTCTTGTAGACCAGTTGGGTCATGACTAACGAAGCAATGACGCCACCGACGGCAGCCATGTTGGTGTTGATGTAGATGGTTGAAATCGCGATGGCGTCGGCGGCGCTACCAAGTGCCAATTGTGATCCGCCGTTAAAGCCGAACCAGCCGAGCCACAGGATAAATGTCCCCAGGGTCGCCAGCGGCAAGCTGGAGCCGGGAAGCGGGTGGACGCCGCCGGAAACGAACTTGCCTTTACGCGCGCCCAAAACGATCGCCCCCGAAAGCGCGGCCCAGCCGCCAACCGAGTGCACCAGAGTCGAACCAGCGAAATCGGAAAAGCCCAGTTCGGCAAGCCAACCGCCGCCCCACTGCCAGGCGCCCTGGATTGGGTAAATGAAGGCAGCCATGATGGCGACGAAGATCAGGAAAGGCCACAATTTGATGCGCTCGGCTAAAGTGCCCGACACGATGGATGCGGTCGTTGCGACGAATACCATCTGGAAGAACCAATCGGATTCAGCTGCATAACCCCCGTCAAAGTTGCCGGCCAAGGCGTCGGCGTTGTCGCCGGACCAGGGCATGAAGGTACCCATAAAGCCGCCGTCAACACCTGCATACATGGCGTTGTACCCGACGACGTAAAACATGAAGCCGGCAACGGCATACAACGAGATATTCTTCAGACAAATGGTTGCAACGTTTTTGGAACGAACCAGCCCGGCTTCGAGCATAGCGAATCCGGCGGCCATGAACATGACCAGGAAGCCATGGATCAGGAAAGACAAAGTATTAAAAATATAGGCCGTCTCGGAAACCTCTCCGGCTTCGGCGACTGGAACGTCAATACCGCAAAGCCCCACGGCGATGATACCGGTAATAGCGCCAAGCCGCGTCTTGTTAGCAAATATGTACATTGATTTTCTCCTTTGAGCCTACAAGGCGTCTTTGTCTGTTTCGCCGGTCCGGATTCGAACCACCGAAGAGATGTCGTAAACGAATATTTTTCCATCGCCGATTTTGCCGGTCCCAGAAGCAGTTTTGATAGCTTCAACAATGCTCTCGACCATTTCTTCGTTTGCGGCGATTTCCAGTTTTACTTTGGGCAAAAAATGAACGGTGTATTCGGCCCCACGGTAAATTTCGGCGTGCCCCTTTTGCCTGCCGAATCCCTTGACTTCGCTTACGGTCATGCCCTCGACGCCAAGCTCGGAAAGAGCTTCACGGACATCGTCCAGCTTGAAGGGTTTAATAACTGCCATGATCAGCTTCATAACGCTTGATCCCTTTTTTAATAATTGTCCCGCCCCAGTGGCGGACCTTGTTTGGCCCATTTGCGCGCCGGAACAGCTCCATTGCGCACTGGCTTGGGGATTTCTTAATCAAGCACCGTGCCAAGTTCGGGAAATTGATAAAATTTTCTTTAAAAACAGCCGATTAGGATCTATGTAGAAAGACAACAATACGACCCCCAACTCTGGTAATTGCCCATTATTTGACCACTTAATCTTTTTGCCTATTATTTATGCAAATTGTCAGACTTATAGATGGATGAAGGAATGAAAAAGCTGGATCTGGAGGTTGATGTCCTGATTTCCGGTGGCGGGCTGGTCGGCGGCACGCTGGCCTGCGGGCTCTGCGATGGCGGCTTGACGGTTTGCGTTGTCGATGTTTTGGACCAGAAAATCAGTCTCGATGCGGCATTTGATGGACGGGCTTCAGCGATCGCCCTTTCTTCCAAAAGAGTTCTGGAAGGCCTTGGATTGTGGACGGGAATGGAACGGGAAACAGCGGCGATAAATGAAATAAGGGTATCTGACGGACAGTCCCTGTTTTTTTTGCATTATGATCGTGAAGACGTTGGCGCAGAGGCTTTCGGCTACATGGTTGAAAACCGTGCGATTCGCAGATCATTGGCCAAAAAGTTTGTTAATCTCAAAAATCTTACCTTATTCGCTCCGGCGCGCATTGTGGACCTTGAGCGAAATCCGGGCGGAATTCGCGCGATTCTTGATGACGGTCGCACCGTAGGAGCGCGATTGATCGTTGGCGCAGAAGGGCGCCGATCGCCCACTCGCGACCACGCCGGAATCAAGACCACCAATTGGTCATATATGCAAACAGGTATCGTCTGCACTGTCGCACATGAGCTACCCCACGATAATGTCGCTCACGAACACTTTCTTCCGGCAGGCCCTTTTGCAATTCTGCCTTTGCCGAATAACTGTTCCTCCATTGTCTGGACTGAAAGGGACGTTATTGCGGCGGAGATAATGTCATTGCCGGAAGACGCTTTTCTGGCAGAACTGCGAAACCGGTTCGGCGACTTTCTTGGCGATATTCGCATTGTTGGCTCCCGTTGGGCGTATCCATTGTCGCTGCAATTTGCTGAGCGCGCCGTCGATCACCGCCTTGTCCTGGCAGGCGACGCGTCCCATGGAATGCACCCTATTGCAGGCCAGGGATTGAATATGGGGCTACGCGATGTCGCGGTATTGGCCGAAGTTCTTAGTGACGCCCGACGCCTCGGGCTCGACCCGGGTGACGGCACAGCGCTCAAATCCTATGAGCGTTGGCGGCGCTTCGACAACACGCTGATGCTGGTCATGACCGACGCACTGAACCGGTTGTTTTCAAATGATATCGAGCCGGTGCGCCTGGCTAGGGATGTGGGTCTTGCCGCGGTCAACAGGATGCCGATTTTGAAACGAGTTTTCATGAAGCACGCGATGGGGCTGGCCGGGGATTTGCCGAGATTAATGCGTGGAGAAAAACTTTAAGATTTACGATTAAGGGTCTCTGCTAAGGCCTTGTGATTCAAGCTCATCGAGGTAATTTTTCCAGATCTTGTCCTGGTTTTGGCCAAAAGCGTAAAGCGCATCCCAAGTATAAATACCGCTATCATGCAGATCGTCAAATTTGATCGATATGGCGTAATTACCAACCGGATCGACGCTCATGATCCCGACGTGACGTCTTCCCGCAACGGTTTTCTTTTGATCGGGGCCGTGGCCCTGCACCTCGGCAGATGGGCTCTCAACCCGCAATAGTTCGGCCGGCAGGCTGAAGGTGACGCCGTCTTCAAAATCGATCTCAAGCCTCTTTTCCGCTTGTTTCAGGCGGATTTCGGTGGGTTTGTGCTTTTGAGAAAAGTCGCTCATCGCAAATTTGTAACCTCTGACTTCTTTCCAATTCAAACTCAGCTTTCGTCCAGCCGGCGTGCCTCATCGACGAGCATGATTGGTATGCCGTCACGTATTGGATAAGCCAGATGCGCCTCATCGCTAATCAGTTCCTGAGCCGTTTCGTCGTACCTCAGCGCGCTCTTTGTCAGCGGGCAAACGAGTATTTCAAGTAGTTTAGGATCAATCTTACGCTGGTTCATCGTAGAGCTCCGGCTCAATCAAACTATGAAGTTTCTTCTATAGCAGTCTATTTTTAATGTCTAAATGGGCCCGCCTCATCATTTTCACCCAGCAAGGCCATCTCCATCAGGGATGTTAACAAATCACCGCGTTCAGTGACACCCGGTGATTCCAGCAGGGCTTGTTTCTCACGCGGCTCAAACGGGCAAATCATGGCCAGGGAAGTGACAAGTGTTTCATCGGCGGCCTCTTCGATGGCTTGCCAGTCGACCTCGATATCCTTCAATTCAAGGAACTTGCGTACGGCGCCGATCAATCTTGGCCGATTAACAATTTGTCCTTCATCATCGTGAATATCTCCCCCGAAGGCCTGGTAGTCGACCTGGGCGCGTCGATAGCCTTTTTCTAGGGGTAGTTCCCGCGTAATTGAAAATCGGCACATTCCCCTGAGCGCTATAAACAGATGCCCTGTTTCGGTTTCCTCGAAGGAAACGATCCTTCCGGTGCATCCGACAGGATAAAGAACCGCATCATCCGGAACAGGGTCGCCGAAGGGATTTCGCGGCTGAACCATACCAATGATCCGGCCAATACCCAAGGCGTCCTCAACCATGCTTAAATAACGTGGCTCGAATATGTTAAGCGGTAAATGTCCATGGGGCAGCAACAAGGCACCGCTTAAAGGAAAAAGCGGAAGCTCTTCAGGCAGTGCATCAACGCCAATATCTCCAAATGCGCCCGTCATCTTATGCACCCCATCGCAAAGAACAATCTTAAGAGAACAATATGGTTGACAGTGATCGTCTCGCCGCCATGGTCACTGGGTCGCTGGCTCCCAGTGCCTCGAATATTTTCAGCATCTGGGTTCGCGCAGCCTCGTCGTTCCAGGCCCGGTCGCGACGGACTATTTCAAGGAGCTCTTCAAGCGCTTCCGCAGTCTTGCCAGCGCCGTATAATCCCAATGCAAGGTCGAAGCGCGCCTGGTGATCGTTTTCGTTTGCCGCCAACCTAGTGCGAAATTCCTCGACATCGCCTCCGGCTGACCCGGCTTCGGCCAGCTCCAATGCTGAAATCGCTGCTTGAACGTCGCCGTTGTTCCTTGTCGGTTCGTCGAGCCCCTCGATCAGGGATTTGGCATGCTCGGTCTCACCCGAGGCGAGGTAACAGCGGATCAACCCGGCGATCGCAGCTCCATTACCCTGGTCCTGGCTCAACACCTGGGCAAAGATTGCGCTCGCCTGCTCGGCGTCTCCCTCATCCAGCAACGATTTGGCGTGTTCCAGCGCCTCTTCAATCGGCGCCTTAGCGTCACCTGTCAGACGTTTAATGAAAGCCTTGATCTGACTTTCAGGCTGCGCGCCAGCAAAAGCATCGACGGGCTGGCCGTGTTTGAACCCGAAGACGCTGGGGACAGATTGCACCTGCAGCTGCGCCGCCAGTTGCTGGTTTTCATCGACATTTACCTTTACCAGCTTAACGATCCCGCCACCCTGGGTGACCAATTTTTCAAGGGCAGGCGTCAATTGCTTGCATGGCTCGCACCAGGGCGCCCAAAAATCGACTATCACCGGGACAGACTTCGACTCCTCAATGACATCGGCGACGAAATTGGTTATGTCGCTGTCCTTTATCAGGTCGCCAGACCCGGTAGCTGTGCTTACGGGCGTGCCGTCTTCTTCGATAATCATTGTCTCATGTGCTTTCTTTGCTAATGGAATTAACCCTTAATGGCGACATAAATGGCGGTTTTCGCATGCTGCTGCAAGGGGTTGGACAAAATAATATCCGGAAAACCTATAGTGTGACCAGATTAGGTTCGTGACCGGTATCGCGGATAAAAGTCATCAGGCCATCGGGCGAAATTGCCGTCGTCATGTCATTTGTCAGGGGGTGGTAATTAAGTAAGTCCATCTCCATCATCTCTTTGTCCAGGACGACATGTACCCTGTTTTGCGTATCGTTGATTAGTGCAAAAGGCGTCACCGAGCCTGGCTCGACGCCCAAGACTTCGCCCAACAACTCCGGCTTGCCAAAAGAAAGATGGTGGGCCCCGATTTTTCCTCTTAGTTCCTTCATATTGATGGGGCGCTCATCCAAGGTCACCACCAGCCACAAAACACCCTTTTTGTCCTTTAAAAAGAGATTTTTGCAATGGCCACCGGGCAGATGGGCGCAATGGGCCTGAGCCTCCTCGACGGTGAAGACTGGAGGATGGGTATGGGTCTGGAACGCAATGCCCAGGTCCTTCAACCGATTGAATAATATATCTGATGTCGCATGCATGGCGGGGATCATAAGGGCCTTGATTGCCCCTGACCAGTCTTCCCTTTGATCAAAAGAATCATGGGGCTTGCAAAGCGCGTGGCAATGCGTATTATCTCGCTCGCCTCGCCGGGCATCCGGCGCGATTTTGCGGGCGTAGCTCAGGGGTAGAGCGCAACCTTGCCAAGGTTGAAGTCGTGAGTTCGAATCTCATCGCCCGCTCCAATTTTTTAAAGGCCTGGTGGTTTTCCACTAGGCCTTTTTTATTTTCCTGAAAGCTTAAAGGTTCACTAACCTCTAGTAATGTAAGTTCTTTTTGGTTGTAATATTTCGAATGGGGCAGCAATATTACTGTGACTAAACAATTTTTCCTTACAGGAAAGTGATTGATCCATGTTACATGCTACCGAAAAACACAAAGCCGAACTACTGGGGGAAGTCGTCAGGACGGCTAAATCCCGCCTATCGGCCGCGAACGCCAAGACTGTAAGCCAGTTTCTTCACGCATACTACGACAACGTTCCGCCTGGCGATCTCGCCGATGCCGCACCCGAAAGCCTGTTCGGGGCAGCGCTGGCGCACTGGAAGCTTGGAGCTAAGCGCAAGCCCGGCAAGGCGATGGTGCGTGTTTACAACCCCAATATGGAAGAAGATGGGTGGTCGTGCGACCACACGGTGATTGAAGTTATCAACGACGATATGCCGTTCCTCGTCGATTCTCTGACTTCAGAGTTGAACCGGCAGGAATTGACGGTGCACTTGATCATTCATCCGGTCATTGGCGTTTCCAGGGCCAAGGACGGCAAGGTGGAGGGCCTCGTTTCCGTCGAAAAGCCGGCAAAAAACGCCATCAGCGAATCCTATATGCACCTTCAGGTAACGGAACAATCGGGCGGGCGGTTGCAGGAAATTCGAAAGGGCATTGAAAGCGTCATCAAGGATGTTCGCGCCGCCGTCGAAGACTGGATGAAGATGCGCCAGACCATGTCTTCAGTGATAGGCGAACTTGAACAAGCACCTAAAGGAGCGAACCCGGAGGATGTCCAGGAATCGCGAGAATTCCTGAATTGGGTCCACAATGATCATTTCACGTTTCTAGGTTATCGCGATTACGATTTCGTCATCGACGGTAAAGGTGCGTCTGTAATTATCAACCGCAAGACTGGATTAGGCGTCCTTAGAAATCCTTCAGCGGTGGTTTTTCGCGAGCTGCAAAACCTTGCCTCGATGCCGCCAGAAGTCCGTGCCTTCGTTCGTCATGGTGGTCTTTTGAGTGTCACCAAAACCAGCTCGGTCTCAACCGTTCACCGCCCGGTACACATGGATTCCATCGGAATCAAGCGGTACGACGCCAAAGGCAAAGTCATTGGCCAGCGCATATTTGTCGGCCTGTTTACATCCAGTGCTTACAATCGAAGCGTTCGCGACATTCCCATGCTGCGGCTGAAGACGGAGAAGATTTTCAAACGATCAGGCTTCCCTCCCGGCAGCCACGACGGCAAGACATTGCTGAATATCCTGGAAACTTATCCCCGCGATGAATTGTTTCAGTCATCCGAAGACCATCTTTACGAGACCACCATAGGAATCCTGAATTTGCAGGAACGCCAGCGCGTCGCTTTGTTCCTGCGACGGGATGATTTCGAAAGATTTATCTCGTGCCAAATATTCGTTCCACGAGACCGTTTTTCGACGGCGCTTCGAAAACAGATGCAGAAAATTTTGGAAGAAGCCTTCGCCGGCGAACAAATGGCTTATTTCACGCAATTGGGCGACTCACCCCTGGCCCGATTGCATTTGATTATCCAGACGACGCCGGGTCAGATACCCGAATACAATTTTGATGAGATAGAGGCGGATCTTGTCGAAGGGGCTCGCTCTTGGGATGACAAACTGTTGCAAAAACTAACCCTCGCCTTCGGCGAGGAAAAGGGATTGCGTTTGTATCAGCGTTACCGCCACGCTTTCAGCGCCGCTTACGAGGATCGCTTTAATGCCACGCAAGCGGTCAACGACGTTGAAAATGTTGAACAGGCTCTGGAAACTGGTGAATTGGTTATGAGTCTATATCGGCCGGTTGAGGCTGAAGACGACCAAGTTTGGTTCAAGGTTTATCATCCGGATTCCCCTATTCCTTTATCGGACGTCCTTCCCGTTCTGGAAGACATGGGCCTGAAGGTTATCGATGAGCTTCCTTACCACGTTCGCCCCGGGGCAAACGGCGAGCAACTGGTGATGATCCATGATTTCGGCCTGAGAACTCGGGACGGCTCGGTAGTTAACCTCGCCGCGGTACGGAAAAAATTCCAGGATGCCTTTAGCCGTATTTGGAAAGGCGAAGTGGAAAGCGACGGCTTCAACGCGCTTGTGCTGCTTGGTGGCCTGGGTTGGCGCGACGTCATGGTTTTGCGGGCTTGTTGTAAATACCTCCGCCAAGCCGGGATCGCTTTCTCACAGGATTACATGGAACAAACCCTTTCCAGCAATCCTCATTTGGCGCGCCAGATTGTCGATCTGTTTAAGGCCCGATTCGACCCCGCAGGAAAAGGTAAATGCAAGGCCTTGCAAAAACGCCTGGAATCAGAACTGGAAAGAGTGCAAAGCGCAGACGAAGATCGAATCCTAAGGCGCTTCATCAACCTGGTGATGTCCATGTTGCGCACAAACTATTTTCAGACCGTTGACGGAGCGCACAAACCCTATCTGTCATTTAAGCTGGATAGCGAAAAAGTGGACGAACTTCCCCTGCCCCGACCGTTCAGAGAAATTTTCGTTTACAGCCCGAGGGTAGAAGGCGTGCATCTACGATTCGGCATGGTTGCTCGCGGCGGGTTGCGATGGTCAGACCGGCGTGAGGATTTCAGAACGGAAATCCTGGGGCTTGTTAAGGCGCAACAGGTCAAAAATACGGTTATCGTGCCGGTTGGTTCGAAAGGCGGCTTCGTGCTCAAGAGAGCCCCCGACATGTCCGATCGCGAGGCTTTTTTGGCTGAAGGCATCGAGTGCTACAAGACCTTCATATCGGGCATGTTGGATATAACGGACAATCTGAAAGGCAATAAGGTTGTCGCGCCGAAATACACCCTTCGAAAGGACGGCGACGATCCTTATCTGGTAGTCGCCGCCGATAAGGGAACGGCGACATTTTCAGATATCGCCAATTCGGTTTCCATCGATTACGGCTTCTGGCTCGGTGACGCTTTCGCGTCGGGCGGGTCGGACGGCTACGATCACAAGAAAATGGGAATTACCGCCCGCGGCGGCTGGGAATCGGTTAAGCGACATTTCCGTGAGATGGGCGTCAATACCCAGGAAGAGGGGTTCGATGTCGTCGGTGTCGGCGACATGTCGGGCGATGTGTTCGGAAACGGCATGTTATTATCGCCTCACATTCGTTTGGTCGGCGCCTTCAACCACATGCATATCTTTGTTGACCCCGAACCGGATGCGTCAAAAGGCATCATTGAACGCAAACGCCTGTTTAGTCTGCCGCGTTCATCGTGGACGGATTATGACCCGAAGCTGATCTCAAAGGGTGGCGGCGTTTTCAGCCGCTCGGCGAAGTCCATTGAGCTTACTGACGAAATCAAGAAACGCCTCTCCATAAGCAAGGACAGCGTTACCCCGAACGAACTTATTCGCGCGCTGCTGACGGCTAAGACGGACCTTCTGTGGTTCGGCGGCATCGGGACATATATTAAGGAAACCGGAGAGTCCCAATTGGATGTCGGCGATCGTGCCAACGACGCAATTCGCATAAATGCCGATCAACTGAACTGTAAAGTCGTAGGTGAAGGCGCCAATCTGGGCGTCACCCAGCGAGGCCGAATCGAGGCTGCCCTTCAGGGCGTCAGGCTGTATGCGGATTCCATTGACAATTCGGCCGGCGTTGATTGTTCCGACCATGAGGTCAATATCAAAATCCTGATTGATCAGGTCATGGCCAATGGTGACATCACACGCAAACAACGCAATGCGCTGCTTGCAAAAATGACCAACGAAGTCGGCCTGCAGGTGTTGGTTGATAATTATCGGCAAACCCAGGCCATTAATATGATCAGATCCGAAGGCCTGGATGTCTTCGATAACCAGATTCGCCTGATGCGAATGTTGGAAAAGAGCGGGCGCCTCAACCGCGAAGTGGAATTCCTGCCTGATGACGAAACCCTGGTCGACAGAGGCGCGGCGAAAATCGGCCTTCTCGGGCCGGAAATCGCGGTGTTGATGTCCTATGCAAAGATCTGGGTCAACGAGGAACTTTTGGCCTCCGACCTTCCGGATGATAAGGCCCTGCAGGATGACTTGATCGCCTATTTTCCCACGCCGCTTCGCAAAACCTACAAAAAAGAAATTACCAAGCACCGTTTGCGCCGTGAAATTATCGCGACACAGGCAACCAACTCGGTAATAAACCGGGCCGGCGGTTCGTTTATCAACCAGCTGGTAGAGCGAACCGGCATGGCGGCCAGCGATGTCGTAAGGGCGTATATCATCGCCCGGCGCTGCCTGGGTATGCGCGCCCTTTGGGCCCAGATCGATGCCCTGGACAATAAAGTTCCGGCGGCCATTCAGACAAAGATGCGCATTGCCACCAACCGTCTGATTGAATGGGTCACGCTTTGGTTTCTTCGCAATGGCCGCAGGCCATTGGATATTTCCAGCCATGTCGAAGAATTCGACGCTGGCTTCGCAGAACTGTACGCTTGCCTGGATAAATCCCTGCCTAAACATTACCATCACGACGCCACCGAACGCGGACAGCCCTATGTTGATGCCGGTGTTCCAAAAGCACTCGCAAAAAAGATCGCAGGCTTGGTCAACATGTTTTCCGGTTGCGATATAATTCACCTGGCAAGCAGCCGAAAAATTTCAGTAGCCGATGCCGCGAAACTCTATTTCGCAATCGGCACGCGCTTTCACCTTGGATCGCTGCGGGGCGCATCCGATAGGCTGGAAACACAAAGCCATTGGCAAAAACTTGCGGTTGCCGCCTTGATTGAAGAAATTTATGGGCATCAGCTCGCACTTGCTTCACAGGTTATGGACACCCGTGGCCGCAAAAGGAAAAACTTCGATACTCAAGTCGCAATCGATAACTGGGTCGATAAGAACAAAATAGCAGTAGAGCGCGCCGAACAGTTGATTGCAGAATTGTCGGCGACGGAAATCAACGATCTGGCGATGATTGCGGTAGCCTCTCGACAGCTTAGGACGCTGGCTGAAACGCCGGTTGCCGGATAGTGGCGCAAGGATTTAGAAAATCTGACCGGCGGGGCCTGATTGCATGGTGCCTGTACGACTGGGCCAATTCGGCCTTTCCGACGGTCATTATCACTTTCGTCTTCGCAACCTATTTCACAAGTTCAGTCGCCCCCGACAAAGTCACCGGGACCACCCATTGGGGCTATGCCATGAGCCTGTCGGCTTTTGCCGTAGCCCTGGCCGCCCCTGTATTTGGTGCGATTGCGGACCATGCTGGAAGGCAAAAACCCTGGCTGGGGGCCTTCACTATAATCTGTGTTGCCGCTAGCTCCTTCTTGTGGGTTGTAGAACCTGATCCATCATTCGCTTTGGTGGCTTTGGTGTTTGCCGGATTCGCGAATTTCGCCTTTGAAACCGGTATGGTTTTTTACAATGCTATGCTGCCGGGGTTGGCGCCGGCAAGTCATGTTGGTAGGGTTTCCGGGTGGGGCTGGGGACTGGGTTATTTCGGCGGCCTGTCTTGTCTCGCCCTTACCCTTGTCGGGCTGGTTCAGCCGGAAACGCCATGGTTTGGTCTGAGCAAGGAAACAGCGGAACATGTGAGGGCGGCGGCGGTTTTGGTAGCGGCGTGGTACGCGATTTTTGCGATTCCCCTTTTCATTTTTACGCCTGACAGGGCTTCCAAAAACGTGCCCCTTTCGGAAGCATTGAGCAAAGGGTGGAATGAACTAAAGGCGACAATGGCTCACGTCCGCGATTACGCAGAAATCGTTAAGTACCTAATTGCCCGCATGATTTATACGGACGGCATGAACACTCTTTTTGCCTTTGGTGGCATTTACGCCGCAGGCTCATTTGGCATGGAACTGAACGAGATTATCATCTTCGCTATTGGGATGAACGTAACCGCCGGATTGGGGGCGGCAGCCTTCGGCTGGGTCGACGATGCGATCGGACCCAAAAAAACAATAATAATTGCCCTGGTGGGGCTCAGCATTTTAGGGGGCGCCTTGCTTATCGTTGAGACAAAAACACTTTTTTGGATCTTCGGAATGCCGCTCGGATTGTTTGTCGGCCCTGCCCAGGCGGCCAGCCGTTCGATGATGGCGCGTCTTGCGCCGGAGGAACTGAGAACAGAAATGTTCGGCCTTTACGCCTTTTCTGGCAAGGCAACGGCCTTTTTGGGCCCTGCTCTTCTGGGCGCGGTCACGGCGGCGTTTCAGTCCCAACGGGCTGGCATGGCGACGATTCTTGTATTCTTCGTCGTTGGCCTGCTTCTGCTGCTGAGGGTGCGCGATCTACCGGGAAAATCTTAAAGCGTTGCGGATAGGGCCAGAATCCCCCACATTACGCCCAGATTCAGGAGTGACGTTACCCTATGACTTTTCCCGACGAAAAATTTGAAGACATTGGCGCTTTTTCAGACGCCTATTTCGAGCAGATTACAAAGGCTGCAGCATCCATTGACCGCGCAAAATTAAGCCAGGCTGCGGAAATCCTGGAACAGACATACCGCAAAAGCAATACCCTGTTCGTTTGTGGCAACGGGGGATCGGCGGCGATATCCGGCACGTTCGTTTGCGACCATTCAAAGCTAGTGCAAACCGATACGAACCTGACCGCCCGTGTCGTCAGTCTTGCCGATAACATGTCCATGGTGACAGCCATAGCCAATGACCTGAGCTACGACGATATATTTGCTTACCAGCTGCAGACATTGGCCAATTTCGGCGATACTCTGTTAACGATCAGCGCTTCGGGTGATTCTGAAAACGTCGTCAAGGCGGCGACATGGGCGCGTGAAAACAAGATGGAAGTCGTAGCCTTCACCGGGTTTGAGGGTGGCCGTATGGCGGAACTTGCAAGCGTTCACCTTCATGTTGAGGCCGATAACTACGGCGTCATCGAAGACGTACATCAGTCGTTGATGCACCTGCTGGCTCAATTTATACGCATGAAAAACATGTCTGCCGGGCTGGTCGCCAACCGAAAATTTTAGATCAACCTGCGGCCAAATGACCGCAAATTTAAGAATCTAATGGCGGAAATGCCGCATGCCGGTCAATACCATGGCAAGGCCCGCCTCATCGGCTGCGGCGATGACTTCGTCGTCGCGCATGGAGCCTCCGGGTTGGATTACGGCCGTCGCGCCGGCTTCGGCTGCGGCAAGTAAACCATCGGCAAACGGGAAGAATGCATCCGACGCTACGACCGAGCCGATCGCCCAGCTTTCCGCGTCGCCAGCAACCCTTGCCGCATCGGCAGCCTTCCAGGCGGCGATACGAGATGAATTGACCCTGCTCATCTGGCCGGCGCCAACGCCGACGGTAGCGCCCTCTTTGGCATAAATAATGGCGTTTGACTTGACATGCTTGGCGACGGTGAAGGCGAACCTCATATCAACCAGCTCCTGCTCGTTGGGCTGACGCTTGGTGACGACATTCAGGTCCTCCAAAACCCGGTGGTCGCGGCCCTGTAGAAGGTATCCGCCGGCAAGCGAACGGATGGTCATGCCGTCGGCCCGGGGGTCAGGCATGCCACCGGCGGCCAGCACACGAAGATTTTTTTTCGTGGCCAAAATATCCTGAGCGGCCGTATCAACTTCAGGAGCGATGATGACTTCGGCGAACAAGTCGGAAATTTGTTCCGCCGTTTCACCATCAAGGGTGCGATTAAGGGCGATGATGCCGCCGAATGCGCTTTCTGTATCGCAGGCAAGGGCCTTCAAATAAGCCTCTTTCAAGGTTGCGCCCTGGGCGACTCCACAGGGGTTCGCATGTTTGATAATTGCGCATGCTGTTTCATCGAATTCGGCAACCAGTTCGAAAGCGGCATCGGTATCGTTTAGATTATTGAAGCTCAACTCCTTACCCTGCAGTTGCTTGGCCGTCGCGACGCCAGGGCGGGTATCGCCATTGGTATAGAAGGCGGCTTCCTGATGGGGATTTTCGCCGTAGCGCATGGTCTGCTTGCGCGTTCCGCCAAAAGCAATGCGGTGTGGCAAGGTGTCGCCTAGTTCACCGGCGAACCAGCCGCCGATGGCGGCGTCATAGGCGCCCGTTCGGGCGTAGGCCGTAGCCGCCAGTTGTTTGCGAAAGCCGTCTGTCGTTGCGCCGCCACCGGCTTTCATTTCTTCCATCACCCGGGCGTAGTCGGCCGGGTCGACTACGACGGTAACAAAGGCGTGGTTCTTTGCCGCGGCACGTATCAGGGCCGGGCCGCCAATATCGATATTTTCAATGCATTCGTCAAACGCCGCTCCTTTGGCTACTGTTTCTTCGAAGGGATAAAGATTTACCGCCAGCAGATCGATGGGCGCAATGTTGTGCTTGTCCATTGCTGCTTCATGTTCCGCATTGCCACGAATCGCGAGCAGTCCACCATGGATCGTCGGTTGCAGGGTTTTGACCCGGCCGTCCATGATCTCCGGGAAACCGGTATGCTCTGAAACCTCGGTGACGGGAATACCGGCGTCACTAAGTGCTTTGGCAGAGCCGCCGGTAGAAAGGATTTCGACACCGTTGTCGCTTAGGAATTTGCCAAATTCGACAAGACCGGTTTTATCGGAAACGGAAATAAGGGCTCGGCGAATGATCGCTGACATCGGCGTAGTTCTCCAGTGAAGTAGGGTCGGACAAAGTTCAGGTGGGGGGTATAGCAGATTGCTGCCGCGAACCTCTACACCTGATTCCTTGCATCGGGTCGGTATTCGGGCACCAGATCGCCGATAAGCGTCATAACCCGCTCTATATCCCCGTCACAAGCTGCCCCGGCCAAATTTTCTACCGCGAGGGAAATGATCGCCGCGTCGGCCGCACGCGGAGCGGCCAACAGAATTCCCTGGCGTTCCGTCTCGACCAGCGGCTCTCCTCCGTGGAAGATTTCTTCAAACAGTTTTTCTCCAGGGCGCAAGCCCGTGACCTCGATCTTAACGTCCTTGTTGGGCACTTGACCTGCCAGCCGGATCATCTGATGAGCAAGGTCCATGATTAAAACAGGCTCGCCCATATCCAGGACAAAAATTTTGCCGGCCCGCTCTTGAGCATCGTCACCTAATGCGGAGGCCTGCAGGATCAATTCGACGGCCTCGCGAATGGTCATGAAATAACGCTTCATTTCCGGGTCTGTAACCGTAAGCGGCCCGCCCGCGGCAAGTTGTTTCTGGAACAAGGGTACCACTGACCCGGTTGAGCCCAGCACATTGCCGAAGCGAACCGTGACAAACCGGGTCCCGGTTTCAGCGCCCCTTTTAAGGTCAAGGGCCTGACAGTAACGTTCGGCAATTCGTTTGGAGGACCCCATAACATTTGTTGGGTTGACCGCCTTATCTGTCGAAATCATCACCATGGTAGCGACGCCTGAAGCTACACATGCATCGGCGACGTTAGCCGTCCCAATGACATTAGTCAGAACACCTTCACAAGGGTTTGCCTCGACAAGCGGAACATGTTTCAACGCGGCGGCATGGAAAACCAGTTCCGGTGCAACTTCCTTAACCAGTCGGGTGATAGCATGGCGATCCCTGACATCGCTGATGATAGCGCGACGGTTTAATTCAGGATGACGATCAGCCATTTCCATGTCGATGGAATAAAGATTGAATTCCGAACTGTCGATCATCGTCAATTCGGTTGGACTAAAGTCCGAAACCTGTCGCACAAGTTCGGAACCGATAGAGCCACCTGCTCCAGTAATGAGGACTTTCTTGTCTTTGATGAGCTTAGCCATGGCTTCCCGATCGAGGGGCTTTTGTGGCCGGCCAAGCAGGTCCTCGATAGCTACGGGGCGGACTTCAGTGGCGTCGGCCAAACCGCTTTTGAACTCCGTTAGACGCGGCAGGCGGGCCAAAGTCATGCCTGATTCTGTTGCTGCGTCGAGAAGGCCGCGCACCTTGGTACCACCCATATCTTCTTTCGAAAGTATCAAGCGTTGTGGTTTTTCATCGTTTCTATCTAATTCACTTATGACATTTTTGACGTTTTCCATCGTTCCGAGAACAGGAATCCCGTGAATGTTACGCCCAACCCGGCTAGGTGATTCCGAAACGATGCCGACAATGCGATAATTTGCGTCCGAAGCCCGGTTTAAGGAGCGAATGAATTCCTCCGCAGCATCTCCGGCTCCGGCAAGCAATACCGGTATTCGCGGCACCCCTACGGCCTCTATATGAAAATCCAGGCGACGGTCCTTCGCCAGACGATAAAGGAAACGGGGCCCACCCAGCATCGCCATCAGAACAAACCAGTTTATGGCAAGATAGGATCGCGGCAGGTTGTTCAATCGCGACCAAAGAAACATGGCGAGCAGAAAGACAAGAATGACAAGCGTGACGGCACGGGTAATGGCGATCAGGTCATTAACGGACGCATACCGCCAGACACCCCGGTAAAGATCGAGATACAAATAAACCCCTGCCGCAATTGCGCCGAAAAGGGCCCCTCCAAGGATTAGGGTTTCGATGGAAAAAAAAGTCAGAAACCGCTCGCCGAGACGCAGGTACAAAGATACATAAAACGACAAAATCGCCATGGCGATATCATGGCTGTATACAAGGTAGCCGCGATGGGGCATTCGCACAGACATTGACGCTTTCCTATTGATGATCCCGGTTGTTAAACCAGTCAGCCGTTTCCTTCAGTCCTTGTAGCATGCTGAACGGCGGCGTCCAGTCGAGATCGTCTCTGGTCGGACCGTCGTCAACGGCAAGGGACTCCGTCAAACGGGAAACAGCGTCGGATTTTCCCGTTAGCTTTCCGGCTATATGTAAAAAGAAAGGAGGAATCGGTAACAAGATCAAATTCCTGTCCAAAGCACTGGCTGCTCTAAGAAACAACTGCGAGGTCGAAACGTTTGCGTCGTCCCTGCATAAAAAAACGCCCTCAGCATCTGGCTTTTCGATGAGGCGTAAAATGAGATTTGCCAAATTTCCGACGTAAATTAGGCTTCGCTGATTTTCAATCCCGCCAAGAGGCAGTGGCCAGCCTTTGTTGGCTAACTCGAGTAGGGAAAGGAAGTTTCCCCCTACGCCAGGCCCGTAAACCAATGGCGGGCGAATGATGCCGACCCTCATATTTACGTTTCCAGAGATGTCCAACAAAACTTGTTCGGCCTCAAGTTTAGAAATGGCGTATGGGTCTTGAGGCGCGGGGGTATCGACGGCGCAAAAAGGATGCCGGCTCGAATTCTCGCCATTGACCTTGATGGTGCTAAGAAAAATGAAGCTTCGGACTCCCGCCCGGGAAGCGTCCATAGCGAGTTTGCGCGTGCCTTCTGTATTGACGCGCCGATTTTCAGCCAAGGGGTCGGCGGAGCTCTCATTCATCACGTGTACTCGCGCGGCTAGGTGGACGACGGTCTCGACGCCTTCAAGCGCCCTTGACCAATCAGTGCCAGGGCCAAGCCCCTCAATTTGGCAAACTGTAGACCCCGGAATACGTGTATCTGGCCTCCGGGATGTGGCGATAACGTTATGCCCGCTTTGGATCAATTGGGGAATCAAGGCTCGGCCGACGAATCCCCCGCCACCGGTGACAAGAACTCTCACGTTGAATCCTCCGTCCCAACCAAGGAGCCCCGCCCCTCGGCAGCCAGTTGCAGAACTTCGATCATTTGTCGGGCTTGAGTTTCGCGGCTATGATTCGGCGCCGCGTTAAGGGCGGCGGCTCCGTAAGCCCCACATAAATCTTTGTCGTTTGCTAAAACTGAAACCGCTTCGGCCAGGGCCGTTGGATTTTCGGCGGCCACGTGAATGCCCGCGCCGTCATTAAGGACGATGCGCGAGGCCTCGCCTTCAGGAGCGGCGAGCAAAAGGGGCAAGCCCATCGCTTCAGCCTCAAATATTTTTGAAGGAATGACACCGGCAAAAACAGGCGAGTCCTTAAGGTGAATCAAAGCGACGTCGCATAGACCCCAAATAGACGGCATCATTTCCTTGGGTTGGCGTGGCATGAAAACAACATTTTCCAGCTTTCGCCTTTTGGCGTCGGCAATTAGCGCTTCGCGTTCCGCTCCGGCTCCGGCGAGGAGAAAACGAACGCTGTCATTGCCCCTCAGTATTTCTGCGGTGTCCAGAACATTTTCCAACGCATGAGCCATGCCGTGAGTACCGACGTAGCCGACGACGAATTTTCCGTCCAGATTCCATTTTCCGGCGAGATCGATATTTCTATCCTGCGGGGCGTAGCGGGCCAAATCAACCCCGTTTATTACGGTGGCGATTTTATTCTTGTCTATACCCCGGAGAACCAAGTTCTCCTTAAATGATCCGGTTAAAGCCGCAACAGCGGCGGAGCGTCGATACAGAAATAACTCGAGTTTTTCGATTATTGCGAGGGCGAAACTTTTCTTCATGGCCCCCACAGCGGCAATAGAAGCGGGCCATAGATCACCCAACTCAAAGACGAAAGGTATACGTCTAATAGCTCCTGCCATCCAACCGGCCACTGCGGAAAAAAACTGTGGGGACGTGGCGGCGATAACGTCGGGGCGCTCCTCTTTCAATGCGGCTATGGTACCGGTGATCATAAAGCTCAAGAAATCCAGTGTTCGGTGAACGACGCCCTTGTTGGCGGCAATATAAGTCTTCACCCGCACAACCCTAATTCCGGATATTGTTTCGATCTGTTTCCATTTATTTCTATAGCCTGGAAACAATTTCCCCTCTGGGAAATTTGGCGCCGAAGTAATGACAGTCACATCATGCCCCCAGTCAACCCAATAACAGGCGCGCTCATATACCCGGGTTGCTGCGGCGTTACTCTCAGGGGGAAAATTTTCACTAAGGAAAAGAATTTTCATTTCCCCGCTCCTGTTGCCAGGAACCGCAGAAATCCCAGGCTGAGAGCAATAGTTCCTACCAGAGCGGCAGCGCTCCAGCCATTCTCTGAGGCGTAGGCTAGCGCGACCAATATCATGCCGACTATGAAAACATAGCCGGAAGCTTTACCGTGGGACACGCCACGTTGGACCGCTTGTTGATAGTAGTGCTGGCGGTGCGCTTGCCAGATTTTTTCGCCTTTCAAGCCCCGGCGAATCAAAGTGATCGTGGCGTCAGCCAGATAGTAGGCAGGCAGTATAAGTGCCGCAGCCCAATGGCCATTCCCGGCCAAATCCAAGAGAAGCCAACCAAGAAGGAAGCCCAACGGAACGCTTCCTACATCCCCCATGAAAACCTTCGCCGGGTGCCAGTTCCATTTCAAAAATCCTACGGCACCCCCGGCAACGGCGACACCTAACACTGTAGAAGTGAAGTCCCCCACGAGCGCGATACCAATCCCGATGACAAAAACTTCGACAACCGTGATACCGTCTATTCCGTCCATGAAATTGAATAGGTTAATGAACCAGACCCATAGGATGCCGGCCATGAGAGCGTCGAGGACACCTGGAAGCAAGCCTTGAAAAATCAAGCTGGGCTCAGGCCGCAGCAAAAGCAATGACGCGACGGCGACAATCTGCGCGACAAGCCGAAGGATCGGCGGCAAACCTCTCAAGTCGTCAATCCAAGAAAGCATCGCCAGCATTAATGCCGTCGCGGGTATAATCCATGTAAAGAACGGATTATCGCCATGGTATATCCCCGCTCCGACCCAAGCCGCCAAGATGACGCCGATAACGGCAATACCGCCCCCTTTTGGGGTCGGCGTTTCATGACTGGAACGTTCGTTTGGATGATCAAGAATGGCTCGGTCGCGCAGTAACGGCAGCAATGCTCCCGTGCCCAAATACACGGCAGCAGCAACGACGACAAACAGTCCAGCAAGGCCTAAAGAATCCATGGACGGAGTTTATAGCTAATAACACCTTGATCGTAAGGAACAATTTCTCGGCAAAAATCAGAAAATGCCGAAAATTGGTAATGTTTACCGTTTGTGGATTTTGACCAGGGCATCATCCAATTGATCAAAACGATCGATCAAAGCCCCGGCGCCCAACTGGTCAAATGGTACGTGGCAATAGCCAAATGTTACGCACACGCTTGGCAGATTGGCATTTTTCGCCGCTTCTATATCGGCCTCACTGTCGCCTATGAACGCCGCCTCTTCCCGGTCGGCGCCCATTTCATCCAAGGTATGATAAACGTGCCGCGGATCGGGTTTGCGAAATTCCAAGGTATCGCCGCATACGACGGTAGTGAAATAGCGCCTCAAATCCAACGCCTGCAGGACAGGGTAACACGTGGCCTCCGGCTTATTTGTACAAATGCCAAGTTTGATTCCGGCCGCTGCAAATCTTTCCAATGCCTCCCGCGCGCCGGGAAAGACAACGGTATGTACGCTCGGGTTCTGGCTATAACTTTCCAGAAAGCCGGATAGTAGATAATCGATGTCTTCTTCCTTGACGGGCTGACCAGTCGCTTCCAGGGTTTTTTCAACCAAAGTCTTGGCGCCGAAACCAACCAGAGATTTAATTTCTTCGATGGTAGTTGGCCGTCGATCCATTTTTTCCAAGATGCGATTGACCGATGCGCAAACATCAGGGACGCTGTCGATAAGCGTGCCATCAAGGTCGAAAAGCAGGGCGGGGAAAGGACTCATGATTGTTCGTTCAAAGAACTGGCCGGCCTAACATCACCCCACGGACACCAAGTCATTGGATTATCTTTGGTTAGGTCATTGCGTACCAGGATAGATTTCACTTCGCCTAAAAACATAATGTGCGTCCCCAAGGGGATTTCTCCGACAAGCTTACATTCAAAATGAATCGGCAAATCCTTCAGCTGTGGCGCAAGCGGCCGAGATGATACGTGCAGTCCGGCGTTGGCAATTTTATCCGGGTCGTCACTAAAAGAGGTTGTGCCGCTGTAGCGGATGGCTTTGGTCATCGTCTCGTCGATATAGGCGACGCCGCAACCAAAGGCACCGGCCTCACGGATGATTTCCAACGATGCCCTGGGCGCGTAGCGCTCGTTAATTCGGCTGTAGGAAACGCAAGGGGCAACCACCAATGGATGACGGCTGATAATCGTTGTGGAACCGCAGGGCATCAGGTTGGGTTTGCCGCCCTTAGTCCAAGTGGTGATCATCCCGGTTGGCGAAGGGAAAAAACATGGCCAGCGAGCCCGGTCGTTGTCGACCTCTACCTGGTCTTTGGGCAGAGGCGCCAATTGCTTGATTGCCATCCCGTTGGCGGCGCCGTCTGATTCAAATGCGACAGTATTAGCAGCGGGGAATTTGTAATTCGGGGTGTAGCCTTTTTGATAGTGCTCTGCCATGCCTTGTCGCGGTTTGACTCCCGCCGGCGAAGGCAAAGTAGGATCGGCTGACCAATCCGGAAGACCGCGCCATGAGATCTGGGATTTTCCTTCTGCAATATCTTCGCGCAATTGAATGGCTGTGATTTCTACGAAATACACACGATGAGAACCAACGTCAGCCCAGGGTTTTTCAAAAATAGGGTTACCTGAAAAATCCTTGCCCGGCTTCACCAGTTTCCCTTCATATACTAGGAAAGCATCATTTAGTACCGGGGCCTCAACGGATTGGCCGGATCTCGTTTCGAGGTTGGCAAGACTAATTCGCCGGGAGGTTGTTTCCTCCGGCGTTTGGGCAATAACGTCCAACGCTCGGGCAAGTTTATCTCCCTGTGGTAAAAATTGAATGGCAACAGATCCGCCAGACTCAAGAAGTTCTGCGAAGCGACCGCGAACGTGATGGCGCTTAGACAAGTCTTCGCGGCAAAAACTCAAAGCGGCGATGTAGGGAAAACGATTGACGATGGATGGCCCGACGACCTTTTCGAATCCAATCTCGTTTCCGTCGGTCGTTGTTACCAGACAAATGGGCGATGGAAAAAAAGCCGGCCATCGGGAATCAATGGCCAACTGCTCCGGAGTTTCCGGCAGTTCGCGACGAAGAAACGGGGAATCTCCATTTTGTTGCCACCCTGACTCGGCATTCAAGGCCGCGTAAGGCCATTTATATGAAAAATCCACCGACATATTATTAGTATTCTCCACGCCCCTTTGATTAGATATTAGAGCTTCTGGTGGAAAAGATAGTTCCTGTCAACCATCTGGAAGTTGACTCAGTACAAGATTTTGCTGGAAGGCTCCGTTCGCAGTTGTTATTCCAGGCTTATGAACGATGAATCTTCTACAACAACACTGGCCGATCTCCGCAGAGATTTGGATCAGGCGATCGAATCCAAAGATGCTGCGCTGGCAAGGGCGTTGATGGCCGAATTGTGGTTTACCTATCCTGGCCCGGCTTCTGCACCGATAATTCAATCGGGGTTCCAAACCTTAAATAGCATTGAAAAAGGCGTTGCTATTAATCCGCAAAAGATATCCGTGCTACGCTCTTTTTCCGTCGAGCCAGTCATCCCGATCCTTAAGGCCGCGGCCCAGTTGAACCATGTTGAACTTGAAGTGACGGTCGGTGAATTTAATACCTATGCCCAGGATATCTTCTCGCCAAAAAGCGTGGCTTATGCGCCGAATATGGACGCCGTCATTTTGGCGGTGCAAACTCGCGATATTGCTCCCGACCTCTGGCATGGACAGACGGTAGACCGGTCACGAGTAAAGGCGGTTATCGGCGAATATGAAGAACTGATAAATGCCTTTCGATTGCAAAGCGATGCATACCTAATCATTCATAATCTTGAGCAGCCAGCCTGGGCCGCGGATGGAATACTGGACTCCAGTTCGGGCCAATTCCAGCGCAGAGCAATATCAGAGATCAATGCGGGCCTCGAGGACTTGGCCGCTAAATTTAACGGCGTTTATATTTTGGATTATGACGCTATGGTATCGCGTCACGGGCGCGCAAGCTGGTCTGATGAAAGCCGTTGGCTGACCATGCGTCTGCCGATGGCGATGGAAAATCTTCGTCATCTGGCCGATGAATGGCTGAAATTCCTGGTTCCTATTTCCGGCCGGATTGCAAAAGCCCTGATTGTCGATTTAGACAACACGTTATGGGGCGGTGTGCTGGGCGAAGACGGTATTGATGGAATTCAGTTGGATGGCGAATACCCCGGCGCCGCCTATCAAGCAGTGCAGAGAGCGCTACTTGACCTTGCCCGACGTGGGATTATTTTGGGGATTTGTTCCAAGAATGACGAGCAAGACGCCTTGAAGGTTCTCAAGTCCCATCCGGGAATGCTTTTGAAACCCGATGACTTTGCCGTCTTCAAGATCAACTGGCAGGACAAGGCTACCAATATCAGAGAAATCGCAGCCGAGCTAAATATTGGAACTGACGCCATTGCGTTTCTCGACGACAATCCGGCAGAGCGTCTATGGATTCGACAAAGCCTGCCCGAAGTAAATGTGATTGAGCTGACCGACGATCCGCTTAATTTTGCGGACTCTTTACGTGCAATACCAGGATTCGAACGCATTGGCGTTTCTTCCGAGGACAGGGAACGCAACCGTCATTACGCCCAACAGCGCCAGCGTAACGAATTGAAAGGCTCAGTTACATCCCTAGAGGAGTTTTATCTATCCCTGGATATGAAGCTGGACGTATTTACCGTTGACACCGTAAATGTACAACGCGTCGCCCAACTCACCCAAAAAACAAATCAGTTCAACCTGACGACACGCCGTTACAGCGAAACAGACATTTCCCGAATGATTGACGACCCGGCGCATATGATATTTGCAGCCAAGGTAACAGACCGGTTTGGCGACAGCGGCATCATTTCGGTCGCCATTGTGCAGACTGAGGGAAGCAAGGCTCGGCTGGACACATTTCTAATGAGTTGCCGGGTGATCGGCAGAACTCTTGAGACAGCGATTCTGGCTATTATTGCTAAAAAATTAGAAGAAACAGGCGTTACGAAACTTGTTGGCCAATTTATACCGACGCAAAAAAATGCGCCGGCAAAGGATTTTCTAGTCGATCACGGTTTCGATGAAGAAAAAAATGGTGATTTGGCCATTGAGATACCCATGCCCTCGCTGCGGGTACCGGACTGGATTAGCACCTGAAGAATGATTTGAGGAATTATTAAACGTGACAGACAAAGCAAAAAGCGAGCAGGTCAGGCAAATCATTGCCGACACACTGTTTATGTCGATAGATGATGTTGGTGAAGACGCCTCTCAGGAGACTTTGAAAAACTGGGATTCGCTGCAGCAACTAAATTTAGTCCTTGCCCTTGAACAATCCTTTGGCGCCCGATTTAAGCCGGAAGAATTTTCCCTAATGACCAGCGTTAAAAAAATTATCGACCAATTGGATTCAAAGGGTATTTAACCTGGGGGAGGTTCGGTCGGAACGATGCGCCCGGGATTACCCACTACCAAATGATTTTCGGGAACATCCAGCGAGACGATGGAACCGGCTGCAACGACGGCGCCACGGCCTATTTTGACTCCTGCCAGAACCACTGAATTCGCGCCGATGCGGACATCATCTTCAATAATGACCGACGGCCCTGCAGGATCAGCGTAGCGCTTTTCAATCTTATCGGCTTGCGCCTCGCTCATGCGTCCCGCATGAATAAAGGCGCCAAGCATATGGCGCCCACGAGTAAAACTAACATGCGGGGCGATAAAAACATCGTCTCCGACTACTGCACCTTCGCAAACCAGGGACTGCTCCATAACTCGGACATTTCGCCCGAGCCGTGCTCCGGCAAGGATGACGCTTCCACCCCCAAAAACGCAATCGTCGCTAATTGACACGTCTTCGCGGATAATAACGTTGTTGGCAGTTTGAACATTGTTACCAAGCACGGTGTTTTCATAAATCACGGTATTTGAGCGAATAATGCAATTGGCGCCGATGATTGCTCCCTTACTGCTTGTCAATGAGCGTTCGTTCAGTTGCGCTGCCTTGCAAGGATGGCCGATGATCGCACTTTCATCGACAAGCGTACCTTCCCCAATCTGGCATTCACCGGTCAACCTGGCCTCGCCCATCAGACAATTTCCTCCCCAGGATAAGCCGCATATACTTGATCCAGGGTTTGAAATGAAAACCCTTTATTGTGAACAGCGTCGATAAGCTCCAGCAAAAAAGTTTGCGCCCCATACCCTGAACAGCGAAGCTCATCTGCCTCGGTATCGGTAAGGGTACGGTATTTCGGCTTCATATTTGTGTAGGTATCGTGGTCGGAAAGGTTCAATGTGTACATGAAGGGATGAACGCCGATAATTTTCAAGCCGGGGGAGAAAAATAAATCTTTATAGCGTTGAAGTCGGAATTCTCCATTCCGCCGCCAGTGAATATCATCTGCCCAGAACATCGGGAAACGGGGAATACCCGTCCAGTGATGCAGGGGGACCAAGCCAGACTGCAAATATAGGCATAAATTACTGTCGTAAAGTATGTCGCGTTCTTTCATTGCCATTGAAATATGGCTGTCATCGACCATTGCGTGAGAGCGAAAGCAACGGGCATTTGGAAATAATTCGAAAATGTGGCTGATGACGGCTTCGCGGGTTTTACCGTGGGTAGAGCCGGGTAAAAAATTTGGGTGAACGCCAATATTAACGTCGCCTGCCGATTCGGCGGCCGCCAGCGCCTGACTTTCGTGGGTTGCGAAAGCGGTCGGCACCACGCCAAGCGCCTTCATGTCCCCTAGGAGTTTCTGGATGCAGTGCTCAGACGCCCAGTCAATATCGGTAGTGAAAACAAAAATCGGCTCTTCGTACAATTTTTTCTCCCGGACAGGCCGCCTAAATCTAACAGAATCATCTCATTAACATAATGTTTTGCCTAGCACACCCACCATTGTTTCCAGTGGATCGCGTACCGCAACGTTCAGGAGCGAGGCCGTCTGATCCGTCGCAAGAGGCGGCAGGCGTTCTATTGTAACACGTAGATTTTCTTGGCCTTCCGCCAATTTCGAGACGGTTCTTTCTCCTTCCGCCTTGGCGGTAGCGTAATCAGCCAAGTCGGACGGGGCTTCCGTTACATATATGCTTGAAGGGTAAAAAAGCGTTAAAGGTCCGGAAAACCGCTCAAAAAGAACGTCGACAACCTTTTCTACGCCTCTGGAATAAACTTCCGTGAACTGGTCCTTCGCCGTTTCCGACTTTCTTGCCGATATTCGTGGCGTTGCGAAGTAGAGCAAATGCGTTGGCAACCAGTTTTCTCGGCATAGGGAAATTATGGATTGTGAAGGTTCCGATACATCCAAATGCAAAGTTCTGCAGGAACCGCCTTGCCGGGATATCTCTTTTGAAACCCGTGAAGCATCATCTTCTCCCGTCAGGTATGTAATCGCGACATCGCCTCCTCCAGCCGCAATTATCTTTGCCGAAATCTCGCCCAATCCCCGGCTACCTCCGATTATCAGGGCCTGAATACCCCTGAAAGGATACCCCGTTATCAACTTTCCAACTGTTTCCATATCGGGTTGAAGTACGGGCGCAGGCCGCATGAACGCGCTAACATTTCCCGTCATACCTCCGCCATCGACTGACATGGAAATTCTCGAAATTCGTTCGTCAGCCTGAATGACCCGGTAGTGAGTTGGCTCATTCGTGCGTACTGCAGAAAATGAAACGTCAAAACCGGAAAATAATGAATGAAGGCCAGGGCATTGCATGCCGACTAAGCGGGTCAGACATAAAAGACGCGCCACCCCATCCACGCCTAAAGATCGAACACAGCAAGGAAAGAGATTCTCGATATGATCTTTATCTCCCTTCAATTCAATATCGCCCTCTTCCTTTACCAGCTGTGAAAAAGATCTTTTAAGTGGCGCTTGGTTGAATATAGGCGGTGTCAGGTGAATAGGTTTTTGTTGTAGGGGGCCCATTTTTAGATTTAAGCGAATATCTAGGATTTCAACTGTTCCGCACTTGAGGGTTAGTAACACCAATGATTCTTTAACCTGTTGAAAATCGACAGCAGCCCGCTCCTCTAGAAAGAGCGGATTCTTAAAGGTTGCCGCTATGCGCTCAACGTGCGTTACACCTTTTAGGGTCTCCAGATAAAGCTCGAGAGCCCTTAAAGCGTTGTGGACGCCGTGAGATACGACCTGACCGAAAATGGTCCGGCGCGCATGAACAGGGTCGATGTGCACAGGATTAAAATCACCGGACAACTCGGCAAAAACGGATTGGTCTTCTTCAATATGTCGAAAATATAGTGGCACCATAGTCTGGTCTTAGGACAGCGAGCATTGACTAAATTTTCTTTTTCTATCATGACCAGAATGCTTTAGGCCACAACTTGACAGCACACTTAAGCCGATTATGGTTGCCACACTTTTCATTTGAGTCCCTTTACATGGCTATCCTTGATTACTTTTTACTCAATGAACCGCAATTAACGACAGCACTTTATACAAGCCTGTATATCATTCTGTCTGGAATAATTGGAGTTGCACTGCGTCGGCGGTGGGTGGAGGGCGCTGCATGGGGTTTCATGATACTTGCCGGCAGCGCCAATTTGGGAATTTTTATTTCAAGAGCGATCGCGCTTTCAACAACTGCTTTTGGTCCACTGGTGGTGATGCTGTGTGCAATAACTATTTTCGTTTTGCGGACTTTCTTTTTGAATGAGGTTCAGGCTAAAGGGCCATTAAAAAGAGTCTACATTGGCGTTCTTATTTCCTTTATTGCCATTATATGGTGCGGAAACATATTAAACCCCAATCCAGATTCAGGGTTTTCTTCCCACCATGGCTGGGTCCCCCTTTATGTACAAGAATCCTTTTCTTTTGGCCGGTTTCTGACGATTGATGACATGGCATTTGGCGAAGGCTTGATGACGACACTTTTCTATCCGGTGGACCTTCTTGGATTGGTTGCACTTGCGGGATGGGCTGGTTTTTCCGAGGTCTACCCTGCGTTTAATGGAAGTTCTATCGCCGCGAGCATGATTATGTTCGCCTTGTTGTCACGGACGGTAAAAGACGACGCCGCTGCATTGATACTGTTTTTTGCTCTGTCCATTTTGATGTTTGCTCTAGACCCGTTTTTTAGAACTGTGCTCGGAGGCAATTGGGGCGACGTCTTGATATATCTTGGCGGAGCACTAGTTTGCTACTACCTTGCGCACCGACGAAATATAACACAAAGCCTGCTCCTGGCCTCAATAGCATCCGTCTTTCTAGTTTTCGGCCGTCACTATGGGGCTTTTTATTCCGCCGTTATCATCTCCTTTTGTTTTTCAATTTCGTGGATAATATTAAAAGAGAGAAGCCTTAAGCCTTGGTTCGTGATCGGCGCAGTATGGACGGTTTTTTCGTTAAGGGAGGTATATTTTCTTGTAGGCAATCTCACAAAATATTATCCGGGATCCTGGCAGGCAGAGAGACTGCCCTGGTCTGGCGTGGAACTGTTTCTGGGGACCTTAACGGATTGGGGCATTATCGATGGAAGCAATCTTAGCCTGTCTGGCTTAAGTGTTCGGTCACTATATATTGCTACTTTGATTTTTGTTTTATGGAGCCTCCGGCATAAGTCAAAACGCCGACAATTTCAAATTATTGAAATTGTTGCCCCTCTCCTATTACTGCTTTCACCATTTCTATTGCAAACGCTGACCGGCTTTAGAACCAATGAGCAATATTCCAAGCTTTATATACTCGGCATTTTTATGTTCGCCTGGTACCCTCCTTATTTGCTTTCTCAATTAAACAGCAGCCAGAACGCCAATATAAACTTACGAAAATTTGGAATTCCGATCTTCGCAGCGTCTTCCATAGGTTTATTGATCGTGGGTCTAAATTTTATCGAAAAATCAGAACGTGTCCGAATATTCGGCAACAATTTGCAAGAAACCCTCGATTTAGCCTTTGAAGATAAAATAGTAGATCGGGAAGTCGTCATCGCCCTTAAAGAGGAGCTATCAACTGGAGAAATGAATGACGTCGTAGATCGTCCGGTCATGTATCTTTATTTTGAACCAGGAACCTCATTGCGACTATACCTTGGCGGCAGCTTTTTTAAGGACCTCGATTTTTGGAGCGAGCGTGTTGGGTTGCTCAGTGAAGGGGCAGAATCCTTTTCGGAAATTCTTGAGATATTAGAGTATCCAAATATCTATATAGGGTTGATGTCACACGAGAAGGTGCCGGATTTTGGACTTGGCATACAGAGGAAATTTATTCCCGAAATTGAGAATTTCAAGACAGCGGCCTGGCTAGAAAAATTTGTTCAAGTTGGCGATGCGACGTTTTTAATAGTTCGTGATCCTGATCGATAATATTGTACAAATTATGTTCCGGTTATACATCGGCATCGCTTGCCCCACGGGATTCAGCTCCATATAATGCGCCGCACAATTTCTGCACATAATCGCAGAACCGCTCATGGCGGTTTCTTCATATTGGAAATGTTATGGCGATCAGCGAAAATGTCGTTTTGGGTGAGGGCGTCCAAATAATTCATCCGGACCTCGTCAATCTATACGGTTGTTTTATCGGCCGGGAGACCAAAATAGGCACTTTCGTTGAGATTCAAAAGGGAGCTCATATCGGCGCCCGTTGCAAAATATCCTCCCACAGCTTTTTATGCGAAGGCGTAACGATAGAGGATGGCGTTTTTGTCGGTCACGGCGTTATGTTCACCAATGACGCCTATCCCCGGGCCGTCAACATAGATGGCTCCCTGCAAGAAGACGATGATTGGTTAGTTGTGAAAACCAAGGTGAAAAAACGAGCTTCAATCGGCAGTGGGGTGACAATATTACCAGGAATCACCATCGGAGAAGGCGCCATGGTCGGAGCCGGTTCCGTCGTAACCAGAGACGTCCCTGACCACGCCATTGTCGTCGGAAACCCAGCGCGAAAAATTGGGGATGCCCGCGACAGAACATGAGTAAAATGCTAGTTTGTAGTTACCGGAGTTGAGTGAGGAATGAGCCTGAAAATTGGAATCGTCGGGTATGGCTATTGGGGCCCTAACCTAGTCCGAAACTTTAATGCGACTGATGACTGCGAAGTTATTGCGGTATGTGATCACAGTGAAGATCGCTTGGCGCAAGTTAGAAAACTCTATCCGGGTGTGAAGACATTTACCAGTTATGATGAATTTCTCGCCAGTGGGCTTGATGCCGTCGCAGTGGCAACTCCTGTCGCTTCTCATTTCCCATTAGCTTTGCAAGCGCTGGAAGCTGATAAACATGTCTTGATCGAAAAGCCAATGGCAGAATCGTCGGAACAGGCTGAAACTTTGATCGCTGAGGCCGCGAAGCGCAGCCTAACTTTGATGGTTGATCACACATTTATTTACACCGGGGCGGTTCGAAAAATTCACGAGCTATACAAAAACGGTGAATTGGGCGACATCCAGTATTTCGACTCTACCCGCATCAACCTCGGACTCTATCAGCACGACGTCGATGTAATTTGGGACTTGGCTGTTCATGACTTGTCTATCCTGGATTTTGTCATTGGTGAGGCGCCGGCATCGGTTTCGGCTGTTGGCACCAGCCATGTCCCAGGAATGCCCGAAGATATGGCTTATCTGACTGTGTTCTACAATTCGGGAACCATGGCTCATGTCAGTGTCAACTGGCTTTCTCCGGTTAAGGTTCGCAGAACCGTTATCGGCGGCTCCAAGAAGATGATCGTCTGGGATGATCTTGAGCCCAGTGAAAAGATCAAGGTATATGATACCGGTATTACCGTCACCGATGATCCGGAAGAAATATATGACATGATTGTTGGCTACCGGGTTGGGGACATGTGGGCGCCGCACGTGCCGATGCTGGAGGCTCTATCTATTGAAGCCAAGCACTTTGTTGAGTGCGTCAACACAAAATCAACCCCAATTACATCTGGTGATATCGGTCTACGCGTCGTGAGGATTCTTGAGGCCGCCTCCAAGTCCATGAAAAACAGAGGCACACCAGTCGATTTGAGTGGAGATGTAAATTAATGGTCCCGTTTCTGGATCTAAAAGCGCAGTACGCGCTAATCAAAGATGAGGTCAACACCGCTGTCTTGAACGTAATCGAAAGCACCCAGTTTGTTTTGGGCGCCGAGGTTAAGGCATTCGAAGATGACTTTGCGGCCTACTGTCAGACAGAACACTGCGTTGCGCTCAATTCCGGCACTAGTGCATTACATATGGCCCTGTTGGCGCTTGATATCGGGCCCGGAGATGAGGTCATCACAGTGTCTTCAACGTTTATCGCTACCATTGCGGCGATCAGATACGCGGGGGCCACACCTGTATTCGTCGATGTTGATGAACACGGCTGGACCATGAATCCGGAGCTGATCGAAACCGCGATTACTCCAAAAACCAAGGCGATCATGCCTGTGCATCTGCATGGCCGTGTTTCCGAGATGGAATCTATTTGCGCGGTGGCTGAAAAACATGGCCTTCAGGTCATTGAAGATGCCGCCCAAGCACATGGCGCGTCAAAAAAGAACCGACGGGCCGGGTCCTTTGGAGCCATAGGTTGCTTCAGTTTCTATCCGGGGAAAAATCTCGGCGCATACGGCGAAGGCGGCGCCGCTGTCACAAACGATGCGGACCTTGCCCATAAAATGCGTGTGCTGCGTGACTGGGGCCAGGAAGAAAAACACCATCATGTCGTTCAGGGATATAACGCCCGTATGGACGGCATCCAGGGTGCCGTTTTGCGTATCAAACTTGCTTACCTGGACAAGTGGACCGAAGCGCGCCGCGCTCACGCGGCATTGTATGATGAACTTCTTGCAAATTTACCTTGCGGTACGCCAATGGCTTCCAACGAGGATCGCCACGTCTATCATGTCTATTCGATCCTCACTAAAGATCGCGAACGAATCCAAAAAGCATTAGGCGATGCCGGGATCGGTTCCAACATCCATTATCCGATTCCGGTGCACTTACAGCGAGCGCATGCAGATTTGAAATACGGCAATGGCGATTTTCCGGTGTCTGAAAAACTAGCCAACCAATTCTTGTCACTTCCAATGTACGCCGAATTGACAAACGACCAGGTTCACCAGTCAGTGGACGCATTAAGGAGCGCCCTAGATGGCTGAGCCGAAGCTTAACGGCAAAAAGGTTCTGGTTACGGGTGGTGCCGGTTTTATCGGCTCTGAATTGGTCCGCCAACTTGCGAATGAGGGCGCGTCAGTAGTCGCAGTCGATAACCTGATTAATGGCAAAAGAGAAAATCTGGAAGAGGTCCTTGGCAACCAGACACAACTTGAAACTATCGACATTCGCAATTCGGATGCCATGATCAAATTGTTGATCGATGTCGATATCGTCTACCATTTGGCGTGCCTTGGCGTACGTCATTCCATCCATGATCCGGCGGAAAATCATTCGGTAAATGCAAGCGCAACTTTGAAGTTGCTAGAAATATCCAGGTCGACGAATGTAGGGCGTTTTGTCTATGTTTCGACTTCCGAAGTCTATGGCACAGCTCGCCATACGCCGATGACGGAAGAACATCCGACGATGCCCCATACCGTTTATGGCGGCTCGAAATTGGCCGGCGAATGCTACACACGGGCCTATCATGATACCTACGGATACCCGACCGTTATTGTTCGTCCGTTCAATGCTTTTGGTCCGCGCAGTCACCACGAAGGTGACTGTGGCGAGGTTATTCCGAAGTTCATGTTGCGGGCTATGGCTGGCCAGCCGATGGTTATTTTCGGCGATGGCGCTCAAACGCGGGATTTCACTTTTGTCGGCGATACTGCACGGGGTATTCTTCTGGCGGGGCTTTCCGAAAGGGCATCGGGGGAAACGATCAACTTGGGACAGGGTAAGGAAATTACCATTCGCGAACTGGCCGGTCATATTCGTACTGTGACGGGAAATCCCGATGCTGAGATCGCTTATGATGATCCCCGCCCGGGCGACGTTCTCAGGCTTTTTGCAGAATCAAGCAAGGCCAAAGAACTCTTGAGCTATGCACCTGAAACTGGGTTGGCCGAAGGGCTGGAGCATTTGAAGAATTGGTATTCAGATTTAAGCCAGAGCCCAGAAACCTTGTTACAACAGGAAATATGCCACAATTGGTTGGTAGAAGAAGCCTGAAAAATGCCCAAGCCACTGATTTCCCTAGTCGTGCCCTGTTGGAATGAAGAACAGATGGTGGCCGTTTTCTTTTCGGAGACACTGAAGGCGATCGGAGAAGTTAAGGCAGAATTCGAGTTTGTTTTTATTGATGACGGATCAACCGACAATACATACCACGAATTAAGAAAACTTGCTGATTCGGACGAAAGAGTTCGAATCTTAAAGATGTCTCGAAATTTTGGAAGTTTTCCGGCTATTAGTGCGGGTTTTAGCCATGCCAACGGTGATGCTGTAATTTGTATGGCGGCAGACCTGCAGGATCCACCCACGCTAATACCCAAATTGGTGAAGAGCTGGCAGGATGGTCACGATATCGTTTGGGCGGCCATTGACGGACGAGGCGATTCGTTCCTGCAGACATTTTTGTCAGGCTTGTTTTATTCTACAATCCGTAGAATTGCCCTGCACAATTTGCCGCCTCGTGGCATGAACGTCGGCCTGTTTTCAAGGCGGGTAGTCGATATCTATAATGCTCTTCCTGAACGCGATAGCATTCCATTCTTCTCGATTTTGAAACTTGGCTTCCCGCAGGCACAAATCTTTTATGACCGGCAGCCACGCCAAGCTGGAACTTCCGGCTGGTCTTTCTGGAAGCGCGTGCGTTCGGCAGTGGATGTAGTGGTTACATTTTCTTATGCGCCGGTGCGTCTGATCAGTACTGTGGGTTTCATGGCCGCCATATTTGGGGCGCTATATGCTTTAGTCATTATCGCTCAAAGCCTGTTGTTTGGCATCGAAGTTTCCGGCTGGTCGTCGTTGATGGTTGTCTTGCTACTGGTTTCAGGAATTCAGATGGTAACTCTGGGGTTCATAGCCGAATATCTTTGGCGTCAAAGCAAACAAGTTCGCCGTGAACCCCGCTATATCATCATGGATGAATACGGCCGGAAACAATTGGCCCGCAGGGCAAACCCCGTAAATGATGTCGAAAACATCAATGTTTCACCTGACCGGTAGGAGTAAATAGGTGCGAATCCTGGTCACCGGAGCAACAGGTTATATCGGCTCTCGATTGTGCCGTCATCTAGCCTCCCAAAAAGAGCACGAAATAATCTCCCTACAGCGTCCGGGTCACCCAACCGCGGATGAAATGAAATCGATCGAGTGGGATTTGTCCAATCCGATTGACGAGACGGCCCTGCCGGAATCGGTTGATGCTGTTGTTCATCTCGCGTTGGCCAGGAACTTTCGCCTCTTTCCCGAGGGTGTGGCCGATTTATTTTCAGTGAACGTCCGTGCGACAGTCGAACTATTGGAGTATGCTAGAAAGGCGAGCGCATCACATTTCCTTATGGCATCGACAGGAAACAGCGTTGCCCCTGATTACAAACAAATAATAGGCGAGAACCCAATCCCGCCAAATGATTTCTATACTGCCTCAAAGTTAGCTGCCGAAGCTTTATGCCGCCCTTACCGATCCTGTTTTCCCATTAACATTTTGCGGGCCTTTTTTCCCTATGGCCCAGGACAGGATGAAAAAACCATTCAGAGAATGATTGCTAATATTAAAGCAGGAAAACCAATTTCTTTGGCTCGGAGTACTGACGGAAATGGCGACCAGCTATCGCTTATCTATGTTGATGATTTTGTTGGGCTGATCGCACAATCAATCAAGGAGAAATGGAATGGATTGTTCGATGTTGCGGCACAGGAAATTTTGTCCGTGCGCCAAATTGCCGAGGAAATAGGGCGTCAATTGGACATAGAGCCCGTTTTCGAAGAGGGCAGTTTCCAGGCGAAAGAAGTGTGTGCGAATCTAGAGGGATTGAATAAGAAAACGACTGGAACCTTGCGCTCTTTTTCCGCAGGCCTGTCGGCCTTGTTAGCTGGATCTTAAAACCGTTTATTGGACATTCGAGGCCGCGCCTTTCCTTCCTGCCAATACTAATAATTGTAAGGAAAAAGACATCATTGAATTATGCATGGCATGATGCCATTAGCGTATTTTCTGGCGAAGCGGGGCTGCTTGCTCAGTTTCATTGAAACTGTTACCAAATCTCATTAAGGGATACCGACGATTCGCGCCGTTAACAACTTTGAACAAGGTCTCGTTTATGAAACAAGGGTTTCAGCTCCAACTGTCGCCATCGGACGTTGGGCGTTCGCTACGCCATTTGTTTTACGCAAGTCCCTTTTATCGCAAGACGCTAATGGGTCGAACCCCAAAATCTCTTCGTGCTCAACCTCCGATTAGCTACTTCGGTAACCCAGAAATCGGCAAGGCTATTATAGATGGCGCCTTCACCCTTTCGCATCAACACCTCCAGTTGGGGAAGGATCCTTGGACGGCCCAATTGGATTCGCCCCTTCAGCAAGCTGATTTGCACGGTTTTTCATGGATTGCCGATTTGTTCGCTGTCGGAAGTGATGAAGCACAAGAAAGGGCGGATGACTTGTTGCGTGGTTGGATAGCGCACAATCACAATTGGCGAGAACTTTCTTGGCGACCGGATATTTTAGGGGAACGGTTGAGTATTTGGCTTAGCTATTTTGACTTTTTGACATCTGAAAACAGACAAAACCAGGCTACTCTTCTTGAGGCGGCAATGATTCAGGCGCGCCATCTAAAACGATGCTGCACGCACTCACCGGAAGATGCCCGCTATATAAGGGCGATACAGGGCCTGATTTTTGCTGCCGTATGTTTGCCGGGCGCAGAAAGTTCTTTCGAACTTTCGTTAAGCCTTTTGGAAAAGGAAATTCGTCGTCAAGTGTTCCCAGATGGAGGTCATTTTGAACGAAATCCCTCACGCGTTCTTGAGCTTTTGTGTCGTTTCAACCAAATCAAGGCGCTGTTAATTGCCGCCCACTTAGAAATTCCAGTGGAGCTGCAGGGCGCTATAGATCGCATGCCTCCGATGCTGCGTGCCCTTAGACATGGAGACGGAGGATTGGCACTATTTAACGGAGGCCTGGAGGAAGACGGTCCTTTTATTGACAGGGTTCTAGCGGATTCGGGTGTTAGGGGCAGAGCCTTGACAAGTGCGCCTCACAGCGGATTTCAGAGACTCGCTGTCGGGCGGACTGTTATTATAGTCGATACGGGAAAGCCCCCCAAAATGGGTGGGTTTAACGCACATGCCGGCAGTCTTAGTTTTGAGATGAGCGTTGGAAAAGATCGGCTGATTGCAAATTGCGGGGCTCCTGGGGCGCAAGGCGACCATTGGACCGGGGCTCTGCAAAGTACGGCCGCGCACTCAACTTTGTCGGTGGACGGGCAGGACTCAGCAAAGTTTAAAAGTGATGGTACTGTGATTTCAAGTCCGACAAATGTCGAATGTCTTCGCCGAGAGGCGGATGGTTCTGTTTGGCTTGATACTAGTCATGATGGGTTTCGTAAAAATGTTGGCATAGTCCACCGTCGAAAATTGTATCTAGATTCATCAGGCGAGGATTTTAGGGGAGAAGATGTTGTTGAAGGAGCGGGCGGTAAAAACTTTTGCCTACGTTTTCACCTCCATCCCGGTGTTCATGTTTCCCAAGCGGAAGGAAAATCAAGTATATTGTTCAAATTAGCTCATGGAGATGGGTGGCAGTTTCAGGCTTCTGGCGGCTCCATTTCACTTGAAGAAAGTGTTTACTTGGGCGGTCTAGGGGAACCTAGACGATCCGAACAAATTGTTATTTCAGGGCCCCTGTACGGAGATGGCGCGCAAATCAAATGGCGCCTACATCGCCTTCAATCGACTAAATAAATTGATAAGGGGCACCGGTTCTGATGCAGGATTAGACGAACAGGCAGCTCTGTAGCAGGACCAGGTTGTACGGCAGATTCGTAGATCGCTCTTTTTTCTGAGCCGGAAATGACAAGAAATATTTGGCGGCTTTTCAATATTGACTCTGGCGTTAAGCTCATCCTCGCAACTCGCTTATTCGTTTCAGGCACTGCCAACGCAAGACCATGTGACTCTGACCAATAGTTCACTCCAGGAAATAGCGAGGCGATATGTCCATCTTCCCCCATTCCCAAATAGATCGCATCTAGAGGCCAGCAAAGGGAACCAAGGTTTTTTTCACATTCTATAAGGCCATCTTGTGGTCTTTCGTGCTCGGTTTTCAATCCGACAAAATGGGCTTTTTTTGCTTGGTTCCTCACCAAGAAGCGGCGCGCCAATCCTTCGTTGCTGTCCTGATGTTCAGGATCAACCCAACGCTCATCGGATAGAGTTATAGATACTTTTTCCCAAGGAATATCAGCATTGGAAAGTTTTGGGAAAATATATTCAGGGGTTCTACCTCCGGAAACGGCTAACGTCGCACTCCCTCTTTTCGAGACATTTTCTTTTAGGCAGGTTGCTACATCGCATGAAAAGCGTTCGGCACACTTTTCAAGTGAGTCAAAGGAATAATGTTTGTGTCCAGATAATTCCATTACCCAAAAATTCCCGAAATCTTTATTTCTGCAGGTGTTTCCAATGCCAGTTTTTCCAATTTGATATTTGACGTTTCGCTATCGTCGTTAGTTGCAACCTTGAATTGGACTTTTTCTTCAATGCTCTTGCATTTATGAGAAATCAATGATCGTCAGCAAACATCAATAATTTATTCAGTACAATTGATTATTCCATTCAAATTGGTGCCATGTGCGTTTATATAAATTTTACAAATCTTGACCAGACTCGCACAAACCTGATATTTGAAGCGATAGGATATAGATTCATATTTCGTGTCCCTAAAGTTTGGAAAAATTGAACCCTGAAGGAAGGCGCTAGGCTTGAAATTTAATACGCTGAATTTGATTTTGATTGCCGTACTAACTTTTGCAGCTAGCCCGGCGTATGCCTATATTGATCCTGGATCAGGCTCGATGATTCTACAGGGAGTTGTTTTGGCATTTGTTGCTGGTTGGTTCACGGTGAAGAATTATTGGGTGCGAATTATTAGTCTTTTTAGGGGGCATCCAAAAGATGATGCCGCATCAGAATTACCCAGTGATTCGAAAAGCTCCGACTGATTTTGTCGTCTGCGAATGTTTGACAGTTGCTGCATAAGTAACGGTGTTGTCGTTGGCTAGGAACTTCTTCCAAAAAATACGAAAATTCTTTTTTCATCAATCTCAGCTGCGTCAGTTTCAAAAACTACCTAGCGATCAACGTGATATCGTTTTTTATTCTGAATCCAGTGCTTACTGGTCTTACCTCGGTCCATTCATCGACCGACTAATCAAAGACCACGACAAGAGGGTTTGCTATATTACGTCCTCCGACGAGGATCCGGTATTTTTGAATCCGCCAGAAGGGCTCACAGCCTTTGCCATTGGAGACGGAACTGCCAGAACGGTTTTTTTTGCAGCGCTAGAAGCAAATTTATTAGTAACGTCCTTGTTGGACCTTGAGACTTTTCATGTGAAACGCTCTTTGGGCGCCCTCGTTCATTATGTCTTTGTCCCACACAATATGGTCAGCACTCATATGGTTTTCCGTAGTGGTGCATTTGATAATTTTGATACCGTCTTTTGCGTTGGACCTCATCAAGTTGCAGAGCTTAGAGAGGCTGAAAAGAGAAAAGGCCTACCGCCAAAAAAACTGATAGAAAATGGATATGTTCATCTGGACAACATTTATCGAGAGGCGAAAAAATATAGACGTACGAAGACAGACTATTTGAAAATTGTAATTGCCCCGTCATGGGGGCCAAATGGATTGCTTGAAACCGGGGCCGAGCAGCTTATTGAAAATCTTCTTGAATGCGGGAATGAGGTTATCGTACGCCCTCATTGGGAAACGATGCGTCGTGCGGGCAATATGCTTGATCGTTTAAATTCGATGTTTGAAAAAAATCCCCGCTTTCAGTTGATACGAGAAAAATCTTCGAAAAAAATTCTGTATGAGGCCGATTTATTGATAAGTGACTGGTCTGGGGCGGCTTTTTCTTTTGCTTTTGGGGTCGAGCGTCCCGTGATGTTTGTCGATGTACCAAAGAAGGTTAATAACCCAGATTTTGCCGACTTCAAGAATGTCCCAATTGAGATCACGCTCCGCGATGAACTGGGGGCTGTATTATCGCCGGATAATTACGAAAAGGCCGGGGAAATGGCCAAGGACCTTTGTAAAAATTCGCGGGCGTATGCTGAAAAAATTTCAGACCTTCGAGAAAAATGGGTTTTCAATTTTGGTGATGCCGCTGAGAAAGGGGCTAAAATTTTGGCCGAGCTTGCCGATGAAAAACGCACCCTATCTTCCGAGAAACCAAAAATCTGAGAATTAGTAGGCAGTCGATTCCAGTCTCATCATTGCTATTCTTCAGGAACGCTAACGGGCTTAACGGGTAAATCAAGGTATATAGGCTTATCCAGAGGGCCCAAAGAAAAGGGTCTCGCCCTTATCGGATAGGTAGAATTCAACCCAGAACGCCCATCAAGTTGATCCACGTATGGAATAGATATTTTGGCGGCATCCATTATCGTCGGAAATATATCGACAATTTGAAAATCGCCATCATCAATTCGGGGCTTGCTGCCTGGACTGCGAATAAAGGTCAACACCCGAGGCAGAGAGCTTTCAACAACAGTGATTTTACTCCCCCCAATTCTACCCGGGCAATTTTTAGTCCAGCAATTTCCATGATCCGAAGTGACGGCGATAATTGCTTTTTCATAAGCTCCGGATTCCTTCAAGGTAGCGATGAACTCCCCGAATTGCTTGTCGAGGTACTGTAATTGTTGACGATATCTTTCAAGGGCTGCCTCAAAGTCTGCCTTGAAATCTATGACGTGGTCCTTAGAGAAATGGTATTCACCACTTGCGTCATAAATATAAGGAGCGTGAGAAATGAAACGGTGGAGAAAGTAAAAATTTCCGTTTCCGCCACCTCTTGCGTAATCCATCCCGATCGCATGTTCCTCTTCAAATACTTCACCGCGGAAAAATGGAAACCAACGATAAACGAGAAAGTCTGGTCCGAAGGTTTCGACAAATTTTGAGAAAACCCTCCATAAGAAAAAGGGGCTATTCTTGGAGTAGAATTTCTTGCAATCGAATTGTTGCGCGCCACAGCCTAGGAAACTTTCGTACAAATGAACGGCATAGCCCCTCTTGGACAACTCCCACCACAGACTTTGTTGTGGAATGGATTCGATATCCGCTGCATATGCTATGGTTGATTCGTTTGTTGGAAAGCGCCCTGTCATCATGCCAAGAAAGGCGTATTCCGTATAAATATGATGGGTCACCGCTTGCCGGTACCAGACACTATCTTTGGAAAACGAGCTTAAATTTGGATAGCGTTTTGGATCTATTTGACCTTGATCATTCAGTAAAATGGGAATGCTAAGTTCATCTAACGCGATCAAATATATAGGAGGTCCCGCATTTTCGGATGCCTTGTGAGATTTGTTGGGGAAGGTTAGCGGTAGTGAGAGTTGCGAAATAACGTAGATGAAATAAAAACCAAAAATGGGGCTGATTACGCCAACGGGAACAAAAAACTTAAAAACCCATTTCCTAAATACACTGGCGAGCAGAACGGCCGCCACAGCCATAGCGGTGACAAGAAAATACTTTTCCGTTGAGCTCAGTGACCCCGTTGCAAGATACATTTGTTGGATTTGCCGGATAATACTAATAGAAAAAGCGAAGACCACCAGTGAATCAACCATTCCCGCCCATCGAACTAAGAGTAACCTCAGACCGAAGAGCAATGCGGCAAGCACGTATTGAAAAACAAAAACGATTAGAGCTACTTGCAAATAGCCCATATCAAATTCACGACGGAATAAAACGACAACATTAAAAAGTGGCTGTGCGACCGCAAGGGTTACAAGCGCGAAATAGACCAAGGCTATTTGAAATTTACTTTTTGGGCTCAAAATTATCCTCAATATTCTTGCTGACGAATACTTTCTTGAAGTCTTACATGATTCTCGAATGGTTCGACTATGGCTTCTTTTACAAAGTTGTCGAATGGTAAGAAAAAATTGCCAAAACGTAGAAAAAGATCAATGTTTGTGTTTGCCGTCTGGGCTAGAAAATTCTCTTTCAATTAACAAATTATTTGGTCGGGATAAAAATCCACTATCGAAAGGAAACACGACTTTCCTGCGACTTCAAACCGGCCAATACCCAGGCGCCCTGTAGCCATAAAATTCCCATCCACCAGCTTTGCCACAGCCCGTAACTAACCGACATCAAGCAAATGGATGAAATAAATGCAGCGTATACTATTGCCCTCGAACTGCTTGATGTCTTCGATTTTCTAATTCCCGTGAGTACGCATAACACGATAGATAATCCAATCAGGGCGCCAATTCCCCCAAGCTCCAGCCACATTTGAACGATTCCGTTGTGTGGGTGTAATGGAATCGCCTTGGTGTTTCCCTTAATCACCTTCCCATTTTTAAGAAGTAGAAAGTCGATAGGCTTGGTCTCATTGTTGAGTACACGTGAGGTTCGGATTCCATGGCCCAATAGCGGGTTTTCCGTGACTAAATTTGATGCGTATTGCCAGATTACCAGTCGGGGATAGATGCTTTTAGACAATTCTGGAAGGTCCGCGCCAACCGTTCGCCCATCAGGCAGCGCATTTATGACAAATGGGGCTCCAAGGAAGGAAATAATGAGACCCGCGGCGATTAACTTATGAATGTTTCGCGGGAGAAAATAGGCAAACAGAAAACACAAAAATCCGGCAAAGACAGCGATTACAGCCGCAAAATTTGAGCCTTGGCTAGCAATGATTACGACCGCCACAAATGCAAAAATGGCAAGCGTACTCATATTTTTATTCACTAAAAAAATACACACAGGCCACAACGTCATTGAAAGCACTGTTATGCCGTTATTAATGACGAACCCGGGCATCTCGCCTGACCAATCACCTCCTAATTTTGCAATATGAATGGCTTTTGAAATTCCGAATCCAGTACCGATATCAATTAAGGCAAGGATGACGCCCAATGAAAATCCAGCAAGCATTGCAATGCCAACTAAATCACGGCCCCGTGCATTTAAGTGCCGGGCTGAATAAATAGCAAAATAGCCCCCAAGCAACATAAAGGGCAATGAGCGAGCCACGGTCCAACTGGCGTCGAATGAGACAGACCAGCCCAAGCTGGCGACGCCCCAAAAGCCCATGGCAGTCAGCGAAACGACAAAAAGGCTTGGTGGGTAAAAACGACGATCCTTTAGCCTGAACGAGCTAAAAAGTCCGACCAAGCCGACAAGACCAAATAGTATAACTATACCCTTCGGCGCGTAGAACCCCATGACCGGCGCCAAAAAACCTGCAAAGCTGAGCCCCTGGGCCAAAGGGGTCTGATCGGTAAGGAGTTCTCTCAGGCTAAAATTCAATGGTATATTCCAGCTTTATGGGATGAGCATCAGATGCGGCTGATATATAGAGATTTACTGATCAATGAAAATCTCGCAATACACTAATTTGATGAACCGATGATCGTTCCTGTTGTAAGAATGCAGTATATTTAGCTTGCCAGAGCATTTTTCCTGCATCGTCGTTTTAAACATTTTTTCCAACATGTCCAACACCACAGAGCCTGGGTTGCTCCCGTGCCTGCTCATACATCAGGTGATAGGCACTATTATCCCTGCAGAGATGGCTAATCGGGCGGAGATCTTGTTTTTTCGCCAAGGAATTAAAGTTATGCATTTTTGAATTAGTTTTCGTTTGAAGGAAAAAATCCAACAAAAAGCAGACTACCCGCCACATTGACACCGTATCATGACCAAGATATATGCTCACAGGTTGATCACGGAGGCTGAGGGTCATGAAATTCTTTTGTACAAACTTCTAGAGCATCAATATATGAACCACCTGAATACGGAAATTCTGTGTACACTCGGCCCGGCCTCCTTCAATGGGCAGATTATCAATCGATTGACTGAATTTGGCGTCAATCTTTTTAGGGTTAACCTGTCCCACACCAAGGCTCCGGATTTAGCGGAAATCATTGATAATATCCAACAGCATACGAATGTGCCTATTTGTCTGGACACTGAAGGAGCTCAAATTAGGACCGGCGACTTCGTCGATGTATCAATCTTGCTACGGGAAAACAGTATTGTTAGAGCCCCTCGGGACAGGGTTCCTGGCGATCCGACAGCCTTTAATCTTTATCCCAATAATATTGTCGATGAATTCCAGGTCGGTGACTTCATTAGCATCGACTTTAATTCCGTCCTGGTTCAGGTAATCGACAAGAATGTCGATGGCGCCATATTACGTGTAATCAACGGCGGCATTGTCGGTCGCAACAAAGCGGTTACTGTCGAACGTGACATTCCGATGGCCCCCCTAACCCAAAATGATCGGGCCTGCCTGACAATCGGAATGCAAATGGGTTTAAGCAATTACGCTCTATCCTTCGCTAGCTGCAAAGAGGATGTCAAAAAAATCAGGCAACTGACCAGCGACGAAGCTTTTATTATTTCAAAAATCGAATCCCTGCCCGGATTAACCCACTTAAGCGATATCGCAGATGAATCAGATGCAATTCTCATTGATAGGGGGGACCTGTCGCGTCAAGTTCCCTTAGAAAGAATTCCTGAAGTGCAAAAAGCGATTATCAAAACTACTAAAGACCGAAATCGAAAAGTCTACGTAGCCACCAACTTGCTTGAATCGATGATCACACAGCCGACCCCGACCCGAGCCGAGGTAAACGATATTTACAACACCTTACTGGATGGAGCCGATGGTTTAGTCCTGGCGGCCGAAACTGCTATCGGCGCCCATCCCATCGCCTGCGCTTCGATGGTTGTCAAAATGATCCAGAATTTCGAAAGCCCGGAAAAAGCTGATCCACTGGAGTTCCCATCCGATCCTATCTCTCTTTTGATCGAACCTCATGGCGGTCATCTTGTTCAGAGTCACGCCAACGAGAAAGAACGCAATCTGGCAAATAGCCTTCCTCGCCTAAAAGTATCAGAAACGACACTCTTGGATTGCGAGCAAATAACACACGGCACCTACTCCCCATTGTCAGGCTTCATGGATAAGCAAACCTGTGAATCGGTCTTGAGTACAAGTCGACTTCCGGATGGCACTATCTGGCCGATGCCAATCCTGCTTGCCGCCGGAAAGCAACTTACCCAATCATTCAGCGTAGGCGATCGTGTAGCCCTTGCAGGCATTAATGACACGGTCTATGCGACATTGGATGTAACTGAAATCTATACAATGGATTTGGAACAGGTTGCCTTGAAGTGGTTTGGAACGTCATCGAAGGACCATCCCGGTGTCGCACGGTTGTTCAAGGATGGTGATCAATTTGTCGCCGGCAAGGTTTCCTTGATAAAGCGTCTACCATCGCCTTATCGGCACTACGAACTAACCCCGGCCCAATCGCGATTCATTTTCGCCCACAAAGGCTGGTCGAAAGTCGTCGGTTTTCACACCCGCAACCCAATTCATCGCGGACACGAACATATCCAGCTTCAAGCGCTCAACGTGACCGGCGCTGATGGTTTGTACATAAACCCGGTTATCGGTCCGAAAAAGCCTGGCGACTTTCTACCCGGTCCAATCATGCTTAGCTATCAGACCATGCTTGATTTTGGATTGTTTCCCAAAGGCAAGATTATACTTGGCAGCTTCGCCACCTACTCCCGGTATGCTGGACCTCGCGAGGCCGTTTTTACGGCGCTGTGTCGCAAGAATATGGGGTGCAGCTATTTTATCATCGGCCGCGATCACACAGGTGTGGGCGACTTTTACCTATCAGGCGCTAATCAGGCCTACATGGAGGAGTTGGGCGACTTTGGCATACAGCCAGTGTTTTTCGATTCTGTTGGTTATAATGAGACCGCCGCCCGACATGGATTTGCGGGAGAGGACGAGGATTTAGTGCCGATAGATGGCACCCGGATACGTGATGCGCTGCGCGAGGGTACCAGTATTCCCGACTGGATGATGCGCGATATCATTCAGGACGCCTTGCGCGGCGAAAGCACTCGAAATAAGCCTCTGTTTGTCGAATGAAAAGGGGACTTATTTTCTGGTTTACCGGCCTATCGGGCGTAGGAAAGACGACTCTTGCGGAATGCTTACGCGAGCGGTTGAACAAGAAACAATTAAAAACGTCAATTTTGGATGGTGACGACGTGCGAAAACGTCTGCACCGCCACTTGGGATTTAGCGAAGCCGAAATCAAGGAAAATAACGCCCTGATTGCCGGCCTATGTGAAAATGAACGCGAGAATGCGGATGTCGTCTTGGTTCCAATTATTTCCCCATACGCTGAATCCCGGACAAAGGCGCGTGAGCGACTCTCTCCCGGTTTTTTCGAGATTTTCATCAAAGCCGATATCCCGACTCTGGAAAAGCGTGACACCAAGGGCTTATACGCCATGGCAAGAAACGGTGAAATGGATAACTTGATTGGTTATTCGGAGGGCGCCCCTTATGAATCGCCAACGTCAGCGGATTTGATCCTGGATACAAGTTCTACCCACGTAGATGACGCTCTAAATGAATTCACGGATTTCGTTTTATTCCAGACCCGAAGATTTTTTAGCCAGAAAAATTGAGTTGCATCCATTTAATTGGGACAATGGAGCCAGGATTTAGACTGACTAATTGAGGCTAGATACTTGGCGGGAACGGATTTGGCTCTGGCGAGGGCGCGTTCGTGTTCCGTCTTGAATTAGTCGATTGGTTTAGCGAGAAATGATTTAAACCGCTTCGCAACATCCGCTGGCTTTATTTTCGGGCGACCTAGGTTTTTCATTGACCCTGGCGTAATCCGGATATGAATAAAAGACGGGCCATTTACGCTCAAGGCCTGTACTAGGGAATCGCGGAATTCATCAGGGTCATTACAGGCTACGGCGAACGCGTAGCCACACGCATAAGCGATTCCGATAAATGATAATCCTGAAGATACAGTGGCCTGCCCGCCGGTCGAGTCGTGTACCCCATTATCAAGAAGAATGTGTACTAGATTATCCGGCTTAGCGGCCCCGATTGTTGCCATTGACCCAAGCTTCATTAACGCCGCTCCGTCACCATCTAAGACAACGACAGGACGCTTAGTATTAAGAGCGACTCCAAGGCCCATAGCGCTTGCACATCCCATGGATCCGACTTGATAAATATGCTGCTCCCTATCTTTTAATGTAAAAAGCTCACGACCACACTTTCCGGTTGTCGAGATGACAGCAGCTGATTCAGGAACGGTTCTCAACAACTCCATTAACATTTCGGAACGGGAGTACAGTTCATTTCCACTCATCCTGTCATGGCAAACCCCTTTTTCTTCAGGGATAAGAGCCGGCAATTTAATATCGGCAGCCCGTACGGAATTCTTTTTCATGACTAACGCATACGAAAGGCCCTCTTTTGCCATGTGTTCATCGGCAGTTTTCAATGTCGCCCTAATTTGATTGAATTCGTCCGGGAATAGATTGTGCGAAATACGCATTATGTCTAACAGGTCTTGGGTGATTTCGCCCATCAGCTCGTGCTGCGGCTCATCTGCCAGTCCTGGCTCCCCTCGCCAAGTGGTAATTATCAATGTCGGAATCCGAAAGGGATAATTTAGTGACGTGATTGGATTAACCGTATTGCCCAACCCGGAATTTTGACACATGACAACAGTTTTGCGACCGGCCAGCCAGGCCCCTGCGGCGATACCTACGGCTTCGCCTTCACTGGCGGCACCGACATAAGACAATTTTTCTGACGTTATTGCCGCATTAATAAAGGGTGACAAAAAAGAACAAGGAACACCCGTGTAGAAATCATATCCCAGCTTCGCCGCAGGGTTAAAAAAATCTTCAGCTTCAATCATCTTTGCAATTTGTCACATGAAATCTCTGGCTTCAGCTAGATCGTAAACGTCGTCAACATCCAACCAATGACCCGCAATGTAAGCGATGTTAATTCTATCCCCGGCAATCAGCAAGCGTTGCCAAATATCGGTCAGACGAACAGAATTTAAGTCGCCGTCCTTGGCCATGTCTTCGAGAATTTCCCTAACCCGGGCCGCACCTCGCTCGCTCAGCCGCGCTAACCCGATCCATTCGCCATCGCAATTCTCAACGCTCTCCTTGTTTATTGTCTTTAAAGTAATTGACTGGTCATCCATCAGGAAGTTGCCACGGAACTGGTCTGAGCAGGTGACGACATCAATGGGGCGCTCACTATCGTCAGGGTGAATTTCGCGGAAAAAAGCGTCGACTACTAAAACAATATCGCCTTCGGTTTCTTGCATCAAATCTAGGATGTAGGGCCTAAAAAGGGTATCCCCATAAAATAGTACGATCTCTCCCTCTAGCGCTTCTAGCGCACAGTTCAGAGAATAGGCCTCGCCGGTCTCGGCATAATCATCATTATCAACTACCTGTACGCCGGGAAGATTAATCGCCTCTTTTGCATACCCACGAACAACGGTAACTTTCTCAATTCCCTTATTTTTTAATGCCTCTACGGAATGCTCAAGCAGCGGTCGACCGCGCACATCAAGCATGGCCTTCGGCATATTTTCTGTCAACGTACCTAAAGCGCTACCGCGGCTCGCCGCCAATATAATTGCGCTCGAGCGGGAATTTTTGGATGGGAGATACAATTTCTCAGCCTCAGCAAGCTCCTGATTGTTTTGCAATTCAAACACCTCTTTAACACTTGGTAATGTGTGTTCGACCGACAACAGGGATTGCTCCTCATAAATTTTCCGTGACGTTTCGCGCATCGCGGTTATGGCTGAGCGCATATTGTGGTTTGCCCAAATTATCACCGATATTCCGGCCTCGCGAAATATTTCGGTTGGCGTTGAATAGTACATCGTCGGCACGATAATGACTGGACAACGCTTACCCCATTCTCGCTTGAACTGAAGTATCTCCTCCGGCTGGGATTTCTTGGAATGGATGAGAATGGCGTCAGCGCCTGCGTGATGATAGGCCTCCGCTCTTTTTAGCGCCTCTTCAATGCCCCATCCAGCTATCAATGCCTCAACTCGGGCGACAATGGAGAAATCGTCATTTCGCTGGCTGTCTTTGCCCGCTCTTATTTTACCACAGAATTCGACAATATCGGCGAGAGGTTGATTTTCGCCGATGAAGGAATTCGTCTTCGGAAACAGCTTGTCTTCTATGCAGACTGCGGCAATGTTGCGTTGTTCAAGCTTTTGTACCAGTCGGCGCATATTATTGAAGTTTCCATAACCGGTATCACCGTCCAACATGATCGGGACCGACGTCGCATCGGACATAAATTCCAATACCTCAAGAATTTGTGTCCAAGATGCTTCGTTATTGTCGCGCACGCCCAAGGCGGCTGAAATAGAAAGCCCAGAAGCCCATATTCCTTTGAATCCGGCTTCTTCTGCAATGATTGCCGATAACCCGTTGTGTGCCTCCATGATAAATTCAAGCTCGGGAGACTGTAATAGTTCTACGAACTTAGCCGGCTTTGATTTCATGAAGGGGTGCCTCTAATACAAACTATATGGTGATCGCTTACCTAGCTGAAATCCCGTGTATTGACAAGAATTACACCGAACAAGCCTTTAAAAGGTCCAAGATCTTTGGGTGGTAGCCTATTTCAAATCTCGTTTAACCTCTGACGCCCAGAAATTGGTTTTTTCAGTGGCAAATTGGGCCCATTTTAACTTGACGTTCAAGTTTTGAACAAGGTATTGTTCGCACCATGAACACGGACTGTCGATTACGTGGGACATGCTCCTTAGAAGCGGTTGGCCAGCATGGCAAATAACGAACATGAAATCACCCTAGGCGTCCTCAATGCCGTCCATGACAACAGCCGCGTTACTCAACGCACTATGGCTGGCGAACTGGGCATAGCCCTGGGGCTCACGAACTCATACCTCAAGCGTTGTATCAAAAAGGGGCTTATCAAAGTCCAACAGGCGCCCGCCAATCGTTATGCATATTACCTAACACCGCAGGGATTTTCCGAGAAGACACGTTTAGCCCGTGAATATCTGACGGAAGGCTTTCAATTTTTTCGGGTTGCTCGAGAGCAGTGCTCCAGTATTTTCAATGACTGTGTCGAAAATGATCACTTTCACATCGCTTTGCACGGGCTGACTGATTTGGCGGAAATTGCCACGTTGTGCGCCAAGGACCACAACGTAAACCTGGTATGCATTATCGATCCAAGTTCCCAGAAAGAAATTTATTCCGGTATTCCGGTATTCGGGGAAATTCCGGAGACAATCACTGTGGATGCTTTTGTAATTACTGATCTTGGCAATCCACAGCGTGAATTTGACAGGCTCGCTCGGAAGATTGGGGGGGACCGGGTTTATGCACCGGAAATTCTAAATGTGAAAACAAGCAAAGAAGAATTTGCAGAAGGAGCTGACCATGATTGACTGGATAGTTGCTCATTGCCACGCCCATTCTGAGAGCAAAGCCGAAGCACATTTGAAGCGTCAGGGCTTTGATATTTATCTGCCAAAATTCAAAACAACCCGTCGCCATGCAAGGCGCATTGAGACCGTCATCCGTCCACTGTTTCCCAGATACATTTTTGTCGGAATTATTGAAGGGTCGACTCATTGGCGCCCTATCCGTTCAACCGTCGGGGTTAGCCACTTGATAACCGCAGGTGAGCGCCCGCTAGTGGTCCCTTCCTGGGTTATTGATCAATTACGCGAACGCGAAGACGCAAATGGGCTGTTTTCCGGTATAGCCGAGACCTCGCTCATTAAAGGCGAAGCCATTCAGATTATAAGCGGCCCTCTCGCAGAGCATAGGGGCATATTTGATGGCTTGAACGATAGCCAGCGCGTTGCTGTCTTGCTCGACATTATGGGCAGGCAGGTCAAGACACTGGTCCCTCTGGAGGCAATCAGACGGGCTAGCTAAGCCTGCGAAGATAGGATGATGGCGTTGCTGTTCGGGGGATTGATTTCACCCGGACTGCGGTAGCGTGGAAAATTGCATCTACTTAATGGTCTGGCAGCGAAGAGCCAGATCAAAATAGTCGTTTTGTAGGAAGTTCATGCCCTTGAGTCTGAAAAGTAAAAATATCCTAGTTACTGGAGCCGATGGCTTTATTGGCTCTCATTTGACGGAACATCTAGTTGTCTGCGGAGCCAACGTTACGGCGCTGGCGCATTACAATTCATTCGATCAGTTTGGCTGGCTAGACGACCTTAATTCGGAAACCCGGGCGGCCACAAGAATCATTCGAGGCGATATTCGCGACCCGCATCAAATGATCGGTCTTTGCCGCGGCCAGGATATTGTATTTCATTTAGCAGCGCTGATTGCCATACCGTTCTCCTACGACGCGCCAGGCAATTATATTGACACTAACGTGAAGGGAACCCTCAATTTGATGATGGCGGCTCGCGAGGCGGGATGTCAGCGCATAATTAATACCTCGACTAGCGAAGTCTACGGCTCCGCACAATTTACGCCTATAACCGAAAAACACCCGCTGCAAGCCCAGTCACCTTATTCGGCGTCGAAAATTGGCGCTGACATGATTGCTCAATCGCAATTTCTTTCGTTTGGTCTACCCGTGGTCACACTGCGTCCTTTTAACACCTATGGCCCTCGCCAAAGTGAACGCGCCGTCATTAGCGCAGCAATTCGCCAAGCACTGGACCCTTCTTGTTCGACCATACGCCTCGGAGATCTCAATCCAATGCGGGATTTCAATTTTGTTAGCGATACAGTGGCCGCCTTCATCAGCTTAGCGGGCGTGGATGAAAAAAATATGGGGCAAACATTCAACGCCGGTAGCGGCCAGATGGTGACAATTGAAGAAACGGTGAGCCTGATCAGAAAACTTACTGGTTGCAAGAAAGAAATCGAGCAGGAAAAATCGCGTATCCGCCCAGCTAAAAGTGAAGTCATGGCGTTGATGGCGGATTCGACAAGGCTTTCTTCTCAGACAGGGTGGTCGCCCCAGGTAAGCCTGGAAGAGGGTTTGCTCAAGACCATTGATTGGTGGAAGGGGCGGGTCGCCAATGTCCGCACCTACTCGGACTTCATGGTATGAAGGCAAGCCCGGCGATCACCGACATTGCCGCCATCCTGGATGTACTGCAAAATCTCTTGCCGGATGGCGCGGCGCTTCATGAGCCCGCCCTTGACCAACAAGAGCAAGAGTATGCCACTGAGTGTATAGAGTCGGGCTGGATATCTTCAGTAAGCCCCTTCGTCAACCAATTCGAGAAGATGATTGGCGATGTTGTTGGCGCTAACCACGTTGTTTCAACCGTCAATGGAACAGCGGCATTACACACGGTGCTGGCTATAATGGGGGTGCTGCCAGGCGATGAAGTGATTATCCCATCGTTCACATTTGTAGCAACGGCAAGCGCGGTGACGTATTGCGGCGCCCATCCACATTTCGTCGATGTCGACGAACGAACGCTTGGTTTGGACCCTTTGAAACTGGAACGATATTTTCAAAATGTCCTAAAGAGTGAGGGGGGTTCAAAAATCAACCGGATTACCGGCCGCCCGATACGAGCCGTCGTATGCATGCATACATTTGGCCATCCGGTCGATATGGAACCGCTTATCAAATTGTGTGAAGATGCAGGTCTGCCATTGATAGAAGACGCCGCCGAATCTCTCGGATCGTCTTACCGGGGCCGTCAAACGGGAACGCTCGGGCAATGTGGAATTCTTAGCTTCAATGGAAACAAAATCGTAACAACAGGCGGTGGTGGCGCAATTGTAACCAATGATCCGCAGCTTGCCGAGCGCGCCCGTCATTTGGCGACGACGGCGAAAACGAAGCATCCATGGGAAACGGCTCATGACGAAATCGGTTTCAATTACCGCATGCCCGGCATCAATGCCGCCGTTGGATGCGCCCAACTGAAAAAGCTTCCTCATTTTCTGAATCGCAAGCGGCAGCTAGCGAAGATTTATCTTCAGGCTTTTGCGGGACTGGCTGGCGTCGAGATGTATCAGGAACAGCCTTTCGCCAATAGCAATTACTGGCTCAATACCTTGATTCTGAATGACGACGATCTTGAAACCAGAAACGCTATTTTGGAAAAATGTCATGGGGCCGGTATATTTGCGCGCCCCCCTTGGCGCCCCCTTCATCAATTGGCGCCGTACGAGACCTGTCCCAGGTCGGACCTTTCAGTGAGCGAAAGCCTTTACCGCCGGATCATCAACCTGCCAAGCAGTGCGGAGTTGCAAACCGCTCCGGCTGACGCTGCGTAAAGAAACCTGAAGAAAGGCGTTCGGGCACGAACGTTTAAAGGAATAAGCCCGGGATAATGCAAGCTAAATCACCCCGTAAAATTTGTGTCATAACCGGCAGCCGCGCGGAATATGGCCTGTTGAGCGGCCTGATGGGAAAAATACAGGCGGATTTATCTCTCCAATTACAGGTAATTGTAACGGGCTCTCACCTTGAGGACAGGTATGGAGCGACGCTTTCATACATCCGGCAAGACGGGTTTAGCGTCGATGCACAGGTTGCAATTGCAATGAACGATGATTCGTCACTTGGGATATGTAATTCGGTTGGGCTGGCCGTGCGCGGGGTCGCAATGGAAATTGAAAAACTTGATCCCGATATTGTCGTTGTTCTCGGAGATCGATTTGAAATTCTCGGCGCGGCCCAGGCGGCGATGCTTTGCAAGCGCACAATAGCCCATATCCATGGCGGCGAGAGAACCGAAGGGGCAATGGATGACTCGATTCGTCATGCAATTACCAAACTTGCCCACATTCATTTTGTGGCGACCGAAATTTATCGGCGACGTGTTATTCAACTAGGCGAGAGACCCGAACATGTACACCGCGTCGGCGCGCCTGGGCTCGATGCCATTGAAACACTAGATACGCTGCCAATAAGCGACCTCGAGAACCTTACCGGTATAAAGCTAGACCAACCGTTCTTGCTCGTTACATTTCATCCTGTTACCACGGAAAGAAACAATGGGCTGGAATCCGTCGAAACCCTGCTAGGCGCCCTTCAGGCCGCACCTGATCTAAAAATAGTCTTTACCGGCGTCAATGCGGATCCGGGGAATCAGGCAATTCGCAAAAGTATTGAGGATTTTGCCGCAGACAATCCGGGACGTTGTGCGATAAAGCAATCGTTGGGACAGCGGGGCTACCTATCGGCTATGAAGAATTGCGCTGCGGTCGTCGGCAACTCTTCAAGTGGCATTATTGAGGCGCCCTCAATGGGCAAGCCGACCGTTGACATTGGAACCCGTCAAAAGGGACGGGTTGCTGCCGCATCGGTTATTCACTGCGATGACAGCCGGGATCAAATAGCCGACGCAATTAGTCGTGCCATTTCTCCAGAGTTTTCTCAGAAAGCGAAGAACGTCGAAAATCCCTACGGCCCACCTGGTGCTGCAGGATACATGGTGAATATTCTACGGGATTCGGATTTGACATCCATTCAGCAAAAACATTTCTATGACTTGCCAATGGCGGAACTCTGTCCATGAGCGTGTTGTTTATCGCCGAAGTGGGTGTAAACCATGATGGCAACTTGGATAAGGCGCTCGAGCTGATCAATGTCGCCGCGAAAGCCGGGGCGGATGTGGTCAAATTTCAAACCTTCGATGCCGCCAATTTAGCCAGTGATTCTGCGCCCAAGGCTGCATATCAAATGGAAACGACACCTATCAAAGAAAAACAGATAGATATGTTAAGGCGCCTCGAGCTACCCCGGGACTGGCACGAAAAACTGATTGAGCGATGCGACAAGAGAGGCGTCCAGTTTCTCTCAACACCCTTCGACATAGATAGTTTGGATTTCCTGGTAAGTGGCCTAAATCTTCCGATCATAAAAATCCCTTCTGGGGAGCTGACACATGGCCCGTTACTTTTGGCCGCGGCGCGATCAGGCCGAAAAATAATCCTTTCCACCGGCATGAGCAATATTGGTGAAATACGCGAAGCGCTCGGAGTTATCGCCTTTGGTACGAAATATCCGGATGAAGATCCCAGCCGCCAAAAAATCGAATTAATTCAAAAAGACAAACGGGCCATGCAGGTTTTGGAATCCAAGGTCACCTTGCTTCATTGCAATACCCAATATCCCACGCCCGCCGAGGATGCAAATCTAATGGCTTTGGCGACAATGCGCGAGGCCTTCAAACTTCCGGTAGGCTATTCCGATCACACGGAAGGAATCGCAGTCGCCCTTGCCGCTGTCGCCCTCGGGGCAAGTGTTATCGAAAAACACATTACACTGGATAAACGGGCTGAGGGTCCCGATCACGCAGCTTCACTTGAGCCCGAAGAGCTGGGCGAATTGGTTAGAGGTGTGCGCACCTGCAGCGCTGCTCTGGGGGATGGGAAAAAAAATCCTCGACCATCGGAAATGGCGAACATGAATATTGCTCGTAAAAGCCTTGTGGCGTTGACAACTATCCGGCGCGGTGAAGTCTTCAATGAAAGCAACGTCGGCGCCAAGCGTCCGGGCTGCGGACGTTCGCCCATGGATTATTGGGATTTGATCGGCCAGGAAGCCGAGCGCGACTACGAACGGGATGATTTGATTTGACGGACTCTAATCCCTCAATTCTGTTTCTTGGTAAAAGGGGCGATTCTCGTTGCCAGCGGGCCGGCCAACATATCGAAGAAAATTTTCCTGGCAGCCGAATTGAATTTTCAGACCGCGACGGCTCGATTCCGGATGACCTGGTAGAATGGCGCGGGGATTATATTATTTCCTATCTTTATCCTCACATCGTTCCCGGAGCGATCCTCGCAAATGCCTCCCGTGCAGCAATTAATTTTCACCCCGGTCCGCCGGAATATCCTGGGATTGGCTGCACGAATCAGGCTTTGTATCGCAACGAGTCCATTTTCGGCGTCACCTGTCATCATATGGCGCAAAAGGTTGATACGGGTAATGTAATTGCGGTTCGCCGGTTTCCAGTAACGCTTGATGATGACGTCTTCAGCCTTACACAACGTTGCTATGAGGAAATCGAAATTCTGTTTTTCGAAATAGCCAATATTGTCGCTAACAACGATGCGCTGCCCATTGCGCCGAACGAACATTGGACGCGTCAGCCATTCACTCGCGAAGAGCTAAATGACCTTTGCCGCATTGAGCACGATATGACGGTTGACGAAGTCGAACGACGTATTCGGGCTGTCACCTTTCCAGATGCGCCGGGCGCCTATATTGAATTTCATGGTTATAAATTTTGTGTTAGCCACGAGAATTCAACAAAATAATGGTAAAGAACAGAAGCACATTCTGGCGTGAGACCCTTACCGGACCGGATGTCGTCCTTTCGGAAATCATCAAGATCATTGATGCTTCGCAATTGCAGGTCGCGATGGTTGTCGACGATCAAGGACATCTCTTAGGAACCGTAACCGATGGTGATGTGCGAAGGGCTGTTCTAGGGGGAAAAGGTATGGATACAATTGCCAATGAGGTTATGAACCATTCTCCAACGACGGCTGGCCCAGGGCTTTCAAGGCAGCAGATTCTTCGAGTCATGCGCGAACCAGGATTGCGCCAACTCCCGATCGTCGAAGAGGATAATACTGTCATTGGCATTGCTCATATCGATGATTTGACCGCGCACGGTGCAAGTCATGACAATTGGGTGGTTATCATGGCCGGCGGACTTGGAGAACGTCTAAGACCGCTGACCGATACGGTGCCCAAGCCGTTATTGCCGGTTGGCGGAACACCGGTAATAGAATTGATTTTGGAATCGTTCATCGAGCAGAATTTCGACAAGTTTTATATCTCCATCAACTACCGTCGTGAAATGATAAAAGAGCGTCTTGGTGATGGAAGCCGCTGGGGCGTAACCATTGAATACCTGGAAGAAGATGAAAGACTGGGAACTGCCGGCGCTCTTTCGTTGATCCCGAAGCGGCCTAAGGATCCGATCATCGTGATGAATGGCGATCTTGTAACCCGAGTAAATTTTCTGTTGCTAATGGATTACCACACGGAACATAAAGCCACCGCTACGATGTGCGTGCGTGAATACGATATTCAGGTTCCATATGGCGTTATCAATATCAATAACGGCGAGATTGAGACCATTGATGAAAAACCGGTACACCGCTTTTTTGTCAATGCTGGGATATATGTTTTCGAGCCAACAATACTTGATTTGATCGAAAGTGACTCTCATCTGGATATGAACAGGTTGTTCGAAAAAGTCATTGAATCAGACATTAAAACAGCCGCCTTCCCACTTCGAGAAAGGTGGATTGATATCGGTCAGGTTCATGATCTGGAGAAAGCAAATCGAGAGCATGAAACATGATCCAGGGTAAAACGGTCCTTGCGATCATCGCAGGACGAGGGGGCTCCAAAGGGCTGCCACGTAAAAATGTCCTCAAACTGAAAGGCAAGCCACTTATTGCCTGGAGCATCGATTGCGCTAATCAATCCCGTTACATTGATCGGCTTGTTTTGTCTTCCGATGACGAGGAGATTAACCGGATCGGACAGGATTATGGCTGTCAGGTGCCGTTTACACGTCCAGCCCATTTGGCAACGGACGACGCCCGAATCCATGACGCAATTGGGTACACCTTGGAAAACCTGGATCAGTCCTATGATATCGTTGTGCTGCTGCAGGCGACCTCGCCATTGCGCAATGCCAATGATATTGACGGCTGTCTGGAAACCCTTATGCGGCACGACGCCAATTCTTGTGTTTCTGTTTCGCAAAGCCCGAAGTCTCCCTACTGGGCCTTTACCTTAGGCCAGGAAAACGAATTGAAGCGACTTATAGAAACCTCTGCAAAGAGCCCTCGACGCCAGGAATTACCGGAAACATTTACCCTCAACGGCGCGGTTTACACAGCTGAAACCGCGTGGTTTATGGAACATCGTACTTTTATCGATAGCTCAACACGTGCCTATGTCATGCCAAAAGAACGGTCGGTCGATGTTGATGACAAAATAGATTTTCTTTTGTGTGAAGCGATTTTAAATTCCGCCGCTTCCGCATGAATATCTACCCTTTAAATATTTCTATAAAACGCAAGAATTAGGTAAGGAGCGTTCCAATGAATTCGGTTCTCAAAGGTAACTTTCAAACAGAAAAAAAGGTTGAGGCGGCAACAGAAAAGACCGAGACATCGGCTGAAAAATTCGAAAAGGATATAAAGAAGAAAATCGGCGGTAGCATCGCTTATGTGGCGAAGCAGAAAGTCAGATGGGACCTGCAAGAGTAACGATCGAAGTTGATTACGAAGCGTAATATACAAGGCAGAGCGGAAACAGCCATGGCGGTTCACGAGCAACTGATAGGAGATATGGGGCAAATTACGCTGGACCGAATTGCCGACGCCTCCATTGCCAACGCCCATCGCAACGATGAGGCCGTCCGCAAGGGAAAGTCTCTAGCGGCTCTTCGCAACAAGTCAATCGGCGCCTCTGATGCCGCCGTGATCATCGCTGCAGGACCCAGCATCAAGGTTAATGACCCGGTTCAGGCTATCCTTGATATTGGCTTTGACGGTGCCATTATCGCGACGGAGAGCGCCCTGTTCTACTGCCTGCGCAATGGCGTTATTCCGGATTTGACCCTGTCGCTGGATCCTCACTCATCACGAATTGTTCGCTGGTTCGGAGATCCCGATCTAACTGAACAAGCTCTTCGTAATGACGACTACTATCGTCGTCAGGATATGGACGATACCTTCGCCAATGAATTGCGCACAAATGAGCAAGTGTTGGATCTATTGAATAATTATGGTGCATCAATTCCGATCGCGCTATCGACATCGTCTTCGCAAAAAGTCGTCCAGCGGGTTCAACAAATCGGCATGGAAATATTCTGGTGGAACCCAATGCTTGATGATCCTGATGAACCTGGCAGTCGAACAAAGGAACTGTATGATCTAAATGGTCTTCCCTGCATGAATGCCGGTGGAAACGTCGGAACGGCTGCCTGGATGCTGGCTGATGCCGTGCTAGGTAAAAAGCAGGTTGCATTGACCGGAATGGACCTATCTTATCACGACGGAACGCCCTACGAACGCACGCAGTATTACCACGAACTGGTCGCGTTGCTGGGAGAAGATCGCCTGTCGGAAGCCTTTGACGATTTTTTCAATCCGCACACAAAAACCAGATTTTTCAGTGATCCTGCCTATATGTGGTATCGGAAATGCTTTTTGGAAATGATTGAAGACGCGGATTGCCAGACCTTCAATTGCTCCGAGGCTGGAATTCTATTTGGGGAAAACATCAACTTTATTCCTTTTCGTGATTTTCTCCTCGCCTCAAAGTCCGCAAATCCGGATATTTCGTAATTACTTCAAACGGCTTTAACGAATGGCAAAAGTACTTCTTATAAATCCTATCGTCCGGGAAGAGGACGTTCCCCGTCATGTTCCTTATGGCATCGCCTTGCTTGCCGCGATCGCCATGGAGCGCGGCCATCTTGTCCAGGTTTTTGACGCAAATGCTTGGCGAAAGGGCGATGATTTGCTTCGTGAGGTTCTAAATGCCGACAAATGGGACATCGTTGCCTTGGGCGGCATTACAACATCTTACAATTCAACCAAAAATATCGTTCGCGTCACCCGTGAAGAATGCCCTGAAGTCTTGATTGTTCTTGGTGGTGGCATTATCACATCGCTTCCCAAGGAAATGATGGAATGGCTGCCGCAAGTTGATGTGGGTGTTATCGGCGAGGCTTTTGAAACGTTTCCTGAAATTCTCGAAGCCTGGGATGGCGGTCGCGCCGACTGGGAGAACGTGAGCGGAACCATTCACCGCAGTGAAACCGGCGCTTGCATCTACTCACAACCGCGCGCGTTACTGCAAGACATTGATTCGTTGCCTTATCCGGCCTGGGATCTGTTTCCGCTCGAGGAAATCTACTTCCCCAACAGCGCAATTCCCTTTTCCGAGGAAGGCGTACTGGCCAAGCGCCGGCTGGATATCAACATGAGCTATGGTTGTTCGATGATATGCCGGTATTGCTATCACCTGGGAATCTCAGGAGACATGCGATACGAGAAAACAGATTCTGGGGAGACGCGTGTCGCCTTTGACGAGCCAGGCACCTACACCCGAACCATCCGTTACCACAGCCCGGAATACATCGTGAAACTGGTAAAGCATATTCACGACAAATACGGCGTCGACTTTCTCTCCTTCCTGGATGAGAACCTCATGACGATGGATAAGTATTCGGATCGAACCTGGATGGCGGAGATTTGCCGACTTTGGCGTGAAAATGGTCTCGCGCCGGAAAACAAGTACGATAACGAAGGCAATCTTGTTGGTTGGAGCGGGGTTTACTGGTCAGGTACGAGCCACGCAACGCTTTGTACCCGTGAGGTTCTGAAAACTATGCATGGTGCAGGGTGCTCATACTTAATATATGGGTACGAGTCGTTCGCCCCCCACGTAATGAAAACCATTGGCAAAGGCGCGACGCCGAAGACCAATATGCGGAGCTTTTTCTGGACTCTTGAATCGGGCATTCGCCCCATTCCCAATCAGATTATCGGGTTTCCAAACGAAGATTTTGAATCAATTCGCATTAATATGAAGGCCTGGGATGAGCTGGGTATTGTCGTCAAGCCGCATTTCGCCACTCCTTATCCTGGTTCCGAATGGTTCACCGTATATCGCCAGTCTATCGAAGATCAGTATAACGGCGACCTTGAAGCCTTCATTATGGACCTGGGCGATGCCAGTGCGATCTCGGCGACGATATCACATAATTTCAATGCAGTTGAGCTCATCGGTCTGCGCGAGCTGATGCTTAAGGGCGACATGCGTCTGATCGACGCGTATGAGCGAGAATGGCTCGCCTCAAAAGAGGCGCTGGCTTTGAGAGGTAAGAAAAAACAAAAGGTCTCACCCTATAGCTCTTAAAGCAGACAACACTTAATAAGAATCAAAAGATAAACATCGAATGACTATCACCTCGAATAAACCAGAAATTGGTGAGCAAACATTAGCCTCATCGATTTCTCCCCGTTATTTCTATTCCTTAAACGAACGCCTTGAGCATATAGAGGGAACATACGACAGGCTCGTACTGATCTCCGATATCAGGCATTTCGAATCTTACCGCAGGGACGTATCTGAAGCCGTATTTGAGGAAACGCTTTTCGTATCTTCAAGCTGGCGCTTGTGGCAGAAATTTTTAAGCGAGAATAAGAAATGTATTCACATCGAAAGCCATTTCTCCGATACCGCTTTGGAAAACTGGTCGGATGATATTGATCTGCGCGCCAATGACTGGATGTATGATGGCGAAGACGACCAAACGTTCTTTCAGGGCGTTTCTCTGGGTCGGAAATTTGTAAAAGAAACCCGCCGGGTGCTAATCGAAGTGACCAGGTTGGGGCTGTCGCTCGAGCATTTCATAAAGCTGTACAAACCTCAGGAAATATATTTTTACGACTTTCGAACGGAGGGCGGCACATTCAATGGAGACCTCCAATTTGACATCGTTAAAAAGGTTGGCGCGCGACTGAGCGTTCAAATCTTGGACTATAGGGATATTACCGAAAGCTCATCGCCCTATATTTCGAGGCTGAAAAACTCGGGAAACGTTAAATTGGATGTATCTCCTGTGAACGGGCTTAAAAAGAAAGTTATGGACGCGATTTTGTCCTTTCAAATATTTGTCAGCCGCATCAATTATTTGCGCAAACCCCGGCATACAAAAATTTTGATGCTAAACACGGGAGTGACGGGAATACCATTATTGAAGAACTTCCATAATTCGCGTGTATTGCCGCTTTACCTTTCCGATTGGTTCCCGGGCAAAAGTGACATCCCTTTTTTCCTAGGATGTCTTTGGAAAGGTGTGGTGCTGACCAAAAAACAGAATGTAGAACTGACTGAAGAAGATCGACGAGAATTGTCGGCGATGAAAAGTCGTGTGCTGGAAATGTTCGGCAAGAGCAACTGCGATTTTTCAACTTGCCTAAACGACTATATAGAAAACCAGTTAACTAAAACCGGGCGCCTTGAATCGGTGGCGCTGGATGTAAAGCGAGCGAACGCAATTCTGGATTCGGAAAAACCCGACCAATATTTTACGGATAGTCAACAAAATGCGCTGGCGACGACATTTATGGAGCTATCAAAAATCCGAGGCGTTAAAACCAACCAAACGTGGCATGGTTTCTTTCTTCATGAATTGAAAACCGAATCACTTGGAAGCGATCCACGCGTGCCGCCATTGATCGATAGGGTTCTGACGTGGGGACAGGCTCACGAAGACTGGCTCGACTCGATCGGTGCAATAACCGAAAAAAGCCGCATCGGAAACCCTGTACCGATACCAAATAAATCGAAACCTCGATCAGGGCATAAAAGTGAAAGAGTACTTGTACTGCAGTATGCTTTTCCCGAAATTGATTTCGCTTGGCCCCAGGCTGGAGAATATGAATATTTTATTTCTGTAATTCGAATGCTAAACGAAATGGATTTCAAGGATGTCCGGTTTAAAATGCATCCGGGCCCCTACAAAGAATCATATTTTGAGAGCATTACGCAAGATTTTGGCCTGAAGTGCACAATCGACAAGGACGGTTCATTTAGCGAGCATGTAGAGTGGGCGGACTTAGTCATAGGCCCGGCCCATTCCGGGGCATTACTTGAAGTGCTGGGTTACAAAAAACCTTACTTCGCTGTCTTGCTGCCGCCGCACAGCGCCAACACCAATTACCTGGATGGCTATCCGGTTTACGATAACTTTGGGGCTCTTAAAGAGCACTTACTCAAAGGGATTCGCCCGGACTTCAGCAGGGTTAGAAATCACCTAACTGGCATGGACGAGATTGAAAATCCGGCTCAAAAGGCCTGGCAGGTTCTGGCAATGCAGCCTACGGATTAATTTTGGAAAAGTACCGATGCACGACAATTCCTTAAATTTGGGCGACATCACAAATAAAATAGAACAAGACGGAATTTGCTGTATTCCAAACTATCTTTCCATCCATGAAATTGATCTGATTAAACAAGAAGGCATACTGCTAAAGGAAAGGTTCAACCCTCTATTCGGGGAAACCTCTCCGATAAAAATTATGGGGGGATGGCGTATAGGGTTACCGCCATTGGCGATAGCCCGACGTGGTGGCGGCCCTATCAGCCGTACAACTTCGTTGGTAGCGAGCCGGCCATTGTTTAGAGATTTATGTGATCGAATTTTACGCGAAAATTGGCATTTGGAAGTCATGGTATTCGACTACCGGGAGCCGACCGAGGATCCGCTGCCTAAAGATTCTGAATACAAAAACGGATATCCGCCCGCCTACTTTTGGCATAGTGATTGTGGGCTGCCGGGAATGAAAGACCCCGAAACATTTTCCTTACGATTCCAAATCTATCTTAGTGAAACATCGCTAGAGAACGGTGCGGTTTCATACGTTGAAGGATCACACCGTTTGGTTAAGTACCTTCGGCAGCGCTCGCTGGCGTCTGAACATGGACCAAAGACTTTGAGTACGTATGATCAAATAGTGGACGCTGCAGAAGACTGTCTAAACAGTCCAGAAGGTTTGCCAGAGCCCATGACGGCGTTATACGAAAACGTCATATACAAGGCCCAATCTTGGAAACATGTTTCCGATGATGTCGTTTCGATGAAAGCCGGCTCTTTGTTCATTTTTGATGATGCTGGCCTTCACCGCGTTAACCCAATCGAAAAAGGGTCACGCTTTATCGTTCGTTTTCAATTCCTGAAAACACCGAAACGGCGTGAAAATTTAAAATCCTCTATCGGCCGTAGGTACCTTAAAGTTCGATTGAACGAACCTCTTGCGGCCCTCTTATAGACGCCCCAGAATATTATTGAAGAGCGAATTCAGCGAACGAATATGAGTTTTATTTCGACATTTGGCCGCCTCCCACGAACCTGGGTAACCCTTGCCCTGATGGTTGTTTCCGGCATTGCGGAGGGTTTTGGCATCGCTTTGTTTGTGCCGGTACTTGAACTGCTGGATGGGCAGGCAACGGATAGCTGGTTGGTGGAATCACTAAGATCTGAACTGTCGGCCCTGGGCGTCGATCTCAATCTTCCGGTTGCGCTTGGACTGGTTATGGTTCTGATTATTTCGGCATTTGGTCTTTACTATATCCAGGTGCGCATGTTGATCAGCGCCAAATTTACTTTGACCGAGAACATCCGCCAAAAATTGTTTCAGCAACTTATCGCATCGAACTGGGAGTATTTGTCAAAACAACCCCATGGCGAAGTCGTCAACATCCTGGCCACGGAAAGTACGCGTTACGGGCAAAGTCTGGTTTATCAGGTCAGAATTGTCGCAACGGTTATCCTGGTTGGAATATATTCGTGCGTCAGCGCCATGCTGTCGTGGAAACTCCTAGCATTGGTACTTGCCCTGGGAACGATTTTTCTGGGTGTTGTAAGGCCATTTATAAAACGGGCAAAATCCCTAGGGTTCAAACAGTTGGACGCAAACAGGCGATTTGCGTTCAACACCGTCGAGTTTCTTAAGAGTTCAAAACTCATCAAGATCACGGCAGCCGATGAGCGTGTAAACGACTATTTCGCCGAATTTAATAATGGACTTTCAAAAACCCTTTTCGACTCAGAGAACATAAACGAACAAAGTTATTTCATTCTACAATCGCTTCCGGTGATCGCCGTCGTTGTCGTCATTCTGATGGCGTCGCAGATATTCCTTGTTGAAACGGCCTACATGCTCGTCTTTCTTGCCATATTAGCGCGGACGATGCCGCGGGTGGCGCAGATGCAGCAATATTATCAGCAGTATTTGCTGCGCCGCCCGGCCATCGATTTGATCGATGGCAAGTTGCGGGAAAGCGAAAAATTGCGCGAAGAAACCCACGCCAATACGCGGACTTTTGGCGGGTTGGAAAATGAAATTGTTTTCGAAAATGTCAGCTTTAATTACCCGAGCAGTGATGCGCCAGCCCTGAATAAAGTGAATCTTAAAATTAGCAAAAATCAATTGATCGCTTTTGTCGGGCGATCTGGAAGCGGAAAATCAACGTTGATCGATTTGCTGGCGGGTTTGCGCAAGCCGACCGAGGGGGCGTTGTATTTCGACGACGCCAATATTGAATCGATGGACTTGGCAAGCTTACGTCAACGTATCGGATACGTGACCCAGGAAATCACTGTCTTCAATGATACTGTCAGGAACAACCTTTTGTTTGCCCGCCCTGATGCGGATGATGAGACCATTCACGCTTGTCTGAAAATGGCACATCTAGATGGTGTCGTAGAAAAATTACCGAATGGCTTGGACACTGTACTAGAGGAGAGCGGGACTATTTTGTCCGGCGGGGAGCGTCAACGACTGGCGCTAGCCCGTGCGTTAATGGGAAAGCCCGACATTCTCTTGCTTGATGAGGCGACCAGTGCTTTGGACAATGAATCCGAGCGGATTGTCCGAAGCGCCATTCGCGAAATTACTTCAAAGGTTACGGTAGTCGTGGTGGCCCATCGTTTATCGTCGGTTCAGGATGCCGACATGATCTATGTTCTGGACAACGGCAGTATAATTGAGCAGGGAACCTTCAACCTTCTTATTAATAAGGACGGGGTTTTTGCGGACCTCAATAAAGAAGGTACCTTGCAGTCGGTTTGAGACCCCGCTATTCTTTCTTCCAAGGGGTCAGGGTATTTCCTGATAAGGCACTGCTTTCTTAGAAATCGTCCGCAGAAATATTAGGAAAATAGAAAAATTCTTATATGAATAACTTGCACAGGTCTCTGTTGGTCCGGTCTTGCTCCGGGGGTCCCATACTGATTTCCGTAAGGTGTAGAGTTAAGTATCTGCTTGGAGGATATCAAATATCCGGCCCACAAGGTGTGGCGCGTTTTGCCAATCCAACCCAGACTAGCGCAAGGAGACGGCTAATATGTATGGCGAATCCCTAAATTTGGACGAAATCACAAAATCAATCGAGCAAGATGGAATCTGCTGTATTCCTGATTTTATATCCGAACATGATACTAATTTGATAAGGGAAGAGGGCTTGAGGCTCAATGACAAGTTTTCTCCCCTATTTGGTGAAACTTCGCCAATCAAAATTATGGGAGGATGGCGCCTGGGATTGCCGCCAATGGCCATAGCTCGCCGCGGTGGTGGACCGCTAAGCCGTACTATTTCGAAAATTGCCGGGAGCCCGTTCTTTAAGAATTTGTGTGACCGGGTCTATGGTGCGGATTGGCATTTGGAGGTGATCGTTTTCGATTACAGAGAACCGACGGATGAACCAATGCCAGATGACTCTGAATATGTGGACGGTTATCCGCCAGCGGTATTTTGGCACAGTGATTATGTGCTTCCCGGTATGCAAGATACTGATTTGTTTTCCTTGCGGTTTCAAATCTATCTGAATGACACAAAATTGGAAAATGGGGCCTTTTCTTACGTTGATGGATCGCACAAGCTGGTTAAATATCTCCGGCAACGATCATTGGAATCTGAACAGGGCCCAATACCCTTGGGTACCTATAACCAGATAGTCGACGCGGCGGAAGAATGCCTCCAAAGCCCTGAAGGGTTACCTGATGCCATGGTTGCGTCATACAGGGACGTTCTAGAAAAGGCAAAATCCTGGAAACACGTTTCTGAAGACGTCGTTGCAATGAAGGCCGGCTCTCTGTTCATATTTGATGACGTTGGTATTCACCGCGTCAGCCCTATCACGGTCGATCATCGATATATTGTTCGTTTTCAATTTCTGAAAACACCGCCAAAGCGCGATTCTTTAAAAACAGCCATCGGTAGAAAGTACCTAAGAGCTAGAATAAAGGAACCTTTGGCCGAACTTTTGTAGGTTCCTTGATTAGCGGGAATCCTACTTCTCAGATGAGTAAGGGTTTATACCGAAGTATGGGCGGCGTTTAAGAAGCTGGATTCCTCTTTCCCGGATGGTAACAACAGGTGTGGCTGAGGTAGCTGGCATCTTCCCGCTCGACCCTGTGAGAGATGCCGAGGAAAATTTGTCCTCGACAATGGCGATATTGTCGAGCGTGAAAAATTCGGCTCATTGACTCACAAGTACTGAACTTTCGCTAACCTCTAAAAAGAAAGTTCCGCCCTGACGTTCCAAGAGATCCGGTATGCTTACTTTTCAGGTTTCGTGAAATCTATAGATACGAAGTCTCTTATCGAGTTATTAAACCGTAGAAGCCTTTTAAAAATCGAAAACGCCCATGAATAAAAAAATTACCCAGGTCTCGGATGATCCCGCCCTGCTTGAAATGATGATGCAAGACATGAAGTTGGCTCCGGAAATTTACCAGCCGACCAATTACTGGTCTTTGTTCATCAATGAATATCTGCCCAAACTACTGGTTAACGGACTTCATGATTTTCGACGGTCAAACGATCCTTCTTTAGCGCGATTCATTCAACAAGATAATGTTCCGCCGATGGCTGAAATTGAACTGCATAAAATTCGCTTACTGCACAATCGATTTACTATCAAGATACCGTACTATCAAAAGGCCTTGGCTGCGTTTAGCCGTTTTTTGACCAGGCATATTCCAGTTCGCACGGCTTACGGTTTGCAGCCCCAAAATATTTGGCGCCTTTCGTTTTCCCACACAAACGCCCTGGCATCCGGAACCAAAGCCCCGCCGATAACGTCTGTGCGACCTTCCCTTTGCGGCAATCCCGAAGCATTATTTGAAGTTGATGGAATTTCCTATCCTTTCTCGTTTTACCTCTACTATTTACGATATGCCTATTGCACGCGATTCTTCGATTTCAACGGGGCAAAGACAATTGTTGAGCTGGGCTCGGGTGGCGGGCAACAGGCAGAAGTCATTAGGCTCTTTCATCCCGAAGCAACAATTCTCCTTTTTGACATTCCTCCACAATTGTACGTATGCGAACAATTTCTAAAGACGGCTTTTCCGGAACAGGTCACATCGTATCAGGATAATAAGAATGCTACTGACCTGAAGAGCCTGGAATCCGGAAAAATCCATATGCTGGGAGCATGGCAGATGCCTCTTTTGGCTACTTTTCCCCATGATCTGTTTCACAGTTGTTTGAGCCTGGCCGAAATGGAACCACATGTGGTTCGAAATTATCTTGGATTCGTAAACCAATCGGCTGAAAACGTATATTTGGCCCAGTATTTTCATGGGAAAGCGCCAGCAAAACGCCAAGGATTACCTGGTGTAATGAAGTCAACTGTATTTCAAGACTACGCCGATTCTTTATCTGATTTCGAAATGCTTGATCGTTCCATGGCCGATTGGCATTTGGACCAGGGAAAAGCGGGCAAAGGTAACGAACAAACCTTCTGGAAGCGCCGATAATTGCTTGCCAAGACCAATACTTGAAATCTCCAATTTTAAAACAAACGATCAAAGAGAAAAATGAAAGCAATCATTCTTGCTGCCGGAATCGGGTCGCGTCTACGGCCCTATTCCGACAATAAACCCAAGTGCCTGGTTGAGGTACAAGGTCAGCCAATTCTTTGCCATCAGCTCGATATGCTCGATGCCTGTGGAATAACCGAGATAGAGATCATTACCGGGTATGAATCCCATAAGATTGAAAAAATCGTGGGAGATCGCGCTCGATATTTTGACTATCCGGATTTTGCCAGGACCAACAACCTGTGCACCCTAAATTACCGAGGCAACCTTTTGAATGCAGATACACTGGTCCTTTTTGCCGATGTTTTGATTGCAAAATCCAGTGTCGAGCGGTGCATAAAAAGTCCCCATGATTTTGATTTGATTATCGATACGTCTGAGGTCCGCGCAGACACAATGAGGGTCATTCTGGACGACGGAGAAATCACAGATATTGGCAGTCATATTCCTGTTGAGAAGGGGCATGGCAATTTTGTCGGTATAGCGAAATATTCAGCTCAGGGCGCTCTGCGTCTTCAGCAGGAACTGAAAATGATGGGCGATCGGACGGAATTTCTTCAAAGCTATTATACGCAGGCTTTGCCAAGGATCGCGATGGGCCCGGAGACGATCCAAACGACCAATGTCGGTACAGACCCTTGGATCGAAATTGATACCGTCAAGGAATTGAAAGAAGCGGCAAGTCTCGATTTCTATTTGCTCGACTGAAACTTAATACAATGTGCGGAATAACAGGAATTTTCTCATTTGATTCGTCAGCGACCGTTGACCCGGTAGTACTGACGGCAATGCGAGACGCCCTCGTCCATCGAGGCCCCGATGGTGCTGGAATGGAGATCGATGGGAATGTCGGACTTGCCCATCGGCGATTATCAATTATCGATCTAGCGCATGGCCAACAGCCAATGCTAAGCCCGGATAGTAATGTTTGCCTGTCTTACAATGGCGAAATTTACAACTACCGCGAATTACGGACTGAACTGGAAGGACTTGGGCACCGATTTAGGACTCAATCGGATACAGAAGTCGTCCTTTCAAGCTATCTTCAATGGGGCCTTGACGCCCTTGAGCGATTCAACGGCATGTTTGCCCTGGCGATCTGGGATTCTCGCAGCCGCAAACTGCATTTGGTCAGGGACCGAATGGGGATTAAGCCACTCTATTGGGCCAAGGTAGGCGAAAATTTTATTTTCGCCTCCGAGATCAAGTCTCTTCTGCGCTTCCCAGGTATATCCCTGGAAACGGATTTGGATGCGATTTCAAGTTATCTGACTTTTCGTCAGGCAGTTTGGGATATCAGTTTTTACAAGAATATCAATAAGGTATTGCCTGGAAATATTGTTTCAGTCGATGTTTCGGGGATAAATGTTAAAGCATACTGGACGCTGCCGATTGCGAACCCCGATACTCAACTCAGCGAATACCAATGCCGGGAACGCGCAGAGGAATTGCTATCTAAAGCCGTGGAGCGGCGCATGGTAGCCGACGTGCCCGTTGGCGCTTATTTAAGCGGCGGTCTGGATTCAGGTGTTGTCGTCGCCATGATGACGGAACACGTTAATGATCCGGTGAATACGTTTTCAATTGGATACGAAGAAGCTCAGTACGACGAAGGCAAATATGCTGAGATCGTCGCCAAACAATACCAGACAAACCACAATCATTATCTTATGCCGCGGGAAGACTTTGAATCTGTTTGGCGAGAGCTGATCCGCCATAAGGATATGCCGCTGTCAATTCCCCATGAGATAGCCCTTTACCGTCTTTCTGTTGAGCTCAAGAAACAAGTTACGGTGGCTCTGTCCGGCGAAGGCGCCGACGAGTTATTCAGTGGCTATGGCCGGGTTCAACGTTCCGCGATGGATTGGAAAAAGGCGGCATTCACTCAAAAAATATTTGGTCCGGTGTTGTCAGCGCGACTTGCCAATCTGGGCGTTGCAGCAGGTACCGGTTTTGATCATGCAAGATTTGGAAGTCACATGGAACAGTTTTTCCATGTCTATAACTGGGTCCCCTTTGATGAAAAACTCTCCTTGTTTTCAGGCGATGTGCGTCGAGAACTGGATGGTGATAAGCGCACCATTGATGTCTTCCGATCAATTTTCGATCAGCATTCCGATAAGGATCCCTACGATACGGTTTTGCATATTTTTGAAAAAATCCACCTTGGCTGTCTGTTGGACCGGCTTGATTGTATGAGCATGGCCGCCAGCGTTGAAGCGCGTGTACCCTTTGTTGATCACGAGCTCATCGAATTTGTTACCCATATTCCGCGACAATTCAAAATGAAGTGGAATTCCGCCCTCTCCAAAACCCGGGCCGTATTTAATGATTCATTCAGCGCCTCTGAATGGCTGGATACTAACAAGCATATATTACGTCAAATTGGTGATGACGTATTGCCGCAATCGATTTCCAGACGCAAGAAACTAGGATTTCCAACACCCCTGGATGCTTGGATGAAAGATGGAATGAAAGACCTTGCACGTGATCTGTTGCTAGACGAAACGACCCGGCAACGAGGAATATTTGACGTTCCAAAACTGGAAAAAATGATGCGATCTACGGAAGATCTTCCATACGATTTTTACGGTAAGAAAATATGGATGCTCATGAATATTGAGCTGTGGTTCAGAGAAGTCGTCGATCGTGCGCATGAGCACCAAAAGATCACCAGTTCGATAATTCACTCTCCAATTGAGTCGCGAATGTCAGCCTCGACTTGTTGACCTCAAACCAGCAAGTAGAACATTGAATTGGCTTTTCAATACCGCACTGATCCCGATTCTGCCCAAAGTGCAAGAATGCTGAATGAACGACAGCAAATTATACATTTATGTGACAGGACAATATGTCAGCCTCCCCAAACGTAATCTTTATAACGATTGACGCCCTTCGCACTGATCGCACCAGTCTTCACGGCTATCACCGCCAAACGACGCCGACGCTGGATCGATTATCGAAAAATGCGATTGTCTGTAATAACGCATTCTCCCATTGCGCGTTTACTCAACCGGCGGTAACGGAAATTTTTACATCCAGCCGCCCGTTTTCCCATGGAGGGTACGATCAGTGTGCGATCGGGCGTCCGGTAAACTTGTTCAAGTTTTTCCGAGATGCGGGTTATCACACCACAAACCTGACCACCGTCACCTGGGTTGGAAGGTACACGGGTTACCAGGACGGTATTGATGAAGAAATCATCCTGTATGGCCTTTACGCATTTCCGGGGAATGCCATGGCGAAGACCCGAAACATCCTGCAAAGTTTTTCAAACGGCGATCTGGATGAAGCCTCGATGCTAGCCCTTGTAGAGCCGGAAATAGAAAAATGTTTTCGTGATACGCTGGATTATTGCGAACTTCAGACTTCTCAATGGGGCGAAATTCGTCGTGCATTTCCGGAATCTCCGCTAGTAAAATCCGGATTTGACTTCAAGCGCGTTATCCGGTTGATCGCCAAACATAAAAAGGAATTTGAAAAAGACAGGTCGGCATATATTCATCGCTATTTGTTGCCTGCGGCCACTCCATCAGACTGGCATACACGCTGGCTATTGCGTGAATGGCGGTTTATGAGGAGCCTGCGAAAGCTGATCAGCGAATTTTGGTTCCGGACATTAATTACGACCGTCAAGCCATTCAATCCTCACAAGGCGCGCCAGCTTAAGTATGAAACGAAAAATTATCCTGACGCCCATTCAATTGCCGAAAAGATTGTCGATCTACTGAAAAACCATGACGGCGGCAAACCCCTGTTCATTTGGTCGCATTTTCAGGATTGTCATACCCCTTATGTTTCCGGTGGCGGCAAGAACTGGAAGGCTCAAACGAAAGCCTATCTCAAGAAATTGGGCTATTCACCTGACATCGACCCTACGCTTCCGTTTGAAGGTAAGCCCAAATCTGATGTTGAGGCAGGTTTTCAATCCGCCCTTTATGATTCCGCCATTCGTTCAACGGATGACGCCCTAGGCAAAATTATCGATGCTCTCGAAGAATCGGGACAGGCCGACAACACGATAATCGCCATAGCAGGAGATCATGGGGAAGAGCTGGGCGATCATGGCGACTGGGGACATTTTTTCCGACTTCACGACCACAACACTCACGTGCCGATGATGTTTTACCGGCCGGGTTTGAATGCTCGCCGAATTGAATCCTTTACGACTGTGATGGATATTGCACCGACCCTGACACATATGGCCGGGCTGCCGCCTTCCAATGATTGGGAGGGACAGTCGCTGTTTCAGGACGAGTTGAACCAACCCGACCAACTTGTATTCGAGACGTTTTTTGGCGGCAATTGCCTTTTTGAACACAGGCCGCCGTATATGGCGGTGCGCAGCCATCAATATTTATACCTTTGGTGTGAATACGTTGATCCGGGCGACCATTTCAAACCCGAGATACACCAATTATATGACATCATTAATGATCCCGAGCAGACAAAGAATATTTACTCTCCGGACCATCCCGCCTTACCAGAACTGCAATTCGCGATTGCAGAACGGCTGGCCGAAATTCCCGAGGTTTCAACTGAGCGAATTACCGCCGCTTTTGGTGAAAATGGCCGACACGCAGCGCAAAATATTCGTAAAACCGGATAATTTTCGCCTTGTGTATTGAAGAATCCATTTTTCAGAACAGCTACATCCTTTGTGCAAGCAAATGGATGCGAATGAAACAGGATGCCACTTTTTGACTCTTCGCGAAAAAGACATTCGTCCCGCCGATCTTTTGTCGGAATATCTTCGCCTTAACGCCGAAGATGGTCAGCGGCTGTTGCAGGATGGTCGTCAACTCGAGTCGCGTTCTTGCCCTGGATGCGGAGGCGACGACCCAATACCGGCCTTTGACAAAAACGGATTTTCCCTTGTGCATTGCGCCCATTGCAAAAGCCTGTATGTCAACCCCGTGCCATCGACCGAGTCACTAAGCGCCTTCTACCGTGATAGCCCGTCTTCGCAATATTGGGCCAAGGTGTTTTTCCCCGCGGTTGCCGAGGCGCGCCGGGGTCCGATCTATCGGCCCAGGGCCGAACGGGTGGCGAGCATTGCATCCGGGAACGGAATCAATACTGGATACGTCGTTGACGTTGGAGCCGGTGACGGTCTTTTCCTTGAAGAATTTCGGCAAATTAGACCCGACATGCGCTTCGGTGCAGTTGAACCGGGAGAAGCCCACATTGCGACTTTGCGCGACAAAGGCTTCGACGTATTTGAAGGATTTTCAGTTCAGGCTGTATCGGACCCGACCTGGAAGGGAGCTGCCGACTTGGTAACCTGTTTCGAGGTGTTGGAGCATGTGAAAGATCCAGCCGGCCTGCTTATGGAACTGGCTGGGCTTGTCCGCCCCGGCGGACTTCTGGTGATATCGGGATTAAGCGGCAGCGGCTTCGACATTCAGGTTCTTGGTGAATACTCGAAGGCCGTTTCGCCCCCCCATCATTTAACCTTTCTGACGACATCCGCCGCCGCTATGCTGGTTGAAAAATGTGGGCTTGAAAACCTGGAAATCAGCACGCCGGGTGAGCTGGACATGGATATCGTTCGAAATGTCGCCCGGGATAACCCAGACTGCCTGAACAACGCCTTTTTGCGAAATCTTGTTCTTGATGCTAGTGACGAAGCCCGCAGTCAGTTTCAATCGTTTCTCAAGCTGGCCTGCCTGTCATCCCACATGTGGATTGTCGCTCGCCGAGCGGATGTTGAATAGCCCCAGTCATGGCCGTCCTGCTTCGCCAATTAAGTAACCTGCCGCCATCTGACACCTATCAATACTGGCTGGCGATTGGGTCTTCCCCTGATAACCTTGAGCCCGATCGGCAAATACCTGATCTTGCGTCTCGTTTAGAACATTCGTTTGATGATATAAGCCAGGATTGGCTTAAACTGAGCAGGAAACTGGGAACGGACAAATCAGCTGGCCTTGCTCACACCCCGGCTTGCGTTACCAACGCCTCTGACATGGGACAGATGATGGCGTGGTCGCAAATCGTCAGTCAGGAAGCTGCATCGCCCCATACGACCCTGGTGATATGCGACGATGCGTGGATGTTTCGTCATCTTTGTTCGATCGCAGACGTTACGCCGGGCCGTCAACCAGAAATATGGTGGAAATCGCTTAGGCGAAGAATCAGGGGATATGCTGCACGCGTCAAATGTGCGGGTAACCTGTGCCTCAGGACGCTAATACTTCGAGGCCAAAAGTCGAATGCCCCCTCCGACGGTTCGGTGGTGTTAGTTTACGGGCATCCGACAAGCACGGCTGATGGCAGGGATGGATATTTCGGCGATCTGTTGAGTATGGTACCTAGTGTAACGCGCCTTCTACACGTAGATTGCGATGCGCCACAAGCACGTGCCCTTGAAGGAAAGAACCGAACGGTAAGCTTGCATGCTTGGGGCCGTTTAAGAGATGCATTCGGTTTGATATTCACCCGGTGGCGCGCCTCCCCCGAGCACAAATCCGGGAACAACGGCCTGCTGGTTCGCCGCGCCGAAAGCCTTGAAGGCGCAACCGCCCAAGCGGCGATGATTGCCTGGCAACAAAAATGTCAACGCCGCTGGCTGAACGAAACCCGTCCGAAAATTGTATCCTGGCCCTGGGAGAATCATTCATGGGAGCGCGACTTCGTGCGCGCCGCACGGGCGGCTGGAGTGCGAACAGTTGGCTACCAGCATTCTGTTGTTGGTCGTCAAATGCTGAACTACTCCCCCGCCTCCAATCCCGATGGCTTCGAATCCCTACCGGATTTGATTGTCTGTACCGGCTTGGCGACGCACAAGCAGCTTCTTGATTGGGGCGTGCCCGCCCAACGTATGACCATTGGCGGGGCGCTTAGAATTCCCGTGCTTCAAAAAACAGAGCCTGATCCAAAAGGTCCAGTATTCATGGCCCTTCCTTACGACGCCGGAACTGCAGATCAAATGGTCGAGGCGGCGCGAGCATTAATTCCCAGGGGATACCGTTTCCTGATAAAGGATCATCCCATGACACCTTTCGAATTTCGCTCGGAACCCGGACTGGATCGGACGCATAAACCCTTTTTCGACCACACTGGCTTGCGGGCTGTTGTTTACGTATCCTCTACGCTCGGGCTGGAAGCAGCGCTCGCCGGATTACCGACGATCCGCTTTCGCCCCGTTGGCTGGTTGAAGCTGGACATACTCCCGCCCGACGTCATATTACCGGCCACTGATGGGTCCAATTTGGGACAGACACTTGAGCGCGCCAAAGCGCCGAATTTATCACGAGAGCAAATATTTTCGCCCGTCTCCAATGAATTTTGGCAAGGAGTCTTTGCCCATGACTGATCAATTCCTCAACCCATTTAGAAAAAAGCTCTCGCAAGGAAACCCCTGTATTGGGGCATGGCTGACAACTGGCTCACCGCAAACTGCCGAGGCAATGGCGAGCTTGGGATTTGATTGGCTGTGCGTCGATTTTGAACATGGTTCGGCGGATGTCTCGCAGGTCGAAGCAGCCTTTGTCGCTGCCGAGCGTTATGGCGCCGCTCCCGTGGTTCGGATCAGCAACCTGGACAGCAATTTGGCGCGCAGGCTCCTTGATATGGGCGCCATGGGCGTCATCGTCGCGGCCGTTGAAGACGAAAAGGAATTCGGAGATTTCGCCGCCCATTGTCTTTACGCGCCAGAGGGCCGCCGCGGGGTTGGATTGTCCCGGTGTAATCGGTGGGGAGACAATTTTTCTCAATACCTAGAAAACTTTCGGCCCGTTTTGGTCCCCATGATCGAAACGGCCCGCGGTGTTGAAAGGGCACAAAAGCTCGCAAATCTTCCCATGGTGGATGCACTGTTTTTGGGACCATATGACCTATCATCAGATCTTGGTTGTCCGGCCGATTTCGAGACTTCCACATTTAAAGAAGCCGTAGCAAGCGTCCGCCAGGCCTGTTTAGACAACGCAATAGCTGTTGGAATTCATCAGGTCGAACCTGATGCTCAGGCGTTGCAAGAACGTCTGGATCAGGGGTTTGCCCTATTGGCGTATGGTACAGACGTCGTCGCGATACGTCATGCCCTGGGCGATGTAAAAGAAATTATTGAAGGTGTGAAATGAAAGGTCCTGTTTGCATCATACCTGCCCGGATGGGCTCAAGCAGATATCCCGGCAAGCCCTTGGAATCGTTACTTGGGTTGCCATTAGTTCTGCATGTCTATGAACGTTGCCGATTGTATTCCGGTTTCACCGATGTCGTCATCGCGACCTGTGACGAGGAAATTCGCGAGGCTGCGGAACGACACGGAGCGCCTGTGACGATGACTGCCGCCACCCATGAACGTTGTACTGACAGGGTTCAGGAGGCCGCTGAAAAACGTTATCCCGGTATGGCCGACGAGGAATTCATTGTCATGGTTCAGGGAGACGAAGTTCTGGTGTCACCTTCCATGATTGAGGATATAGTTGATGCCCAATTGAACACTGGCGCGCCGGTTATTAATTTGGGATCCCGGCTTTACCGGACGGAAGACCACGATGACCCGAACACGGTTAAGGTCGCAGCTGCTCCTGATGGACGGGCGCTCTGTTTTTCCCGCTCGCCGATCCCATCAAGAGCACGCACCCAGGACGTTCCAATGTATCAGCAGACCGGCGTCATGGGTTTTACCTATGGTTTTCTGAAGACTTTCAGCTCGTTAGACCAGACCCCGTTGGAGATTATCGAGGCCGTCGATATGATGCGGGTCCTTGAACACGGCTTGGATTTACATGTGGTCTTTACCGAAACCGAGACTTTGGGCGTCGATACCCCGGCAGATCGAGACCGGGGAGAGAGTTTGCTGGCTTCCGACTCGTTGACCAAACAATACCTAGATTAATGTGCCATTAATTCGATGAATATCAGAAAATACGCGGCAATGTTTGCCTTTATCGCGCCGAACGGCTTGAAGATTCATCTTTCGCATGCCACATAAACCGCTGCATATCGGAGCACGATAGTGACGAACCAAATTCAGCAAAATAATTCAGATTTCCGCGTTTTGATCGTATACCCAAACCTGCCTTTGATGCTGGTTCCGGGGATAGCGATTGGCGTGTTCACGCGCATGTTTAAAGACAAGGGTTACAGCGTCGATATGTTCGACACCACCCATTACGACACCAGCGAAACAAATTATTCCGAGACCAAAATAAATTATTCAGAAAACAGGGTGCAGATTCTGAATGCCCGCAAGTTTGATGTGAAAGGCGATCTGGGCATCGAGGTTAAATCAGACATGCTGGGGGATTTCAGGAGGAAAATTCAGGAATTCAAGCCCGACTTTATGATCTTTTCCGTTGTTGAAGACACCTTCCTGCAAACGTGCTCTATGCTGGATGCCGTAGAAGATTTAGCCGTGCCGCATCTGGTGGGCGGCGTATTTCCGACGATGGCTCCCGAAGTGGCTATTGCCGCCAAACCGGTGCGGATTATCGGTATCGGCGAAGGGGAGATCTCGGTCATTGCCGCCGCTGAAGCAGTCCGCAATGGTAAGCCACTGGAAAACATTCCCGGCACCTGGCTGAAGAATGACGACGGCTCTATTGTCAAAACCGCCCCAGGCCCGCTTGTCGATATTAATGAGGTGACTCCGGACTATTCCCTTTTCGATGCCGCCCGCTTCAATCGTCCCATGGGTGGACGGGTATTTAGAATGATGCCGGTCGAAACCTACAGGGGCTGCCCCTACGCCTGCACCTATTGCAATTCTCCTACGCAGCGGCGGTTATCTAAAATTGGCGGGCTCGGCAATTTCTTGCGCCGGAAATCAATGAGCAATCTACGTGATGAACTAGCAGACCTTATTGAAGAGTTTGATCCGGATTTCTTCATGTTCATGGATGACAGTTTTCTTGCCCGCCCCAGGGAGGAAATTTTCGAATTCTGTGACATGTATGAAGAATTTAGGCTTCCCTTCTATTTCAATACCCGCACGGAAAATTGCGAACCCGACACCCTGAAGCGCATCAAGGAAGTTGGATGCTATCGCATGGCATTCGGTATCGAAGCAGGTAATGAGCAGTTCCGTCAGAAAGTGCTGCGGCGGAAAATTTCAAACGCTGAAATTATCCGTCGCTTCAACATGATTGCCGAAAGCGGGATCGCTTTTTCAATTAACCTGATCATCGGCATGCCCGGAGAGACTCGTGACTTGATAATGGACACGGTCGAACTCGCCCGATCTGTTCGCGGCTATGACACCATCACCAGCTTTATCTTTACGCCTTATCACGGCACGCCGTTGCGCAAGACCGCAGTCGAAAACGGATGGCTTGATCCCGATACAATTACCAAGCACAACACATCGCGCTCACTTTTGAAAATGCCGCCGCCTTATCTTAGCGCCGATGAAATCGATGGGTTATTGGCGGTTCTACCTCTTTATGTCTACTTCCCGAAGAGCGAGTGGGAGAGCCTGCGCCGTGCCGAAAAGGATGACGAGGAAGGCTTGAAGATTCGCCAGCATTACACCCAAATTTATACCGAGAACTTTCTTGGTGATACACAGGACGCCCAAAAGGTCTTTTTGCCGGAAGACGAACGCTTCGGCGGGCGCGGGATGAAAAATCCTTTTAACAAAAGTCCTTTACATATGTCAGATAACGAAGTTCAACGGCTCGTCGAACCCATGATCGGTTTGTGACCGGTCTTCACCCCACTTATTTCGGAATTATCATGACCGAACCCTTAAAAGTCGGTATAGCCGGATACGGTATTGTCGGCAAACGCCGGCGGCAGGTTATTGACCGCCGAGACGATATGGCCGTTGTTGCGGTCTGCGACAAAACTTTGGATGGCGATGGCGTTTTTGATGATGGCGTCGCCTATTTCAATGATTACCGGCGCCTGTTGGATCAAAACCTTGACGTTTTGCTGGTTTGCATGAGCAACGACATCGCTGCAGAAGTCACCGTTGGGGGCCTTGAGAAAGGCCTGCATGTTTTCTGTGAAAAACCGCCGGGAAGGGATGTTGCGGATATCGAGAAAGTCGTCGCATGCTCCGCCCGGAACCCGCACCTGAAACTTAAATACGGGTTCAATCACCGCTATCACCATTCAGTACGAGATGCCTTGAAAATCGTCGGATCCGGCGAGTTGGGCAAAGTAATCAATCTACGCGGTGTATATGGAAAATCACAGCTGATCACTTTCGGCCAGGATTCATGGCGTACCCGGCGAGATTTGGCCGGGGGCGGCGTATTGTTGGATCAGGGCATCCATATGGTCGATTTGATACGGCTATTTGCGGGGGATTTTTCACAGGTGCACAGCTTCGTTGACAATAGTCATTGGGGACACGACGTCGAAGATAATGCTTACGCACTGATGCGCACCGACGATGGTACAGTTGCCATGTTGCATTCTTCAGCGACACAGTGGCGCCACAGCTTCCGGCTTGAAATCAACCTGGCCAAGGGGGCCTTGACGTTAAGCGGAATTTTGTCCGGGTCGAAAAGTTACGGGGCAGAGACCCTTAGTGTGATTCGCATCGGCGAAGACGACCGAGGTGATCCTCGAGAGGATACTACTCGCTACAACCAGGACCCATCCTGGACAGATGAGATTGCTGAGTTTGCTCAAGCAGTCATTTCTGACAAGGAAATTACAAACGGATCTGCTGAGGAGGCTCTGAAAACAATGCAGCTGGTTTATCGCATTTACTGTGCGGATCCGGACTGGAAGGCCCAATGGGGCTTGAATGAGGATATTTCCAGTGTATAAAGGGCCAAAATCAAGGTTATTTCCCATATGATTCGTCAAACTGACCGCGCTTTCGGCCTGACATTCGCCACGGTATTTGCCGTGATTTTCGGCGTTGCCTGGTGGGCTTTTGACGCCATGCTGTTCTGGCTGGCTGTGACTGCTGGCGTTTTCGCTGGTTTGGCGCTGATTATTCCCGGCGCCTTGCTGCCACTTAACCGTCTTTGGGCGGCCTTTGGCGCCCGGTTGTCAGTGGTTAGCAACCATTTGATATTGGGGGCATTCTTTCTTGTTTTTCTGATCCCGACGAATCTGATCATGCGCATGATTGGCAGGGACCCCATGCAAAGAAACTTTAATCCGATCGAAGGCTCATATTGGACTCCGGTCAACCGTCAGGCTACGCCTGATACTCTTCCGGACATGTTTTAATTTTTTTGGGGATCTAATTACACCGTCATGCTCTCTGTTCTCGGTCAACTTTTCAAATACATGAAGGTCTATCGCAAGTTCTGGATGGCTCCCGTCATATTGGGGCTGGTTGCGCTTGGCGGCTTGTTGATTGTCGCTCAATCGACAGCGATCGCGCCCTTCATCTACGCTATTTTCTAAACAGGTAGGTATCTGGCCCGTGATCGTTCTTGGCCTTTCGGCCTTTTACCACGACAGCGCAGCGGCACTGGTCCGCGACGGCAAAATAATCGCCGCCGCCCAACAGGAACGCTTTTCGCGTGAAAAGAATGACAGCACCTTTCCCGCCGAAGCCGCCGCTTATTGTTTGGATGAGGCTGGCATCAGCCTGGACGAGGTTGACTATGCAGCCTTTTATGACAAGCCATTATTAACCTTTGACCGGCTTCTGGAAACCTATATTGCCTTCGCGCCCTCGGGGTTTAAATCCTTCGTCAAGGCGATCCCGATATGGGTCAAAGAAAAGATCTTGCAGAAATCCCTGCTGGTTGATGGCCTAAATGGACTCGAACGCGGCACTTTAAGTGAAGACAAGATGCTGTTCGGGTTCCACCACCATTCCCATGCCGCCAGCGCTTTTTACCCGTCGCCATTTGATGAGGCCGCCGTCCTTGTCATGGACGGGGTTGGAGAATGGGCGACAACATCCTTCGGCGTTGGCAAGGGTCGTGAGTTGTCTTTGGAAAAGGAAATTCGATTCCCCCACTCCCTCGGTATGCTCTATTCCGCTTTCACCTATTATCTGGGTTTCAAGGTTAACGAGGGTGAATACAAGGTCATGGGGTTGGCGCCCTATGGTGAGCCGAAATATGCCGATGCGATTATGGAGAATCTGATCGACATTCGCGAAGACGGCTCCTATCGACTGAATATGAAGTATTTCAACTACTGTACCGGCCTGACGATGACCAATGCTCGTTTCGACGCATTGTTTGATGGTTCACCACGTAATCCGGCAGAACCCCTAAATCAGAAACACATGGATTTGGCCCGTTCCGTTCAGGCGGTGACCGAAGAAGTTGTCTTGCGGCTAATAAAAAGTCTTCACAAGGAAACCGGGCAGAAAAACCTTTGTATGGCGGGTGGCGTCGCCCTTAACTGTGTTGCCAATGGCCGAATATTACGTGAGGGTCCCTTCGATAACGTCTGGGTGCAACCCGCTGCAGGAGATGCCGGTTCTGCCCTGGGAGTCGCTCTTGCCGTGGCCAATGAAATGTCTCCTCCCGAAGCAAACAGGGTGCCAGCCGCCAATGGCCGGGACGCCATGCAGGGCAGCTATCTGGGCCCCGCCTTTAACACCGATCAAATCCGGACCACTTTGGATGACCGGTGCGCAAATTACCGGCTGGTTGACGATGAGACGGAAATGATGGACTTAACGGCGGAAGCGCTGGCGGCGGAAAAGGTCGTAGGCTGGTTTCAGGGTCGAATGGAATTCGGTCCCCGCGCTCTTGGCAACCGCTCGATACTTGGTGATCCGCATTCATCACGAATGCAAAAACTGCTCAATCTGAAAATTAAGTATCGCGAGGGTTTCCGCCCCTTTGCGCCGGCGGTAATAAGCGAAGATGTCGGTGAATATTTTGATTTGGAAGGCGACAGCCCGTACATGTTGTTAGTTGCGCCAGTCGCCGAAAAGCACCATCGGCAACTGTCCGACGAAGATCGGGCCAGAATGGGCCTGGATAAACTGAATGTGGTTCGCAGCGATATTCCCGCCGTCACTCACGTTGATTATTCGGCGCGCATTCAAACGGTGCACGAAGATACAAATCCTCGTTTCTATAATCTGATAAAGGCCTTCAAATCCAAAACCGGGCGCGGACTACTGGTCAACACCAGCTTTAATGTTCGTGATGAACCCGTCGTTTGTTCGCCGGAAGACGCTTATCGCTGTTTCATGGCTACGGAAATGGACATGCTGGTCATGGGTGATTGCGTTCTGATGAAGGAGGAGCAGTGACCGACCCCACCGCAAATTCCGTAACGATGTTTTCTGATCGCATCCTGGACTGCCTGAAAGAGCCGGGAGGCAGTGATGCAGATGAATTGCATCTGAACGGCAATGCGCTGTTTAGCCCCAATAGCGGCAAGTCCTATGATTTCATTGAAGGCATTCCGTCACTGTACATGCCACCGGAGGGAGAGGGAGAAGACGTCACAAAAAAGGTCCGATCATTTTACGAGGAAAATCCGTTCCCCAGTTACGAGGGATTAGAAGAATTCGGCGAACTGGTCAACAAGGGCGGCCGTAACCCTTTTTCTGCCAATTTGCTGGAAGCCATCGGGTTTAACAAATCGGTGCTCGAATGCGGTTGCGGCACCGGTCAGTTGACGCAATTTCTTCAACTTAACAACAACCACACTCTCGGCATCGATATGTCGTTGGGAAGTTTACGGCTGGCCGTTGAGCACAAATTGCGCAATGGTCTTGAGCGCGGTAGCTTCGCCCAAATGAACATTTTTGATCTGGCGATTAAGGACAATGCTTTTGATGTGGTGATTTCCCACGGTGTTTTGCACCACACCTTCGACGCCCGGAAGGCATTTTCCCATATTGTCAAGAAGGCCAAACCGGGCGGTACAATCATGGTCGGGTTGTATAATTCCTATGCCCGCATTCCAACCTGGTTGCGCTCAAAAGTCATTGGGGTCTTCGGCGCCAATATTGATTTTGTCGTGCGCAACCGAATCCATGATGCCCGCAAAGCAGATATCTGGGTTAAAGATCAATATTACAATCCGCACGAAACATGGCATTCCATTGACGAGGTGCTGGAATGGTTTGATGAAAACGACATTGAATACCTGAACTGCTCGCCCTCGATACTCGGCAGCACCGGCGAAATGGCGCCAGGATTATTTGATGATACCGATCCAGGCAGCGCCTACCAACGCATCGTTACCCAGATGTCTTGGCTGGGAACGATCGCTCGTGAAGGCGCACTTTTTGACGTCATCGGCAGGAAAAAGGGCTGATGGAAGACCCCGTTGCGCCAACCTGGAAAGGCCGGCTGATCGCTACAGCGGTTGGCTTGATCATACTTCTGATAATGGCCGAAGTGGTCCTCAGGATCGCTATGCCACATTGGCGTGAGTATTACAGCGGCTGGTTTATGCGCGCAATTAGCGTCCCGGGACATGGTATCGTTAGCACCGGGATTCCCGGCTTCGATGGTTTCTTCGCTCAAAACAATGGTGATTTCCGGGTTCATATCAAGATCAATGAATTCGGCCTTCGCAACAAGGAGCCGGTCGAAAAAGCCGATGATCGAATTTGGGTGGTTGGCGATTCTATGACCTTCGGGTGGGGGGTCGAAGAAGAAGAAATCTACGCTTCCGTAATCGCTAAAAATATCGGACAAGCGACTTACAATATCGCCAGCCCCGGCACGGATATCTGTGGCTATCAGGCTTTGTTGGCTCGCATGCCAAAAACCACCCACCCCCGCGCGGTCGTCATGGGCCTGATTCTGGAAAACGATATTTATGCTTATGACTGTCAAAAAAAGGCGCGCCGTCAAGAACGAATGCCGAAATCTGAAACCAAGGAATCCTTTGGTTTAAAACGTTGGCTCACCAAGAACACCGCCGCTTACAATTTTCTCGCTGTGTCCTTAAAACGCGTGAACATACTCCACGAATTATTAAAAGCCGTTGGCATCGTCTTGCCAGTTGATACGTATAAAAACCCTTTATCCGGCGCGTCAATGGGCGACGCGGTAAAGCGAAGCGTCAATGAAATCGAGACCTTTCGAAAAATGCTTCCCGACGGCACGCCATTTCTAGTAGTTATAGCGCCAGGTAGATTTGAGCTGAGAACCGGCGACACCCTATACGCCGAATTACGCCAAGCAATCAGAAAAGCCCTTGAAGCCAGCAATATAATTTTTGTCGATCCGTTTGACGCCTTTTTTGAGGCCGGATATCAACCGACCCATTTTGCCCATGATGGTCACTGGACAGCTCTTGGTCACCAACTGGCTGCTCGGGAGGCTACTCAACTGCTGAAGAGAATGCTTAACCAATAGGCGCGGCGACAATAGCAGGATCCACTGAAAATTCTTGGTTTGATCGCTTCTGTCTTGGCCGACAGCCTTTTCGATGCTCTTTTTGCGAAATATCTATGACACTGAGGGAACTTGAAATGTTCCCTTTGATAAATTTGACACGAATGTGGTGAACCAAAATCTGTCTACTTAATGGCCCGGTTTGCACCACCGCCAAAAAAATGTGGGCATTATGAATAAAGTTTGCATCGCCTCGCGTTCGTTTTCAAAGCATCCGATCTTACGGGCCGAGCTGCTAGAGAAGTATCCTGACGCCACCTTTAATGATGAAGGATTGAGCCTTTCCGGCGAAGCCTTGATCGATTTCGTCAACGGGCACGATTGCGCCATCACAGCGCTGGAAAAACTCGATGCTGAGTTTTTTGCGTCCCTTCCGGGCCTACAGGTCGTCTCCAAGTACGGGGTTGGCTATGACATGATCGATTTGGACGCCATGATTGAACATGGCGTTAAACTCGGGTGGACCGGAGGCACCAACCGGCGCTCGGTTTCCGAGTTGGTGATTTCCTCAGTCATTGCGCTGCTGCGTCACGTTCCAAAAGCCAACAGAGAAGTGTTGGAGGGCATCTGGCGCCAACACAAGGGACGCTACTTGTCAGGTCGCACGGTCGGAGTTATCGGTTGCGGCCATATTGGTAAAGATCTTACGCCATTGCTTAATGCTTTCGGCTGCAAGGTCTTGGCCCATGATATTCTTGATTTCCCGGATTTTTATGCCGCCCATGACGTTGAAGCAGTTGGGCTGGAAGACCTGCTGGTCCGCTCCGAAGTGGTAACCCTTCACCTGCCGTTTGACGAGTCGACCCGCAACATCCTTTCCTCAGAACGCCTGGCCCTGATGCGCGAAGACGCGATCCTGGTCAACATGGCCCGCGGTGGACTGGTTGATGAGATCGCGATGAAAAAGATGCTCTTGGACGGACGCCTTTTCGGTGCCGCCTTCGATGTCTTTGACGGCGAACCGCCCTCTGACATGGAATTGCTTCGCTTGTCAAATTTCCTGACCACCCCACACATTGGCGGCAGTGCTGAAGAAGCCATATTGGCGATGGGCCGGGCCGCTATTGCGGGTCTTGAAAACAATCGGATTCCTGAACCGGGCATTTTTCCGACGGGTTAATTTTCGGCGTATTTATTTCCGCCGGGCTTCGTTGCCGAAATGAACCAAGCAAATCCCATTATTTTTCCAAGTTTTGTTTCAAGCGGCGATTGGTAAGGCCAGGGTTCGCCGTAAACAAGTATACCGCCTGGGTGCGTGCCATAGCGTTTAATTTGCCACCGTCGATAAAGTCGGCCAAGCTTGGGAATTAAATAGAAATAGAATTCACCTTTGCGAAAACTTACGTTAGCAAATTTTGAAAAAAGCATTCGTATTCCAGTCGCCGTGTAACATCGCGTTATTGGGTTTGCGACGCTTTGGACATTCTTGCCGCCCCACTCGGTCGCTTTTCCCAGCCAGTTTGCGTCGCCAAAGGCGCGACCCTGCAAAATGCCGACGCACAGAAACATGTTAAGCCAGTAATGCCACGAGCTCTTGCAATAGAGCATGATAGCAGCTTTCCCACCGGGTTTAAGAACCCTTAAGACCTCGGCGATGGCCGCTTCAGTATCGCTGGTGTGATGCAAAACGCCGTTTGAATAAACGATGTCAAAAGTTTCTTCACCAAAGGGAAGGCCTTCGGCGTCTCCCTGCATGGCGACGCAACCCCGGGCGCGCTCACCCATTAGGGAATATTTCGCCGCCGTTGCCCGGGCGCGTTGTTCGGTAATATCGACACTGGTGACTTGGGCGCCATGGCTGGCGAAAAGGGCCGAATGCCCGCCGGCGCCAGGACCAATCTCTAAGACCTTTTTGCCTTCAAGATCATGAAGCGGCATTTCTACCGCCGCCAGGTGACCGCGCAGGCGAAACATGTCCTCAAGATCGACTAGACTCTCAAAAAGGCGTTCGCGGGTTAGATCCCTGTCAACATCTTCATAAAGGGAGTCGTAAAGGGACTTCCAAAAGCGTTGAATATCTTTCTTTTCGGATGATTCCGTCATGGAGTATTCATTTCTTGGTTCCGCCTCGAGCTTGGTGCCGCCTATCTATACCTGTTGAGCTTTTGGCGTTCCACTGCCTTTTTTAGACAATGGAAAATGATCCCACGGCATGAATAAAAAAATGGGCGTTATTGAGCAAATATAAATCAGATCAGCGATTCTGGATATTCGAGTGGTCATTAGGCTCGACGTGGACTGAACCCTCCAATCACCTTTTCGCAGCTGCCTGACCAACCCAATTGTCGGCTCAATGAGAGTTTACATTGACAGCGTAAAACCTATTACGTTAAGCACTACCCACTTCATTTACAGGGGAAATTAATTTGAACAATCTACACAATCATGACCTCGGTGTCGGACCCGTTGACTACTGTCAAGTTTGCGGCTCAAAGAACCTGGAGTTGGTCATTGATCTGGGACACCAGCCCCTGTGTGACACCTTATTGACGCGAGCCAAATTGAATGAGGCGGAAAAGACGTATCCACTGCGCCTTTTTCGATGCCTTGATTGCAGTTTGGCGCAGATTGATTATGTCGTAGATGGGGCCGAAGTCTACCATCCCGAATACCCATATAAAAGTGGCGTCACCAAGGAATTGGTGGAATATCAGCAAGAAAGCAGCGCGGATACGGTTCGGGATTTTGCTATCGAGCCTGGGACACTTGTTGTCGATATCGGATCGAACGATGGAACGCTATTGAAGGGGTTTAAGAAGGCGGGCATGAATGTGCTTGGGGTCGAGCCCACGAACATTGCTAAATACGCCAATGAAGATGGAATTGAGACCCTGCAAAACTTCTTTACCGAAGCAGTAGCCGATGAAATTGTAAAAGACAAAGGCCACGCCGGAGTTGTCAGTTCCACAAATATGTTTGCCCACATGGCGTCGCTCGGTGAGGTGATACGCGGAATCGAACGGCTGCTGGAAGATGGCGGGATATTCGTCTGCGAAATTCACTATCTTCTGGAGATCATCAGGGGTGGCCAGTTCGATACGATTTATCATGAGCATCTGCGATCATATTCACTAAAATCTTTGATTACCCTTCTTGAATCCTATTCCTTTACAGTAGTCGATGCCCGTCAGGTCAATCGATACGGTGGATCGTTAAGGGTCTATGCGGCCAAGGGAAAGGGCCACCCGCCCCGAGACTCCGTCGCTCAGCTTCTGGAAAAGGAGCGGCAGTTTGGATTGTATGAAGGCCGGGTCTATGACACATTCCGCGATAACGCCGTACGGGCAAAGTACGAGTTTCTCGAATTAGCCCTAGGCGCTAAAGATAGAGGGGAAACATTTGTCGGGAATTCTTGTCCGGGTCGATGCAGCACCTTGCTGAATTACTATGGCATTACAAGCGATCTGATGCCGTACATCGCAGAACAACCGGCGTCGCTGAAACTTGACCATTATCTTCCGGGAAAACATATTCCTATTGTTGAAAATTCAACTCTAATCAAAGAGCAACCTGATTACGTGGTGCTTCTGGCATGGCACTATGCCGAACCCATTATTGCCGAATTGCGTGAACGTGGCCTGAAATCGAAATTGGTTATTCCCTTGCCGGAGTTGACAATTATCGAGTGACGGGCGGGAATAGAATTTTCCTTAAGGGGAGTAGATGATGAAAGCCGTGATTTTAGCCGGCGGTTTTGGAACGCGGATCAGCGAAGAGACTGAGACGAAGCCAAAACCCATGGTCGAGATTGGTGAGCGCCCGATCCTCTGGCACATCATGAAGATTTACTCCCATTTCGGGATTAATGATTTCATTATCTGCCTGGGTTACAAGGGCAATTCCATCAAGGAATATTTTGATCGTTATTCATTGCATACCTCGGATGTCACGATTGATCTGGCGGAGGGCCATACCCAGGTTCATGCCAAGCGATCCGAGCCTTGGCGGGTGACTCTTGTCGATACTGGCCTGAAAACCATGACCGGGGGACGCTTGAAACAGATTGGGCCATATTTGGATGATGAGCCGTTTTGTTTCACCTATGGCGATGGACTGGCTGATATTGATGTAGCCAAGCTGACCGCATTCCATAAAAATCATGGCCGAGCTGCGACGGTGACCGCTGTTCAACAACCATCCCGATTCGGTCTTCTTGACCTTGATGGCGACAAAGTAACTGGTTTTGTCGAAAAACCTGAAGATGATGGCGTTCGCGTGAATGGCGGTTTTTTTGTTCTTTCCCCCAGCGTACTTGAATTGATCGACGACGACGAGAGTATTTGGGAGCGAGCACCGTTGGAAACCCTGGCCCGGGACGACCAGCTTCGCGCCTTTAATCACGACGGGTTTTGGCAACCAATGGATACCGTGCGCGATAAAGTGTATCTTGAAGAGATGTGGAACAGTGGTGAACCACCATGGAAACTCTGGTCATGAACCGAGCCATTTGGAAGGACAAGAAAGTCCTTGTCACGGGACATACTGGTTTCAAAGGCAGTTGGCTGTCGCTTTGGTTAAGTCAACTTGGGGCCGAAGTAAGCGGCCTCTCCCTGGAGCCTGACAACGAAAAAAATATGTTCGAGACAGCCGGTATTGAGGCGCTCGTTGATCATCATATTGGCGACATCCGAGATGCCGATCTTGTTCAAGACGTCGTTAATGACGTGGCGCCGGACATTGTCATGCATTTGGCGGCCCAGGCGCTGGTGCGAGAATCCTATCAGGATCCGGTAGGAACATACGCTACGAATGTCATGGGAACTTTGCATGTTCTTGAGGCCGTGCGCAAAGCCTGCGAAGAGAATCTGGCCACGACCCAGGCCATTCTGATCGTTACCAGCGATAAGTGTTATGAAAACCGGAACTGGACCTGGGGATACCGTGAAACGGATACGATGGGAGGCCACGACCCTTACAGCAGTAGCAAGGGGTGCGCCGAACTTCTTACGGCTTCCTACCGAAGCAGCTATTTCAATAGTAAATCTCAGCGGCCCGTATTGGCGACGGCTCGGGCCGGCAACGTCATAGGCGGCGGCGACTGGGGCCGTGACCGACTGGTTCCTGATATTCTCCGCTCTTTGGATGATGGACAAGCAGTCGATATCAGAAATCCTCTGGCAACCCGGCCCTGGCAGCACGTCCTTGATCCGCTGAGTGGTTATCTGAAACTGACCGAAGGAATGCTCGAAAACCCTACTGATTTCGAGGGTGGCTGGAACTTTGGTCCCAGTGAGTCCAATCACCGTACTGTCGAGGAGGTCATTACTATCCTGGACAGGCTTTGGGAAGGTGGAATCCGCTGGACACGGGACGACGCTCCCGCGCCAAAGGAAGCGGAAATGCTTTGGCTGGACTCGTCGAAAGCGAGAACTCAACTTGGTTGGATGGCAAGGCTCGACTTGAACGCGGCGCTTCACTGGACCGCCGAATGGTACAGGGGGCTTGGCGATGGCCAAGACATGAAAGCATTTTCGCTGGCTCAAATCGCGGCCTTCGAAGAACTGGGGAAAGACTGAAAGTGAGTAAAAAAAAATGCATCAGCATTATCACGCCATGCTTCCATGAAGAGGACGGCATTGAGGCCTGTTACGCAGCGGTAAAGAATTTATTTGATGAAAAACTGCCGAATTACACCCGTGAACATATATTTTGCGATAATGCCTCAAGTGATCGAACGGTAGAAATTCTACGCGAAATTGCCACAAAGGACGATGAGGTAAAAGTCATTGTTAACTCACGAAACTTTGGCATTCTTCGAAATACTTACAATGGTGTGATGAGCGCAAATGGCGACGCAGTGTTGCTATTTTTGCCTGCCGATCTGCAAGATCCTCCCGACCTGATACCCGAATTTGTCAATCTTTGGGAGCAAGGGTATGAAGTAGTCTATGGCATTCGAGCTCAACGCATGGAGCCTTTCCTAATGCGTACGGCAAGAAAACTTTACTACCGTTTGCTCAGCCGTATTTCCAACATCGACTATCCGGCCGATGCCGGGGATTTCCAACTCATCGACCGCAAGGTCCATGATGCGATGAAGCAATTCCATGACGTTCAACCGTTTATGCGGATGATGACATTTGAATGTGGGTACAAGGCCGTAGGTATTCCTTATACCTGGGAAAAAAGAGAACATGGTATTTCCAGGAATCGCTTTAGTCAGTTAATTGACCAAGCCTTTAATGGCATTGTCAGTTTCAGCAACGCGCCACTACGTTTTGCTTTGTTGCTGGGAATGGTGATTTCAATTTTGAGTCTCCTGTATGCGCTCGGCGTTATCGGGCTGCGATTGGTTTACGGCGAAATGGCTCCAAGGGGTACGTACACCATCATTGCCGCACTGTTTTTCTTCGGTGGCGTCCAGCTGTTTTTTGTTGGCATTTTGGGAGAGTACATATCGGCCATATTCAATCAGGTTCGGCAACGGCCACTGGTCTTCGAACGCGAAAGAATCAATTTCAAGACGCCTGCTGAAAAACCTGATGAAGTGGACTTACCGGACAAGTGAAATCCATAGTTAACATGGGAGTTGTGGGGTCCGGGTTTGGCCGATACGGACTAGCCCCCGCGTTTAGCAGGGATTCTAGGTGCCGTGTACAGGGGTTCGCGGCGGCGAATATCGATAGTGCCCGGCGCAGCGCCGAAGAATGTTCCGCGCCGCTGGCGTGCCATTGGCGCGAATTGATTGACCACAACGAAATTGACGCTATCGCCATTGCGGTCCCTCCGGCCAGCCAGACAGAAGTCATTCTGTATGCTCTGGCTGCGGGCAAGCCAGTTTTTGCTGAAAAGCCGCTTGCTTCTACACTGGCAGATGCTGAGAAAATTTGCGAGGCAGCCCGGCGGGCGAATCTTCCAAATATGATCGATTTCATGTTTCCGGAACTGGTCACATGGCGCACAGCGAAAAAAGCTATTGAAGCAGGTGAAATAGGCGACGTTCGTCATTTTTTTATCGACTGGCGCCTTGAAAGTCATGATACCGCCCTAAAAAGAGAGACATGGAAAACTAGCCATGGACAAGGGGGCGGCGTGTTAAGCCATTTCGGATGTCATATGTTGCATGCCGTGGAGCACATGCTGGGGTCTATCAAAAATATCAAGGCGTATCTCTCGACGGCACCTGACCTAACAGCTGGGGGCGATACCCTGGCGACTATCTTTCTTGAACTTGAAGGTGGTGTAACCGGCGTTCTGGGATTATCTACGGCGGCTTTTGCAGGTTCGGGCCATCGTTTTGAAATCTATGGTGCTGGCGGTAGTTTGTTGCTCGATAACCCATCGATGGATCCAGTTAAAAATTTTGTTCTTACCCTACAAAAGCGGGGGACTGAACAGCCCATGGTTCTGAACGAAAGCAATGAGGGAAAATTTTTATCGGGGCAGGACAGCCGAACCAGTCCCGTATCCTGCTTGGCTACCAGATTTCTGGATTGGGTAATTGATGACCGCCCGGCGCATCCCGATTTCACAGATGGGCTCCGCGTACAGCAATTGATTAATCAGGTTATGGAAGGGAAATAGTTCAAAGACCGAGATTCGCCTGGCTAGGGCATCCAAATACACGCGTGGCAATCTCATCCAGGCTTCCAAATTGTTTATTTTCCCGCCAATTTCTCCGAGATGATTTGCCAAAGTCCCGGACGATCGTATTCAAACACCACCTCGCGGAATCCCGGTGGAACCCGAACGGCTTGATGGATCAGATTAACTTCATAGATCGGCAATTCCATTTCGCCTGCGTGCGCGCGCCACAGCGGAATAGCCGGGGTGTTATAGATCAGGATGCCGCCTTCAGGGGCGTCTACGTCAATACGGATTCCGTTGCGAATTTTTTCAAGTTTTACAACTTTCAGTGAATTCGTCGAAGATCCGAGCAGAGCTGAGTCCGACGATTTTATAACAATTTCACCATCGAAAATACCGGCGCCAAGTTTCTTGAGGATTTCAACATCGTCCAGGGAATCATCCACCGCAATTTTCCGACGCCCCGCATATACACGCGGGTAAGAGGCGGCCAATGAATATAGATAAGGCTCATTAAAATCGACTAACCGAAGGAAGCGCTCTTTGACATATGCCAAGGGTTGTTTTAGCGCGTCCGCCAACGTCAAGGGCGTCTTTTCAGGGCCGCTCACCTTGCTAAGCCCGGGCCCAGTCAACGGAAGCGGACTAATTACGAGGCCAACGTTGGCAACCCTTAGAAGGTTAAGTTGGTGCCTATCACTGAAATCATAGGTCTCTCCGTTCCATCGTTTCCAGTCGATCCAAATACGGGGGCCATGCGGTTTCCCCCGGTTAATGCCCAGACTCCAAAAACTTGTGTACTGTGAAGGCAAAAGCGCGTGGTTCGTATCATAGTTTTCCATCCCATAGAAAGAACCCGCTAAACTGGGTTCAGGTCCTATATCGCGAGCCCGGATGGTGACAACCCGAAGGGGGGACTGCTGATATCCTGCGCCCTTTTCTGGCTTCATGGCCGAATAAGCGCTTTGGCCGCCGTGATACAAAAAGGATATCGCGTTGTAGGCTTTGAAACCGATCAACAAGCCAATGGCCATGGCAAAAACAAGCCGCAGCGCATTGGCGCTGTTTTGGCGTTCAGGACCGAAATCGTCGTTGTTACGCAGCAGTCTGGCGAATAAAACAATCGTTACAGGCAGCAACCCGTATAGAACGTACCAAAGGGACAAATTGGAAACGAGTGAAAGTCCTATTGAGGCCCAAGGGAAGAATTTCAGGAAATAGAATGCAAGAGCGAAACCGAAAACGGTAACTGTTGCATGAAAACGCCAGGAATCCCGTCTAACCCAGAGAAGTCCAAGAGCGCCCAGTGCGCCAATACCGGCAAAACCGGTCAGAAACCAGCGCGGCGGACGTAAAAAACCGCGCGCGACATCATCGAAGGCCACAGCGGCCGAGGCGGCAAGCGCGCCCCTTTCGGTATGGGCCGCATAGGGACTAAAAACCAACATCGCCGCCAGAGCTTCGGACCAGTTCAGCAAAATTATGCAAACATATAGAAGAATCCCCACCAACACTTTTGGCCGAAAAGACTTCAATAAGTAGGCCATCGCTATGAGAGAGGCGCCAAACGGGGCCAGGACGAGAACAGGTGCAATATACCCAGACGAGAGAACCCCTGTGAGGGCAACCACAGGAAAATACCAACGGTTGGTAACACGCCCGATAATCACATAAGCGGCAAACGGCATAACCGCCATACCGGCGCCTAAGGCGAAAGTGATAAATATCAAGTGATGATTGGAAACGGTAAACAGTGCGGCAAGGATGGTGCTCGTTCTGCTATCGCATTCAAGTATGCGGTTGCAGATCAGATAGGCGCCAATAAATCCAACTGCCAATACCAGAAATTTGTGAACTAAAATCGCAATCCAAACAGGAAAAACAGCCAAGAAAATTTCATCAATGTTGAAAATCTGGCCACCCAGAGGGTGGCTTGCAATCGCATCAACTCCGCCTCCAATATGATGGGCAAAGTCACCTCCCAAATGGTGTTGAGATAAATAGAAAAATAGCGGAACAAGCTCATCACCTTCATCGTTCATGCCAATAAATGAACTGGATCCGAGAAAGTAGTATTCAAATAGAAAAGCTAATGCCCAAAGGATGAAAAAAGTGACTGGGCCTGGAAATCGCCGGATGGGATTGGGGCCAAAAATGAAAACGACTATAGTTGTGACAAGACCGATTACCGCACAGCCGGCAATCATTACCTCCCAGGGCGAGAGCATTGTTCGTAGCGAGTGATCCCAAACGGTTACGATCACAGCCATGGAAATGACTGCGCCAATAACCTTCCATTCGCGTTTGGATAAGTCCATTTTTTACCTTCCTGTTAACGAGACTCGATTTTTCTATCGCGTAACAAGGAAGCCCCCACCTTACGCCCATTCTTAAGGCGAAAAATCAATTTAGCTGCATATTTCGCGCAGTTGAGCTATTAAGTCCAGCAAGGTAAGCGACTATTCTGTCAAAACCAAATGGATATCTTCTGGGCGAGTTATTTTTGGAGTTAAAGCATTTTGGTAATGTCGGCGGATAGAAGAACAATCATTTGCATCAATCCTCCAAAACATTGATTTATAAACTAAATTTAGTCTTTCGGGAGTTTGATACCGATTTCTTAATGGAAAAGAGTTTTAGGAATAGACCAACTGTGCCTTTAAATTTCGTTATTAATCCATATGTAGTATCGACTATATTTGGCGGGTTTTTTGCCCAAAATTGCAATCTGGAAGGTTATTGCACATGCTATTGATAAGCCCCATGAAGGGGAGTTTTGGTGGGGCCTTTTCCCGCTACATGGACTTGCCGGCGCCAATTGCAATCGGCACGCTTGCCGGATACATGCTGGCGAACGATATCGACACCCGCGTATTTGATGAACAGATTACAGAGCTCAATCACGAAAATTTTGATTCAGTGATTGAAGGGCTGGAGCGCCCTCTTGTTGTGGGGATAACCTGCATGACAGCCCACGTATCAAGGGCGTATGAAATTGCTTTGTGGGTGAAGGCCGAATATCCGGATTCGATTATTATTGCGGGGGGCATTCATCCCACCGCACTTCCTGATGAAGTGATCAGCCATGAAGGTGTGGATTTTGTTGTAAGAGGTGAAGGAGAAGCACCGCTTCTGCAGCTTTATAACGCCATCCGTGGGGATGGCGATGTGGCGGAAATCAAGGGAATAACCTATATAGAAGACGGCCAAATTCGTCACAATCCGGAAGCGCCATTGCTTCCGGATCTCAATGAACTTCCAATGTTTCCCCACCACTTATTCAAACACCCGCGATATGATCATGGGTTTTTGATCTCCTCGCGGGGTTGTCCTTACAAATGCACTTATTGCAGTCAACGCATGATGACGGGCAGCACCTATCGATATAGGTCTGCCGATAAAATCATCGAAGAGATGAATATGCTTATCGATGAATACGATCAAACGAGCATATTTATTTATGATGATAATTTCTGCGTAAAAAAGCGGCGCGTTGAGGAAGTTTGCAACAAAATGATCGAACAGGGCATTCCCGATAAATGTTCAGTCTCCATCCAAACCCGCGCCGACAATTTTCCAGCCGATCTTGTTCCATTGATGAGCAAAGCCGGGTTTAGGGCGGCTGGTTTCGGAATGGAAACAGCGTCCCAGAGACTGGCCGATTTGATTGTCAAGGAAGAGACCGTCGAACAACACCTAGAAGCGGTCGAACTCGCCAAGAAACACGGAATGTCGGTCATGTTGTTTATGATTTATGGGCTTCCCACGGAATCTCAGGAAGAGCGAGAACTGAGTTACAGGGTTCTGAAAGAAGCGAAGACCCATGCGCCAAAGTTCAACAACCTGATTCCCTATCCCGGCACACCAATGTTCAACGACCTTAGAAACAGCGACAGGATGGTAATAGAAAAAGACTGGTCGAATTTTGATAGTACTATGTCGGGAACCGGCAGTATTTTTGATAAAACGCCACTGGCGTATGTACCTGAAACTACTTCAGAATTTGAACTTAAGCGAGAAATCGTTCGAAATAATATTCGGGCAACCCTTTCCTGGAGGATTGTGAAAAGCATCTTGTTCCGGGAAGACAAATTCACATGGGTAAAGCTTCCGCCCAGGTGGTATTTGGACCTGACGGAATTATGGAACTTAATGAAGGTTGGATTGGTGTTGACGTCCAATATTTTGGTATCTTTCGCGCCGCTGGCGATTAGCGAGCCACTGATGAACGCCCATAATCCAAAAATGAAATCAAGACCCAGAATCAAAGATTACAATATCTCGGATTACGACTCATCTGGTTGGGATCGGGAGCAGGCGAAAGCAAAAGCGATGTTACTTAAGGCGGCTAAATAGGGCCATGTTTTTTAAGTCATATTGAGGCCGTTTCCTAAGATAGAGTCCCGGCAAAAGATCCCTAGTTTAAAGTGATTTAGCGAAAACTATTTCACTTTTCTCAGGACCTCTAAGCTGGTTCACGAGCTATTTCCAGTAGATAACCGCAGATCAAAAGGGTGATGCCCCTTAGTGACGCTCCAAATTATCAAGATTTGTCGTGCCTTTTTTGGGGCATTTACAGTTGAGCCTATACCATGTTTATGAATATTGATCCTCAGGCTAGAAAGCGCTGGCGCGCGTCACGTAAACTACTTGAAAAAAAATTGATCGAGGCAAAAAAACGAACTTCAATTTTCGGAACTCGTAGCGGACCGACGAATACTGTTGCTCATGCAGTTAACTTTTCTATGGGCCTATTGGGGCTTACCGCCAGAGGAAAGCGCAACACATACAATTTTTGTATATCCAACGTGGACTTTCGCTTTTCTAATTTGCCTTCCGCTTTTGATGGCTACCGGATATTGCATTTGTCCGATCTTCATATTGGGCACATTGACGATTTACAGGGAATGATTGGCGACAGGCTTTCAGTACTAAAGCCGGATCTAACCGTTGTGACAGGGGATTTTCAGACCCATGGAAGCCCGTGTGAGGAAAAAACAGCAGAATTGGTAGGCCACCTTGTTTCGAGCGTACAAAGTAAAGATGGCTGGGTATCAGTGCTTGGAAACCACGATAGGCATCAAATGTTAGATGCCCTTGAGATTATTGGCGTACGTGTACTGGCCAATGAAACTGTCACTATTAACCGAGGCAAGGACGCTCTACATTTTGTCGGTACCGATGATGTACATAGTTTCTACTCGCCTGACGCCTACTCTGCAATTGAGAGCTGCCAAGAAGGCTTTCGAGTGGCTCTTATTCATACCGCCGACTTGGCGACAATGGCTGCGGAAAATGGATACAGCCTTTATCTAACGGGGCACACGCATGGCGGACAGATATGTTTGATGAACCAGCGACCGTTAATGACGGGACTAGACAGCCATCGCGAATTGTCGTCCGGAAGTTGGAAATTAAACGGAATGCAAGGGTATACGAATCGAGGATTGGGCCATGGATTGATCCCGATTCGCTTCAATTGTTCCAGTGAGGCAACGCTCATACGCCTGATTAAAGAGTAGGCTTCCCCAAAAGCCAATAACCCGAATCCGCCCCGCCACAAATCAACCTTTTCCACGAGAATGCTTACAAACCTTTTTGGAAAAATAAGCCAGCTAATGAAAGACCCGGTGTTGCGTGGCTGGGTACTTGGACACCTGTTTGGCCGCTGGCCTAGTGAGCCGGCTTTCAACGCGAACCGACCGCCGTATCTTGATGGGGTGTTGCCTCTTATTCCAGAGACTCCTTCCGGAGATTTTTCGGAATTGTCCGATTTATCGCCAACGCGGCCCATAGAGCTTTCCCTACCCGGGCAATCACATAAGCTGGAACCTGGCGACGAAGAAAACCTGTTTCAACATTCGTTCGATGATATCGAAGTCACTCTTGCCTTGCACCGTTTTGCATGGCTTCCCCTTTTAGGGAGTGAAGTGGACCCGGCCTGGGTAACGTCGATTTGGCGCGCCTGGGTTAGAGATCATGGAACACCAGTAGATGGTTGGGCATGGCATCCCTATACGGCGGCGGAGCGGGCAATCAATATTCTCGCATTTGCCCAACGCCAAGGTTTGCCGGGCCCCATTAACGAGACACTCTCACTTTTGGCCCAGCATGGCCCGGCTATTGCTCAACGGCTAGAGTATTTTGGCGATCATCACACATCGAACCATCTCGCTAACAATGGACGCGGACTATTTCTTCTGGGCCTTGCTCTTGGACTTCCTAAATGTGCTGAAATTGGCGGGCGGATACTAATCGAAGAAGCAAAGCGTATTTTTCTTCCTTCGGGAATGCTTCGTGAGGGATCTTCTCATTACCATGTGCTTCTTGCCGCCAATTACGCACAATGCGCCAAAGCGGCCAATGAAATCGGTCGCCCCGAGGCATCGGCGTTGACTACTACCGCCAACGACGCCCGGGCCGTAGCCGCTTGCTTGAATTTACCCGGCGGCTTCCCGCTGATCGGTGATATTTCCCCAGATATTGCGCCGGAAATAGTTTTAAACGCACTTTCATTAACAGAAAATCGGCACGCCAAATCACTAGCTGAAGACGGATGGCATCGCCTTGATTGCGGTCCCTGGTCAGGGATATGGCACTCTTCCCCCGAGGGCTTTTCACACATGCCTGGGCATGGTCATCAAGATTGCGGCTCTTTCGAACTTCATTTTAGTAGCGAGCCGGTCTTTATGGATCCAGGACGTGGGAAATACGGAGAAACTGGCGAGGCGGCACTTTACCGCTCAGGCACTGTTCACAATACACTCCTGGTTGACGGCCAAGATCCTTTCCCACCAAACAGGCCCTATTACGATGATATATTCCGAAGCAGAATCGCTGGAATACCTCCTAGATTTTCTAGGGGCTCCGATTCAATCAGCCTTTCCCATGACGGGTTTATGCGATTGAAAACTGTAGGTACGGTTAGACGAGAATGGCGCTTCACTGATAGCTCCATGAACCTTGAAGATTGCGTTGAAGGGCGCGGTAAGCACCATATTTCCCGAATTTTGGTTACGCCGCTAAGGGTTGCCAGAGTAGAAAATGGTTTAACCCTGCAGGGTCGCGACAAGTTTTTCCACCTCGTAACTGATGGCGAGGTTGCGATCGAACCTATCACTCGATGGACCGCTTATGGCCGTGGTGAACCTGCGACCGCTATCCGCATCTCCTCAGATGCAGAATTGCCTTGGAGCGGCTCTATTTCTTTGGAGACCCAGTAGAATGTGCGGTATTGCCGGGCTCTTCCTGCCTAAGGCCGCCCCAAAAAAATTGGCCAATATCCAGGCCATGTTGGATGTCATGACCCATCGTGGGCCGGATGGTGAAAAACAGTATCAAAGCGACGACGGCCTGTTCCAGACAGGATTCAAGCGTCTCGCCATTATCGATCTCAAAACAGGCGATCAGCCTATCATTGAAAACGGTGGCGAGCGCGTGCTTCTGGGAAATGGCGAAATATACAATTACCTGGAATTGCGCAAGCGGTCTGAGTGTCGCGATTATCCTTATAAATCGCGAGGCGATATGGAATCCGTATTGCCCCTGCAAACCGCCTACGGTTCGGATTTTGTTGATCATCTGAACGGCATGTTTGCTATCGCTATGTATGAGCGTGACAAGCACCGCCTCACACTTGTCCGTGACCGCTTGGGCATCAAGCCGCTTTATTGGGCCAATGTCGATGGTGGCGGCATAGTATTCGCTTCCGAAATTAAATCCCTTCTGGCTTCCGGCCTGTTGCGCCCCTCAATCAATGAGGTGGCGGTCAGCTCCTACCTGGCTCACGGCTATGTTCCCGCACCCATGACCTTGTTCAGAGGAATCAACAAACTAGCCCCCGGCCATCGCCTAATCGTTGAAGCCGACGGTGCTATTTCCATCGAACGCTATTGGCGGGCTCGCCCAGCGAACGACATACCAACTGACGTTAGGGAAATTGAAGAACACCTGGCGGCGCTGTTGACCGACAGCCTGAAATTACAGTTGCGCAGCGACGTCCCTCTTGGAGCGCTTCTATCGGGCGGCATCGATTCTGGATTGATGGTCGCCATTGCCGCCGGATTAGTCGACAGGCCATTGGAGACTTTTACTGTCCGCTTCGAGGGATCTCCCGTCGATGAAACGCCGCTGGCAGCCATGGTTTCCGATCGGTATGGTACCCACCACCACGAACTGGATCTTCCCGCACAAGGAGCGGGGGATCATTTATTGGATCTTGCATGGTTCACTGAAGAACCCTTAAACGACGCCGCCCTGCTTCCAAACTTTATGATCGAACAGGCCTTGGGAAAACACTTGCGAGTCGCATTGAACGGTACAGGGGGTGATGAGCTATTTGCCGGATACGGGCGGTACTTTCAATTACCTGTGGAGCGCCGTTATATGGGCCTTCCCGGCCCACTGCGGTCTCTAGCAAAATCTTTCGTTTCGCCGATGCGATCCTGGCAGTTGGGGCGGGCCGAACAATTCAACGGCAACAGGGGTCAGTATGTTCATGATCATTCGACCTATTTTCCTGTTCCGGTGCGCGAAATAATCGGCAATTCACAAGTGATCCCCGGGGCCATGCAGGCACAATCATTTTCGGATTTTACTGGTAACCCTCAAACTGGGGCGTTGATTGCCGATCTTGAAACTTATTTGCCTGAAGACCTATTGCTTCTACTCGATCGTTCTTCCATGGCTGCAAGCGTAGAAGGACGAGTACCCTTCCTCGACCACCGAATTGTCGAAGCCGCCTTGGCGGTGCCGCCAGAAATCAGAACTCCCCAAGGTAAGCAAAAAGCTCTGGAGCGCAGTATTGCGGCAAAATTCCTGCCGCGTTCCTTGCTCGAGGCACCGAAGAGAGGATTCGCCTCTCCCGTTCCGGCTTGGATGCGCGCAGGACTAGGGAACCAGGCAAAGCGCTTGCTCTGTAGACCGGAAAGCCTTGATCGCGGCTGGTGGACTGCGAGGGGCATTGAAAGGCTCCTTGCTGATCCCGACCGCCATGCTTTTCGTGTTTACTCCCTGATCATGCTAGAGCTTGCAGTTCGGCTTTTCGTCGAGCAGCCACTGGATTCAGCTCCACCGAAGGTGTCATTGGAGTCGTATGCCTAGAATGACGATCAGCGTTATCATTCCTGCCTACAAAGCCGCCAGAACCATTGAGAGGGCGTTGGCTTCTGTTGCCGCCCAAACCGCAAAACCGGGCGAAGTGATTGTTGTCGATGATGGGTCCGAAGACGGCACATTCGAAACCGCTCAAGCCTATACCGATAAAATGAATGGGATTGAACTTAAGGTCTACAACCAGCCGAACATGGGCGCGGGTGCAGCGCGCAACCACGCAATAAATGAATCAAAGGGGGATTGGTTAGCATTCCTGGATGCCGACGATGAATGGCTCCCTGAAAAACTCAGTGTCAGCATGAAAGCGATCGAAGAAAACAATCTTGTTCTATTTTCCCATAACTACATTTCCCTTGGGGAGGGAAAAGAGACTTTGGTCGATTGTGTCGCCCGCTACCAAGCGGCCGCTGATCCCTATGTCGGCCTTTACCGTAAAGGCTTCCTTGCGACTTCGACGGTAGTGGTGCGGCGTGCGGCCGTCTCAAATTCCGGTGGTTTTGATGAGACACTGGCGACTGCCCAGGACTTCGATCTTTGGCTAAAAATACTGAAAAAGGGTGGTGCACCCTTCCGCGTAGGCTCTTGCGCCCTTACGCGCTACCACATAACGCAAGGATCGATAACAAGTCATACCAGAAGGCGTCTGGATTGTGGTCTTCGGATCGCTAAACGCCACGCACCAAGCCAGGGCGATTATCGTTTCCGAATTATAGCCGTTCACTACGAAGCGATAATGGCATCGTTATTAAATGGGCGGCTGCTCGCTGCCCTGGAATTTATGATCAAATTGCCGGCGCGCTATTTTGCGACATTCCTCGGTGGTAATTTTGGTAGCTGGAGACCCTAGTCCAGCTCAAAGGCATCCTTGTAATCTCGCTTTAGCGCCGGATCCTGATCGTCTTTGTGCAAGATTGCATTGCCGACGATCAGCATTTCCGTTTCGGTGCCCATGAAGCAGTGAAAGGCGTCTTCAGGCGTGCAGACGATGGGTTCGCCGCGAACATTGAAACTTGTGTTGACGATCACGGGACAGCCGGTCAATTCCTTAAAGCGCTTGATCAGGGCGTGGTAGGGTGGGTTGGTATCGGCGTGGACGGTCTGAATCCTGGCCGAATAGTCGACATGGGTGACGGCTGGAATGTCGGAGCGCTGGACGTTCAGTTTTTCAATACCAAATAAAGCCAGCTCCTCCTCACTCATATGACGGCGACGTTTCTTCACCACATCGGCGACCATCAACATATAGGGGCTGTCTTCATCAAGTTCAAACCAGTCGCCGACGTCTTCACGCAGAACTGCAGGAGCGAAAGGGCGGAAGGATTCCCGGTACTTGACTTTCAGGTTGAGCAGCTTCTGCATTTCCGGCGAACGTGCATCGCCAAGGAAAGAACGTCCTCCTAGGGCGCGAGGCCCGAATTCCATACGACCCTGGAACCAACCTACGGCTTTGCCGTCGGCAAGAGCCTGCGCAGCAATTTCCACCATTTCAGATTCTTCCAGAGTATCGAATTTTGCCCCGGCATTGCGTAAACGCCTTTCGATCTCGCCCTGCGAAAATTCTGGCCCAAGATATGCCCCATGCATTGCATCGCGAGCTTGAGATACAGTGCGTGGTTGTTCCTTATGAACATGGTAGGCCGCCAATGCCGCCCCTAGGGCGCCGCCGGCATCACCAGCAGCCGGTTGAACCCAGACATTCTCAAACGCACCGTCTCGCAACACTTTACCGTTGGCGACGCAATTCAAGGCGACACCGCCGGCGAGACACAGATTTTTCTGTCCAGTTTCCTTCGCCAGTGAACGAGTCATTTTCAGCACCACTTCCTCAGTAACCGCTTGAATAGAGGCGGCCAAATCCATGTGCCGTTGCGTCAGCATCTCCTCCGGCCGGCGTGGTGGACCGCCAAGCAAATCATCAAAAGCGCCATTGGTCATCTTCAATCCGGTGCAGTAGTCAAAATAGCGCTGGTCAAGCCGGAATGAACCGTCGTCCTTGATGTCGATCAGGTTATCGCGGATTAGGTTTATATACTTCGGTTCGCCATATGGCGCGAGTCCCATTACCTTGTATTCCCCAGAATTGACCTTAAAGCCGGTGTAATATGTCAACGCCGAATAAAGCAGGCCAAGGGAATGGGGAAAATGGATCTCCTTTATCATTTCCAGCTTGTTACCCAAACCCAACGCGACGGATGTTGTTGCCCATTCTCCGACGCCATCCATGGTCAGAACGCATGATTCTTCAAACGGTGACGGGAAAAAAGCACTTGCGGCGTGGCTGAAATGATGTTCGGAAAATAAAAGTTTATTCATCCAGTCGAAGTCGGGATCGTACTCTTTGAGCTGTTTTCTTAAGTAATCTTTTTGGAACAGCTTTTCCTTAAGCCAAACAGGCATCGCCATCTTGAAGGACGTAAATCCACTTGGCGCAAAGGACAAATAGGTTTCAAGGAGGCGTTCGAATTTCAAGAAAGGCTTGTCGTAAAAGGTGACGAAATCAACTTCACTTAAACCGAATCCGGCTTCTTCCAGGCAATACGATATGGCGTTTTTGGGAAAATCAGAATCGTGCTTTTTTCGGGTGAAGCGCTCTTCCTGAGCCGCAGCAATGATATCGCCGCCCTCTATCAAGGCGGCGGCGCTATCGTGATAGAAGGCGGAAACACCCAGGATGCGCATTGATCCAGGACCCCTAAAAGACGGTGTAAATGAATGGGGCGACGGCCGAACCCTGCGAGAGTACGACTAGGCCGCCAAATACCGTCATCATGATGATGATCGGTAACAACCAGAATTTTTTGCGTTCTCTCATAAACGCCCATAATTCGGAAAGGAAACCCACTTATTCGTTCTCCTAGAATTGTCGCTTCATGGAATCCCGTGCGGGACCTGGCGGGATTCTGGAAATCCAATAACTTTTGGCGTTTTTATCAAAGTCTAGCTTCAAGGGAGTCTTGCCAAGGGCGCGCATAATCAGGCCAATCGGTGTTACCGTTAAATAAAACAGGAATCCCATTACCAGCGGGTTGACGATTTTATGCAGCAATTGTCCAAACAAGAACCATAACTTATTTAATGGCGTCAGCAGCCTCGGCATGGTCAGGGCCGTGACAACAAAAAACCCGGCAACGGCCAGAGCCCAGAAACGAAGGGCCCCTTCTTGGTCGCTCACGGTGAACAATGGCCAAAAGGCGATCAAAATGAACACCACGCCCATTACCAGCCCGAAAGAGCTTTCCGATCCGGCCTTGACGTCATCGCGCTCAGATAAATTTTCGTGAAAAGTCGGCTTGTCTGTCACGTAATTTCCCTCTTCAGGGACAGGGTTTACTATACCTTTTGCAGGGGGTAAAGGGCCTAGCCCTATCTTAAAAAAAGCTAACCGCAGATAAATCGTGCAGCAAAAAAGCCATCCATACCGCCGTGTTCGGCAAGGTGGCAGGGTGAGCATCTCATTGAACCGTTTTCATCGACCAGTTCCGGAAGATTGCCGAGCTCTTCGGCCTTGATGGGTTCCCGGCGTAGTGATGAAAAGTTTTTCAGAACCTTATTCACCAGATCCGGCCCCTCTTCCGGTTGCAAGGAGCATGTACAGTAAACTAGGCGCCCTCCCGGCTTAATCATCTCCAGGGCGGCTTCGAAAAGTCGAAATTGAGCCGAGCAGAGCTTTTGGATATCTTCCGGTTTCTTCAGGTGGGGAATGTCGGGATGACGGCGGATCGTCCCAGTCGCTGAACAAGGGGCGTCCAAAAGCACAGCATCAGCTTTTTCTTGGGGCCGCCATTTACTTGCATCGGCGCATACGGTTTGGGCCGTTAATTTAAGTCGTGCCAAGTTTTCTTCAAGGCGTTTCAGACGATTAGCAGATCTCTCCACCGCTGTCACGCTAGCTCCATTGGTCGCTAATTGAGCGGTCTTCCCTCCCGGGGCCGCGCATAGGTCGATAACGTTCTTCCCCTCAACATTTCCCAGAATGGCTACCGGTAGTGCAGCTGCCGCGTCTTGTACCCACCATTCGCCGTCATAGAATCCAGGCATAGAAGTGACATTCGCACTTTTGGCCAAACGCAACGAGCCTGTCGGTAGCACTGTCGCACCTAATTTCCCAGCCCATTTTATCCTCTCCCCTTTGGTGGTGATATCCAGGGGCGCCTCTTGAAGATGTGTACTTGCTATGGCGCGGCAATATTTTTCGCCATAGGCTATTTGCCAGGAATTCCAAAGCCAGTCTGGAGTATTCAGGCGCTGCGCGTCCTGAGCTTCTATCAGTTGAGCGCCTTCCCGGCCCAATCTGCGAAGGATAGCGTTGACCAATTTCTTGTAAGCCCCTAGATCCATTTCGCCCAACAGGGAGACGGTGGTGTCTACGGCCGCGTGAGGCGGCGTATTGAGGAAAAGCAGCTGGCAAATTCCGAGCCTAAGGACGTCGCGAACGGCGATTGCTCTGCGAGGAAGGGGTTTGGCCAAGCAATGATTGATCAGGTCGTCGATCTGGCCGAGCCTTCGCAACGTCGTGGCGGTAAGGTTTCTGGCAAAAGCCCGCTCCCGAGGTTCGAGAGAAGAAAAGCCAGAGTGCCTCTCCAGTGCCTCGTCAAGGGGGCGATGCCGTTTTAGAACGGCGCTAATAAGCTCGATGGCGACTGACCGTGCTGTCGTATTTTTTCCGGGCATGGCCTTTCATGACGCAAAGGCGTTGCCAGTGCAACGATAGAGTGGTTGAATTAGGATGGAGAAATCAAAAACAATTTCGGGGAAGCGATGAGCGAGACGAAAATCGAGAAGAAGCCTGGGAAAGAAGCGCAAACAAACAGAAATAAAAAACCCCTTAAGAAAATTTCCGAAGACGAAGTCGAAACCGGAGGCCCCCAAGGCCCTGAACCCACCCGGTACGGTGATTGGGAAAGAAAAGGGAGATGCGTTGATTTCTAGGTTTTACTGCGCTCGAATGTCACACGCTCATACTCTCCTAAAAACGGCATTTATTTAATGGCTATTATGAAAGACATGATTGATTGGCTGGTCACTCCGCCGGATGGCGCGGGAGGCGACAACCAGCGCATGACCCCCAATCAATTTGTACCTGCCCATCTGGCGCAACAGCCGGCGATTACGATAATAGTTTGTGACTTTGATGGCCCGAATGGCCGGGATACCGCCAAGCGCCTGTTGCATGACCTGGGTTCGCAGTCAGGCGTCATGATTCAGCACATTTCCAAAAAATTGAAGGCATCCGGCAAGGGAACCGTGGTCGAACGTATTGTCGCCGCGGCCGAAACCGGACGTAAATGGCTGGTTGGCGCGAATGCGGATATCCTGTTGTGGGGGGAGGTCTCGGACGATGATGACGGCGTGACCATCCGCTTTTTGTGCACCAAGGCCGATGCGGATATGCAGCCTGGAAGCGTCGGCTTGGGCGATACTCTGGAGCTCCCCGCTGGATACAACGCGGAAATGGCTTCGGTTGTCCATGCCCTTGTTCTGGCCGCGGTGGCGCCGCGCAAACCAAACCCACAACGTGAGGAATTGGCGGAACTTCTAAAAGAGCCTGCCGATAGATTGAATGCATATGTGGACGCGCCGCCAAGCGACCTTGAACAATTGCGTTTTTCGTCCGTGATGACGGCAGTGGGAAATATCCTGTCTTCCGCCTGGCGTCTAAGCGAAGACCCAACCCGACTTGATAGGGCGGTAAAGGCCTATCAGGTTGCCCTTGCAAAGAGTTATGACAAAGATAATCCGTTAAACTGGGCTTTGACCCAGAACCACCTCGCGGCAGCCCTTCAGGCGCAGTCAAATCGCGACAAAGATCCCGCGCCCCTGAAGGCGGCGGCGGAAGCCTATCGCGCCGTAGCAGCGGCGCTGGGTTCTCACCTGCATGTAAATGATTGGGCTCTCGCCTATTCCCATCTGGGCGATGTTCTGGTCAAGCTGTCCAATTATGAAGATGCCGTCCAAAGGCTGAAAGAAGCCAGCGAAGCCTATCAACAGGCGCTGAAGGTATTTACAAGGCAAACCATGCCGGGACCCTGGTCCGAATTAATGAATCAATTGGGCGTCGCTTTAATGAACATGGGCGAAAACGTATCCGGCGAAAGAGTATTGCAACAATCGGCGGCATGTTTCCGTCAATCCTTGGAGGTCCGCAGACGTGAAATCGCGCCTCTTTTGTGGGCGCAAACGATCAACAATCTGGGTGCCGTGACATTTTCGTTATATAAACGAAATGAAAATGCTGCGATCCTTAATGAGGTAGCCGCGTGCTTCAAAGGAGCCGCGGAAGTCTATGCTGAATTCGGCCGTCGCGATAAAGCGCTAGTGGCCCAAAGGAATATGGAAAGGATCCAGGAAATTCAGGAAAGCGGCGGTATATAAGGCTTTTCGCCTAACCATTTCGACTAAAAAACGGCGGCACCAAATGATGCCGCCGTTTTTATTTAACTAAGGAAACGATCTATCCGCGGTTTTGACGGTTTTCAATTAGATCATCAACGACGCTGGGATCCGCCAGGGTTGAGGTATCTCCCAGGCTGGTGTAGTCATTTTCACCTATTTTACGCAAGATACGGCGCATAATCTTGCCCGATCGGGTTTTCGGCAGTCCGGGCGCCCACTGCAGCCAGTCCGGCGAGGCAATCGGTCCGATTTCCTTTCTGACCCATTGAACCAGTTCCTTCTTCAAATCATCGGAAGATTCCACGCCCGCGTTCAAAGTAACGTAAGCGTAAATACCCTGACCCTTGATATCGTGCGGCGCGCCGACAACGGCAGCCTCGGCGACATCATGGTGGGCGACCAGGGCGCTCTCCACTTCCGCTGTTCCCATGCGATGGCCGGAAACGTTGATCACATCATCGACGCGACCGGTGATCCAATAGTAGCCGTCTTCGTCGCGACGGCATCCATCACCGGTGAAGTATTTACCTTGATATGTGGAAAAATATGTTTGCACGAAACGTTCGTGATCGCCGTAAACGGTGCGCATCTGACCTGGCCAGGAATCAATGATGCACAGGTTGCCTTCGGTTGCGCCTTCCAGAGGATTGCCGTCGTTATCCACCAGTTGCGGCTGGATTCCAAAGAACGGACGTGTCGCCGAACCGGGTTTCATGTCGGTTGCGCCCGGCAATGGCGTAATCATGATGCCGCCGGTTTCCGTCTGCCACCAAGTATCGACAATTGGGCAACGGCCTTCGCCGACTACATTGTAATACCACATCCAGGCCTCAGGGTTGATGGGTTCGCCAACCGTACCCAACAGGCGAATCGACTTTCTGGAGGTTTTCTTGACCGGCTCTTCACCATCACGCATAAGGGCGCGAATAGCCGTCGGCGCGGTATAGAAGATGTTAACGTCGTGCTTGTCGCAAACCTGCCACATGCGCGAGCTATCGGGATAGGTCGGCAAGCCCTCGAACATCAGCGTAATAGCGCCATTGGCCAGCGGACCGTAAACAATGTAGCTGTGACCTGTGACCCAGCCGACGTCAGCCGTACACCAATAGATATCGCCATCGTGATAATCGAAGACGTATTGATGAGTCATAGAGGCATAAACCATATACCCGCCGGTCGTGTGCAGAACGCCCTTCGGTTTGCCGGTCGAACCGGAAGTGTAAAGAATGAACATCGGATCTTCGGCGTTCATTTCCTCGGGTTCGCACTCGGTGGAAGCTTCTTCGCAGGCCGGATAGTAGCGAACGTCGCGACCTTCTACCCAATTGATGTCGGCGCCGGTGCGATCGACAACAAATACGGTTTCAACGCCGGGACAGGATTCCAATGCCTTGTCCGTGTTGACTTTCAATGGGATCGGTTTGCCGCCGCGAATGCCTTCGTCGGCGGTGATAACACAATTGGAATTACAATCCTGAATACGGCCCGCCAATGCGTCCGGAGAAAACCCGCCGAAAACAATGGAATGGATAGCGCCAATACGGGTACAGGCCAGCATGGCCACGGCGGCTTCAGGTACCATCGGCATGTACAGTGTAACCACATCGCCTTTCTTAATGCCCCGCGCCTTCATTGCGTTAGCGAAGCGACAGACCTGCTCGTGCAGTTCCCTGTAAGTAATTTTCTTGTCGTCGTTGGGATCATCGCCTTCCCAGATGATCGCGGTTTGGTCGCCGCGAGTTTCCAGATGACGATCCAGGCAATTGACGGAGGCATTCAATGTTCCGTCATAGAACCACTTGATGGAAACATCCGGTGCGTTGTAATTGACGTCCTTGACCTTGGAGTAGGGCTTGATCCAATCGATCCTCTTGCCCTGCTCACTCCAGAAACCTTCATTGTCCTCGACGGACTGTTTGTACATTTCTAGGTATTTATCGTTATTCGCCCATGCGGTTTCGGCTAAACCAGCCGGTACCGGAAAAATTTCATTCTCTGACATTTTGTATAAGCCTCCCTGAATATCCAAAATTGCACCCGGTGTGATCCTGCGTCCCTCAGGATAAAAAATGCTGCGGTGCAATGTAAAAGCGATTATCCAAATAATGGAACAGGAAACAAGGGCGAAACGTTCCTTTATCACCCTTTTGACAAGAATATGGCCCCATCGCGAATGTCAACGGGTACCGAGGTAAGCGTTTGATCGGCACAGGGACCCGCGACGCAATGCCCGTCCTCAATTCTGAAAAGCGCGCCGTGTGTCGAACAGAGGATCATAGATTTGTCGGGATTTAGGAACCGGCCGGGCGCAAAATCCAGGGGCGATCCAATATGCGGGCAGCTGTTCAGGTAGACGAAAGCGGTGCCATTTTTTCTGACGACGATATAGCTTTCCATCTTGCCGTTTCGCTCGGCAAAAAAACCATTTGAATCGCCTTCGGCGATTTCGCTCAATTCACAAAGCTTGAAAGGTTCCACAGACATTTTTTTAAGATTGGGGCTCGAAAGTCATTTTCCAGGGTTTTATGACGACGCTTTCAAATAAACCGGCCCGGGCATATGGATCTGCGGCGGCAAATGCTTCGGCTGCGGCAAGATTGGGAAAATCTATAACCAGCAAGGACCCATTCGGGTTTTCACCATCGTCGTCGAACGTTGGTCCGGCTATATAGACATTTTCGCGGTGCTCGTTCAGGTAGTCGACGTGGGCGGGGCGGGTATCTATTCGAAGGGAGAGTGAACCGGGTTTATCTGTGCAGTGAAGTACAAATTGCATGGTAAATAGATTCCTATCGGATCACGGGGATCGTTTTCGCATAGTCAGAAGCGTTTGGGCGAGAGTGTCACGACTGGTGGCAGGAAGCGAACAAAAATTGCCTTTGCAAACGTAAGCCGTGGCCCGCCCATCGATCTGTTCTTTGAAGCGGGCCGGATGTCCTTCCGGCAGGGCCTCGGAGGGCCCGATCACCTGCAGGACACGGTTCGGCAGGCTGATGGCAGCAGTCTGCTGCAGCAGGGAGTCTGTTTCCGCTTCACCGCGCTCGCCAATGACGACGATTTGCAGCGCGGTGCGCAGGGTTTCGGCGGCATTCATCAGGCCGGATAGGGCGAGCAGATGTTCGTCGGCAAACCCGCTGAAAGCCTTCAGGGTCGCCTCAGCCAGTTGCCTCAGTCTTTCCCTGCCGGACAAAAAATACAGCCGGGCCATAACAGCTATCATTTGTGCGTTTCCCGAAGCCTCATCCGCGTCGTATATGGGCTTGGCACGAACCAGTTGTGGCGCGGCGCCTATTTGGGTTGCAAAGAAACCTGATTCTTCTTTATCCCACAAGTTGTCGACGGCTTGCCCGGTCCACGTATGGGCACGATCTAGAAAATATTTCTCTCCCGTCGCCTGAAAAAGAGCGAGTGCCGCCTCGCTCATCGAAGCCAGATCGTTTAGGTTGGCAGGGGAACCAAGGGTATCCCTGCTCCAGGAATGATGCAGGCCACCGTTCTTACCAGTCAGCTTTGAATCGACATCGGCGAAAGCTTTCTTTGCGGCAGCGATCCAGCCAGATTCCCCGAAAATTGATCCAGCCTCGCTCAGGGCATTTATGGCAAGCGCATTCCAATCAGCAAGCACCTTGTCGTCCCTGCGAGGTCGGGAGCGCTTATCGCGCACGTGTTTCAGCCGTTTCAAGGCGGATTTCAGCGTGGCTTCTATTTTGCTTTCATCCAGTAGGGTTGCCGCCGCGACATCTTTGATTGAGGCGCCGTTCTGGTACAGAATTCCCGGGTCGCCTTCTTCTCCGGTTTCTGTTGGGGCGATATCGTAGAACTGAAGAAGCAATTCCGTGTCGTCCCCCAGCACCGGCTCAATTGTATCCAGGTGCCAAACGTAAAATGCGCCCTCTTCTTCCTGTTCACTGTCGTGGGAGACCGGACTGTCCGCGTCAAGCGCCGAAGCAAAGGCGCCGCCGGGAAGTCGCATCTCCTTGAACAGGAACTCGACCGTCTCGTAAATGCGGTTTTTGAGCAATTCATTGCCGGTTTCGCGCCACACTTCGCTCATCAGTAGAAGCATCGCGGCGTTGATATTGAGCATTTTTTCGAAGTGGGGCACGTTCCACTCAGGATCTACAGCGTAGCGAAAGAAGCCTCCCCCGACCTGATCGTAAACGCCGCCACGGACCATGCCGTCTAAGGTCGTCGTAACTGCGTCCTTAAAGGCTTCATCGCCGGTTCTGATGTATGCCCGCCATAAAAGTGTCTGGGCAACACTCATCGGAAACAATGGCGCGTCACCGAACCCCCCGTAAAAAGGATTGACCTGGCTTGCGAATGTTCTGGCGGCGGCATCGATCTCGCCTATGGACAGCGAACCTGGACGAACGCGCGCAATATGTTTCAAGGTCTCTGTGACCCCTTCGGCATTTCGGCGAACGATGTCCGGTCGGTCACGATAAACGGCGCTGATTTGTTCCAGAATGTACGTAAAAGGAGGAATTCCGGCGACTTCATCCTTGGGAAAATAAGTTCCGCCCCAAAACGGTTTGCCGTCTGAAGTTAAGAAAAGGCTCAAGGGCCAACCGGAAGCCAGCCCTAACAGAACAGCTGCCGACTGGAACGAGGAATCCAGGCTGGGCATTTCCTCCCGGTCAATCAGAACAGGAATGAAATGCCCGTTAATCAGGTCAGCTGTGGCGGCATCGGTGAAACTTTCCCGGCGCATGACATGGCACCAGTGGCACGACAAATAGCCAATGGAAAGAAAAATTGGTTTGCCGGACTTCTGAGCCTCGTCCAGGGCGGCTTTTCCCCAAGGTCGCCAATGGACAAGGTCGTCGCTGTGTAGTTGCAGATAAGGGCTGGATTCCCGGCCCATTAAGTTGCTTGAACCTTCAGCCTTTCCAATACCGAGGTTGATCACCAACAAAACCGGAAGAATTCTCGCCAAAATGGCTTTCATGATGCTACCCGAAAGCTTCGTCACCCACAGGCCGGGCCAGCAGACTTTGAATCGTCTCGTCAATATTGGCGTTTTTGTTCAGGATGCTATCCATGGCATTGCAGATCGGGGCTTCGACACCCAGGCTCTTGGCCAGTTGTACGGCGGAAGAGGCCGTAAAAACGCCTTCGGTGACTGAGGCACGCTCGGCCAGAACGTCATCAAGGGCGCGTCCTTCGCCCAGGGCGAATCCAAGGGAAAAATTTCTCGACTGCATTGCGTTGCACGTGAGGGTCAGGTCGCCCAGTCCCGACAACCCAACCAGGGTTTCCGGATCGGCGCCCTTGGCCATTGCCAGGCGAGCGATTTCGGCCAGGCCGCGCGTGATAAAGGCAGCACGTGCATTGTCGCCCAGCTTGCGTCCTTCGATGATGCCGCTACCGATGGCGAACACATTCTTGATCGCCCCGCCGAGTTCGGCCCCTATGATGTCGTCCGAGCGGTAAGCTCTGAAAGTGCGGGTGCCGATAGCAACTGAAAGCGCCGCCGCCGTTTCGGGGTTTCTGGAAGCAAGTGTGATGGCCGTAGGCAAACCCTTGGCCACTTCAATGGCAAACGTCGGTCCCGACAACACAGCCAGGGTAACCCCCGGCAGAGTTTCGCTCGCAACCTCGCTTAGTAAAGCTCCGGTATCTTGTTCGATACCCTTGGCGCAAATCACGGCGGGGACGCCTTCGCGCCAGGATGGCGCCATCTGTGAAGTTACACCGCGCAGGAATTGCGCCGGCATAACCAGCAACAGGGCGTCGCATGAAGACAGTTCCTCCAGGTCAATGGTCGCCCGAATATTCGGGTCGAGAGCGACTCCAGGCAAAAAAACCGTGTTTTCATGCTTTTTATTAATGGCGTCGGCCACCTCGGATTCGTGACATTGTATAACGACATCCCGACCGGCCCGCCGAGCCGTCGTCGCAAGGGCTGTACCCCAGGCCCCGGCCCCGACAACGCCAATTTTTTGAATGACTTGACTCATAGAAGTGTTATGCCCTTTTGCCAGGGTTTCAGGCAAGGGGCTGAGTCATAAAATACTCGTGAGGTGACCTTTCTTATGCCTTTACACCCGCAAAAGCGGCAGCTGGGGCGTTGGGGTCCAGGGGCCAACGCGGCCTGGGACGGAAATCAAGATCGTCCCGTGCCGCATTCAGGCCCACGGTATTGATTCGTTCGATCGCAGCCCAAGCTATCATGGCGCCGTTGTCGGTGCAGAGATGGGGCGGCGGTGCGATCAATTGAACGGAGCGCTCTTCAGCCAGATTCTGCAATCTTTGGCGCAATGCCTGGTTAGCCGCGACCCCACCGGCGATAACCAGCGAATGACCACTGGGATGGTCGGCGAGGAATTCGTCAAGTGCGTGGGCGGTGCGGTCGGCCAATACATCCCCTGCCGCCATTTGGAATCCTGCGCACAGGTCGGCGATATCGTTTTCCCGCAACGGCCCATCGGGAAGGTTTTGTGCCGCTTGCCGAACGGCTGTTTTCAGCCCTGAAAAGGAAAAATCGCAACCCGGGCGGCCTTTCATCGGACGCGGCAGTGAAAAGCGTTCGCCATCGCCGCTTTTTGCCGCCGCTTCTACGGCCGGGCCGCCTGGATAGCCGATACCGAGCAGCTTCGCAGTTTTGTCGAAGGCCTCGCCCAGAGCGTCATCGATGGTTGTACCAAGGCGTTGGTAGCAGCCCGGTTCAATGACGCTTAGCAACTGGCAATGTCCGCCGGACACCAGCAACAACAGGTAGGGGAAGTCGATTTTCTCGTTTTCGCTCAAACGGGCGCTCAAAGCGTGGCCTTCCAGATGATTAATCGCCAGGAATGGTAAATTGCGGGCCACGGCAATAGCCTTTGCGGTCATGACGCCGACGATAACGCCGCCGATTAGCCCCGGCCCTCCGGTTGCAGCCACCGCATCCAATTGTTCGAATTCGAGACCTGCTTTTTTCATTGTATCTGCGACCAGCCGGTCAACATGTTCCAGGTGAGCACGCGCAGCAACCTCCGGCACTACTCCGCCGTAGGGCCGGTGTTCATCAAGTTGCGATAATACGGTCTCGGCCAGAATGGCTCCCTCACCGGTAACGACGGCTGCGGCGGTTTCGTCACAACTGGTTTCAATACCAAGCACGATCATCTATAAACGGTCTCGCTCAATCTAGGGCATTATGGCTGGGTGGGACTTTACTCTCTCGGCGCGGATCAAACCATAACTTTGGGCTCAACAATATATGACCTCTGAATCCCCTTTTCGCATCGGTACCCGTGGCAGTCCTCTGGCATTGGCCCAGGCTGAAGAAGTGAAGGCACGGTTGATAGCCGCCTTTCCTGAAATGGTCGAAAGGGCCGAAATTACCGTAATAAAAACGACGGGCGACATCGTGCTTGACCGGGCCCTGGCCGAGATAGGCGGCAAGGGACTGTTTACCAAGGAAATCGACGATGCCATGCTGGACGGGCGCATCGACATCGCGGTTCATTCCATGAAGGATGTTCCAACCTGGCTGCCGGAAGGCATCGTTCTTCCTTGCATGCTGGAACGTGAGGATACCCGCGACGTCTTTATCAGTGAAAAAGCGAATTCAATTGCCGATTTGCCGGAGGGCAGCGTTATCGGCACGGCGGCGCTTCGCCGCCAGGCGTTGATCCTGAACAGGCGACCGGACCTGAATGTTGTAACCTTTCGCGGCAACGTGCAGACTCGCCTGAAGAAACTTGCTGCGGGTGAAGTCGATGCAACCCTACTGGCCCTGGCCGGATTGAACCGGTTGGGCAAGAGTGCGATTGCGACCTCCATCATTGAGGCCGAAGAAATGCTGCCTGCCGTCGCGCAAGGCGCTATCGGAATCACCTGTCGAACGGACGACGAGGACGCCCATGCCGCCTTGGCGGCGCTAAACCATGAAGAAACAGTGATCCGAGTCACGGCCGAAAGAGCGTTGCTAAAAGTCCTAGATGGCTCGTGCCGCACGCCGATTGCGGCACTTGCGGATGTCGATTCAAGTGGCGCTTTTTCCATGCGCGGCCTCGTTGCCAGGCCGGACGGATCTGAAGTTCTTGAAACCCAGCGCAGCGGCTCAATAGGCGAAGCTGAAGCCTTGGGCAGGGACGCCGGCGAGGAATTGAAACGCCGTGCAGGTCCCGGGTTCTTCGACGGACTGGAGTAGGTTACTTTTCATGCGCCTGATGATCACGCGCCCGCTGGAAGATGCTGAACCTTTAGCGAAGGAATTATCGGATCTGGGGATCGAGTCGATAGTCGAGCCCCTGCTCGACATAGCGATTTTTGACTCCCGCACACCCGATCTTTCAGGCGTACAGGCTCTGTTGCTGACCAGCGCCAATGGCGTTCGCGCCTTCTCTCGAATATGCGACAACCGCCAGTTACCGGTTTACGCAGTCGGTGACGCCTCTGCCCGTGCTGCGCGGGACGCAGGGTTCGATAAAATCGAAAGCGCCTCCGGCGATGTTGATGCATTGGCCGAACTGGTTTTGAGTAAATTAAATCCCGATGACGGCGCCTTGCTTCATATAGCTGGAACAAAGATTGCCGGTGACTTGGGGGGATGTTTAAGCGATGCTGATTACGATTATCGCCGTCTTCAACTGTATCATGCGGCCAGGGCGGCGACTCTTTCGGACGAAGGGCTGAACGCCATCAGAGGCGGCTTGGTCGATGGTGTCATTCTTTATTCGCCGCGCACGGCGAAAAGCTTTGTTGAGCTTATGAAGAAAGCAGGTGCGGTGGAATACAGTGACCGGATGACGGCTTTTTGCCTGAGCCAAGCCGTCGCTATCAAGGCTGGCGGGCTTAACTGGGATCAGGTGGTTGTCGCCGACTCACCCAATCAGTCGGCTCTGATAAAAAGCGTACAGGAATTTTCCAGACTTTAAGTAATTTAGCTAAACCCTGGCGAAGACACCTGATATCCTAGCTGGCGGAATTCATTCAAAGGGACGGGCGCGTGAGCGAGAAGATCATAAAAGAAACGAAGGATAAAAAGACGGCCAAAAAGACGTCAAAGAAGACGGCGCCCACAGCAAAGACGGCCAAAGCGGCTTCACGCCCTGAGCCGGAGGTGGATGAAACGAAAGAAGCTGCCGCAGAACCGGAGTCGCCAAAAACGCAGGAAAAGACGCTGGTTACCTCGAATACGGAAGAAGGAGGTATCTCTAATTTATTGTGGGGATTGTTGCTGGTCGCTGTATTGACAGGCGGAGGATATGCGACGCTGCCATTGTGGAGCCCTTATGTCGTCGATTACCTTCCAGAACTGGAAATGGGCGGTGGGGCCGAGCCTCCTGAAGACACCTTTGTCGATCGTCTGAGCGAAATCGAGAACGAAATACAACGGGTTCGTGAAAGTGGCGAGGGTATCGCCGACCTGGAGCAAGAGCGAGGCCGCCTGAACAAATCCATCGAAACCGTAATGGGTCGCATAGGCGAGCTTGAAAAGCAGATCGATTACGTCCGCGGCATGCTGCAGGCGACATCGCCGCCCTCGGACGCCGTCGTGACGAACGAATCGTTGCAAAGACTGAGTTCGCGGATGAACAAATTGGAAGAAAGCGATGAGACGGTCAACGCTGTAATGGAACGCCTGGCGAGGCTGGAACAGGCCATGGCGGAAAGCGGCTCGAATGCAGGTAGCTCCGCAACCCAGCTTTCCCAAACCATGGCTGATATATCCGCGCGCATCGGCACCCTTGAAGCCGGAGTCGCCGCAAATGTAGCCGCCAAGGAAAAAAATCAGCAACGCAGCAAACAAAATGCGCGGGCCCAGACGCTGGTATTGGCAGTAGGGCATTTGCGCCAAACCCTGCGCTCAAGCGATCCTTTCACCCAGGCGCTGGATGCGTTGAAGTCTTTGGCGCAGGGAGATCCGGATATCATGCGGGGAATCAATGAATTAAGCTCCTATGCGGAATTCGGCATCCCGACGCTGGATATGTTGCGCAGGGACTATATTGCCGCCGCCGAAGCCATCAACGCCGCGGCGCCTGAAGCCCAGGTTTCGGGGGAAGCTTCGGGATTTATTGACAAAGCGCTGAAGAGAATCAAGTCGCTGGTATCGGTACGGAAAGCTGGTTCTGAAAACTCAGGCGATGTCATTAAGGGCCCCGCCGAAAAAGCCATGGCCATGCTCGGTGATGGCGATCTTTCGGGGGCAATTGCTTCGCTGGAAACACTTTACGGCCAGGAGGCAGAGGCTGCCGCTCCCTGGCTTGAAAAGGCACGCGCCCGTTTGACGGCGGAAACGGCGCTTTCCAGATTGCATGTCTTTGTCGTCTCGCTTTTGGCTCCGGCCAATCAGTAAGCGAAGGGAGTAAGCTCTAAATGTTACGCGCCCTTTGGTTTATTTTTCTCCTTGCCTTACTTGCCGCCGTCACCATGTGGTTGGCAGATAATCCAGGTCAGGTTAGTCTCGACTGGCAGGGATACTTGATTGAAACGTCCGCCGCCGTACTGTTTAGCGCCATAGTCGCCGTAGCGATCCTGTCGGCCCTGCTATATCGGTTCTGGATTTTCCTGCGTGGGGTTCCCGCCGGTGTCTCACGTCATCGTCGCGAGGGACGCCGTCGCCGCGGGTATCTGGCGCTGACCCGGGGAATGGTGGCCGTCGCAGCCGGTGACACGGGTGAGGCAAAGCGTCAGGCAAAACGCGCCGATGGCCTGCTTGATGAGCCTTCGTTGACCATGTTGCTTTCCGCCCAATCGGCGCAATTGAATGGCGATGAAAAAGCGGCGCAGAACTTCTTCACCGAAATGCTGAATAACCCCGATACGGAGTTCCTCGGCTTGCGCGGTTTGCTCAATCAGGCGATGAAGCGCGAAGATCGCTATGAAGCCCTTAAATGGGCTCGCCGGGCCTATTTGGTGAAGCCGGAAAGCGAATGGGTGGCGCGAAACCTTTTCGATCTGTCAAGCCGTGACGGTCTTTGGCAGGAGGCCGACGACGCCCTGGCCGGGGCCGTGCGTCAAAAGCTTGTCAGCGCCGCCGATGCACGTCGTCCACGAGCCGTTTTGAGTCATCAGTTGAGCCTCGAAGCCGAGGCCAAGGGCGACAAGGCGAAAGCGTTGAAACTGGCAAAAAAGTCTTGCGAGGCGGCTCCCGGATTTGTTCCCGCCCATATCCGCTACGCCGATTTGCTTGAAGACTCAGGCAAACACCGCAAAGCGATTAGCACTATCGAAGGTGCGTGGGGATTTGCCGCACACCCGGATTTGGCGCGGGCTTATCTATCGACCACGGGCGGCCAAGACACCATGACCCGCTTGAAGGCGGCCCAGAAACTGGCCCGCTTCAATCCGAACGATCCAGCCACCGCGATGATGCTGGCCCGCGCGGCCCTGGATGCCAGCCTGTGGGGGGATGCACGTCAGAAATTGGAAGTGATCGCAAACTCGAACGAACCGGCGACCAGCAGTTACTGCCAGCTTATGGCTCAGCTGGAGGAAGCCGAACATTCGGACATGATTGCAGCCCGAGAATGGTTGGTTCGCGCCGCCAATGCGGAGCCGGATCCCACTTGGGTATGTGGCGATTGCGGCAATGCTGCCAGTGATTGGACGGCACTGTGTGGCGGATGCGGAGGATTCGACACCTTCCAATGGCACCGCCCACCACGAGTGCCGGGCCTGATCGCCGGTGAGTCTGATGCGCCAAAGCTGACAGTGTCTGAGACTCCGGAAGAGCCGCCGGTCGAATTGACGCAAGCCCAGCGCTCACAAGACATTGACGCGCCGGGCCGGGCGCAGTAAGTAAGGCGAATAATTTCGCCGCGTTAGCTCAGTTGGTAGAGCATCGCATTCGTAATGCGGGGGTCGGGTGTT
>CAZBEC010000003.1:0-319627 GCA_964490815.1 uncultured Thalassospiraceae bacterium
TCGAGACGGCTTCCCTTTCGGCCGTGGCGGCCATATCGGATCCGCTTGCAACCTGGCGGCTGATTTCGGCGATCGAAGACGAAAGTTCTTCTGCCGCCGCGGCCACGGTTTCAACATTTGTGGTCGTACGGCCCGATGCTTCAGCCACATCCAGGGACCGGTTTGACGTTGAGTCGATCTTGCCGCCCATACTTTGGGCGATACCAACGATATTTGTGGCGCCATCGCTGACCGACGCGACGATGCCGGTGACTTCGCTTTCCAAGTCGCCGATTGCCGTATCCAGTACCTTGGCGCGTTCCAGTTTCTCGGCCTGTTCGGCTTCCTGTGCGGCCGCGAGTTCTTCGGCCTTGATCATATTTTCCTTGAAGACCACAACGGCTTGCGCCATGTGGCCGATTTCATCGCCGCGATCGGCGCCGCTGATCTCGACCGATTTATCACCTTCGGCAAGAGCCGACATGTTGCCTGTCATTTGAGCAATCGGACCGGTAATGCCGCGAACGATAAAAGTGACCAGGGCCGCCGTTACGACCAGAAGAACGAGGGTGATGATCGCCATGGTATAGAAAGTTGCGGAAGCGGAGGCATGAACCCGATCGGTAAGGTCATGCAGATCGGAAGCGATCTTGTCTTCGACAACTTTCAACAGGTTAATTTTCTTTGTGATAGTGCCAAACCAGTAAGGTCCGGTAACGCCCTCGACGGAATTGGTGATCGGGCTTTCGATAGCGATCTTGCGCATGCGGTCAACCTCTTCGACGTCCTTGCCGACCATGGTTGCTTTCAGGAAATCCCGTTGTTCCTGGCTGGCGTAGATGGCGAAAGTGCTCAGGAATGTGTCTTGCATGGCAATCAGCTGCAGGAATTTGCGGTAGATTGCCGGGGAGAATTTGCCTGCGCCAAATCCGCCACCGCCCATGGCGCGTTCGATGCCGGCGCGTTCCTTGCCTTGCAGGAAGGAAGTATAGGCGGCAATGGATTTTGTCACCTCGACATCAGTACTGAGGACGGCCATTTCTTCGACGATATGAAGAAGTTTGGCAATGGTGGGCGTAAAGTACCCGGCCATTTGCGGAACGGTAATGGAAAGAGATTCGACCCCTTTTCGCGTTTGGGCAAGTTTTGACAATGCCTGCGTGGCTTCGGAAATCTTGCTGACCAGAACCGGTCCATAAGCGGTTGCGTCAAATGAATTTAGTGCTTTATCAAGATCGGCATGTTTCGTAGAAGTCAATTTCCTTTGCTCGGCAAGCTCCGTTTTCATCTTTGAGCCCTTTGAGCCGATAAATACCGCCGAAGCGCCCCGCTCTTTCTGTAATTCATGAACAAGCGCACTTATCGTGGGCGCCCGATTAGAAAGTTCTTCCAGGTGCTCGATTTCATTTACAACCGCCATTTTGTCCAAAAGGGTCATGCCGGAAAATACAAGCGTTCCAAGAACCGGCAGAACAAGTGCCATGGCAATCCGCATGCTGATTGGCGTGTTTTTTAGAAAGGATAACATTTTTTAGCCTCCTGTATTTCCCCCCCCAACCAATATTATTGATGGCGATAAAGGCCTTTTTTTCCCTATCGCCCGCCGACATACATAGGGCCGGGCGGCAGTATTCGGGTGAACAAGGAGTCGACTTTGTCCGTTACTTGTGTCTTGAGCGGGTTTTTCTGCCTCCAATGACATCAAGTTCATCGAAGTACCATTATAACATAAAGGGGTATTATTTCAGAGTTATGTTTAAATGTTTCAGAATGTGTCTGGGTTTTGGAATAAAGAAACGACGGCGTCGTTTAGACGCCGTCGCTTCATAGGGATAGATCGTTGAAGTTTTCTTGTCGTCCTGATTAGTGGACCGGGATAACCTCGTTAAACTTGGTAATTTCAAGCATCTTGTTCACCTGGTCGCGGGCCCCGCTGAGCGCAACAGAGATATTCTTCTCTTTGGCGGCTTCGCTGGCCAGCAACAGCAGGCCCAATCCCGCCGAGTCGATAAATTCAAGTCCCGAAAGATTGATAGAGCAGGTATTGGGGCCGGGCTCCTGGAAGGTTCCGGTAATTTCCCGGAACAGTTCATGGTCGGAAAACGTCAAACGACCTCTCAGGTTGACCTGGCGTTGGTTGCCGTCGTTGTTAAAGCTGTATTCCATAGTTTTTTCCTTTTTGGAATATTGTTAAGGAGATATATCCCGCCATACTAGGCTGCACGGACCTGGGACATGAACTTATCGACTTCGTTCTTCAGGACTTCGGATTGGTTCGACAAGTCGTTAGCCGCCGTAAGAACTTCCGACGCCGACTCACCGGCCTCTCCAGCTGCCTGTGTCACTCCCGAGATGTTGGACGAAACCTCACCGGTACCGGCAGCTGCCTGCTCGACATTGCGGGCGATTTCAGAAGTAGCCGCACCCTGTTCTTCGACCGCCGCGGAAATCGTTGTCGATATCTCGTTGATTTCACTGATGGTCTTGGTGATGTCCTGGATGGCTTTTACTGAATCCTCGGTCGCACCCTGGATTCCACTGATCTGGCCGCCGATTTCCTCGGTCGCCTTGGCCGTCTGGTTGGCCAGGTTCTTGACCTCGGAGGCAACCACCGCGAAGCCTTTTCCGGCTTCACCGGCGCGCGCGGCTTCGATGGTGGCGTTAAGGGCCAACAGATTGGTCTGATCAGCGATGTCGGTGATAATTTGCACGACTTCATTGATCTTCTGAGCTGACATCGCCAGTCCCTGGACCATTTCGTCAGCCTTTCCCGCTGCCTCGACCGCCGTGCCGGCGATTTTGGTGGATTGGTTAACCTGGCGACTGATTTCGCTGATCGAAGAAGACAGTTGATCCGCTGCCGACGCTACCGTCTGGACGTTGGTGGATGCTTCTTCAGAAGCCGCGGCGACGCTTGTAGCCTGGGACGATGTCTGTTCGGAAATTGTCGACATAGACTGGGCCGAAGACTGCAACTGTGTCGAAGCCGATGAGACGGATTGGATGACGCCTCCGACGCTGTTTTGGAAATCGTCGGCCATCTGATTCATCAACTTTGATTTTTCTTCTTCGGCGCGTTTTTCTGCTTCAACCTGTTCGGCTTCCATCTGTTTGACGCGGATGGCGTTGTCCTTGAATACCTGAACCGCCTGGGCCATTTGACCGATCTCGTTGGTCAGATTCTGGGCCGGGATGTCGATTTCAAGATTGCCCTCGGCCAGTTCGCCCATTGACCCGGTCATTCCGTTAACCGGTTTGACGATGGAGCGCACCAGGAAGAAGGCAAAAACCATTCCCAACAAGAGAGAAACGCCGGAAATGACAGACAAAAGCACAATTGCAAACTTTTCGTGGTCCTCGGCGGTAAGCATGGCCTCGGCCGTAAAGTGTTCGATTTCGAGCAGGGCTTCTTCCAGTTCATGAACGATCTGATCCTGTTCTTTCTCGATTTTGGTGGCGATCTCGGCCGGATGTTCAAGTTCACCAGCGCCGATCTGCTTGAGCGTCTTTTCGGAAAGCTTCTCGTAATCTTTGTGTTCGGCGTCAACCTTCGTCAGAACGGACAGAAGGTGTTCGAATTCCTTCTTCATTTCCTCAGTGTGGGCGACCTCGATTTCATGGGCCAGCATCTCTTCGACCTCATGCAGTTCTTCTTCCACCTTATGACCCAGTTTGGCGAATTTCTTTTCAACCTCGTGGAAATGTTTGAGTTCGTCGGGATTGGTTTTGAGCTCTTCACCGATGAAAAAGGCGCGTTCCAGAAGAATCGCCTGTTCCAGCTGGTGGATGGTAACCTTGGTGAGCTTTTCGGTCAGCGGGATATCGACTTCCGCGACGTCTTCAATTTCGACGCCGATCTTCATCATTTGATAGATGCCCGTTGATGACGAGACTGCCATCATCACGAGCAACAGTGCTACCAGACCGAAAATCTTCACTGAAATTTTGGTGTTTTCTAACATGACTATTCTACCCCTAACGTGTCGAGATTATTGAATGCGGTTGCCCATTTATATCCGCCGCCGCCAATGGCTAAAGGCAGTGCCGGGGCGATACTTTTGGTAAACTTGGACTTCGCTTTGAACGACGACATTTCGAAACCTCCGATGTATTTCTACTCTTGTGATCGGCGACGGAATTAACGATGGCCGCCGAATGTAAGGCCACGGAGGTGTGGAAATTTAGGAATCCGGAAAAACGAAAGTATTCCGCTCTTGCCCATCAAATGGACACATTCACCGGATGAAGCCTCCAATGACTTGTTCGTTCGATGGCAGGGAATATGCCCTTACATTTTTTCAGGAATATTTTTGAATGATTTCAAAATGTGTCTGAATGTTTCTGACCGTGAAAATAGTTTCAGGGCCATTTCGGCACTCAGGACTGGCGCCGAATTACACCGATTTCTCTAAATTTTCTTTTGGCACCAGAACTGATACATGGCGGTGAAAGTGTCCGGGTTTGAAAGTTCGAATTCGTGCCAGCTGGATAGCGAAACCCGCGCATCGCCTTGGCTGTAGGTGTTCTGGAATTTTCTCAAAATTGCCTGATCGGCGATCTCAAAGCCCAGAAACTCAAGTTCTATATCAGCGATGGCGGCTTCAATTTTCGGGATGGTAAAACGGTGTTCCTGAACATGGAACAACAGGTCGCGACATTCGCTCAAACTGTAGAAATCAGTAAAAGTTGTAATATTAGCGGCGTCCGCATCGCCATTTTTTGACATTTTTATTATTTCCCGGCGGCAGTTCCGGATGCCTTCCGCGGTTGATGGATATTCTTTCTCGGCGATCATGGAACGCGCCTTTACGACGCTGCTTCGCGCCAAATCGCTATAAAGGGCTATCATCATCAGGCCGCCCGGACGCAGCCTGTCAACCAGTACCCGCCACCCGGCCATTGGATCGTCCATGTGATGCAGGACGCCCCCGCATTCTATGATATCGAATTGCTTGTCCAGGCCCGCCAGTTCAAGGATATCGCCTTGCGCATATTTGATATTGGAGACGCCCAATTCCCGGGATTTTCTTGCCGCGTATCCCAGGCTGGCCAGACTTAAGTCGACAGCGGTGACGCGTGAATTGGCGTACCGGGAAGCCGCAATAATTGACTGCTGGCCGGTGCCGCATCCGGCGATCAGGATTTCCGGTTTATCGGGAAATTCACAATCGGCCAAACTGACAGGCAGCTGAATTTCGCGCATGATCTTTCCGATGGGCAGTGCTTTTTCGCGCACACCGGTCTTTACCCACCTGGGGTATGGGTTCGCCTCGTATTGGTCCCGTACGGCCCTCGAGACAGAATCAGTTATGGCGCCGAGAGCAGGTATGTTTGAACGCAGCTCTTTTTCTTCATCCGGCTCCGCTACCTGACGGGTGATCACCTCCTGAAGGACGTCGGGCCACTCACCTTGCTGCAACTTTTCCGCCCAGGGAAAACCGAATAGCGGGCGATAGGCCCCCAGGGCCGCCACCCAGATTGCAGGGATATCGCGATCCTGTTCCAGATAGGAGACGACTTTCGCCTCGAGGTTTCCTACAGCTGCTTTTTCCTCTTCGGTTTCATCAAATACGTACTCGTTGACATAACAATGCAGGGCCAAGGCTGCTGAAAAAGGCAGACCGTCTTTCTGTACATTGTCTTCAGGTAACTGGGTGATCATCGCGCGGCGCAGGGATGTAAGCATCCTTTCCGCGGATAAATCATCGAAGTGGCATAATCCCATTAACTTGACCAGCAGTGGGATCGCCGAGAGTTTCTCTGCAGCCGCGGCGTAATCTACCGGCTGCTCCGAATCCTCTTCGTGGGCAAGCTTCTGGATTTCACTATATTCCGGGTTATGGCTGAGCGCCCGCAGGACGGGTCCAACCAGTTGTCTTGGCCTTACCGTCGCCTGATCCAACAGACGATAGAGATCGTCAAAAAGGGTCTCGTCGATGGACGAAAACGGATATTTATCCAGAGCGCCTGCCCAGGCGGACCAGTATTGTCCTTCCTGAGGCTGCAGGGAGATTGCTTTACGTAAAGATGAAAAAGCCTCCTCAACGCGCCCTTCTCTCAAAAATTCAAGGCCCAGGTTAAGAAGGATTTTGTGGAAGTCCGGATCTATTTCCAAAGCCCGCTCGTAACAGTCAATGGCATCGGTCCATTGACCCTGTTCCTTAAAAACGTTTCCCAGATTGCCGTGCGCTTCGGCGTAGTTGGAGCGTAAGGAAAGGGCTTTGTTGAAACAGGCGATGGCTTCATCAGGCTTGTTCTCGCCTTCATGAAGCGTCAATCCCAAATTGTTATGGGCCTCCGGCGAGTCAGGCTGCAGCCGGATTGCCTTGCGAAGGTGCACGGCGGCTTCATCATAGCGGCCAAGATCGTTCAAGGCGTTGCCAAGATTGACATGGGCGCTGACGAATTCCGGGTCGATCAGAAGCGCCTTTCGGTAACAGGCGACGGCTTCGTCGCGACGATCCATGGCCTTCAGGGCGTTACCCAGGTTGCTGTGGAAAGCCGGCCTGCCGGGTGTCGACTTGATGGCCTTCTTGATCAGCCCGATGGCTTCTTCAAGTTCGCCGCTTTGGTGTAGCGCGACGCCAAGTAAATGATTTGCATCTGCATAGCTGGGCTGCGCATCGAGAATTTGCCGGTACAGGGGGATGGCCTGTCCAATTTGCCCGGTCTGATGCAGATGCAGCGCCTGCGATAGCTGTGCTTTGAGATGCTCGGGAACATTTTGCTTTGACGCTTTTGGGCCTTTTTTCTTTTGTTTGGCCTGTTTGCGTCTTTTTCCCCGGTTTTGAGCCACGCTCAACGCCTCCCCAACATATGAACGACATCGAATTGAAAGCTAGCAAATTGGCGCCCAATTGAAAACGGCGGTTGTTGTTGATTTCGACGCGCGTGATATTCCATGCCGAATTATCTAGATATGGATGAGGCTTCTCTATAGTTCGCGGCCGATCTTCCGCCCTTCATAGATCGCCATGACGCCAAGGCGAGGGGCGACGCAATCGCCAACGGTATGGAACTCGATGGATCTGGTCGAAAGTTCTTCGGCCAGCCATGTCTGTGATTGGTTTACGCAAGCCAGAACTAGGGCATCGGCATTGAGACGACTGATGGAACCGTCGCGCAGATCGACGATGTCCGCGCCATCGCCATGCCATTGGCTTATCGCCGCGTCGGTGATGGAGCGCACGCCCAGTTTTTTCAGTTTTTTGCGTAGCGGCCAGTCCGTAGCCGTTCGCGCCAGTTCTGAAGCGACGGAAGGAAAGCGGGTGACAATAGTAACCTCACATCCCTGCTCGGCGAGATGCCAGGCTGTCCCAACCCCGTGCCAGTGGCCGATGTCGTCCAACAAGATGACATGACCGTCAAGTCTGGCGGCGCCTCCCATGATGTCTTCAATCGGCCAGATATTGCCTTTGTCATAGCCCGGCAATTGGTCGAAGTGGGGCAGGGCACGTTGGAACCCTTTTTCGTCGGGAAGGGAACCGGTGGCGACAACCACGGCGTCCACTTCCATGACTTCGATGTCCTCCGCTTCGATCAGGCGGTTCAGATGCACTTCTACACCCAGTTTTTCTAACTGTTTTTCGTACCAGGAAATCAAATCAAGAATCTGCGCTCGTCGAGGCTGCAATCCGGCGAGGCGGAAGCGGCCGCCGATCTCGGGTGCGGCTTCGCACAGGGTTACCCGGTGTCCCCTTTCGGCTGCGACTCGGGTGGCTTCCAGCCCCGCGGGACCCGCACCGACAACGAGAACATGTTTTGGGTTCGAAGTTTTCTCAAATCTGTCGCCGTTCCATTCGAATTCTCGGCCGGCGGATGGGTTGACCAGACACGATATCCAATAGTCCCTATAGCGGCGGCCCCAGCACATCTGGTTGCACGATAGGCAAGGGCGGATGTCCTGCGGGCGATCCTCCAGCGCTTTCGTGGCCATGTGTGGATCGGCGATCTGGCCGCGGACAATGCTGACCAAATCGGCCTGTCCGGCGCCAATAACGGTGTTGGCGGCTTCCGGGGTGCGGATGTGGCTTTCGCATTGAACCCGCGCGTTCTTTACGATCTTCTTCAGTGCTTCGGCGAATGGTGCGCCCAGTTTGTCTTCGTACAGCACCGAAGGCATAAGCGGATAGAAGTCGAAATAGCTTCCGGTGCCGCAGGTGACGTAGTCGATAAGGCCGCGTTCGTCGTGGTAGGCGACGATTTCCTGCATGGCCTCGACGGATAATGAAACCTCGACGCCGGGATGCATGTTGATGGCCAGGCCGATGATGAAATCGTCTCCCACTTTTCTCCGTATACGCTCGATAATAGTGCGCGAGAAACGGGTACGGTTTTCAAGCGAGCCGCCCCATTTGTCTTCTCGCCGGTTCGACCATGGTGTCCAGAACTGATCTATCAGCGCGTGATAGGCTGCGAATAATTCTACTCCATCGAAGCCCGCCTGCCGGGCGCGAAAGGCGGCATCGGCGAAACTTTCGATGATCTCTTCGATCTCTGTCTCGCTCATGGCATGGCTGCCGTCTGAATCATGATAGGAGGGAAGGCCCGACGGCGACCAGTTGGGGCTAAAGGAGTTGTCATAATCACCATGCTGACCTACGTGATAAAGCTGATGAATCATCACCGTCTCGTAAGCATGGCAGGCGTCCGTGATTTTGCGAAAACCTTCAATGACAGCATCGTCTTGGGGGCGGAAATTTCCGCGGGTCAGCACGGCGCTTTGGTGAACGGGGATTGGCTCAACGACGATCATTGCCGCTCCGCCACGGGCGCGTTCTTCGTAATATCCAAGGTGGCGTTTGCCGGGCAGACCGTTTTCGGCCATGTTGGCCGTATGGGCGCCGAACACCAGCCTGTTTTTCAAAGTCTTGTGGCGTAGGGTTAGGGGCTGGAAAAGATGGGAAAATACCTGGGTCATTCTAAAGGCACATCCGGCACCCACACGTATCCATCCTGGTCAATGATATAGGCTTCTCTCAATCCATGGGGTTTGTCCATGGCCCCTGCTAAAACGTGATAGTCCAGCTTTCGCGCTACGGCTTCAGCCTCGTCCGGATCGCGCCCGTGCAGGCGCAGTTCAACCCCGATGCCACGTGCGATTTCCGGCCCCAGACTGCCATGCAGTTCATGGTCCTGATAGGTGTGATCGGCGTGCAGCATCCATTCGTTACCAAAGCCCCTGTAGACGGCGAAATCCGGGTCCCAGTAAACTTCTTGGGCGCCCAGGACCTCGGTGTGAAACGTTCTCGCCTCTTCAATGGAGGTGACGAGTAGATTGACGCCCAAACCTTTCAGGGATCGGCCATAATCGTCTGCCGGCATCCAGGAATCGCCCTCACGTTTTTTCATAGGCGCAACTCCTTGGTGTTACTCTGCCGCTTCCGATTCATCGATGGGCGGGGTCCATCGCAGGACCGGGTTGCGCGCCGCCGATGTTTCGTTCAGCCTGCGCCGCGGGGTCAGTTTCGGCGCTTCCTGGAAGTATTCCGCGTGTCCGGCCTTGGCCCTGGCGGTCAAGCCTTTCAATGCTTCGATGTACTGATCCAGAGTTTCCTTGCTTTCGGATTCTGTGGGTTCCATAAGCAAGGCGCCGTGCACGACCAGCGGAAAATACATGGTCATAGGATGGAAGCCTTCATCGATCATGGCCTTAGCGAAGTCCAGTGTCGAAACGTCGGTGCCTTTGAGAAAGCTGTCGTCGAACAGGGCTTCATGCATGCATGGGCCTTCAAATGACGGGCTTAGGGTGTCCTTCAATTCAGCAAGCAGGTAATTGGCGTTCAACACCGCATCCGCGCTGGCCTGCCTCAATCCGTCCCCACCGTGGCTCATCATGTACGTAAGTGCCCGGATAAACATACCCATCTGACCATGGAAGCCCTTGATGCGGCCAAAGGCCTTTTGCCCTTCGCCGTTCTTGTGCTCGACCAAATCGAATCCGTTCTTGCCGTGGGTGACGAAGGGAAGGGGGGCGTAGTCGGCCAGGGCTTCTGATAACACCACGGGACCCGCACCCGGTCCGCCGCCTCCATGGGGCGTGGAGAAGGTTTTGTGCAGGTTGATGTGCATACAGTCGATGCCCAGATCGCCGGGCCGTACCCGGCCCATGATGGCGTTTAAATTGGCTCCATCGCAGTAGAAGTAGCCACCGGCTTCATGAACTGCGTCGGCGATCTTGATCACGTCGTTTTCGAACAAGCCGCACGTGTTGGGATTGGTCAACATGATACCGGCGACATCTTTGTCCAACTTAGTGAGGAAGGCATCGAGATCAACCCGTCCGCGTTCATTTGCCGGGATGGTATCAACGGAGTACCCGCATGCGGCCGCCGTGGCCGGATTGGTGCCGTGGGCCGATTCCGGAACGAGAACGCGAGATCGCTGATCGCCCCGGTCTTCCAGGGCCGCGCGGATCGCCATCATGCCGCAAAATTCGCCATGTGCGCCCGCCGCCGGGGACATAGCGACGGCCGGCATACCGCAAATCGTCTTCAGCCAGGTCGCGCAGGCATCTATCAGCTCCAGCGCCCCTTGCGCTGTGGATACAGGTTGCAATGGATGCAGGGAGGCGAAGCCCGGCAGGCGCGCCATCTTCTCGTTCAGGCGCGGATTGTGCTTCATGGTGCACGAACCTAAAGGATAAAATCCGGAGTCGATACCGTAGTTCTTCTGGCTGATGCGGGTGTAATGGCGCACGGTCTGCGGTTCTGACAAATTGGGTAGTCCAATCGGCTCTTTTCGTTCCAGATCTCCCAAGCGGCTTTCGATCTTGGGTGGTTCCGGCAGGTCGACGCCCAAGCGCCCATCGGCGTTCTGTTCGAAGATCAGCGGTTCTTCTATGCGAAGGCCACGGTTGCCGGTGATTGTGTTCATTTGATCAGCCATTACAACACCTCCTTCAAGGCGCTGGTCAGGGCGTCCATATCATCCTGAGTATTGGTTTCCGTCGCGGCGATAAGAAGCAGGTTCTCCATATCGGCATTATCCGGGTATAGGCGAGAGACGGGAATGCCACTCAGAATGCCTTTTGCCGCCAGGGCTTCTACCACACCATCCGCCGGTTTGTTCAGGCGGACGGTGAACTCATTGAAGAAGGTGTCGTTGACGATCTCGACACCATCGATGCTTGAGATTTTGTCGGAAAGCGTCACGGCGTTGGCGTGGTTCAATGCCGCCAGACGGGTAAAGCCATCTTCACCCAACAGGGTCATATGGATGGTAAAAGCCAGCGCACAAAGGCCTGAATTGGTGCAGATGTTGGATGTTGCTTTTTCGCGGCGGATGTGTTGCTCGCGCGTTGAAAGGGTCAGTACATATCCGCGTCTGCCCTCTGTGTCGGTTGTCTCGCCGCAGACTCGGCCAGGCATCTGGCGCAGGTGTTTGTTGTGAACGGCGAACAGGCCGACAGTCGGACCGCCATAATTCAGGGCGTTGCCAATGGATTGCCCTTCGGCGGCGACGATATCCGCTCCCATGTGACCGGGAGGCGTTATTGCGCCTAAGGAAACCACTTCCGTTACTACGACTATCAGCAGGGTTTTCTTCTCGTGGCAGACGTCGGCCAGGGACGAATAATCCCGGACATGCCCGAAGAAATCCGGGTTCTGGACTACGACGCAAGCAGTTTCGTCGTCGATACGGGATATCAGGTCCTCGTCGCCCGAGAAATTGGGTTTGGCCATCTCCACGGTCATGCCGAGGCCTGAGATCGTGCTCGTGACATCTCGGTAGTGAGGATGAAGTCCTCCCGATAGAATGGCTTTCTTTCGCTTGGTCGCCCGTCCCGCCATGGCCACGGCTTCCGAACATGACGTCGCCCCATCGTACATGGAGGCGTTGGCGACCTCCATTCCCGTCAACATAGCCACCTGGGTCTGAAACTCGAACAGGTATTGAAGTGTGCCTTGCGAGACTTCCGGCTGATAAGGAGTGTAGGCCGTCAGGAATTCGCCGCGCTGGATCATGGCGTCTACGGTCGCCGGCACATGATGACGGTAGGCTCCGCCTCCCAGGAACGAGGGCGCCTCAGCGGCGTTCAGATTTTTCGCCGCCATAGCGGAAATGGCGCGTTCGACGTCCATTTCTCCCTGGTGGGCTGGCAGGTCGACGGTTTCGGCCAGCAGAGCCTCGGCAGGGACGTCGCAATAGATATCGTCCATCGATTTAACACCGACGGCGGCCAACATCTGGCTGCGATCGGCATCGGTAAGCGGCAGGTAACGCATGATTTTTTTAAGTCCTATTCCAGTCCGGCGACGTAATCTTTGTAAGCGGCTGCATCCATCAATTCATCCAGTTGGGATGCATCGGAAATAGTCATCTTGAATATCCAGCCCTCCCCTTCCGCGTCGGAATTGATAGTCGCCGGTTCGTCTTCAAGGGCGGCGTTGCCTTCGGTGATTTCACCGGCAATCGGCGCGAAAATCTCACTCGCCGCTTTTACCGATTCGACGACGGCGGCTTCTTCACCCTGTTCTACCTGTTTACCGGCCTCCGGTACTTCTACGAAGACCACGTCGCCAAGTTGCTCCTGGGCGTAGGTCGTAATGCCAATTGTAGCAGTGTCGCCTTCGACGCTGATCCATTCATGATCTTTTGAAAATTTGGTGCTCATATTTAGTCCCCTGTTTTTGATTAGTCTTTGTGATACCGATGTTCGGAAAATGGCAGTTTGAATACCTGCGCAGGCTGCGCTTTGCCTCGTACCAGTAAATCGACAGGCGTTTCAGCTTTAGCGAATTCCGTTTTTACATAGCCCATAGCTACGGGTGCGCCGACGCTGGGTCCAAATCCGCCACTAGTGATTTCGCCGATGACATTGCCGACCTTATCAGTAATTTCGGTATGGGCCCGTGCTGGCGCCTTGCCGTCCGGTTTGATGCCGACTCGTCTGCGTGACGGGCCATTTTCAATCTGTTTCTGAATCACCCCTGCACCGGGGAAACCTCCTTCGGCGCGACGGCGTTTTGAGATAGTCCAGATCAATCCGGCCTCAATCGGCGTCGTCGTTTCGTCAATGTCGCTGCCGTACAGGCACAATCCCGCTTCCAACCTGAGAGAATCCCGTGCACCCAAACCGGCGGGCATGACTTCGGGTTCATCCAGCAACAGGCGCGCCAGCCGTTCGGCGTCGTCGGCGGGCAGGGAAATTTCGTAACCATCTTCGCCGCTATAACCGGAGCGCGAGATAATGCACGGGATGTCGCCGACCGTTATCGGCTCGGAAGTCATGAAACTCATCAGGCGTGCTGCAGGGGCGAGTCGCCCCAGTACATTGGCTGCCTCGGGTCCTTGCAGGGCAAGTAAAGCCTTGTCCTCCATTACTTCCAAATCGTTGCCATCGCTTAAGTTCGCCTTCATGTGGGCGAAGTCCTGATCCTTGCAAGCGGCGTTGACGACGAGGAAAAGGTGGTTTCCGCGCCGGGTCACCATCAGGTCGTCCAAAATGCCGCCCTGATCATTGGTGAACATGGTGTAGCGCATTTGCCCGTCGCTAAGCGCCGCCAGGTCGCCGGGCACAATGGCCTCCAGTGCGGCGACGGGATCGTCACCCCTGATCGCCGCTTGTCCCATGTGCGAGACGTCGAACAACGAAGCTTTTTCGCGGGTGTGGGTGTGTTCGGTTAAGATCCCGGACGCGTATTGCACGGGCATATCATAACCTGCGAACGCCACCATCTTGCCGCCCAGTTCCCGGTGCAGGGAATCCAGCGGCGTCTTTTTTAAATCATTGTCTTGGTCGGACATTTGGTTCTCCAACAGCTATCAAAGGCGCACCCGGTCGATATACCTCGACCGCAACAGGTGCCCCCTCTGTCTTTGAACCTGAAAGATTCCCTGATCCCGCTCTAAGACGGATTCGATGACCAGGTTACATCTTCGGTGAGGTTTCAATCACTTTCCGGCGATTAAAGACCTGCTTTCCAGAGTCTCGTTCCACTACGGTCCGGGGTGCCTGAGAGTTTCCGGGGCGGTTGCTCCTTCGGCGTCGATCGGTCATTACATGCACTTTTGAAACAGCGCTTTAGGCCGGTCAATCTCTCCCGTAGCGGTCTACCTGAGTAAACTTCTTTACTTTGTTCAGGGCGAAACCTCGCCCTATCCGAAGGGGTAGTTTAACGGTTTCGCAGATCAGGTCAACAGAGTCAGGAACTTCGCCGTTATTGGCTGGCGTTTCCCCGATTGTAGTTCAGTTCCTCACGCGAAAGCTGGAAACCAACGTAGATGTTGAAATCCCTACCAGTCTGGCCGGAATTCAGGGGGATGGTTAATTCGACAGGGGCGTCGCGATCAATAATGGTTTGGCGGTTTTTCCAGTAATTGGCCGAATACGGGAACGTCTGCTTGTCCAGGATATTGCCCTGATAATCCAGAATCGAAACGAAGTACTCGAATTTGGCCGATCGATCCTTGTTGGCGGCGCCTCTTTCAATTCTGAATTCCGGCCGGACGTTAACCCTGACTTCACCGTCGCCAGCGTCGGAAAAGTACTCGTAAGTGCACTTGCCGCTCAGATGGGTAATTTTGCCGGTGAAGTCTATGTCGATCAAGTCGCGGCCCGGTCCCTCAATAAAACGGGTAATAATGGCCGCGTCGCCAAGGGTAGTAACCGGCGGGCAGGGTGGGGGAGGAGGCGCATTGGATAATTCGGCGCAGGCGCCAAGAGTAACGGACAGACAAAAAACCCCGGCTAACCGGTGAATGGTTCCAGTTTTTTTTCTGTTGTTCCTCATTTCCGCCCCGTTTGCAAAAGCAGACTGCCTTAAAGCTCTTTATGAGCGCCGTCGCAAAGGTGGCCCTGCTTGGATGCACCGCAGGCGCAAAAGTAAACGGTTTTTGTTTCTTCGGCTTTATAGACGATTGGAGCGTATTCCGTGCCTTTATGAGCGCCATCGCAAAGTGGCATGGTTTTACTTACCCCGCAGGTGCAGTAGTAGTATTCGTTTCCAGCCTCGACGTCGACAGGCATCGGGGAATTCTGGGTGGCAACAAATTTAGTCATTTTAGATTGTCGTCCTTTGATTTAATGGAATTTGGAACCCGGAACCTAATGGCAGTGGGGCTTTCTGTCATCACTTTTTCACTGTTTCAGTGAGTTCAATCAAAGACGACGCCAGTTTTGTCAGAGCACGCGAACGGCCCCAGGCGCTTTCAATATCCCTGGCGATGGAAAGGCCGCGTCCGAATACCTGCCAGGCGGTTTGCGTTCTTTGAGCGGCATAATGCTCTATTGCGATTTCGCAAAACATCCACACGCGGGTAAAGGGGCTTTTGATTTCTCCGGTCGCAGTCTCAGCCATCTCCTCGGTTTTTGCGCCTGCCGCATCGTCTCCGGCGATTTTTTGGCCGGTTGCCAGAGACCAAAACGTATGGGCGCGTAATTTTGCGTCGCTGATCAAGCCGGCCGTATCAATGGCTTGACTGAAAGCGTCTTCGTTCCCCATCAGGCCAATTTCCATCAATGCATTGGAAATTCGTTCATAAGCGTAGGCCTTAGCAAAAGGCCGTTTGATCTTTTCAGCGGCTTTAAGCGCTTTTTGAAGGGTTTCAGAACCTTGGCTGGAATTTCCGCCCCTGGCCTGGGCTAAGGCAATACGGCTTAGAACAACGGCCCTATACCGGATGGTTTCGATGCTTTGCGCGGTCGATATGGCTTGCTCGGCGTCGCCTGCCTCGGCTTGTGCGGTCGCGGCCGAAACCAGAATAGGTGTATGCTCGGAAACATCTGGCAAATCTTTCAGGATCGTCAACGCCTGATCGGGCTTGCCTGTTTCTGCATACGCATTGGCGACATGTCTCAGGGCGGCGCTACGGTAATCGGACTTCGTGTCGTTTTGCGCTAAGAAGCGAATCCTTGTCAGTTCTTTTTCCGCCTGATCGGCCTTGCCGGTCTTTGCAAGAATCGTTATAGCGCTTGCCGCAATGGAAATCCGTTTCAACGGTTCATCAACCTGGTCGATTTCATCAAGCAGAATGCGTGCAGTTTTCCGTGCGCCTTCGATATCCTCTCTGCTGACCTGAATCGAAGCTATGGCGGCCAAAGCTTCCAGGCGCTTTATGGTGTCAGGGATGATATTTGCGGCGCTAAGCGCTTCGACGGGCCTGCCGGCCGTGGCCTGCGCCTTGGCGATATCGCGTAACGCCACCATAATCAATCTGGGATCGCCGATCAGGCGAACCGTATCCATGGCCTCTTCAACCAGTCCGGCTTTCGCCTTAGCGACCAGAATCTCGCCTAATACCCAGTCACGCAGCTCGTTCTTGAAAATGGCTATAGCGCTTTCGGAAGCTTCATCAAGGAGGCATTTCGGGGTTGGATCGGCAAAACAAGGCGCCGCGTCACGATCGGCTCGGGACGTTCGGCTGCGTTTTTTCGAGTCGAGAATCAGGTCGCGGGTTTCGGGTCTGGCCAACAGTGCCTTTCGCGCTTCATTCATTTTGCTCAAGCGTTGGCGCTGCAATTGTTTTAGCAGGGACTGGACTTTTGAGCTGGTTTCAATATGAACTGCAAGTTCTTTGCTGGCGATCCCGTTTTGCGGCAGTCCTTCGCGGCGTTGATAGGTGCGGATTGCGTTTTCCGTCGCCTCGTTGAAGCGGCCATCAATGATGCCTTTGTAATAACCGGCGTCCGAAAGTGCGCGCTGAACTCGTTCCACTGTTGCGTTGAAATCCGGATGCAGGATCTGATCCGTCGGCGCAACGGGTAATTTGTCCTTGGCCCGGGCGGCAATGGCGTCCGGCATGGGCAGGCAAAAAAGCATGGTCAATAGACCTATGGCGGGAAATAGTTTCATATCTTGAAGAAATATCGCGCTTGCTGGCTTTTTAAACAAGATGTTGTTTGCCTAGGGTCTTATCGTTTGAAGTAGAGGGCGATTCACGTATTAGGTTGGATCATTATCGATTCAACCTAATACAATCGAACTCTAGAACCAGTTCTTGCCAGATACGGTTCCGTTTCGTAAGAGAGAGTTATGGCTGTTTATACAGAAGTTTCAGACGAAGAACTGATCGCTTTCGTCGCCGATTATGATATCGGCGAGGTATCATCCTGCAAGGGTATCGCCGAAGGGGTGGAAAATTCAAACTACTTGCTGAGAACGGATGCCGGCTCGTTTATATTAACTTTGTACGAGAAGCGCGTGCATCCGGAAGATCTTCCCTTTTTTTTAGGCTTGATGGGGCATTTAGCAGCCAGGGATATCCCTTGCCCAACGCCCATTGAGAATTCACTAGGTCAGGCCCTGGGCAGCTTATGCGAACGTCCAGCAGCGATTATCAGTTTTCTTGACGGAATGTGGCCCCTAAGAATTTCCCCGGATCACTGCGCGGCTCTGGGTGAGGCTATGGCGAAGATGCACTTGGCGGGTGCGGATTTTGAAATCAAACGTCCCAATGCGCTGTCGGTGGATTCGTGGCGCAGTCTTTTTCAGGCATCCGGCGACCACGTCGACGACGTCAGTCCTGGACTGGCAGAGTTTCTAAGCAAAGAGCTAGATGAGCTCGAGGCCAGGTGGCCGGCAGCCGACGCCGATCTGCCTGCGGGGGTCATTCATGCCGACCTGTTTCCGGACAACGTATTTTTTTATCGAAACGCTCTTTCAGGGCTGATTGATTTCTATTTCGCGTGCAACGATATTTTTGCTTATGACATAGCCATTTGTCTAAATGCCTGGTGTTTCGAGCCGACGGGCAAATTCAATGTCATCAAAGCAAGGCGCATGTTGACTGCCTATCAGGGCATCAGAAAATTATCCGTGGAAGAATTGGCTGCTTTGCCGCTTTTAGCGCGCGGCAGCGCAATGCGGTTTTTGCTAACCCGGTTGTATGATTGGGTAAACACCCCAAAAGAAGCCTTGGTAACGCCCAAGAATCCGCTTGAATACGTTGAAAAACTGAAATTCCATCAAAGCGTCGCCGGCCCTAACAAATACGGGCTGGACAAAGAATGAGCGACAGGGTTCAGCTGTATACCGACGGCGCCTGTTCGGGGAATCCCGGTCCCGGTGGCTGGGGTGTACTGATGTTGTGGAACGATCACGAAAAGGAACTTAGCGAAGGCGAGTTTGAGACCACCAATAACCGGATGGAGTTGATGGCCGCCATTATGGGGCTGGAGGCCCTGAAAAGGGGTGTGGCGGTCGATCTTTATACGGACAGCACCTATGTTCGCGACGGTATCACAAAGTGGATTCACAACTGGAAGAAAAACGGTTGGCGCACGGCGGCCAAAAAGCCAGTCAAGAACGAAGACTTGTGGAAACGTCTTGACGCCGCCCTGGCCCCGCACGATGTCGAATGGCACTGGGTCAAGGGCCATGCAGGAAATCCCGAGAACGAACGGGCCGATGAACTGGCCCGCCAGGGCATGACGCCTTACAGGAATGATCTGGATTGATTTTTCCTGTTTAAGCACTATTGAATTATTCTAATTAGGGTTGGTATATTGCGCCCATCCCATAATCATCAACAAAGAGACAGGATAAACGAATAATGGCAACTTACGAATGCGCGGTCTGCGGAATGAGCGTCAACGCCACTTGCGGCAAATGCGATGCTCCGCTAGAAAACGATACACTAACAACGCCAGATGGAGCCGAAGTTCAGATTTCCAAGTGTCCCAACGATCACGGGAAAATCAAATCGCCCATGTGCTGCGGACAGGATATGGCCTATAGCGCCTAGTCCCGAACCGGCTTTCTAAAATTAATGGAAAATGCCGTGGTAATCAGTCCACGGTATTTTTTTTGTCCGGATTTTCCCTTTATAAGCACCGGAATCAATGGATTACGGCTAGACGTGGTTTGCCAGAAACAGATGACGGTAAATTGAAACGTTTTCTGTGGGCACCTGCAAGATTCTACTCAGTGTGCGGTCAATTGAGTGCTATTATTCTGATGATTATAGTATTCTGATTAAACTTTCGCCCTGCCCGCCACCCATTTCGTCGTTAGCAAAGTCTCGTGGCGGGCTATGAGAGCAACTGTTCGATTCTTAAGAACGAGTATCGAAAATGTTCGACGTTTTATTGGAAAGCGTTCGTGCCTTTGTCTTGTTCGGCCTTTTCGTGTTCCTGGTTTATGTGGGTAGGAACCGGTTGCCGGATGCAAGTCGCGGCTGGAATTGGATCATTGCCGGCTTAGGCCTGTTGCTTTTTGGCAGTCTAATCGACATCACGGATAATTTTAGAATACTCGACGGGTTTGTGATCTTCGGAGACACGAAAACACAAGCTTTCCTGGAGAAATTTGTAGGCTTTTTAGGGGGATTCATTGTGCTCTCTGTCGGCCTCGTGATGTGGGTTCCTCAAGAACTTTTGCAACGCAAAAAGGCCGAAGGCGAACTAGCGGAAACTTCCCAGCTCTTGCTAACGGCGATGAAATCCATTGATCAGGGATTTCTTGTCTGGGACCATTCGCACAAAGTCGTTATCTGTAATGATCGTTATCACGAATTATGGAACTATCCAGCGGGCCTTCTTAAACCGGGAACCCCGTTGAAGGAGCTTGTGCGTTTTCGCGCCGAAACCGGCGCTTACGGAGAAGGTGATCCTGAGGAATTAGCTGAATCGATGCTTGAGAAGATTCTCGCCCGCGTCGACCAACCCGGAGGACACTTAGTCAACGTCGGCGATCGGTTTCTTTACACACGTCATTTTTCGATGAAGAACTTTGAGTACATTACAATTTGTTCGGATTTTACCGATCTCAAGCACGCCGAGATTGAGCTTCAAAGAAGTGAGGATCAATACAAGCAAGCTGCAGAACTAGCCCACCTGGGCCATTGGGTTTGGGACGAACTGGAGGACAAGTGCGTTCATTGTTCGGAAGAACTGGCTCGCATTCACGGTGTCTCTGTGGCGGAGTTTATGGCCATTTCCGACTCGTCTGAAAAAGATCTGGATTGGGTTCACCCTGAAGACCGCGAGAGGGTAAATGAGGAATTGAATACCGCCATCGAAAAAGGCCGCCGCTTTGAGCTTGAGTACAGGCTTGTCGCCCGTGATGGACAAACACGAGACGTAAAGGAAATTGGAGAGCCGGAATTCGATGAAAAAGGCATCCTAATCTTTACCAGGGGCACTGTTCAGGACATCACCGGCTTTAAAACCCTTGAGAAACAGCTGCGCCACGCCTTGGACGTGATTGCCGAAACAAACCTATACCTTGAGAGAAAAATTGATGAACGTACCCGCAGCCTTCGCCGGGCGAAAGACAAGGCCGAGAGCGCCAACCAGATAAAAAGCGAACTTCTTGCCAACATGGGCCACGAATTGCGAACGCCCCTGAATGCCATAATTGGGTTCTCAGCCAGCATGAAGGAAGGGGTATTCGGGCCTTTAAAAAATGAAAAATACGTTGAATACCTGGAAGACATCAATCAGTCGGGTCAGCACCTATTGGGTCTTATCAATGATATCCTCGAAGTTTCGTCTTTTGAGTCCGGCACCGTTGAATTGCATGAAGAGAAAGTCTCCCTGTCCGATATCGTTAATGCCTCAGTTGATTTGATCAAGACAAAGGCGGAAAAAGAACAAGTGACCATTACTACTTCCATCGATTCCGATACGCCGCAGATTTATGCCGATGTAAAACGCCTGGAGCAATGCTTGCAAAAGCTCCTCAGTAATGCGGTCAAATTTACTCCTAAAGGCGGGGAGGTCTCCGTAAGTGGCCGGGTTAAGGAAGATGGCTCGCTTGCCTTTGCCATTTCAGACACGGGAATTGGCATGAACGACGAAGAATTAGAAATAGCAATGAGCATGTTCGGTCAGGTAGACAGCGGGTTGAACCGCAAACACGATGGCGCTGGTTTGGGCCTGCCCCTAACAAAAGGAATGATGGAACTGCATGGAGGGAGCTTAAGAGTCGAAAGCGATAAAGGCCATGGTACATCAGTGACGATGACCTTCCCCAAGGAAAGGGTAGGGCAGAATATTCAAGGTCGTGTCTAAAGCTGCTCCAGCATATTATCCGCGCTGCTGATGCGGTACTCGCCCGGTTGTTCGTGGTTAAAGACCCTGACGACCCCATCATCCACGATCATCGAAAAACGCTGGCATCGCACGCCCATACCCCGCTCGGTCAAGTCCATGTCCAGGCCCATAGCCTTGGTTAGCACGGCCGATCCGTCACCTGCCATGATGATCTCATCGCCGACTCCCTGATCTTTACCCCAGGCGCCCATTACGAAGGCGTCATTGACTGACAGGCAGATAATGCTGTCGATTCCTTTTCCACGAAGAGCCGCGGCGTTGCTCAGGTAACTAGGCACATGCTGCGCCGAGCAGGTTGGCGTGAAGGCGCCAGGCAAACCGAACAAGGCGACCTTCTTGCCTTTGAAAAGGTCCTCCGTAGTAGCCGAGGTCGGGCCGTCAGCCCCCATTATGTACAAGGTTGCCGAAGGAATTATATCGCCGGGTTTGATGGTCATGGTTTTGCCTCTTATTAAATAAAAAAATACAACTAGAAAAATGGTTTCTGGTTTTTTTGAATCAAGTGGGAAATGCAAGAATTAATCTGAGGAAGCCGCTTGCGTTGAGCCGGCTTTGTCCAGCGCCTCCGCGACAGTATCAAAGCCAAGCAATTCGGGGAGGGCTATACCTGCCGGAGCGCCAGGTCCGTAAACCGCGTTAAAGGGGATGCCGTATCTCCCAAACGAGGCCAGATAATTTGCGATGCCGTCGTCAGGCAGAGTCCAGTCGGCCTGCATGGCGAATACATCATCACTGCCCAAACGGGCCAGCATATCGTCCTTGGCGAGCACGAAAGTCTTGTTGACCTGACATGTCAGGCACCAGTCAGCGGTGACGTCTACGAAGACCGTTTTGCCTTGCGCGACGAGGGCGGGAATGGCGTCCACATCAAATGGTTTCCAGATAGCCAGGAAACGCGGATCCTTATCCAGCGTCCGCGCAGCAGGTGCGTCGTTGGGAAGAATGCTGGGCGCAGAAAAAGCAACCAGGGCCAACAGGGCGACGCCGGCACCGCCAATCTGCCACAGTTTGCCGAAGCGGTGGCCCACATAAAGCGCAGCGATTACACCGATCATCAGTACCCCGACGACGATACCAACCGTCGGCCCTATGGCTGCTGCAAGGACGGTCAGCAGCCACAAGCCGGTGGCCGCCAGTGCGAAGCCCATAACCTTTCGCAAAACAACCATCCACCCGCCGGGTCGGGGTAACCGGGTCGCCAGTCCCGGAAACAATGCGACCGTCAACAGGGGCAGCGCCATTCCAAACCCCAGGGCGGCGAATACCGCCAAGATATCGCTTGCCTCCCGCGCCAGAGCAAAGCCGATGGCGGTGCCCACGAACGGCGCGGAGCAAGGCGTCGCGAGCAGGGTGGCAAAGCAGCCGGTCAGGAAATCGCCGCCCAGGCCATGGACATGAGAGGTACGTTCTCCAAGGTCGCTCAACCAGTAGGGCAGGCGGAATTCATACAGTCCCCACAAGTTGCATGCAAACAAGGTAATAATCAGGGTCATCAGAACCAGGAACCAAGGCTGTTGGAACTGGATGCCCCATCCGATGGTCATGCCGGCGCTTTTTAACGCAACCAAGGCAAAAGCCAGCATCAGGAAGGCAAATATCACGCCGGCGGCGGACGCGATAAAGCTGGCCTGGACGGCTCTTTTTTCACCGCCGCCATGCCCGACGATACCAAGCAATTTGATTGATAAAACCGGCAGTACGCAGGGCATCAGGTTCAGGATCAATCCGCCGACAACCGCCAGAGCCAAAATCAGCGCCAGGGAATAAGTGTGAGGGCTTGCAACACCACCGGTTCCCTGGATGACTTCAAGAGAGCGCATTCCGAATCGATCGCCATCGCTTAAGGTCACCCGGATAGGAACACCAACCAATTCGCCGGGCGTTTCCAGATCTTCCAACCCGTAAACTTTGGCCGTCAGAACCGCTTTCAGGGCGTCGCCGCCCAGTTCGATCTTCGGCTTGTCGAACGCCAGAACATCAGGCCCCTCGAAAAAAGCGTCTGGTTCTATGAAAGGTGTCCTGGCGTTTGCGGTTAGCCGTAGCAGGCTTTCTTCGCCTTGACCGACTATTTCCAACGTATCCAAGGACAGCCCGTGTGCTGCTCCGTCGCCCGGAACCTGAACCGCATAGCGATTGATCAAGTGGGCAAATTTGCTTGGTTTCGGCGTACCCGCAGGCAAATGCAGCGTCAGTTTCGCTTGATACGGGATGCAGATGTCATTGCAAGTCAGGTAATCCACATCAGCAACGGCGTTCAACGCTTGGCCCGGGGTAGCAGGCTTGAACTCAATCGGGTAAACGACTTCGTCTTTGTAGCCCAGGGTTTCGAGCCCAAGCACCGAAAAACGCAGGGGTACCGGCCATTGCATGTCGGCCTTCGCCAAATTCGTCGAATCGTCCCAGGTGATGGATGGTGGATATCCGGCGTCACCTGGACTTCGCCAGTATACCTTCCAGCCCGGTTTCAATTTGAAATGTAGTCCCGCCAAAAGTGTTTTAGCCTCCCCGACGCCTTCGCTGGCGGCGATGAGTCTTAAAGCAGTGTGATCCGTTTCGACCGTTTGCGAAGCCGCAACTTCGGCCCCGGATTCGGCGGGGAACCAAGCCAAAAAGGCACAAACCAAACCGATTGCAACGAATCGCAGGGTAGAGAGAAACAACGTCATGACGGGCGGATCATATCTCTTTTTGCTGTTAAACGAAGCGAAAGATGAAATTTATCACGGACAGTTGACCGCTAATTACCCCCTTGAAATCAAGGTTTTGAATCACGAAATTAAGTTGTGAAATAAGACCATGCTGATTGAAGTGGTTTGTTAATGGGGCGGGGTGTGGCACAATAGAGCTATCGGGGTTGCTGAACCGATAGAGATAACAAAAAAGATGGCGTATCGCGAAGACATTGAAAATTCACTTTCCGGGCAGCTTCTCGTAGCCATGCCGGGCATGCAGGACCCACGCTTCGAGAAATCCGTCATCTTTATCTGCGCCCACAGCGCCGACGGGGCCATGGGCTTGATCGTCAATAAACCTTTCGACGCTATTTCTTTCCCCGATCTTCTCGAACAACTGGGGGTGACGGGTTGCGGTGGTGGAAACGCAATCGACATACAATCCGGCGGGCCGGTTGAGTCTTCGCGCGGTTTTGTCCTGCATTCGCCGGATTATATTCGCGAAGCCACCCTTGTCGTTGATGAAGACGTAGCCCTGACAGCTACCATCGATATCCTGCGCGCCATCGCCGACGGATTCGGCCCGCGCCGCTGCATGCTGGCGCTGGGCTACGCCGGATGGGGACCCGGGCAGTTAGATACGGAAATCCTCAATAACGGTTGGCTTAACGTCGAAGCCGACGACAACCTGGTATTCGGCGAAGACTTGGACAGTAAATGGGGCCGGGCCATGGAAAAACTGGGCATTGATCCCCGTATGCTGTCCGACGACGCCGGCCACGCCTGATCAATTTCGGGCGGCTTTAAGCTTCTTTTTCCTTAAGTGTGTCTTTCAATTCTCCTGCTTGCTCGGCCAAGGAGCCGGAAAGCTCGATGATTTGCCCCGTGGAGGTGCTCACCGTGCCCGCATCCCGGGAGACCCCCGAGATACTTTCGGTTATGTTCGAGACACCCGATGAAGCTTCTTCTATGTTGCGCGCAATTTCACCAGTCGCGGCGCCTTGTTCTTCAACGGCGGTGGCAATCGAAAGCGATACCTCCGAAAGGTCAGAGACACGCTTGGTGATATCGTCAATGGAAGATACGGATTGGGCTGTGGCATCCTGAATGGCTTCAACTTGCGCCCGGATTTCATCCGTTGCCTTGCCGGTTTGGCTGGCAAGCGTTTTCACTTCGCTGGCCACAACTGCAAACCCTTTACCCGATTCGCCCGCGCGGGCGGCTTCGATGGTTGCATTCAGCGCCAGCAGATTGGTTTGAGAAGCGATATCGTTGATCAAATTGACGATATCGCCAATTTTTTCGGACCCTACCGAAAGGCCACTGACAATTTCGGTGGCTTTTTTGCTGGCGTCCACGGCTTGCGAGGCCTTTGCCGTTGAAAGCGATACTTGATCGCTAATTGCCTTGATTGAGGAGGCTAGTTCTTCAGAGGCGGCAGCGACAGTCTGCACGTTCGCTAGCGCCTGCTCGGCCGCTGCGGCGACGGTCGTAGAGTTTTCGCTGGTTGTAAGCGCTGATGTTCCCATTTTTTCGGCTTCTTTACGGAAGGTTTCTGACACCGAGTAGAGGGAATTTGTCAGTTTGTCGAAATAGTCCATCTTGTCTTCGACGCCGTCGGCGGCCTTGTTAATGGAATGAGCGGCCTGAAGAAAATTTCCACGCATCCCGTCTTCTTCGATACGTCGAAAATATCTGTTTTGTTCGACATAATGAAGGCAAGCGGCGGACTCGCGTACATAAGCATCGATTATGTCGATCATGCCGTTTACCGCCAGGCAAAGATCTCTTTCTCGTCCCTTTTGCACAGGGACATTATGGATTCGCGCCTCGAAATCTCCATCGATTATCTGGCGGCAAACAGTGATAATTTCGTCTGTTTTATTAATGGAATCAAAGTTCTGGTTATTTGCCGGAGTCTTTTTTTGTTTAATAACGTCAAACATCTTAAGTCTCCTATGCCGCTTTCATGAGAGAGGCGACGAATTCGTCATATTTCAGCTCATTTTGTGTCAGTATTTCGACAACCTTGTTAAATGACTGTTCCATTCCTTCTTTTCGATTAGACGCGCTTTGTTCAATTTCCAGCAATTGATTGTAAAGCGGAATAATGGTTCCCTGAACGGTCTTCGGGTTCGGGACCCGGCGGTTGGAATGGTATCCGATCACATCTCCATCAGCGTTCCAGCTGGGAGTAACGTGCGCGAGAACCCAATAGTGATCGCCGTTCTTTGCCATATTCAAGACGTAGGCAAAAATTTCAGTCTCTGTAGCAAGGGTATCCCACAACAGTTTGAATACGCATCGGGGCATATCGGGATGGCGGACAATGCTATGGGGCTGGCCTACTAATTCGGCTTCGGTATAGCCGGCGACCCGAATAAAGACTTCATTTGCATAGGTAATGTGGCCCTTGAGGTCCGTCTTGCTGACGATGAATTCGTTACGGTCGAAAAAAACTTCGTTCCCTGTAGGCGTATTCATAAAGCAGTAGCTCCCATTTCCTTCTTTATTCAAATTTGGCCAGAAAAGTTAAAGGCCAAACTCAAATTTCGTAGATTGTACTTTTTTGATACGCCCAGCTTTCGATCCCCAAATTCGCGAAACAACCAAATACAGTTGAAGCGGTAGACGCTCCTAGTTTGGTTTTTTGTGTCCTGAAACGCACCGTTAACAGCTTACTGGTGGAGACAGCGGAGCTTTCAGAAAATCAAGAGTTAGCTCCGGAAAAACCCAAAAGGTTATGGTTAAACAATTATGCAACTCTAATTGTTTCAGGAATACGACTGAAATATGTCAAATTATTTCAATTACAAATGTTTAAAGTGGTTATTGAAAAGCAATCAAATTTGTTCGAATGTTAAGAAACTGAACCATATGCAAGACCACCTTCTCTGATTTGGCGGCCGCGCGAAAAGAGCAGGTAAAACTTCATTTCCTGGCGCATTTTTCGCCTTATAGCAATGTCAGTTGCGCGACGTTGATAAGAGCGAAGACCAGCAGGAACAGGCCTAATCCGATAATCGCATAACCGACGCCGAAATAGAGAATTCTGAGCGGAACTGGTGGCGGCGCGATCAGTGTATTTTCAAGCTTTCCTTCCCTTTCCAGCCGGGCAACCCATTCTGAATGCTCCTCGCGCGCCGCTTCAAGGGTCATGGTCCCGTCGAACATGGCGGCGTTGTAGGGAAAATTGTGAGGGCGGAAGTGCTCGACGAAGAAGTGGATGGTGAAGATATGTCCCATTGCCAGCACGGCTTCCACCCTGTGCACCCAAAGCATGACATTCAGTAGCCACCCAGGCATATAATCAGAAGACAGGACAGGGTCATAGAGAATGAGTCCGGTGATTCCGACGATCATGAAACCCCACCAGACGGCCCAGTAATCGAACTTTTCCCACCAGCTCCAGCGATCGAAACTTGGCGTTTTCGAAAGTCCCACGATCCAGCCCAAATGCTGGAAGAAGCCTTTGATATCGACCCATTGGAAGACAAGGGTCTCGGGTCCCAACAGGGATCTGGGGAAGTTCTTCCAGTCCACCTTCCAAAGCAGATAAACGATATGCGCGGCGAATCCGGCGAGCAGAACCAGCCCGGCGATACGGTGAATTTCCAGCGTGTTCTCCCACCCGCCGAACCAACCGGCGATGAATTTGCCCCAGGGCGTCTCCAGGTATATCCAAACGATGCCGTAATTGAGCGCTTAAGGGTCTCAACGCAGAAACTGCGGGAAAATGGAACCTTCAAGCGTCTAATAGATAAATACCAATAAGATGCTTAAGGCGCGGCGACGTTGTCTATAGGTTCGGGTGGCAGTTCCAGGGCCACCCAACCGGATTCGTTGAACCGGCTCTGGCGGGCCAGCCATTGGTAATTAGTGGACTTCCAATGACGGATGTACTGGCTGGCGTTGTCTAGAACGAAATCCCCCTTGTCGGTGACGACGACGAGCACCAGGTGTTTTTGTCCGCTTGCCATCCTTGCCGCCGTCAACAAAAGTGCGGAACGGGGCCAGCCGGCGGAAATTAATCGACGTCGCTTTTCGATGGCGAAATCCTCGCAATCTCCACTCAGGTAGGGGTAAGCCCAGTATTCTCTTTTCGCATAAACTTCGCTATTGGTGGCATAGGAAATCCGGCGATTGACTTTAGTTTGTACAACCGCAAGTTCCGCAACGCGCTTGGAAGTCAGGGAAACAACGACTGGATTTCTGATGGAAAACGAGCAGTCATCCGGATGACGCTTGCAAAAATCCTGGTATCCCCATGGAGCAGAAACGACTCCGCCTTCTTGCATGGAATCCTTTGTAGGGCCAGCTTTTGCGTCATTTGTTATGGCGAGCGCCAACAACAGCAAGCCAGCCGGAATAAAAGCTTTTATAATTTTTCAACACTCCCTCCCCAAGAAGTTAAATGCTGAATCAAAAACCACCAGAAAGCAAGCAAATGTTTAACTATTTTGCTATAATTATACCACTAAAAATTGATTTATTCGGGAGGTTGGTGGAATGGCTTATCTAACCAGCGACGAGGGGGATAGTCCGGTTTTGGATTGTATGGGCGGGATTACACGTTATCGCCAATAAGCCTTTCCTTCTAGTTACTTGGTAACGATTTTAGCCAAGTCGAGCCTGAATTTCCCCGTACGATTCAAGTTTCGAAATCGGTCCCAAAGCACCAACGGTCAGAGGGCTTTCGAAAATGCGTTGCGCTACGCGCAACAGGGTATCCCGATCGACGGCCTCAATATTGGCGACGATTTCTTCCGTCGGCAAAGGACGTCCAAAGACCATCATCTGGCGCGCCACTTGTTCACATCTCGACGACGAGCTTTCCAACGCCATCAGGATTGACGCCTTGATCTGTGTTCGGGCTCTGCTCAGTTCCTCGTCGTCGACTCTGTCGGCCATTTTTCTGATTTCGTCACATACCAGCGGGATTAGTTGGGCCGTTTCGTCCTCTCCGGTGCCGGCATAGATGCCGAACATTCCGCTGTCAGAGTAACTGGGTACGAAGGAATAGATCGAATAGACGAGGCCCCTTTTTTCTCGAATTTCCTGAAACAGCCTCGAAGACATGCCGCCGCCGAAAAGCGTCGACAAAACCGCAACGGCATAAAAATCCGGATCCTGAAAACCCACGCCCTCAAAGCCCAGCAATAGATGTGCCTGTTCCAACTCGCGCTCGACAATACTTTGCCCGCCGGTGTAACGAGCGGCCTCACGAGTCGCGGGTTCGCCTTCCGGTAATTCCGAAAACGTATCACACGCCAGGGCCACCAGCTCATCATGGTCGACCCTGCCAGCCGCGGCCAAAATCATCGTGCGGGCATTGTAGTGACCGTTCATGTAGTCAATGATGGTTTCGCGATTCATCGACCCTACGATTTCGGCGTCGCCAAGTACCTGACGTCCCAACGGCTGGTCCGGGTATGCGGCAGCCTGGAAATTGTCGAAAACGACATCGTCCGGGGTGTCGTTTGCCTGATGGATTTCTTGCAGAATGACCGCCCGCTCGCGCTCCAATTCTTCGGATTCCATCGTTGAATGCTGCAAAATATCGGCAATCAGATCGACGCCAAGGGGGACGTTTTCTTTCAACACCCGCACGTAGTAGGCCGTACTTTCACGGGTCGTATAGGCGTTGATGTGGCCGCCCACGGCTTCTATTTCTTCAGCGATGGCCAACGCTGATCGCCGCCGCGTGCCCTTGAAGGCCATGTGTTCCAACAAGTGGGATACACCGTTCATTTCCGGCTTTTCATAGCGCGTACCCACGCCGACCCAGACGCCCAACGAGACAGACTCAACCGTCGACATCGGATCACTGACAACCCGCAGGCCGTTTTCAAGAGTCGTGATTTTTACCGCCATCAGACCGCTCCATCTGCGCGATGGGCGAGGACGAATTCCTGTATCTGGGTCAGGTCGTTGTCCAGAACGGTAACCCGTTCCTCACGTTCGAAAAGGTCCGAAAGTTTGTCGGGCAGGGCCGGATACTGACCGCTGGCCTGCTCGACGGCCTTCGGAAATTTCGATGGATGGGCCGTCGCCAGTTCGATCAAGGGCGTATCCGGATTGCGGCGCTTGGCGCGCCCGGCAGCGACGCCAATGGCGGTATGAGGATCGATGAGCTCGTTTTCCTCAGTGAACACCTGGGCGATGGTCTCAAGGATTTCTTGGTCGTTGAAACGCGCCGCATCGAACAATTCACCTGCCTGTTCCATCACTTCGTGCCCGACCTTGAACAGGCCGGTTTCCCTGAAAGCCTTCATCTTATCCCTAATGATATTGCTATCACGGTTATAGAGTTCAAACAAAAGCCGTTCGAAGTTACTGGAAATCTGAATATCCATGCTCGGACTTATCGTCGGCTGGACGCCCATCATTTCCATGGAGCCGCTTTCGAAAAAACGGGTCAGGATGTCATTGCTGTTGGAGCCAATGATAAGCTGTTCGATGTTCAGCCCCATACGCCGCGCGCCGTATCCTGCAAATACATTTCCGAAATTGCCGGTTGGGACGGAAAATGAAATTGGATCGTTTGGATCGTCCATTTTGGTGGCGGCGCGGAAATAGTAGACAGTTTGCGCCACGGCCCGTGCCCAGTTAATGGAGTTTACTGCGGAAAGGTTGCACTGGTCGCGAAATGCGTGGTCATTGAACATGGCCTTAACCATGTTCTGGCAGTCATCGAAGGTTCCCTTGACGGAAATGTTGTGAACGTTTGCATCTGTAACTGACGTCATCTGGTGACGCTGCACTTCGGATACCCGGTCTTTAGGATGCAGAATGAAAATTTCGATGGCGTCGCGCCCGCGGCAAGCCTCGATGGCGGCCGATCCTGTATCACCGGAGGTTGCCCCGACGATGGTAACTCGCTCGCCGCGTTTTTTGAGCACATGATCGAATATGCGCCCTAGGAATTGCATAGGGTAGTCTTTGAAAGCCAGGGTCGGACCGTGGAACAGCTCCATCAGCCACTCTTTTTTACCCAGTTTTTTCAAGGGGGCGATGTCCGATCCCTCAAAGACTGCGTAGGTTTCTTTCGTCAACTGGGCGAGTTCGTCATCGGTGATGCAGTCGCCCATGAATGGCCGAATCAGCCGAAAAGCGGTTTCGGCATAGCTTAAATCCTTGAGGGCGGCGATATCATCCTTGGAGAAAGTCGGCCATTCCTCCGGCACGTACAGGCCGCCGTCACGCGCCAATCCGCAAAGCAGAACGTCGTCAAAGTCTAAGGCAGGGGCCTGGCCCCGGGTGCTCAGGTATTTCAAAGGAATGTTCCCATACTCTTAAGGCGGCACAACCTATACCTGACGGGAAAAGCATTCAACCCAGATAGCGGGATTTCAGGTGAGAAATGAATGCATCAGCGCTGAGGGGGGCGCCGCTGGCCTTCTCAACCATTTCACCAGCACTTAAAGATGATCCCAAAGAATGCACGTTTGCCTTTAGCCAATCCGTCAGCGGAGCAAAGTTTCCTTTTGGGATGCCTGCCGATATTTCAGATTTGGCTTCCAGCGCCGCGGCGAACAACTGTGCCGCCGTCATCGCGCCCAGGGTATAGGTCGGGAAATAGCCCCAAGCGCCATCGTACCAATGAATATCCTGCAGGCAGCCTTCGCGGTCGCTGGCGGGGCGAATGCCCAGCAATTCTTCCATCCCGTCGTTCCAGGCTTCCGGCAGGTCGGCGGGCGCTAGGTCACCGGCAATCATTTGTTTTTCAAGCCGATAGCGTAATATGACGTGCAAAGGATAGGTAACTTCGTCCGCGTCGACCCTTATGAAACCTGGTTCGACCTTGATCAGATTCCTGTAGATGGAGTCGATTTTCCATTCAGGTTCGGATCCCGCAAAGGCGTCTCGAATCAAGGGGGTTGCGAATTCCAGGAACGGGCGGGAGCGGCTCATTTGCATTTCAATAAGCAGTGATTGGCTCTCGTGGCTGGCCATTCCGAGGGCTTCGCCGACTGGTTGATAGCGCCAGTCTTCGGGTAGGCCGCGCTCATACAGCGCATGGCCGGTTTCATGCAGTACGCCCATTATGGCCGAGGAAAAATCGGCCTCGTCAAAGCGCGTTGTGATTCGTACGTCATCTGGCGTGCCGCCGCAGAAGGGATGAAGGCTGACGTCTAGTCGACCGTGGTTGAAATCGAATCCAAGCGCCTTCATAAGTTTCAGACCCAATTGTCGCTGCTTTTCTGCGTCAAAAGGTCCCTGCGGCAGCGGAAGGGTCGGTTCAGCCTTTTGTTTTTCAAGTACCTCCGCCAGGAAACCGGGTAAGAAGGTTTCCAACTCAGCGAATCGGGTGTCGATATCCGCACTGCGTCCACCCGGCTCGAATTCGTCCAAGAGGGCGTCGTAATGGCTCAAGCCCAGTTTTTCGGCCTTGGCGGCGGCGGATTCCCTGACCAGACCAAGCAGGACCTCCAGTGACGGCAACACCGAGGCGAAATCACCTTTGGGGCGGGCCGTACGCCAGATCGTTTCGCACTGCGTGCACGCCTTGGAGAACGCCAGCACAAGGTCTTCTGTCAACGCCGTGGCGTGAGCCCATTTTCGCCGCATTCCCTTAAGGTTGGCTTTTTGCCATGGGCCGAGCGATACATCATCATCTTCCGCTTGATCCAGCAAATCGGCGGTTTCACCGTCGCTGAGAATGGAGTGGCAAACGGCGCTCAATTCCGCCAACTGCTCTCCTCTGCCCGGACCGCCGCCAGCCGGCATCATGGCGGCGTAGTCCCATTGCAGGGCTTCCGTGGCGTCTCGAAGCACCAGAAGTCGCCGGAATCGCTTCTCCAGTTTCAAATAGGCCGTTGTCATTGTCTTATACGCCGAAGATGTCGGGGAACCAGATCATCAGTCCCTTGTCCACCAACAGGAAGACGAAAATCAGGAACAGGTAAAAGATCGAAAAGAAGAACATCGAGCGTGACTTTTTGTCGTCGTCGTTTTTCAGCACGATAATGGCGTGGCGCAACAGCCCAATGCCAAGCACGATGGCTGCAGTCAGGTAGACCCGTCCCGAAATCCCGACAATCGTCGGTAGGAAGGTTACCGGAATCAGTATCACCGTATACGCCAGCATCTGGATGGCGGTCTTTCTATGGCCGACGACGACCGGCATCATCGGCACCCCGGCGGCGTCATAATCGCCGCTTCTGAACAATGCCAACGCCCACGTGTGAGGCGGGGTCCAAAGGAAAATGATCAGGAAAAGTATCCAGGCATTCGGATCCGCATCGCCGGTAACGGCGATCCAGCCGATCATGGGCGGAAAGGCTCCCGCCGCCCCGCCGATAACGATGTTTTGTGGCGTCCGGCGTTTTAGCCAAATGGTGTAGATAAAGACGTAATAAACAATGGTTGTCATCAGCCAGCCGGCGGACGCGACGTTAACGAAAACGCCCATCAAAGTTACTGAGGCAACAGATAGGAAGACTCCGAATCCAAGGGCTTCGAGGGGTTCCAGCGCGCCGGCAGGCAGGGGCCTGTTCTGGGTCCGTTTCATGATGACGTCAATATCGCGGTCATACCACATGTTGATTGCCCCTGAGGCTCCGGCAGCCACGGCAATACAAAGTATAGCAATGAACCCGGTAACGGGATCGATCGATCCCGGAGCCATCATCATTCCGGTCCAGGCCGTGAAAACAACCAGAGACATGACCCGCGGTTTCAGCAGCAAGGCATATTCGACGACCCGGAGTTTGGGCGCGCGGGTTCCGTTGTTTTGTTCGCTGGGAATGGCGGATTCGACCTCCGCGCTTCCGGCATCGGTATTGTTTTTGTCGTCATCGCCGGGCGCAGTCTTCACAGCCTTGATTCTCCGTCAGAGCAAGTCATTGAGCTTTACCCGGTAAAATTGGGCTTAGCCTCCCTTTTCCCTTTGTTTGCCCTTTGGCAGGCTCAAAGGCAAGGATTAGTTGGCTTTTTGCTACAGTGTAGGTTATCAGGCGGTAAATAAAATTAATGGTCAATTGACTTCGGTTAAGGACCCGAATTCACAAATATGACTGTTTATAGCGGGTCGTAATGGACTTTTTTGGGGGAAACCTCGGAAAGGCACGGCTGAGGAATATCTATAATTAAGTAAGAAACAAAGGAGAGGGGTCTATGAGCGATACAGGTTCGGACGAAAAGATTCCATTTATGCAGCAGTTACTGGATAGCCCATTTCTGTTGTTGGCCATCGGCATTTTGTCGCCGATGGTTTTGTATATCATTTGGGGTGCAATGGAAGTCATCGGCACACCATTATCACAATAACAATAACGGAGAGGGGACTCTAAACATGTCTATTTTTCCTCCTGAAAATAGGGTTTGGTGGAACGAACCCATTGAAAAATCGGAGGTCATGTGGATCACCATCGCCTTTATCTGGGCGTTGGTCATGTTCTTCATGATGCCTTATTGGCACATTGTAGGTGAGCAAAACCTATCGAATGAAGCCTATAAGATCAAACCGGACGTCTATGCAGAGAAAGTCGAAGCGTGGGCTGAAAAATACAAAGTTCGCGAAGAAGGCGATACGGGAATTCCGGTCGTACATCCGCCAGCCGGTGGCGACGTCTACATGCTTGGTCGTTTGTGGGAATGGTGGCCCGTTGTTGAACTGGAAAAGGGACAATCCTATCGCTTCCATCTGTCATCGCTTGACTGGATGCATGGTTGGTCGCTTTTGCCAGAAAACATCAACATTCAGGTTCACCCGAACTATGAGATGATCTTCACCGTCAAACCGACCAGTTCCGGCGAGTTTGGCGTAATTTGTAACGAATTCTGCGGGATTGGCCACCACACCATGGTTGGCAAAATCCACGTGGTTGATAAATAACGGAGGCAATCATGGCAGAATTCAGAACTTGCCCCGATACCGGATTCAAAATTGATCTTAATGCTGACAAGCTGATCAAATGGAATGCGGTAACGGCTGTTGTTTTCTTGTTGGTTGGTGGTTTGTTCGGCCTGATGGTCGCAATGACTCGTTGGCCGGCAGTTCACTTACTTGATGCAGACCTGTTCTACCTTGCGCTGACCGCGCACGGCCTAGACGTCCTGTTGGTCTGGATGATCTTTTTTGAAATAGCGCTGTTGTATTTCACCTCGGCAATTCTTCTCAATTCGCGTCTGGCCTTGCCAAAATTTGCCTGGCTCGCTTATTGGATGATGCTTGTTGGCGCCGCTATAACGAACGTTGCGGTGCTGCGTGGTGATTCATCGGTGATGTTCACATCCTACCCGCCGATGATGGCCGGCCAGGATTTCTATTTGGGCATCCTGATCTTCGCAGTCGGCGCATTGATTGGGTGTCTTGTGTTCTTCGCCACCCTGTACGTCGCCAAAAAGGAAAAAACCTACGAAGGGTCTGTTCCTCTGGTGACATTCGGTGCGATTACGGCAGCGATTATCGCCGTTTTCACGATCCTTTCCGGCGCGATCATTCTGATCCCGACCTGGTTCTGGTCATTGGGCCTTCTGTCTTCCATCGACACCCTTATGTACCGTGTTATCTGGTGGGGCATGGGTCACTCTTCGCAGCAAATTAACGTCGCAGCCCAGATTGCTTGCTGGTATGCGGTAGCCGCGATCCTGTTCCAGGCCAAGCCGCTCAGTGAAAAGGTCAGCCGTACGGCGTTCTTGCTGTACATCCTGTTCCTGCAACTGGCCAGTGCTCACCATCTTCTGGTGGACCCGGCGCTTAGTTCGGAATGGAAAATCTTCAACACCTCGTACGCTCTGTACTTGGCGGTGTTGGGTTCGATGATCCACGGACTTACCGTTCCTGGCGCAGTTGAAGCAGCCCAACGCAAGAAGGGTTTGAACAAGGGCCTGTTCGAATGGCTTACCAAGGCTCCGTGGGGTAACCCGGTCTTTGCGGGTGTGGCCCTCTCGGTCGTACTGTTCGGCTTCCTTGGCGGTATCTCAGGCGTCATGATGGGCACCGAGCAGCTCAACCTGATCACCCACAACACCCTCTACGTGCCCGGTCACTTCCATGGCACCGTGGTGGTTGGATCGACCCTGGCCTTTATGGCTATCGCTTATTGGATCGTTCCTACCTTGTGGCAGAAAGAGCTGGTGATGCCCGGTCTCGCCAAGTGGCAGCCCTACCTGTTCGGTATCGGCATGGGACTGTGCTCTGTCTTCATGATGGGCGCCGGCACCCTGGGTGTTCCGCGCCGGCATTGGGATATGACCTTTGCCGACGCAGCCATGGGCTTTGACTTCCCGGCGGCCGCCAACCTTATGATGGGGTTGAACGGTGTTGCCGCGTTGATGGGCTCTTTGGGCGCCTTGATCTTTATCCTGAACATGGTCTTCACGATCTTGTTCGGTAAGCCCAAGGTTCCCGCTCCGGCTGCAGCAGAAGAACCAGCGCCTGCAGATGTTGCAAGCGCGGCCACTTCTCACGGCAGCGCCGGCACCATGGAGGTTCCTGGAACCTTTGTCTTGGCAATGATCTTCTTGGTATCTTTCGTTCTCTACTACTTCGTGAACTGGAAATACCTGTCAAGCGTATGGGGTCTAAGCTAAGGGCAAATTTAGGACGGGCGGCGGTTTCGCCGCCCGTCCAAGCTCTTATTTAATTTTGGGGGAGCGCTCGTATTCATTCCGGGGGGAATGAGCTGAGGAAGATGAAAAAATTCGTTTCTGGTTTTGTTATGTTTTCGTCACTGATGCTGGCATCGGTGGCTTTTTTGTCGCCGGCCGACGCTGCAGCTGACTTTTCGGATTACACGCCCGAGCAAGCGCTAAGCTATTCACAAGATGCTCTCGGTCGTTCGGTTCCCAATTTTTCCTTTATCGACAGCCATGGAAAAACAGTGACTATCGCAGATTTCCGGGGTAAGCCGCTTGTTGTCAGTTTTGTTTATTCCAGTTGTTCCGATACGTGTCCCGTCATAACCCAGACCTTGGCCGACGCCACGGTTAGCGCCCGGGACGCGTTGGATGACGACAGTTTTAACGTTGTTTCCATCGGTTTTGACAGCACCGTCGACAATCCTGACCGGATGCGTTATTTCGCCAACCAGCAGGACATTGATTTTACCGGCTGGAAATTCCTGAGCGGCGATCTGCCGTCTATAATCGGTCTGGCGGAAACGTTAGGCTTCATTTTCTACCAATCGCCCAAAGGCTACGACCATCTGTCACAAGTAAGCGTGATTGACGCCAACGGGATCGTCTACCGCCAGGTATACGGTCAGAATTTCGACTTGCCGCTCCTGGTTGAACCGCTGAAAGAATTGGTCTTCGGAACGCCCGCACCGTTTGCCAGTGTCGAGGACCTTATCAAGAAAGTCAGACTGTTCTGCACCATTTACGATCCGGCCATGGACGCTTACCGTTTCGACTATGGTATCTTTATTCGGTTTATCGTTGGTACCTTGATAGTGGGCGGCATGGCGGTTTTTGTTATAAAACAATGGGTCAGGATTTTTCGCACCCGTCGGCGCAAACAAATCGCATCGACCCAAAAACAATCACCAACCTGATAATCTTTTTCTATCTTGACCTCCGTCAATGAGTCCTTACTTATTGGGCTCCATTAAGGGCGGAAGTTTAGAACCTTCTAATATTATGTGCGTCCGGAGGCTCCCCTTTGCAATCTACGTTGGCTAAAATGACCATAAGAAAACGCCTGCAATCGATCATTCTGCATCTTGAAGCGGCATTCGACCGGCCGTTCGGCCCAGAGTGGAATCCTTTGCGCCAGATGGGAACCCTGTCGTTTTTCTATTTTTGGATCGTCGCTGCCAGCGGCTGCTACGTCTATATCCTGTTCGACACCTCTGTAGGCGGGGCGTATCAGTCGGTGGAGGCCATGACCCATCAGCAGTGGTATCTGGGCGGCATCATGCGTAGCCTGCACCGCTATGCCTCTGATGCCATGATCGTGACCATGGTTCTGCATCTCAGCCGTGAGTTTATTATGGACCGCTACCGGGATGTACGCTGGTTTACGTGGTTTACAGGGGTTCCGATCATCTGGTTACTGTTTATCTCCGGCATAAGCGGATACTGGCTGGTATGGGATATGTTGGCTCAATACGTCGCCATCGGCTCCATGGAGTGGCTCGACTGGTTGGGAATTTTCGGCGAACCCGTCGCAAACAACTTCCTGTTACCCGAAAGCCTAACGGACCGTTTCTTTACGCTATTAGTGTTCATGCACATCTTCGCGCCGCTGTTTTTGCTTTTCGTCATGTGGATTCACGTGATGCGGGTCAGTTCACCGAAGATTAACCCGCCAAGGGGCTTGGCGATTGGTTCCCTGATCATGTTCGTCGGCCTGGCGATGATCAAACCGGCGGTTTCCCATCCACCGGCGGACCTCAGCATCGTTCCCAGCGAACTTAATCTCGACTGGTTTTATATGATGCTATATCCGGTTTTTGATAATTGGGGGGCTGGAACGTTATGGGGATTGGCCGTAGGTATCTCCATAATCATGGCCGCCATGCCCTGGATGCCGCCCCTGAAGCGTCCAAAACCGGCCGTGGTTCACCTGGATAAGTGTAACGGCTGCACCCGCTGTTTTGTCGACTGTCCCTTCGGCGCGATTTCTATGGTTCCAAGGACCGACGGCGCTCCGTTCGAACGTGAGGCGAAAGTTGAAGCGGATTTGTGCACCAGTTGCGGCATTTGTGTTGGTTCCTGTCCGGTGTCGACGCCGTTCAGGCGTACCGAAGAACTGGTTACCGGCATCGACTTACCGGACCTCAGCCTAAAATTGCTTCGTGAGAAAACAAGGAAAGCTATCGATAAAATCGGCGAAAGCAAACAGGGCCGTCCGGGCGTTATGGTTTTTGGATGCGATTACGCAGCCGACGCCAAAGCCGTTTCCGGAGACGGCGTCGCCGCATTGAGCATGCCTTGTATTGGCATGTTACCGCCTTCCTTTATGGATTACGCGCTAAACCAGAAGGGCGTTGACGGGGTTCTAATCACCGGTTGCCAGTCATGCGACTGTTTCAGCCGACTTGGAAACCGTTGGACAGAAGAACGTATCGCCGGGGTGCGAGATCCGTATTTGCGTAAACGGGTTTCACGGGATCGCCTAAAGGTGTTCTGGGCGTCGCGTATTCAAGGGGAGAGTTTGTCTTCGGAAATTGAATCCTTTAGGGATTCTCTTGAAAACCTTGATACTGAAGATAAAGGAGACGCAGCATGAATTTAAAAGGACTAATTGCCGCTGCGAATGAGTTTCTCGGTGTCAGCCCGGACTTTCCGATCTTTTCGTTTGTTCCGCTGGTGGTCTTTGGGCCGGTTTTCTTTCTCGTGCTTTATAACCTGGGCCTAAAACACATCATCAACCCGAGCGCGGAAGTTAAAGAGCATAAACGCCTTCTCAAAGAACAAGAGGCACAGGAAAAAGCCGAACGCCAGCAGAAAATGAAAGCTGCCGGCATGAAAATGATGGCGCCCAAGAAGACGCCTCTGCAATTAGTTGGGCAGGGAATTACGTTTGCTATTTTCGCCGTGACGATAGGTTATTTATCCACTTCACCGGCCTATATTGCCCATTCACCGGAAAAAGCGCAGTTGAAGCTGAGCTTTACCCACGCCGGCAAGCATGTCGAGGAGTGCAAGAAGCGCACCCGAGAGGAACTGGCGAAACTTGCCGCCAATATGCGCGCACCTATGGAATGTTCGAGGGAACGCTGGCCGGTAATTGCCGAGCTTTCCCTTGACGGTAAAAACATTTACCAGGGTGTCGCGAGGCCTGCCGGCATCAAGAAGGATGGACATTCCAGCTTTTATCAGGAATTTCCGGTCGCCACCGGCAAGCATACTATAACCGTCGGCCTATGGGATACCCGGGCGGAGGCGGGCGACGGAGATTATGATTTTATCCTGGAACAGGAAGTTGATCTGAAAGCTAAGGAAATTCTCGTTATCGGCTTCGATAACGCCGCCGAAAAAGTTACCTTGGAATAAAGCGGCAACGTCGTTTCTATTCACTGAGCATGGTGTGAAGGTCCTTATCTAGCGAAGCAAAATGGACTCCAAACCAAGCGGCCAGCCTCTCTCTTAAAGCCATAGTGGTGTCCAACTCGCCGTTCTTTTCAACAGCATCCATTATGTCGAGAATTTCATCTAGCAGGCGTTCGTGGTCCTGCTTGTGGGGAAGATACGCAGGGTAGCGCCGGTCGCGCATAATTTTTTCCTCAAGTGCAAAATGCGCCTCGATCAAGGCGTGAATCTCACCCAGCGCCTTTAACTGCTTTTCTTTGCTGCTTTCGCCGCCTTCAAAAATTTTATTGATGTTGGTTATCAGGTTTTGGTGCTCGAAATCGATCGATTTGAAACCGGTTTGGAAATCGTCTTTCCACTCAAGTAGCGTCATATCTTTATCTGTTCCAGAAATTTGATTCGTTGGATTGGTTGTGAATTGGAAAACCGGTTTTACTCGATAACCGTAACAGAGCCAATCATTCCTTCTTTTTCCCAATGGGGACCGCACAGATAGGGGTACTTTCCTGCGGCCTGAAATGGGAATTCCCATTGCTCTTCAGGAAAAAAGCGCTCGGATTCCTCTTTGCCGGCTTCTTTTAGCCAGACGCTGTGACTGGTGCGTTTGTCGACATTAACCCAGCGCACGGTCGTACCAACCTTGACCGTCAGGTCGCCGGGGCAAAAGTGGTATTTGTAAAGCTTTACGATCACGGCGCCATCGTCCTTTGCATCGGGATAAAGATCCGCATAACGCTTGTCAGCTTTGGCGCAGACTTTTGCCCGTTCGGCAGCCTTATCGTCTTCGTCTGCATAAACAGGGGCCGCCGTAAAAACGGCGACCCCGATCACGAATAGTACTCCAATCAGACTACTTCTTGATGGCGTTGATCTCCGCTTCCGGGTTGTCGAGCCCGAATTTGTACTCAAGGGAGACATGGTGGAATCTTGCCGAGGTATAATCGTCATGAATAGCAAATCCCATCGTATAAAGATTGCCGGGTTCGAAACTGACTCCGCCGGGCTGGTCGGACTTCAGCGGACGGGTAATTGTAACCGTCCAGACGCCGTTCGCAAGGGTTCCTGTGGCGGTTGTCTTATCAGAGGGCTCCAGGACCCGCTGGGCCATGATGTGGCCTGCCTCGGCCTTCTCAGAGCCGCTCACGAAGCGCATCAGGTCCATATAGACTCCTTCAGCCATTTTGGCGTCCAATTCGCCTTTTTCAATAAGTTTATCCCAGGCGCCTCGTGGTTTGTTGTTTTTGCCTTTGTATTCAAGTTTTCCGCGGCTGTCGGGAAGATACTTGGTGATGCCATCCTTGGTGTCGATAACAGCCGATACCTCCGCGGCCGCGCTAAGGGCGTCCTGTTTCGGTGCGTCCGGCATGTAACGGGAATCATGGTGACAGGTAGCCCAACACCCAGCATAACCGGCCATTTCAACCTTACCGTCGTCAAACATGACGGCCAGCTTGATCTGGTTTTCCGGATCCATCTTGCCGCCATCGGCGAATGGAGCAGGGGTGTGTCCTGTATCCGGCCATTCGAATCGCAGCGACAGATTTTCACCATCATGCAGGGCTTTGACGTTTACCGGAATTGAACCGCGTTTGCCCGGAATAGGCGTCGCCTCGGCCTTTTCGCCGGTAACGATTTTTGCGCCCATGTCGGCGGTTTCGGTCTTGTGACATTCCACACAACGGTCGTTGATCCTTCTGACCGCGCGCGCGCCGCCATGGTCCTTACCATTCAAGACCCATTCAATTGACGCCTGTCCCGGGTAGAACAGGACTAGTTCTTGCCCTTCTACGCCGGCCCACTTGGCGTCGTCAGCTCCACCGGCCGGGGCGGCGCTAGCCGTCTGCTTGGCGGCTTCTTCAGCGGCCTTCTTGGCGGCTTCCTCAGCGGCCTTTGCCGCGGCTTCGGCTGCCGCGGCTTCAGCAGCCTTGCGGGCTTCTTCGGCTGCAGCCTTTTGTGCAGCTTCTTCTTCCTTGGAAATCAGACGCCTGCTGTCGGGTTTGCCGTCATAGGGATTCTCGTCTTCATCCAGAAGCTGATGCACAGGCCTGTGGGCGATACCTTTGTGGCAATCGATGCATGTTTCGTTGTTCTTTTTGGCCTTGCTATGGCGCTTCCAGGCGCGAAGCTTCTGCTTTTTGTCCGTCATCGCCTCCCAGGAATGGCAGTTACGGCATTCGCGGGAGTCCGTTTCCTTCATCGCCTTCCAAACGTTCTTGGCAAGAGTTAGGCGTTTGTCTTCAAATTTCTCAGGAGTATCGACGGTACCCAGGGCCTTATGGAAAAGTTCGTTAGTCGCCTGGATTTTGCGAACCATTTTGTGGATCCAGGGATCGGGTACGTGGCAGTCCGAACAGGTTGCGCGTACGCCTGTACGGTTCTGGTAGTGGATTGTTTCTTTATATTCGTCGTAGACGTTTTCTTCCATCTCGTGGCAGGAAACGCAGAATTGCAGGGTATTGGTTTCTTCCATGACGGTATTGAAACCACCCCAGAAAACGATACCAGCTATACCGCCAATTATGAAAATACTGCCCCAGGAATATTTGGCAGTAGGTGAGAAAAACCATTTACGTGCTTTGTTAAACATCTTTTTCCCTCGCGCCTCGCTCGCAAAGTGAATGCCACGACCAATTGGCCGACCAAATAACTAAATGAAAATTCACTAAATAAAAAAATATCAGATTGAAGAAGGCGGGAACATGAATTCCCGCCTTCTCAATCTGTCGTCAGAGAACCTTAATATTAGGTCCTGTGATGAACGCGGTTGGAAACGTTGAACTTACCAGTCGGCGTTTCCAGACCTTTAACTCTGGCCTTTTCTTCCAGGGTCTTCGTGTCATAGACAACGATTTCACCCTTCAACCAGTTCTTTTTGCCGCCGCGAACCCAGACGGAGACCCAGAATTCGGATCCGTCAGCACTGAATTCAGTGTGCGTGGCAAGAGCTTTATCAGCTTCGGTGACCGTGATGGTCTTGACGATCTTGCGGGACTTTTTGTCCAGAACTTTGATCGCCTGCTGAATTTCCGGATCGGGATGCTTGGTTTGGTCAGCAATCACGTACGGCGAATTCGGGTGCGTACGGATAAACAGGCCAGGGCCATCGGTTTCAACCGAGTAGCACTTTTTCCAAGCGCGGTCCGGGTTACCTTTCGGATCGTTACCCCAAACGGTGATTTTGCCTTCGCCCAGGTGGACGGTGGCGCCAACAGGACCACATTCCGGATCAACCCAGTTTGCGCCCGGACCCGGGTGCGGTTTTTTACCGGTTTCCAGTGAGCCGACAGCCTTACGGGTGACGGTGTCCTGGAATTCCATGCGGTTGGATGCGTTGGCAGCAATCTGGAAGTAACGCTGCGTCGGATCAAAGAAGCCGTCGTGCAGGAACTTGTTGGTGTTGATCATTTCAACGCGCAGGTTGTCCAGATCGGAGTAGTCGACCTGCCACATCTGCCCCAATTCCTTAACGGCAACCATCCACGTCGGAGCTTTCGGCGTGTTGTAGATGGCGGCGACGCGGGCTTCGTTGACGTATTCACCGTCGATGTTAACACCACGGGTGGAGACCACTTTCAGCGGTTCCATGGTGACGGCATCGAGGATTACGAAGTGCGGCGGCCAGTAGCCACCACCGATGACGTATTTGTCTTTCCATTCACCGTAGTGGGAAACGGCTACGTCACGGGCGTCAGAAGCGACCTGAGCTTCGGCGACCAGCTGCGGCGGGTCCATCCAAAGATCGATCTTGGTCATTTTACCGTCACGGCCCTGGGTGTACCAGAAGCGGCCGTCGGACGATTCTTTCATAACGTGAACGGCATAGCCGGTGTCGATCTTGGCGACGATTTCCTTGGTGTCGCCATCGACAACGCCAACTTTACCGGCGTCACGAAGGATGACCATGAAGAAGTTTTCCCAGTTGCGGGAGTGCATGGGCTTCTTCGGATAGTCGGCTGGTTTGACGAAAGTCTTCCAGCGTTTCTTCATTTCAGCAAGGCTCAGTTCTGCCGGGGGCGGAACGTCCATCTGGATGTAGGTGGCCAGTTTGGAGATCTGTTCTTTGGAGAACAGGTCGTCAAAGTTGTTCATGCCGCCTTCGGTGCCCAGCGTGATGATTTTTTCAAGACGCTTTTGACCCAGCTTTTTGGTTTCTTTAGGAAGAAGACCCTTACCGGTGGCGCCTTTACGGAGCACACCATGACAACCGGCGCAACGCTGGAAGTATAGAGTCTTTGCTTCTTCAAAATCGGCTTCCGAAAGTGTCGGTTCAGCTGCAACAGCTGAGCCCGGAAAGCCGATAGCGGCAAATCCGGCCAACGCAAAGGCGGACGCCATTAACGGTAGTTTCCTCATTGTATAGTGCCTCCATGAGCAAATAATACATGCTTGATACCCCGCTGAATTATCACCATGAAACGTCTAGGGCTTTGACTGTCGTCAATTTTTGGAATTCACGTGCATGTTACCGATATCGAGAAATTTAGTCGTCTTGATCGAAAATAGAGAACTAGGCACGGCTATAAACTAAAGTTGGAGGATGGCGAAGTGAGGGATCAGGCAACCGTTTATCTGGTGGGGGCAGGGCCGGGAGATCCGGATTTGTTGACTGTCAAGGCCCTGAAAGCCCTGAAAGAGGCTGATGTTGTCGTATATGACCGCCTTGTTTCATCTGAAATCCTTGACCTTGTCGGCTCCGGAGTAGCGCGTATTTTTGTCGGCAAGGCCGCTAGCAACCACCACCTGCCGCAAGAAGAAATAAATGAGCTTTTGGTAAAGCTGGCCCAGAGCAACCACACGGTGGTCCGACTCAAGGGAGGCGACCCGTTTATTTTCGGTCGCGGAAGTGAAGAAGCCGAGCACCTTTCTCGCCATAGCGTTCCGTTTGAAGTCGTTCCCGGTGTAACGGCGGCATCTGGCATCAGCGCGGCATTGGGCCTTCCGCTGACTCATCGCGGCCTTTCGACCGGCGTTCGGTTTGTTACCGGTCATGCCCGGGCCGGTGAGGAACTGGAGTTGAACTGGAAAAGCCTGGCTGATGAGCAAACTACCCTGGTTTTCTATATGGGGCTTTCCAACCTGCCGGATATTTCCAGAAACCTGATCGAGCAGGGTCTGTCGCCCGACACCCCAGCAGCGGCAGTGTCAAAAGGCACAATTGATGGCCAGCGTCAATGCATCAGCACCCTTGCCGAGCTGCCGTTGACGGTTAAGGATCTAGATCTGCCGTCGCCCGTGCTGTTGATCGTTGGCAAGGTGGTTGGTTTGGCGCACTCATTGAATTGGCAAGATGTGATTTACGAAGGCGCCTTCAGTGAGCTAGAACTTGCCGAGGCAAAGGCTTCAAACGCAAACTGAGTGCGTCACCGGCCTGTAGCTCCAAATATTCTCACTCTGGTAAAGAATGGGCCGACGAATGCGTTTTCTTCTGTTTGCGATCATTTTTGCGTCTTTGCTGGCGGCTAAAGCCGTGTCCGCTGAAAACACCCAAATTGAGGCGACATTCAAGGAACATTGCTCTGAATGTCATGGCGCCGATCGTCTGGGCGCCATCGGTCCGGCCCTGTTGCCTGAGAACCTGAAAAGACTGCGCAAAAATAAAGCCGTCACGACAATTTCCAAGGGGCGCCCCGCGACCCAGATGCCCGGTTTTGGCGAGGTGTTGTCGGCCGAACAAATAGAAGGACTGGTCAAACTCATCTATACGCCGCTTGCCGAAATTCCCAAGTGGGACATGGGCGACATTAAATTGAGTCATATCGTCCATACCGACCCTTCTGGACTTCCAGAGACGCCGCAACATAACGCCGATCCATTAAACCTTTTCACTGTTGTTGAGACCGGCGATCACCATGTGACAATTCTGGACGGTGATAAGTTCGAGCCCTTGTGGCGTTTCAAATCCCGGTTCGCGCTGCATGGAGGGGCGAAATATTCTCCCAAGGGACGATTCGTCTACTTTGCCTCGCGCGACGGATGGGTCAGTAAATACGATCTGTACAGCTTTCAGGTCGTTGCCGAAATTCGTGTCGGCATCAACACGCGTAATATTGCCATTTCCTCTGACGGCAAGTGGGTGATGGCTGGAAACTTCCTGCCCCACAATCTGGTTGTCCTAAACGCCCATGATCTGTCGCCCTTCAAGATCATCGACACCACTGACAAAAATGGCAACTCCTCCAGAGTCAGCGCTGTTTATAATGCGCCGCCCAGAAAAAGCTTCATTGCCGCCCTGAAGGATTTCAAGGAAGTGTGGGAAATGTCCTACGATCCGGACGCCGAACCGGTCTATGGAAATTTTGTACATAACTACCGGGCGGGCGAAGTCGAAGCCGTTATTGTCGAAGAGCAACCGTTCGCCCGCAGGCGGATAAAAACTGAAGATTATCTGGACGACTTTTTCTTCGATCCCTTTTATTCCGAAGTTATCGGCGCTTCGCGCGACGGCAAGGGCGGCGCGGTCTACAACTTGGATGTCAGAAAGAAGATCGCCGATCTTGAACTAAAAGGAATGCCTCATCTTGGTTCGGGAATCGCCTGGGAATATGAAGGGCGTCTGGTGATGGCGACGCCCCATATAAGGGATAAGGCGGTAAGCGTCATCGATATGGAGAACTGGGAAACTCTTAAGCGAATTGAAACCCTGGGTTCGGGCTTTTTCATGCGCAGCCACGAAAATACGCCATACGCCTGGACTGATGTCTTTTTCGGTCCCCATAAGGACGCCTTGCATATAATTGACAAGCGGACATTGGAAATCGTCAAGACCATCCGTCCAGAGCCGGGAAAGACGGCGGCCCACGTTGAATTCACCCGCGATGGAAAATATGCGCTGGTCAGCATCTGGGAAATGGACGGGGCGTTGGTGATCTATGACGCGGCGACGTTCGAAGAAGTCAAACGCATCAAGATGGTCAAGCCCTCGGGCAAGTACAATGTTTACAACAAGATCACCTATTCGCGCGGCACCAGTCACTAATACCGATTTGCGCCGGCTGGAATCCTGCCCCGCCCGGTAAGCTTTCTTCGCAATGGCTAAGTGCAGTCAAAATTAGTTCTCTCGCATGCCCCGCTCGAAGGTTTGACGGATGGGGTCGACCAGGTAATCGAACAAGGTACGTTTTTCGATTTCGATAAACACTTCTGCCGGCATGCCGGGACGCAGGGTAATGGTGTCAACATTGGCTTCTAGTTCCTCCGCCGCAACCTTGATGTGCGCCAGATAATAGACTTCGGTGCTCGTTTCGTCTTTCACTGCATCGGCGGAAACGTAATCCACGGAACCGGAAATTCTTTCATTGTAACGTCCGCCGTATGAGGTAAACAGCACTTCGGCCTTCGAGCCTTTGGCGACAACGTCAATATCCAGCGCCGACAGGCGAGCCTCGATAATGTGTTCATCATTTTCAGGCACGATTTCCAGCAGGGTTTCACCGGGGCGAACCACTGGTCCAGGGGCCTTATGGAGCAATCCCATGACAATGCCGTCGACCGGAGCCCGAAGCACGGTACGGTTCATGCGGTCCAGCGCCGGGGCCATGCGGCCGTCGATATCCCACAGCACGTTTTGCGTCCTGGTTATCTCTTCATTGACCCGGGTCAGGCGTTCGGAAATCAGCGAAGATTTGTCGGCTTCGGTCTGAACCACCAGTTCCTTCAGACCGTCGATAGACGAATCGCGCTCAAGCAACCGCCCTACCAGAGATGCTTCATTGCGTTGCAGGGCAAGCAGACGCGGCATGGTGGCATTGCCTTTGTCAACCAGGGTCTGCACGCCTTTCATTTCCTTGCGAAGCAGCGCGAGTTCTGTTTTCTGGGCTTTTTTGACGGCTCGCACGCCTTTGATACGGTTTCTGATCTGCGCAATGACCTTATCCATGGATTCGATTTCCGCCCGGGTGACAGAACGTTGGGACAGGAACTGTTCGCGTTCGCCCGCCAGGATGGCGGCGATGCGAGGATCGGATGCTCTACTCATCAAGGCGCTGGAAAAAGTCATTGTTTCTTGATCATTGCGTTCGGCGCGCAGCCGCGCAAGACGGGCTTCCATGCCGATTTTCTCGATCCGCAAGGTATCCAGCGTCGCGCTGGCCTCCACCGGGGTCAGTTCCAGCAAAGGCTGGCCGCTCGCCACCCTGTCGCCATCCGTAATCAGAACCTCAATCAGTATACCGCCTTCAAGATGCTGCACCGGATGGCGGCTGCTTTCCGGGCTGACGACGCCTGGTGCAACGGCGACCGATGTCAACGGCGCAAACCAGGACCAGCCGAGGCCACAACCGAAAAATAGCACGATGGTCACGACGGCCATGCGAAACTGAGACGACAGCATGGTGGAAAGAACACGTGGCCGGGTTTGAAAGATATTCGCATCGTCTAAATCCGCTGAATGGAAAGGCCTTTGTTCGGCGCCTTGGCTATCCGTAATGGAACCGATTTGAAGCCTTTTCATTGCGTTTCGCCATTATTGCGTTTCGCCGGGTTCGAAGATTTTTTGGAAGAGGGTTCGGCCACAGAATCCGGATTTTTTGCCGAGGGCCCCTGATCGGCGATCAGTGGGGGACTAACGTCTGCATGCATGCCGCGGGTGACCTCTTCAAAGGTTCCAAAGCGGGTCATGGTGTTGTCTTCCAGCACCAGAAGCTTATCGCAAGTGGATAGAACGTTTTGGCGATGGGCGACGATAACCACTGTGCAGCCTGCCGCTTTCAGGTTGGCTATGGCGCCGCAAAGAGCGGCCTCTCCTGCCATGTCCAATCCTGAATTAGGCTCGTCCAGCACCACCAACCGGGGTTGGCCGAGCATCGCGCGTGCCAGACCGATTAACTGGCGTTGGCCGCCTGACAAAAGCCGCCCGTGCACGCCGATATCGGTTTCATACGCATGGGGCAGGCGGGCGATCATATCATGGGCGTGGGCCCTTTTCGCCGCATCGATTACCGCCGTTTCGTCAATATAGCCGGTGCGCAGACGTGAGATGTTGTCAGCGACTGTGCCTGGGAACAACTCCACATCCTGAGGCAGGTAGCCCACATGATCTCCCAGCACATCGCGCGCGAAAATGTTTACGTCGACATCATCCAGCCGCACGGCCCCCACGGTGGGTTTGATGACGCCCAGCAGCAGGCGGCACAGGAGGGATTTACCCGCCGCCGTGGGGCCAATGACGCCCAGAACATCCCCCGGGTCCAAGGAAAAGGATACACCAAACAGCAGGGGTTGCTCGACGCCGTCGGGACGGAACCCCACGCTATCCACTTCAAGGCGTCCTGTCGGTGCGGGCAGATTGCGTACCTGCGGCTGTTTCGGTGTTTCGGCCAGAATTTTTAGAATCTGGCGGCGGGCCTCACTCGCGGCGACATAGCTTCGCCAGGCGTGCAACCCTTGATCGATGGGGGCAAGCGCCCGGCCCAGAATGATTGATGCAGCGATCATACCGCCGCCCGACATTTCGCCACTGATCGCCAATCCGGCGCCCACCGCCAACACTCCAACCTGCACTCCCATGCGGATGCTTTTGCTGATGGCTTTTAACAGCGCCGATCGGTCTCCGGTCTTGCGGTGATGCTTGCGCGCCTGATTGGCGGAGATATTCCATACCGCGCCGATAGCGGGCAATATTCCCATGGCGTGGATGGCTTCGGCGTTGCCGAACAGGCTTTTCAGCCAGGAATGTGCTTTTTGATCGGCGTGTCCCGAGGCGATATGGGAATCTTTCGTCAGGCGGTTGTGCAGCAGGGCGAGGGCCAGCAATACCAGGGCTGCACCAAGTGTAAAGAGGCCGAGAAGAGGGTGAATAATCCAGATGGCCAGCACGAATACGGGAACCCAGATGGCGTCCAGGAACGGCGTAATGGACTGCCCACCCAGAAACCCGCGTAATATCCGCAGTTGTTGTAAGATTCCCGCGGCGTCCGCCCCGGCGCGAAGCGCACGGTGATGTCCGGCTCGCAGCATTATCGGGGCCAGGCGTTCTTCCAGCCATTCATTGATGTGCAACAACATTCGCGCACGAGCGTACTCCAGCAGCCCGAACGCCACGTAGGCAACAAGCACGATGCCGGTCAGCAAAATCAGGGTGTCCCGGTTTCCGCTGGTCAATACCCGGTCGAACAGTTGAAACAGATATATGGGCTGTACCAAAAACAAAAGGTTGATGAACAACCCTACAACCGCGATGCCAACCAGCGCCCGCCGCACATCGGCCAGTGCTTCTTCAAATACAATAAAAGGATTTCCCCCAACCGGTGCGGACATGGACGAGCGCATTTCCTTTAGGATTCAATTGTTACTGATTGTTGGATGGCGGGTGAAGGCCGAGAGTCCCTGTTGCGAAACTCCCGGCCCTGTCGGTTGGTCTTGTTCTGTACAACGACTAAATTTCAAACAGATCGCCTTGGTTGCTTTCTACTTATGCCTCGCCGTAAGGAGTCATAAAGTCATTTAATTCATTTATGAGGCTTTCGAGGACTTCGTCATCCAGGTCCTCCATGACGATGATTTGGTCCGCACGGTCTCCCGCTTTTCCACCTTTCTCACTGGACCAAAGACTCAGCGTATCGTTGTCGCGATCATATTCCCAGCGGCCACCGTGGTATCCCTTCAGCTTCAAGGTGTCCTGGTCGCTGAAATCCTTGATGGTGTCCGTGAAGCCATTTGCGTTGCTTGCCTTGAAAACAAACGTGTCGGCGCCGTCGCCACCAATTAGCGTGTCATTACCCTTGCCGCCAACGAGCTTGTCATTGCCGTCGCCCCCGTAAAGCGTATCCTGGCCCTTGCCGCCCTTGAGCGTGTCGTTGCCGTCACCGCCTTCGAGCCAATCGTCATGTCTGCCGCCGATGAGCTTGTCATTGCCATCGCCGCCGTAAAGCGTGTCCTGGCCCTTGCCGCCCTTGAGCTTGTCATTGCCGTCGCCGCCGCTGAGCGTGTCCCCGTGCTTGCCGCCAACGAGCTTGTCGTCGCCATCGCCCCCGTAAAGCGTGTCCTGGCCCTTGCCGCCCTTGAGCTTGTCATTGCCGTCGCCGCCGCTGAGCGTGTCCCCGTGCTTGCCGCCAAAGAGCTTGTCGTCGCCATCGCCCCCGTAAAGCGTGTCCTGGCCCTTGCCGCCTTTGAGCTTGTCGGCGCCGTCGCCGCCCTGGAGCCAATCGCTACCCTTGCCGCCGACCAGTCTGTCGTCTCCACCTCCGCCGTAGAGCCTGTCGTCGCCCCCGCCGCCGACGAGTTTGTCATTGCCTCCGTGGCCGAATAGCCAGTCGTCGCCCTTGCCGCCGAAGAGCCTGTCGTTGCCGCTGACGCCGTAGAGACTGTCGTCGCCCTTGCCGCCGACGAGTTTGTCATTACCTCCGCCACCGTAGAGCCAGTCGTTGCCCTCGCCACCGTAGAGTTTGTCGTCTCCGCTTCCGCCGTACGCCTTTGCACCAATCTTACTCATAATTTACTTCCTTTACAGCTTTCCCACCCCTCAAATTAAACAATATTTATTTGAGTGAAAGCCCCATTCATGAAATCTATAAGGGCAATCAGAATCACCGTCAATAAGTTTTTACTTATTACTAATACAGCCGGTCAAAAGGTTCAAGGATGTAGGAAATTACAATAACCTCAGCAGGTCAGTCGCCTGATTGGAAATGGATCGGGCGTTGGTGATCTATGGCGCGGCGCCAGCCACTAGATCCGATAACACTTAAAGTTACTGTTGCGGGCACGTAGGTCGGTCGTTAGTTGGAAAGAAGCCGTATATAACTAATCAACGTTTCGATTTCGCTCTCGCTGAGTATACCCTCCCAGGCAGGCATATATCTTCCTTTCCCTTTCTTGATGACCTCAATGAGCTGATCATTGCTGATCGGGTTCATCTCGATGATATTGGAATGATCTGCCGGAAGAATTTCCATCAGCGTTGTCATTACGCCGTCCCCTTCGCCTTCTTCACCATGGCAAACAGCGCAATATTTTTGATAGAGGGTGAATCCGATTTCCGGATCACCCATAAGATCGTGTCTGGACTGAGTGAGGAAACGCAGGAAGGCGATCAACGCGTCAATTTGAGAATCGGTGAATACATTCTGCCACTCCGGCATGGCTTCACTTAGCAGATTGTGCCGATCCCGGCCGGTAATGGTTTGCTTTCCCTGGCCGGAAATAATTTTCTTCAGAATGGTGTCGCTTCTGGAGCGAATGGTGGTTTGTAAGCTCGCCGGATTGATCTTCATTGTTTTCGCCAATGGCCCATCCCCCTTTCCGGAAGGGCCATGGCACAATTGGCAATACGAGACATACAAACGCCTCCCTTCATAAGCGGGAGGAGGCGACGCTATCGATATGGAAATATTTCCCAGCAGAATTATAAAAACAAATAAAGCAGGTCGCAGTTTCATGTTTTCCACCCCCAATGAGCATTAAAGCCTATCGCCAATGATAGATCAGTTCACCTTTAGTTTGAAACACAAGGTGTCCAAACTAAAGATGAGAAACTGATCAATTCATAAGGGGCGAACCGATTAAGTGTGATCGGATCTGGACGCCGTTCCCTTCGTTAGAGAAAGTCCTTGATTCGATTGGCCATTTCGTTGGTGTCAACGCCGTAAACGAATTTGACCAGGAATTTTCCGTCCGGCCCCATCAGGAACATGCCGGCGGAGTGGTCGACGATGTACTGATCCTTGTCTTCACCTTCGGATTCGTGAATTTTGTAGGCGACCTTGTAAGAAGCCGTCAGCCGTTTGAGCATGGCCTCGGACCCGGTCAAACCGACAAAGCGTTCATGGAAATGTTCCAGATACTCCTTCAGGCGGGGTGCCGTGTCCCTGGCCGGATCGACCGTGATGAAAACCGGCATAATATGTTTGCCTTTGTCGCCCAGGATATCCAGCGCCGTTCCCATTTCCGACAAGTTGGTTGGGCAAATGTCCGGGCAATAGGTGTAGCCGAAGGTGATCAGCATATAATAACCATCAAAATCGCTATCGGTTATCACCTCGCCCGTATGGTCCTCCATAATAAAACGCCCGCCGATAGATGGCGTTTCTGCTTGGCTTGGGATCGAATATCCTGCTAAGAGGAGGAGCCCAATAATAGAGGCGAACAGCGCCTTTCTCATGCCGTCGATTCCTTGCAAAAAGAGGGTAGGGAATAGCCTAAATGTTGATTGAAAAAAGTATGAGCCTCATTGACCTATGTCAATGAGCGAACACTAATATTGAGTCACATTGCATTCGTATATTGAGGCAGAGTGTCCGCGTCACCGATATGGCGTGGCGTTTTTTTCGTAGCCTATTATAGGAGGCATCTAATAATGAAATCCCTAAGTAAGTGGTCAATGATGGCGCTGGGGGCGCTAGGCATTGGTTTAGCCACTACATCAACCGCATTGTCGGCAAACACGTTGGAAGACGTGATGAAGGCTCGTGGTTTGACCCAGAAGGACGTCCTGGCTGCCGCCAAGACCTACGTCCCAACGGGTGGACGCGACGAATTTATTACCTTCTCGTCCGGCGGACAGAGTGGACAAATCATCGTTTACGGTGTTCCGTCCATGCGCATCCTTAAATACATCGCGGTATTTACCCCGGAACCGTGGCAGGGCTACGGATTTGACGATGAGTCGAAAGCTGTTCTGGCCCAGGGCCGTATGAACGGAAAGGACATCGTGTTTGGTGACACCCACCACCCCGCCATTTCCGAAACCGATGGCGTTTACGACGGCCAGTATCTCTTCGTCAACGACAAGAACAACCCGCGTATCGCGGTTATCGATCTGTCCGACTTCGAAACCAAGCAGATCGTCGTTAACCCGATCATGAAATCGGAACACGGCGGACCTTTCGTTACGCCCAACACCGATTACGTTTTGCAGGCCGCCCAATATTCGGCTCCGCTGGAAAACGGCTACGTTCCGCTGGAAGAATTTAACGACAAGTACCGTGGCGCCATCACCTATTGGAAGTTCGACCGTAAGTCCGGTCACATCAAACCGGAAGAATCCTTCTCGGTTGAAGTGCCGCCGTACAGCCAAGACCTGTCAGACTTCGGTAAAGGTCCGTCCGACGGCTGGTCCTTCACCAACTCGTTCTGCTCCGAACGTTATGTCGGCGGCATTGAAAAGGGCCGTCCTCCGTTCGAAGCCGGTTGTTCGCAGAAAGACACCGACTTCTTCCACATGATCAACTGGAAGAAAGCGGCTGAACTGTTCAAGGCTGGCAAAACCAAGCAGATCAACGGTCACGCCGTTATCACAATGGACACCGCCGTTGCCGAAGGCATCCTGTACCTGGTGCCGGAACCGAAGTCTCCGCACGGCATGGATGTCAGCCCCGACGGCAAATTCATGATCGTCGCCGGTAAGCTGGACAGTCACACCTATGTGTACAGCTTTGAAAAGATGATGAATCTGATCAAGAACAAGGATTACGCCGGTAAAGACCCCTACGGTATTCCGATCCTCGATCTGAAGAAATCCCTGCACAAGCAGGTTCAGGTTGGCCTTGGTCCGCTTCACACCCAGTACGATTCCAAGCCCTGCACGGTCTACACCTCGATCTACGTGGACTCCCAGGTCACCAAGTGGGACTACTGTGAAGGTAAGGTTCTGGACAAAATCTCCATCCACTACAACATTGGTCACCTGATGACCATGGAAGGCGATTCCAAAACCCCGCAAGGTAAGTACCTTGTTTCCCTGAACAAGCTGGCGATTGACCGCTTCAATCCGGTTGGCCCTCTGCACCCGCAGAACCACCAGTTGATCGACATTTCCGGCGACAAGATGGAACTGCTGTACGATATGGCTATTCCGCTCGGCGAGCCGCATTACGCGGTTTCCATTTCGGCCGACAAACTGAAGCCGGTTATTCGCTACAAAAGCGGTTGGGACAGCCGCGCCCACAAGCGCAGCGAATACCGTACCCGTCCGGGTAAGGAACGCGTCGAGCGTGAAGGTAACCGGGTACACGTATATGCGACGGCAATTCGTTCGCACATCACGCCTGAAATCATCGAAGTTGAAGAAGGTGACGTCGTTTCCGTCCACCTGACCAACTTGGAGCGCGCTCAGGACCAGACCCATGGTTTCGCGATCAGCGGCACCAACGTGAACCTTTCACTGGAACCCGGAAAGACCGCTTCGGGCACGTTTACGGCGGACACCGCAGGCGTCTTCCCGTACTATTGCACCGAGTTCTGCTCGGCGCTGCACCTGGAGATGCAGGGTTACCTGCTGGTCAAGCCTAAGGGCTACAAGGCTGCTGCCACGAAGGGAGCCGAGGGAACCATTTACTCCCAGGCTGACTACGACAAGCAGCACAAGACCAACCTTGACACCCAGGCTGTCATCGACTCCGTGGTCGGTTTCATCACCTCGCACAACTTCCAGGACTTCCCGGCCGTTGTTGCGTTGGTTGAAGACGCCACTGAGCAGTTGAATTTTGCCGCCGACACTCGTAAGAAGGCGGAAGATTTCGCAGCCAAGAAAGACTGGCAGAACGCAACATTGTGGGCTGGCCAGTGGTGGCAGTATCAGGTTAAGGCAGCGGACATCGGTCTGCGCGCCAAAACCTACCTCGAACAGAACGGAGCCAAGAAGGTCAAGTGATCTTCTAACTCCGGCCTGAAGTAAGGAGAGGGGGAGTTCCGCTTTAAAAAGCGGGTCTCCCCCGATCTCCTTTTTAGTGGTAATAACCACAAATTTAGAATGGTAATAACTCTAGTTGTTTTTTGGGAGCGTCTTAAATGAAGCCCTTTTTTATTAAATCCACGGCTCTTCTCGGAAGCCTTATCCTGGGACTGGCTTTGGCTGTATCCACCGTCGATGCGGCAGAAAAAAAGAAGAAGGATCCAGGCAAAAAGCTTTATATGACCAAAACCTGTATGGCTTGCCATGGACGCAACGGTAAAAAAGCGATCATGGATTATCCCAACCTGGCCGGTCAGAACGAGAAATATATGATCCGGCAGGTCAACGAAATTATCAGCGGTAAACGCAAAGGCAGCCCCGATAAAACCGGACATCCGCGCGCGCAGGGAATGCGCGGCGCACTCACCATTCCGGAAACCGGCGAGCCGACGATCACCAAGGAAGAAATCAAGCTGATTTCGGCCTGGCTTGCCAAACAGGAACCGGCGAAGCCGAAAGCGCCGAAACAGCCCATCGATCCGGCCAGCGCCGAAGCCGGAAAGAAGCTTTACAAAAAGAAATGCAAATCCTGCCACGGCAAGGAAGGCAAGAAGCCCCTGAAGGGAAATCCAATTGTCGCCGGACAGAAGCACGCCTATATCATCAATCAGATCAACGATATCAAAACCAAAGCCCGAAAAACCGGCAAAACGGCGGCCATGTTCGGCGCCGTTAAAAAACTAACCGACGAGCAGATCGTTTCGCTCGCTGATTATCTTTCACAAATCGACCGGACGGCGAAGTAAGGCGCAGGCCTTATCGTCCAACAGACTATCGAAATGGAGCTAAATATGACTTTCAAGAAAATTTTGGCTGTGGCTGCCGCCATTGCCGTTACGACCTCGGTTGCGGCAGGTTCTGCCCTCGCCGGCTGGAACGAAGGCGGTGGCGAACAGGACGAAGCCATGACCCTGACCCCGGACCGTGAAAACGGCATCGAGGTCTACGAAGTTTGCGCCGCCTGCCACATGCTGGAAGGCTGGGGCAAGGTTGACGGCACATTCCCGCAGCTGGCCGGTCAGCACAAGAACGTGATCATCAAGCAGCTGGCGGATATTCGCGCCCTGAACCGCGACAACCCGACCATGTATCCGTTCGCCCTGCCGGAATCCATCGGCGGCGCGCAGTCCATCGCCGATGTCGCGGACTACATTGCCAAACTGCCCATGAACCCGGAACCCGGGGTCGGCGCGGGCGACAACCTTGAGCTTGGCGCTAAGCTGTACAAGGAAAACTGTGTGCGTTGCCACGGCGATAACGGCCAGGGCATTCCGGAAAAATTCTTCCCGCGCATTCAGGGCCAGCACTACAAATACCTGGTGCGCCAATTTGAATGGATCCGCGACGGCAAGCGCCGCAACGCCAACCCGGACATGGTCAAGCAGATCGCCGGTTTCAGCGACGATGACATGAAAGCCGTGATGGACTTCGTATCCCGTCAAAAACCGCCTGCCGATGATGTCGCCCCGGTCGGTTGGGAAAACCCCGACTTCGACTGATCTCGAAGTCAGAAATAACTCGTTAACAATCAACGGAAAAAAGTAATGACGTCTCAAAACAGCAATAACCGGATGTTGATTGTGCGAGGCCTGGCATTTGTCGCGCTTGTGATGCTGGGACTTGCCTACGTTGCACCCACCTGGTGGGTGTCTCTTAAGGCACCCCAGTATCCGGCGACGGCTTTCCCTGACGGCATTCGCATTCATTTTCATATGGATGGCGTGTTTAACGGGTGCGAACTGGTTAAGGTTGCGGAAAGATCGGAAGAAGAAGCCCTTAACTGCAAGCATGAGATGGATGCCATTAACCACTTCGTTGGCATGTATCCCATTGCTGCAGGTGGACCGGTTGAAAGGGTCCTGTCGCCCTTCACATTTTCCATGCTTGGCCTGATGATTATCGTTTTCATACTACCAGGCAGGAAAGTGCGGGTTATGGTGATGGCGGTCGGCGGTATCGCTATCAGCGCCTGGATGACAACGGCGCTGTACAGCGAAGGCGGCGTGCATCTGTTGTCACCCAATTATCTTGTCGACGTTTCTTCGACTATGGATCTGGAACCGGAGGACTATGAAACCTGGTCCGGAATCGAAACCGTCGAGGAAAGTTATACTGAAGCCCTGGGACGTTACTTCCGCGATATGGAGGTGATAAACCGGGCGGTAGCACTGATGCTTAGCGCGACGAATATCTGTTACGGCCTGATCATGGCCGCTTTCGTCGTGATGACTTTGGGATTATGGAAAACCCGCTTTATGTATTGGATGCTGCCCATTATTCCAGCGGCGCTGCCGGTGTTTTTCGTCATCGACTATGCGGCCTGGTTGTGGTGGTTCGGTCACAGCTTGCATGAAATGGGGGCCTTCACCTTGAAGCCTTTCATGCCAACCGTTTTGGGTCAGGGGAAAGTCGCCCAGTTCTCCACTTTCTCGTACCCTCACTATGGATACGGGATGCTGGTTGGCATCGCTATATGCCTGCTGTTGGCGGCCCTGATCCGTCGCAAACATCTTCGTGATACCGGAGAAGACGTTTAAGCAGAAGGGTCACATGGCTGGAAATTTCCGCTTATTGTTCCTTGTGATCGCCGGACTGGCTTTTACGCCAGTCGGTGCGAACGCGACGGAATTGCCTTCTTTGCAGCCGTTGATCGATGCCGCCAAACCTGGTGACGTCATCACGCCGAAAGCAGGCGTGTATGCCGGGCATCTGGTTATCGAAAAATCTATCACCTTGGATGGCCAGGGAAACGTCATTTTGGATGCGGGCGGTGAGGGAAGCGTCATAATTCTGAAAACGGATGGCGCGACATTGAAAGGTCTGCATCTTCGTAATTCCGGAGACCAGCACAACGACATTGACGCCGGCATTCAAGTGCGCGGAAATTACAACGTTATCAAGGACAACGTCATTGAAGATACGTTGTTCGGTATAGAACTGCAGCAATCCAATAACAACGTGCTTCGGCGCAATGTAATCGGCTCGAAACCCTTTGAGCTGGGGGTTCGCGGCGATGGCATTCGCTTGTGGTACAGCAACGATAACAAGGTTGAAGAAAACAAGGTTTCCAATTCCCGCGATGTGGTTGTCTGGTATTCCGGCAACAACAGGATTCGAAAAAATGAAATCCGTTCCGGGCGCTACGGCCTGCATTTCATGTATGCGCTTTCCAATCTGGTAGAAGACAACTATTTCCATGGCAATACCGTCGGCGCTTTTCTGATGTATAGCGATGGCATTACGCTCAGGAAAAACCGCATATCCCATGGCATCGGCACCACGGGGATGGGCATCGGCATGAAGGAAAGCAGCGACGTCACCATCGAGGACAACACCATTGTCTATTGCGCGCGCGGCATCTATCTGGATGTTTCGCCCTTTCAGCCGGACACCACCAACCGTATCCGCCGCAACCGTCTGGCCTTCAACAACTTCGGTATTCTTTTCCACAACGACTGGACCGGAAATATCATTGAAGACAATCGGATGGAAAACAATTTCGTCCAGGTGTCGGTCAACGCCGGGGCCAGCGCCAAGCGCAACGGCTGGGACGGAAATTTCTGGGACAATTACCGGGGGTTTGACCTCGACAATGATGGCGTTGGCGACAGCCCGCACGAAATGAAGGTTTACGCTGACCGCCTATGGATGGACGTTCCTGCGGCGTCCTTTTTCAAGGGATCGGCGATACTAAGCGTGCTCGATTTCATGGAGCGGCTGGCGCCATTCACCGAACCCATCAAGCTGCTGAGCGATCCCAGGCCCAAAATGACGCCGGACGTGCAATTAGCCCGCGTTACGGAAGAAAAAGAACAAACCGCGGAGCCCGAGAACGGTTTTAAATACGATCCTTTTGGTTTATCTAAGCGCGTTCCGAAGTACATGAACCAGGAAGATTCAGAACAATGAGCAGCGAACCAGCCCTGGAAAAGCCGCGCCGCAAGGTTACCGTGCGCCAGTTGAGAGAGCGCCGCCGTGTGCTGCGTTCCATCGGCGCCGGTATCGGCATCGTTGGCGCGTCCCTGCTCGGGTTTTTTCCGGTCGTCAAGAAATGGATGGAGCGCCTGCGTCCGCCCGGGGCCATCGAGGAGCAGCCGTTTCTCGCCGCTTGCATAAAGTGCGGCCAATGCGTTCAGGTGTGCCCGGTCGAAGCCATAAAGCTGGGCGATCTGGATGAAGGTTTCGGGGTCGGCGCTCCTTATATCGACGCCCGCAATCAGGCCTGTGATTTTTCCTGCGATGCGGTTCAGTGCGTCCTCGCTTGCCCGACCGGTGCGCTGTCCCACGATGTGGACAAGAAGGAACAGGTGACCATGGGCTTCGCCAGGCTGGCCCGGCCCAAAGCGTGTCTTGCCCGGTTGGGCAAAGGCTTCAAGGGGCCGGCGCGTGGCGAGGCCTTCGAAGGCCTGCATCGCTATATGGAAGTCGATCGATGGAACCCTATCAAAATTTCCGATCATCCTTACGATCTGGATTTGTGCGATTTGTGCGTGCGCGAATGCCCCATTGAAGGGGCTATCACGATTGAACGCAATACCTTCGATCCGGACAACATCAGCGGAACGCCCATCGTTTTCGACAAGTGCGTCGGCTGCGGCATGTGCGAAATGATCTGCCCGGTCATTCCTCCCGCCATCGTCATCGACATCGGCAAGACGGGGGAGACCGCTTGATGAGTTTCGTTTCTTCCATTTTTGAAATGCTGGGCCGTGAACCGGCCAAAAAGCCCGATGATTCGGCGTATACCGACGACGCCCGGGTCATTCACGAAACCAAGCGCGATATCAGCGGAAAGAAAGCGCGCGCCGACGCCATCCGCGCTGAACGGGACCTGAAGCGGTCCAACAAATGGCGCAACTGGCGCTGGGCGTCGATCATTATTGTCAACGGCCTCTTTGTCCTGTCGTTTGCGTTGGACGTGCAACTGATTGAAGGATCAATGTCGGCTTCCAGGGTCGTCGGGTTCCATTTTGCCGATCTGAACGCGGCGCTGCAGGTGATGCTGGCGTATAAGGAAATCCTGATCAATCTGGTTATCGGCACGGTGACGGTGCTGATTTTGTGGTGGCTGCTCGGCGGGCGTGCCTTTTGTTCCTGGGTCTGCCCCTATCATCTGCTTTCAGAATGGGCCGAAACCATCCATTTGAAATTGGCGGCGGGCAAGCTGGTGCGCGATATGCCAATGCACCGAGGCTTGCGCACGGTTCTTTATGTGATATTTGCCCTTTTGGCTCTTATCACCGGTTATACGGTTTTCGAGGCGATCTCCCCGGTCGGCATCCTGAGCCGGGCGATGATCTACGGACCCGGCTTTGCCCTGTTTTGGGTCGCCGGCCTGCTGCTATTCGAGATTTTCGTAACTCGACGCGGCTGGTGCCGTTACATGTGCCCGATCGGCCTGACTTACGGGGTCGTCGGCATTACCTCGCCGGTTCACGTCAAGTACGAGTTGGAAAACTGTCTGCACGAAGGCGACTGCCGCAAGGTATGCCTGGTACCTCACGCGCTGGAAGTTACCAAGAAAGGCTATGCGAAAAAAGTCGAAGTCGCCCTAGGTCCCGACTGCACCCGCTGCGGCATGTGTGTCGATATTTGTCCCACCAAATCCCTGACATTCGACGTCAAGGGTCTGAACAAGCTGCTGTAGGACCGGGGCAATGATTCACTTCGAAGCCGTTTCAAAAACATTCCAGCGCCGTCCGGTATTGGATGCCGTCGATCTGACTTTCGCCCAGGGTGATAAGGTAGCGCTGGTGGGATCCAACGGCGCCGGTAAAACGACTCTCATCCGGTGTTTGCTTGGCGAATACAGGTGTGAGGGAAAGGTCTCGGTTTCCGGACTTGACCCGCGCAATCATAGGTCGGAGGTACTGGCGCGCATCGGTTTTGTCCCGCAGCTTCCCCCGCCGTTGAAGATTCCCGTGGGCGAGTTAATCGGGTTTTCGGCAAACGTTTGCGGGATTGATCCGGCCGGCATGGAGGATATCGCCGGCAAGTTGGGTCTCGATGTGGCGGCGATCCGGCGTCAGGCGTTCGTTAAGTTGTCCGGTGGCCAGAAACAAAAACTGTTAATCGGTATCGCGCTTGGGCGGACCTGCGATATTCTGGTGATGGATGAACCGGCGGCGAATTTGGATCCGGAATCCCGTCAGGTTTTCTTCCAACTGCTTTCCGAATGTTCTCCGGAAACGGTCATGCTGATGTCCAGCCATCGTCTGGATGAGGTGGCCTCACTTGTTAACCGTGTCGTCGAATTGGATCGCGGTCAGGTGGTGCTGAACGATCATGTCGCCGACCGGGTCGACCCGGGAGCAGTTCAAAGCTGTACCCTGAGCCTTTCGCGCCATGAAGGCGCGCTGGTGAACGCCTTGCAGGAATGGGGATTTAAGGATACAGATCGCGGCATCGTCTGGCAGGGCCGGGTCGCTGGTCCCGACCGGTTGCGGTTCCTGGGCATGGTGTCGCGTTACGCCGGTCTGATTCGCTCTCTCGAATTGGAAGAGGGAGATAACTGATGTGCCGCTGTCTCACCCGCAGAAGAGCTCTCGGTTTGCTTGCCGGTTTGGCGGCCTTGCCCCTCGCCGGTTGCTTCGAAGGCAATCAGACGGGGCCTGTTGAGGTTCACTGGGATCGCGATACATGTGAATTGTGTCAAATGATGATCAGCGACGCCCGTTTTGTCGCACAGGTTCGCGGCGGACCCAGGCGCAAAGTATATAAATTCGATGACATTGGCTGTGCCGTTAGTTGGCTCAACGAAAAGCCTTGGGCTGGCGATGAGGAAACGGAAATCTGGATTGCCGAGATCAACAGCACCCGCGAGAACGTCAACTGGTTGAACGCCAGGGAAGCCTATTATTTCACTGGTGAGATGACGCCGATGAATTACGGCTTCAGCGCCGTCACCCACCCTAATTCCAGCACCATCGATTTCGTTGAATTGACCAACCGCATTCTCGCCGATGCCCCCAACCATATCTGCGCGCCGAGAAGAGATGACTCATAGATCATGGAAAAATCCCCAATGAATCACTTGATGCTGACAGCAAGATTGGATGTCACTGAATCGATCCGGGCGAAATGGTTCCTGGTCTACGCGCTGGTATTCGGCTCGGTGATGGTTCTGCTTTTGGGGTCGGGTCTGACCGAATCACGGGTGATGGGTTTCACCGGGCTTTCCCGAACATTGACGACCTATATTCAGATTTCGATGGCCATCCTGCCGATATTCATTCTGATCACGACCGTGCGTTCGGTCGCCGGGGACCGGGAAGCAGGCGTTTTTGAATACCTGTTATCCCTGCCGGTGTCGTTGGGCGCCTGGTTTTGGGGCAAACTGATAGGCCGCTTTGCAATCGTGTTCCTGCCGGTGCTGGCAGCGATGCTTCTGGCAGTCGTCTGGGCGGCGGCACTTGGGCATGGTGTGCCCTGGTCGGAATTTTTGTTCAATGTCGGATTGCTGATCTCGCTTGCCTGGTGCTTTTTGGGTGTCGGTATGTTGATCTCAAGCCTGGCAAGATCGCCTGATGTAGCTCAAGGCGTCGCCTTCACCGTGTGGCTGACCCTGCTGCTATTTCTTGATTTAATCCTTCTTGGCGCCATGGTCCGAGAGCAGATGCCCCATCAACTGGTGGTGCTGATTTCACTGGTAAACCCGATGCAGGTTTTCCGTTCCGCTTCGATGATTGTGTTTGACCCTGAACTGGTTTTGATGGGGCCGTCGGCCCATGTGATTCTTGATGCTTTCGGGCGCACCGGATTTCTGATCTATGGATTTGTTTACCCCGCCGTATTCGGGACGATTTCTGCTTTCGCCGGATATACGGTATTTCGCCGCGGAGACCTACCATGATTTTGCGCCCTGTTCTGTTTGCCTTGCTTGTGGCGATGGCGATGCCCTTTGCGGCGTGGGCTGACGATGATGAGGAATACGATCTGGAGCTGGGTGAAGAGATATTTGATACCTGCGCCCCTTGCCACGGTCCCTACGGACAGGGCGGTGGTGGCGGTGTTTATCCGCGGCTTGCCGGAATGGACATTGATTACCTAATTCGCCAACTGGATCGTTTCAAAACGAAGGTGCGTGAAAACATTCCGATGATCCCATACGCCAATGAGCGCGATTTACCTGAAGAGGATATGGAAGCCGTTTCGGCGTATATCGAAACCCTGAAATTGAAAACCCGTCTACCTAAGCTTAAGGATGGCGAGGACATCGACGGACTTACGCGTCTCAAGCAGGCCAAGCAGGTATTGAATATCCCCCGCCATCCGGATGGAGATGAAGTCCTGGGGGCAAAGATCTACGGCGAGCTCTGTGCGCGCTGCCATGGCGAAAAAGGCGAGGGAACCATGCGAGCGGTTTTGCTGGCCGGACAGCATATTCCATACCTAATCAAGCAATTTGAGCTGTTCCGCGCAAAAGAGCGCGATCACCGCGACAACGAAAAACTGATCGTCCAGCGCAGCCAGGAAGAAATCGACGCCTTGCTCACTTTCCTGTCGCTTCAGGATGACGATTTGGCCGAATAAGGTCGGTTTAGGACTTTGCGGGCTTGAGCCTCAAAACGTTCGATTAGTTTTTTTTCTACGTCCCTGGAGAGACTTTTCACTATCCGGTTCTTAAAGGCCGATTTAAATACCTGTTTCATTTCAAAGGAAACAAGGCAGCCGTCAGTTTGATCGGACTGGAATGTCCACGTGATGGATAAAGTGTCAAATTGCGGATCATCGGATGTGATGTGAATGCGTTCGGGTTCTTCCAGGTTCGCGCGGGTCAAAAACCGGGATCTGACGGGCCCCACTCCGAAAACATTGTCGACCTTCTGAACATGATCTTTTTCATCAAGGACGCGAGCGGCGACACAAAACGGCAAGAACTTTGGGTAGGCCTCGACATTTGCTGCGATCGGGAACAATTCTTGGGCCGAAAAACCTGCAATCCGTCTTTGAACGGAAACTTCCAATATCAGTCACCCTAATACCCTAAAAAAGCTGATTATTTCTTTATCACGGCCTAATTCGACTGCCAATAATTTAGGGCTAAAAAGCCCCTACTTTACGTAAGTCAATGCTTTAACTTCCATCTTATGCATTGGGACGCTAACATCATTCTAAGAATAAAATAAAACAGTAAAAAAAATTGGAGAAAGGGGAGGGTACTCTGATGGGTATCAAGGAAATTCGTCTGGCGGTTATCGCCATGGCGCTAGCTTTGGCTGCGTCATTCGCGATATCACCTGCCCAGGCGGCCAATAAACTAACTGAAGACGAGAAAGAACAGGCAAACCGCATTTTTTTTGAACGGTGCGCCGGCTGTCATGGCGTGCTCAGAAAGGGCGCGACCGGTAAAAACCTGGAGCCAAAGCGAACGAAAGATCTTGGCTACGAGCACTTACGCGATTTCATTACTTACGGTTCTCCCGGCGGCATGCCCAACTGGGGAACTTCGGGAGAATTGACCGAAGCCGAAATCGATCTCATGTCGCGTTACCTGCTTGAAGAACCCGGCACGCCACCCGAGTGGGGCTTGAAACAAATGCTCGATACGTGGACGCTTTACTACCCGCCGAAAAAGCGTCCCAAAAAGCAAATGAACAAGCTTAATCTGGACAATCTGTTCTCGGTGACTTTGCGCGATGCAGGACAAATCGCCCTGATTTCCGGCGATGACTACCAAATTAAGTCAATCATCGAAACCGGGTACGCGGTTCATATTTCCAGAATCTCAGCTTCTGGCCGTTATCTCTTCGTCACAGGCCGCGATGCTTTGGTCAGTATGATCGATCTTTGGATGGATCCGCCGAAGACAGTGGCTCAGGTAAAGCTTGGTCTGGAAGCCCGCTCGGTCGAAACATCCAAGATGAAGGGCTGGGAAGATAAATACGCCATCGGCGGCACCTACTGGCCGCCGCAGTTCGCGATCATGGATGGCGACACGCTGGAGCCGCTTAAGGTTGTTTCAACCCGAGGCATGACCTGGGATACACAGGAATACCACCCGGAGCCGCGCGTTGCAGCCATCCTATCGTCGCATTATCGTCCGGAATTTCTCGTTAACGTCAAGGAAACCGGTAAGATTCTGCTGGTCAATTACGAGGATATCGAAAACCTCAACGTAACGTCGATCGCGGCCGAACGTTTCCTGCATGATGGTGGTCTGGATTCCAAACACAGGTATTTCCTGTCAGCAGCCAATGCGCGTGACACCATCGTTGTAATCGACACCAAGACCGGTAAGCTTGTCGCCAAGGTCAAGGAAAATATGGGAACAACACCCCATCCCGGCCGCGGCGCCAACTTCGTGCACCCGAAATATGGCCCGGTCTGGTCAACCAGTCATCTGGGCGACGACACGATTGCCATGATCGGCACCGACCCGGAAGGCCATCCCGACAATGCTTGGAAAGTCGTTTCAAGCATCGATGGCCATGGCGGCGGTTCCTTGTTCATCAAGACCCATCCCAATTCCACCAATCTGTGGGTTGATGCGCCGTTGAATTCCGATGAAGAGGTCTATCAGTCGATTGGCGTTCTGGACATTAATAATTTGGACAAGGATCTCGAAGTCCTTCCCATCGCCAAGTGGGCGAAAGTGGGTGACGGACCCAAGCGTGTCGTCCAGCCGGAATACAATAAAGCCGGCTCCGAAGTCTGGTTCTCGGTCTGGAATGGCAAGACCCAGAAATCGGCAATCGTCGTTGTCGATGACAAGACACGTAAGCTGAAGAAGGTGATCAAGGACGTGCGCCTTGTCACCCCAACCGGCAAGTTCAACGTCTACAATACGCAGTACGACGTTTATTAGTAATCAGACTGGAGGCAGGGCAAACCCTGCCTCCATTATTTTTCACATACGATCAAAATCCTGCCGCTAGTCCGAGGCGCATGAATTCATATTTTGATATGATTCAAGCCGTTTTTCGGGATATAACCATGTTCCTGATCGATCAGTGCCGTCGGCGTTTTCGCCTTTGACGGTATGTGGTTTGAATGTCCCTTAGCCGGTGCTTGTAGACGTTGGCAAGGTGGTTGGCCGGGTTTATGGGCCGGACTGGCAAGGATTTTTGAATGAAGACGCTTTCGGCAATCTGGAGCTTCCGGATTGGGGTATCCTTTCGGCGCAAGCCGGCAAGCATCCCTTTGCTTTTGATACTGATATCGCTGGCTGTCCCGGCTGGGGCTGAAATCGACGCCTCGAGGCAGGCGGAACTCCTATATTTCCTCAAGCACGATTGCGGCTCCTGTCACGGCCTCACCCGTAGCGGCGGCCTTGGCTCACCCTTGCTTCCTGAGGTGCTGGCTGATCGAAGCGATGATGAATTGACGGAAATAATCATGGAAGGGCTGCCCGGAACACCAATGCCGCCATGGAAAGCTTTGCTGTCCGAAGAAGAGGCACGATGGCTGGTTCGCGCAATAAAGGAAAACAAATGGCAAAAATAAACTCCTTAAGCTTGGTAATGGTGCTTGTTGCTCCGTTTCTGCTGGGAGCCTGTTCCGGCCCCTTGCGGGGCACGGGCGACCTGGGCCTTGTAATAGAACGCGCCGACAGTTCGGCTTTGATCGTAAATACGACCAGCCGTGAACGTCTGGCCCGGGTTGAAGGACTGGGCGATCTAAGCCACGCATCAGCCGTCTATTCCCGGGACGAACGCTATGCCTATGTCTTTGGCCGCGACGGGGGCCTAAGCAAGGTGGACATGCTCAAGGCCAAGGTGGTGGCCCGTGAAATTCAGGCCGGTAACGCCATTGGCGGAGCGATTTCCCAGGATGGCCGCCTTGTCGCGGTTTCCAACTACAAACCGGGCGGGGTTCGAATATTCGATACCGAAACCTTGGAAATGGTGGCGGATCTGCCGACTGACTCAAAGGTCATTGGCCTAGTTGACGCACCAGGTCAAAAATTTGTCTTTGCGCTTTATGACAGCGATGAAATCTGGGTCGTCGATATGGGCGACATTAGGAACCCTGACATCCGCAAATTCACGAATATCGGTCATCAGCCATATGACGGTCTGATAACCCCCGACGGGCGCACCTACATTGCAGGGCTATTCGGCGAAGACGGCATGGCGATGCTGGATTTATGGCATCTTGATAAAGGCGTGAGACGTATTTTGGATAATTACGGCAGGGGTGAAGAAAAACTTCCGGTATACAAGATGCCTCATCTGGAAGGATGGGCCGTGGCCGGCGGGCATGCTTTTGTTCCGGCTGTGGGTCTGCACGAAGTTCTGGTGGTGGATATGGCGACATGGCGTCAAATCGCTTCCATTCCAGTGCACGGCCAACCCATTTTCGTCATGGCTAGACCCGACGGTCGCCAGGTCTGGGTTAATTTTTCGGTTCCCCACAACGACACGGTGCAGATCATCGACGTTGAAAGCAAGAAACTGATTAAAACCCTTAAACCCGGTAAAGGCGTTCTGCACATGGAATTTACGCCGCGTGGGGAAGAGGTCTGGATGTCAGTGCGCGACAAGGATGTTCTCCAGGTCTACGACACGGATACCGCTGAAATGGTGAAGGAACTTCCGGCATTGAAGCCCAGTGGTATCTTTTTCACTGCGCGGGCCCATAAGACGGGTTTGTGATGGTGGACGATCTTGAGAAAAGAATGATCGACGGCTTTCAGCGGGACCTGCCGCTGGTTGAACGTCCTTTTGCCGAGATGGCCGAAAAGCTGGGCGTCACTGAGGAAGAAGTGATTGAAGCCCTGAAAGTACTAAAGGAAAATGGCACGCTCAGCCGTGTCGGCGCGGTTTTCAAACCAAATACAGTCGGTGAGTCCACATTGGCCGCTATGGCCGTTCCCGCCGAGCGTCTTGAAGAAGTCGCCGATATTGTCAGCGGGTTTGATGAGGTCAACCACAATTACGAACGCGAACACCGCTTGAATCTTTGGTTCGTCGTTGCGGCCGCCGAAGAGGGCGGCGTTGGGCGTGTTTTAGAACAAATCGAAAAAATGACCGGGATCAAGGTTTTGAATCTGCCGATGCTAGAGGATTACCACCTTGATTTGGGATTTGACCTTCAATGGACCTGATTGAACGCGAAAATCGACTTGTCGGCGTTTTGGCTGACGGCTTGCCGTTGGTTTCGCGACCCTATGCGCAAATTGCCCGCCAAATCGGCATGACCGAGGCAGAAGTCATTGAAGCGCTGTCGGAAATGCAGGTTGACGGCCGCATAAAGCGCTTCGGTCTGGTTGTCCGTCATCATGAACTGGGTTACAGAGCTAATGCCATGACGGTATGGGATATCGATGACGACAAAGTCGCCGCCGTCGGCCGGTGTTTTGCTGAATTCGATTTCGTGACACTTTGTTACCGGCGTCCACGGCGATTGCCGGAATGGCCTTATAATCTGTTTTGCATGGTTCACGGACGCGAACGCGAGGCTGTTCTCAAACAGATCGATCAGCTTGCCGAGAAATGCGGCGCCGCAGCCGCCGGCCGGGATGTTCTGTTCAGCACCCGGCGCTTCAAACAACGGGGTGCACGATACGGCAAGCAGCCCGACAAAATGGAATCGGTTGCATGAGTACTACTGAAACCGTGCGGCTTGATGATATCGACCGGGCCATCATTAACGAATACCAGGGCGGCTTTCCCCTGAGCGAAGAACCGTTCGAAGAAGTCGGCAAAGCCTTGGGTATCGATGCCCAAGACGCGCTTGAGCGGGTTTCCCGGTTGCTGGACGAAGGAATCCTCAGCCGCTTCGGGCCGATGTATCATGCCGAGAAAATGGGCGGCGGCCTGACCTTGGCGGCGTTGGAGGTGCCGGAAGACGATTTTGACCGCATCGCCGAAATCGTAAACAGCTTCGATCAGGTGGCTCACAACTACGCCCGCGACCATATTTTCAATATGTGGTTCGTCCTGGCTACGGAAACGCCCGAAGGAGTTGACGAAACGATCGCGGCTATAGAAAACGCGACAGGTCTGAAAGTCCACAACATGCCCAAGAAGGAAGAATTCTTCGTCGGCTTAAGGTTCGAGGCTTAGTCAAAAGGCATGGACGATCTTGACCGCAAAATAGTGATGGCCACGCAGGAGGGCCTGCCTTTAACGCTTAGGCCTTACGACGATGTCGCTAGAGCAGTTGGCGCCGATACGGGCGAAGTGATTGCCCGGATGAAAGAAATGCTCAAATCGGGTATTATCCGTCGGATTGGCGTGGTGCCGAACCATTATGCTCTTGGCTACAAGGGCAACGGCATGACCGTATGGGACGTACCCGATGAGAAAATTCAGGAACTGGGCCGTAAGGTTGGGGCGTTGGACTATGTCTCGCATTGCTATCACCGCCCACGCCATTTGCCCCACTGGCCTTACAATCTTTTTTGTATGGTTCATGGCAAGGATCGCGAAAGCGTAGAGGTGCAGACGGAACAGATCGCCAAAATTCTGGGCGAAGACGCACGCGACCATTTGATTCTATTTTCTACCCGGATTTTGAAAAAGTCCGGTCTCAGGTTGGTGGCATAAAGCATGTTTCGATTAACACAGTTTTTAAACGAAATTGAAAACCCGACTCCAACAGGTCCTCGACGCAATCCTCCGGGTCCGGTCGTCATCTGGAATTTGATTCGGCGTTGTAACCTGACGTGCAAGCACTGCTATGCCATTTCCGCCGACAAGGATTTTCCGGGCGAGCTTACGAAAGAGCAGGTTTTTGACGTTATGGACGACCTGAAGGATTTTCGCGTTCCGGCCCTGATCTTGTCTGGAGGAGAGCCACTGCTGCGACCTGATTTTTACGAGATTTCCCGTCGCGCCAAATCGTTGGGTTTTTACGCGGGCCTGTCGACCAACGGCACCCTGATCGACGAGAGCCAAATCGATGAGATTGAAGACATCGGCTACGACTACGTTGGAGTCAGTATCGATGGCATGAAGGATACTCACGATAAATTTCGCCGCCTGGAAGGCGCTTTCGACAAATCCATGCACGGCATTCGCCTTTGCCGGGATCGCGGGTTGAAAGTAGGCTTGCGGTTCACCATGACCCAAGACAATGCGGCGGAATTGGACGATATGCTTGACTTGCTAGACAGGGAAGGCATCGATCGATTTTATTTCTCGCACTTGAATTACGCCGGCAGGGGAAACCACAACCGCAAAGACGATGCGTTTTTTCAGATGACCCGCCGGGCCATGGATACGCTTTTCGAACGTTGCCTCGCCGGTATTCGGGACGGGAAACCAAAAGAAATCGTCACTGGCAACAATGACGCTGATGGGGTCTATCTGCTGATGTGGATGCAAAAGCACTTCCCGCAGCACGCCGAACACATGCGCAGCAAACTGGTTCAATGGGGCGGCAACGCTTCGGGTGTCAATGTCGCCAATATCGACAATGTCGGCGAGGTACACCCTGATACCATGTGGTGGCACTACAACCTGGGAAACGTGAAAGACAGGCCTTTTTCCGAAATCTGGGCTGATACTTCCGATCCACTAATGGCGGGACTGAAAAGTCAACCTCGGCCCCTGAAGGGTCGATGTGCGGCCTGCAAGCATGTCGATGTTTGCGGCGGCAACACGCGCGTTCGCGCCGATCAGATTACTGGCGACCCTTGGGCTGAAGATCCGGCATGTTATTTGAATGATGATGAAATTGGACTGGTAGATGGCGGCGGTGAGCAAAGGGTTTCAGTAACGCCGTTCTCAGCTTCGCGAGGTGGTGGTGACGTAAAGAAGGCTATTTAGGCGATTTTTTGCAGCACGATTTATCTATTCAACACGAATTAGGCCCAGATGTACGCCTTTTGCGACGGCCTGAATTCGGGTCACGGTGCCAAGCGCTTTCATTGCGTTATTGATATGCCAGTTAACGCCACGCTCCGAAATATTGAGGATCTGGCCGATTTCGAAAGAACTCTTCCCGGCAGCGCTCCAGGTGAGGCATTCCAACTGCCGCTTAGTAAGAATTCTATTGCTGTTGTTGTCTTTCAAATCATGAACACCTTATACGGCCGTGAATGCCAGAAGTGAGCGGCTTTCAGCAGCTTTGAAGTACACAATAGCAATACTGAAAAATGGGCTCATTGACCTTAGTCACCTATGACGCGAAACCTTAACCGATACAATATCTACGAATGGTTCCCATCGGAACTGTCATATGTGACAGTGAGTAAATAAAAAAAATTCCCGTAATAGTTTTATGATTAGATTAATCTAATTTATATTTTTTATATAAAAAATAATATCATATAAAGAAAACTAGATTTATTTTAGATTGTTGGAATACCTTTGAATGTTTCCCGTAAAAGTATTGTAACGCTGTTGACTCGATATTGTTAACCTGCAAATGTTAGTTGACGATGATGTGTTCCAGTTAAATTTTTAGGTCGACCGCGCCTTGACGATGTGTGGCAAGGAGCCTATGCCGTAAGGTGCAATGCACTGGATGGCGCGAATGGATTTGGCTCATGGGCAATTCAAAAAAAATATCCAAAATCTCATCTACCGTTGATTTTCATGCGGAGGGAAAGCAGATAGGCCACTTGGTCGTTCCCCATTCCACCAACACGTCGGCCTGGGGTTCGATTGAAATTCCTATTGCCGTCATCGGAGGTGGCGAGGGGCCGATTGCGCTTTTTACCGGCGCCAACCATGGCGATGAATATGAAGGACCAATCGCCCTTTCGAAACTAATCCGTTCAATTGAACCGGAACAGGTGCGCGGAAGGGTCATTATCATGCCCGTTCTAAATCTTCCTGCGTTTCGCGCCTCCCGGCGACTTTCGCCCATCGACGGCATGAACATGAACCGGGCTTTTCCAGGTAAAAGCGACGGTACTGTAACATCGATGATCGCTCATTTTGTCAGTAGCCAACTGTTGCCCATGACCGACGTGGTGGTGGATATCCATGCAGGCGGTAAAACACTGAACTTCCTTCCCAGCGCCGTGATTCACGAACTGGATGATGATGAGCAAATGAGTAAAACTTTAAAGGCCCAGGAAATCTTTGGCGCTCCCTATGGATTGGTGTTGCGGGAGCTAGATGCCGTCGGAATGCTGGATACGACAGTCGAAGAAATGGGCAAGATTTTTGTATCGACGGAACTGGGTGGCGGCGGTACAGCTTCGCCGGAAACTGTTGAGATTGCCGAAATCGGAATCAGGAATATTCTCGCTCATTTTGAAATCCTGGATGAAAAGCCTGTTACCCGTGCGGAAAGGGGGTTGGAACCTACGCGCCTTCTTCACTCACCTGATGAAACAAGCTTCATAAGCGCAAAGGAAAATGGACTCTATGAACCTTTCAAGGGGTTGGGCGAGGAAGTGATAAAGGGAGAACCACTTGGGCAAATTCACTTTGTCGAGACGCCGGAGCGTGACCCCGTGGTTCATCTTGCTGGCCGCTCAGGCGTCATCCTGTGCAAGGGGGTACCAGGCTTGGTCGGCAAAGGGGATTGCCTGGCCGTGGTTGGCGTAGATTATTACCGGAAAGCTTAAAATGAGTATTGATCTGAACGAGCGTATTACTCAGTTGGAAGAAGTATTGGCCCATCATCAAGCAATGGTCGGTGATCTAAGCGACGAACTGGCGAAGCAATGGCAAACCATCGAACGGATGGGTAGAAAAATTCAGGAGTTGGAGGAAAAGATTGAAAGCCTAAGGCCCGCATCGGAATCTCCAGACGCCGGCGATCAGCCTCCACCGCATTATTAAATTTTACCGGAGATCTTCAGGCCTTCAGGGTTCCGTGACCCTCCAGGACTTCGCGGAAGATTCCAACCAGTCGCTGGTCGAGCTGTTCTGTCATTTCCTCCAGAATTTCAAATGCCATTTCAGGTGGAAAAGCTTCCTTGTACGATCGTTCGTCCGTCAGCGCGCCGAAAATATCGACGATTGCCGACATACGGGCAAGTTCGTTCAATTCCTTGCCTTTAAGGCCCCTCGGATAGCCGCTGCCGTCCAGCTTCTCGTGGTGCTGCTCGCCGATAATGCGGATGCCGTGGGTAATATCCGGCGTATTGTCGTAGACTTTCGATGAGTTGTCCACGTGCTGCTTCATGCACTGCCATTCATCTTCGTCCAACTTGGAGCTTTTGTTCAGTACGTCCTGGGGGGTTACCATTTTGCCAACATCATGTAGCAATCCACCAGTCGCCAGAGTCAATAATTCGTCATCACGCATGCCTATGGCTTCGCCAAAGATGGTCAGGTACGTGGCAACCCTGAGCGAGTGAACATAAGTGTAGTTATGATGGCCACGAACATTGTCGAGGATGCCGTGAAAACACTTGTTATGGATGGATTCCACCAACGGTTCGCAGCTTTTCGCTGATCCTTCCACATCAAGGGGGCGATTTTCCTCAATTGCCTTTGAAATTTCCTGGAAATCTTCAAGGGTGCTTTGCAGGGTGGTTTTTTCCTGATCCGGAAGCGATTCCCAATTTTTCTCGACACCGAAACTCAGCGCATCGGATACCCTGATCAGGATATTGTTTTTTGAAAATGGCCTGAGTAGCAGTGTGTCGGCTTCAGAGCCTTCACCGGTAAGGAATTGTGAGGCGCTTTCCTTGCCGGAAACAATGAAGGGAAGTTTCTTTAGGTCGGGATGCACTCTTTTTTCGAACAAGCAACCCTCGCCGCCATCCAGCATGCGTTCATCGACAATGACCAGATCCGGTTTTTCTGCCAGCATAGCATCGAAAGCGGCATTGTTGTCGTCGAAGCCCTTGACCTTGAACAGTGAACTCAGGACAAGCCGAACCTCTTCTCGATGAACGTGGTCATCGTTGACTATAAAGATACGCGGAGTCGTATCGTTTGGATGTCCATCCATAACGCGCCAGCCATGCTCGCCTGCTATTATCTACAAGGGAATCCTAATGTAATAGTCTGTCTATAGGCTTACAACCATAACCGTAAAAAGGATATTAGCTTAGCGCACTTTGAGCCTCGTCCAAGCCGCGAGCGACACGATCAAATATGTCATCGATCTGGGCATCGCTAACGATCAGCGGCGGGCAAATTCCGATCCCGTCGCCCGGAAGCGGCCGGACAATCAGATTTTGACCAAGAATTTTCTCGGCCGTTGTCGGAGCGGCCTTGGCGGTAGGCGGATACTGTTCCTTGGTTTCCTTATTGGCGACCAGTTCCAATCCGCCGATCAGGCCAACGCCCCTGGCTTCACCAACAAGAGGATGATTGCCCATATCCTTAAGGCGGCGTTGGAAATGTTCCGAAACGCTTTTTACATGGCCAAGAATGTCGTCGTCCTCATAAATTTTCAACGTCTCCAGCGCTACGGCGGCTGCAACCGGGTGTCCTCCGTAAGTGTTGCCCGTACCAAATATTCCCAACTCGCGGCTGCTTTCTACAAACGCTTCGTAAAGGCTATTAGTGACCATGACGGCGCCGATTGGCAGATACGCCGATGACAGCTGCTTGGCGCAGGTCATCAGATCAGGTTTGATGCCATAGGTTGTACTTCCCCACATTTCGCCGGTCCGTCCGAAGCCACAAATAACTTCGTCGGCGATCAAAAGGACGTCATGTTTTTTCAGAACCTTCTGGATTTTTTCGAAGTAGGTTTTAGGTGGCGTCATCACGCCACCGGCGCCCATAACCGGTTCTGCGATAAGGGCTGCAACCGTGTCCGGGCCCTCGTCTTGAATCTGTTTGTCCAGGTTCTCCGCCAGACGGGTGGCGAAATCTTCCTCGGATTCGCTATCTTCGCCGTAGCGGTAATAGCACGGCGTGTCGGTGTGAATGAATCTGTCGATAGGCAGGTCCCAGCCGTCCTGGGCATAGGGCAGGGCCGTCAACGAGCCCGCAGCGACGGTTACGCCATGATACGCCCGCTTGCGGGAAATGATCTTCTTCTTTTCCGGCTTGCCAATGGCGTTGTGATAGTACCAGACCATCTTGATGGCGGTATCGACGGCCTCGGAACCGGAATTGACAAGATAAACCTTGCCCATTGTTTTTGGGGCGATACTGATCAGTTTTTCTGAAAGCTCGATCACCGGTATGGTTGCGCGGTGCGCGAAAGAATGAGAGAACGGTAAAAGATCAAATTGAGTCTTGGCGGCGTCGATCAGTCGCTTTTCGTTGAAGCCCAAACCTGTGCACCAAAGACCGGCGAGGCCTTCGATGTATTGATTGTCCTGGTCATCGTAAACATAGATGCCTTCTCCTCGGGTGATGACGAAGGGGCCGCGCTCCTCGTGAACCGCCAGATTAGTGTAGGGATGCAGCGAATAAGCCAGATCCCTGCCGGCAAGAGAGTTGGGTGCGTGGGTCATTGAGTTACTCCTTCGTTATCGATACCGCAGGGCGGTCCCTGCAACGACGTTTTAATAAGAAAATCACGAGTTCGCTTATTCGCGAACCCGTGACTTTATAGGACACACGCTGGCCAAATCCAGTGTGTTTCAGTCTAAAAATATCAGCGTTGGCGGAGCCCTGAATTCTAGGCTTTATGCAAGCGCTTCCTGGGCGGGCAGATAGTCGTATCCCAAATCGTCTGCGACAGCCTTATATGTCACGCGTCCCTTGTGGACATTCAAGCCTTCCATAAACATAGGATTGTCAGAAAGTGCCTTTTTGTATCCTTTGTCAGCCAGAGCTAACGTGTAGGGAAGGGTGACGTTATTCAGCGCATAGGTAGATGTATGCGGCACCGCGCCCGGCATGTTGGCGACGCAATAGTGGACGACATCGTCGACAATATAGGTCGGTTCGGCGTGGGTCGTTGCTTTCGAGGTTTCGAAGCAGCCGCCCTGATCAATCGCAACATCGCACAGGACGGAACCGGCGGACATTGCCTCGATCATGTCGGCGGTGACAAGTTTCGGCGCTTCAGCGCCTTTGACCAATACGCCGCCGATGACGAGGTCTGCGTTAAGGACGTATTTTTCCAAAGCGGCTTGGGTCGAGTACACGGTGGTCAGGGCGGGGCCAAAACGGGTGGTCAGGTTGCGCAGAACATCGACGTTGCGATCCAGCACGGTGACTTTTGCAGCCATGCCCAACGCCATGTAGATGGCGTTTTCGCCGACCACGCCGCCGCCGATGACGACGACTTCGGCAGGAGCAACGCCAGGAACGCCGCCAAGGAGAATTCCTTTGCCGCCCTGGGCGCGTTCCAGACAATGAGCGCCAGCCTGAATCGACATACGACCGGCGACCTGACTCATTGGCGCCAGAAGCGGCAGGCCGCCGTTGCCGTCGATGACTGTTTCATAAGCGATGCAAACCGCGCCGCTTTCAACCAAGTCCTTGGTTTGCTCCGGATCCGGAGCCAGATGCAGATAGGTGAACAGGATTTGATCTTCACGCAGCATTTTGCGTTCGACGGCTTGTGGTTCTTTAACCTTCACGATCATATCGGCTTCGGCGAAAATTTCCTCGGCCGTATCGGCGATGCGTGCGCCGGCGGTTTCATAGTCGGCGTCGGTGGAACCAATGCCGACGCCGGCGTTAGTCTGAACAACGACGGAATGGCCGTGTGCGACGGCTTCCTGAACGCTGGTCGGAGTCATGCCGACCCGGTATTCGTGATTCTTGATTTCCTTTGGAACGCCTATCAGCATTTGATCCTCCTAAAGTATGTCGTGTGAATTTCGACGTACTCTACAGTTAATGATGCCGAATGTGCTTTCAAAGACGTTGCTCGAATAGGCTAAAAAATGAACTTAATTCTACAAAATAATAAAATATTAGAATAAAATAGGAATTATGAAACTAGACGATGTAGATTATACCATTCTGGAAAGCCTTCAAAAAGAGGGCCGCCTGTCTAATTCCGATCTGGCGGAACGTATCCATTTATCCCCTTCGGCGTGCCTTAGAAGGGTGAAATTGATGGAAGAAGCCGGGATCATCGAAGGCTATGCAATGCTGGTTAATCCGGCGGCCATCGGTAAATCGTCCAATATTTTTGTCGAGGTATCTTTGAATTCACAGAGTGAGAAAAGTCTGGATGATTTTGAGCGAGCCGTTGCCGAATGCCCCGAAATCATGGAATGCTACCTGATGGCCGGAGCTTTCGATTATCTTCTCAGAATCGTTGCGGCCGATGCCTCGGATTATGAACGCATCCACAAGCTGTATCTGTCGCGCCTTCCCAACGTATCGCGCATTCAATCGAATTTCGCTCTCAGGACAGTGTGCAAAAACACCGCTTTCAAAATTGCTTAGCTTTTTTTCAACTGCTGACGAATGAGTTCGGCCAGCAATTTTATCCCCGGTTCGATTTGTTCTATGGGAATGGACGAAAATCCAAGCCTGAAGAAATTGGCTGGCGCATTTTTTCCAAGAAATGTAATGCGCCCAGGTTCAATAATCAGTCCACGTTTGCTTGCGGTTTCAGCGAGCTTGTCCGCATCCAGCCGTTCAGGGCCCCTAACCCAGAAACTGGTGCCGCCGATGGTTGGCGTTTTGGCTGAATCGGGAAGATGTTTAGAAAGGGCCTCACCCATTTTTTCCCAGCGAGCCCTGTAGGCCCGGTGAAGGCGGTGAACCAAAGTATCGTGATGTCCCTGTGACAGGAAAAGTGCTGTCGTATGCTGGTTGTTAGTCGGCGAGTGGCGCAGGATCAGTTTTCTCAGGGCACGCGCTTCGTTGATCAGTTCAGTTGGACCAACCATATAACCTATCCTTAATCCCGGAAACAGTGACTTCGACAGGCTGCCGACGTAGATCACCCGGTCATTATCGTCCAAGGATTTCAGCGCCGGAGTCGGCTCGGTGATATAACTGGCTTCCGGATCGTAGTCGTCCTCAACGATAAGGAAATCCCTGTCGGCTGCCCGCGCCAGCAGCTCCTGCCTGCGCTCCAACGGCATCGTCGCCGTCGTTGGGAACTGATGGCTGGGTGTGACATAAACCAGATCACATTTATCCAAACGCCTATCTATTGTTAATCCGGATTCATCGACTGGTATTGGGACCAGCCGCTCAGTCTTCAGGCCGAAGATATTGCGTACGTCTGGATAACCCGGTTCTTCCAAGCCAACAGTTGTCTTCTCGAATATCAACAGGGAAGACAGCAGGTAAAGGGCATTTTGAGCCCCCATGGTAATCAGTATCTCTCGGCTGTTCGCCAGAATGCCGCGACGGGGTAACAGCCGGGTCCGGATTTGCTCAACAAGCAAGGGGTCGTCTTCGCCGTAGGCATCACGGGTCCAAGCTTCCATGACCTTGGTGCCCAAGGCCTGACGGGAACATTCTCGCCAGGCGGAAAGCGGAAACAAGGTATGATCTACCTGACCGTAAATGAATGGATAAGGATACTCCATCCAGTTCTCAGGCCGCATGATCTGGCGATTTCGCGAAGGCGTTAGGCGCAAGCGCTTATCCCAATCCGGCGTGTTTTGGGATTGTACGCTATCGCTCTTGCAGGCTTCGCTCGTTTCAAAAGTGGGCGTGGCGCGTCCGCTAAGGATGTCTTCATCCACATAAAAGCCACTTCTTTCCTTGGCGACCAGATACCCGTCATCGACCAGTCCCTGGTATGCGAGGACGACGGTATTTCTTGAAACCTTCAGGGTTTTGGCCATCTTGCGGCAGGACGGCAATGGATCGCCAATGGGCATCTGGCCATTCAGAATAGCGTCCACCAGCATCTCGCGGATCTGCGCCTGAATACTGGTATTGGCTTCGCGTCGAAGGTGAAAAAGCTGGTCACGCATGGCGTTGGCCTAGGAAAAAAACGATAATTGGCTCTAATGGAATTGGACTGGAAAAGATTACGGTTTTTGTAATACCGGGGCAAGACTATGCCGTTTGGAGTATTGTCCTCGTAAAAAAAAATGAATTATGAGGTTACCCGCGCTCTTAATCTGGGCAACGGTTTTCTATTAGAGCGCTGCGCTGGTAGTAGCGCGCATTCTTAAATTAGCCATTCGATTTACAGGAAGTTGGTTCCATGCAGTACACCACAAACACGCTAGAAAATCACTGGATGCCATTTACCGCTAACCGCGACTTCAAAGCAGATCCAAGGCTTGTCGTCAAAGGCGAGGGAATCAACTACATTAATCATCATGGAGACAGGGTCATCGATGGATCATCGGGCCTGTTCTGCTGCGCCGCCGGACATGGGCGCAAGGAAATCGCAGACGCCGTCGCCAGGCAATTAATGGAAATCGATTATAGCCCGCATTTCCAGATTGGCTCGCCGCCGTCTTTTGAATTCGCCAGCCGCGTCGCCGCCCTTCTGCCGGATGAGATCAACCATGTGTTTTTCACCAACTCCGGATCGGAAAGCATCGATACTGCCTTAAAGATTGCCATGGCCTATCACGCAGCCCGCGGTGAAGGTAACCGCAGCAAGTTCGTTTCGCGAGAACGCGCCTATCACGGCGTTAATATCGGCGGTACGTCTTTGTCGGGTTTGATGAAGAACCGGGAAATATTCGGGTCCGTCATGCCCGGTATCGTCCATATGCGTCACACCTGGTCCCCTGATCACCGTTTCGTTCGCGGACAACCGACCTGGGGCGCCGAATTGGCTGAAGACCTTGAGCGATTCGCACAGTTGCTGGGCGGGCAGAACATCGCAGCCTGTTTCGTAGAGCCGGTCGCCGGGTCGACGGGGTGTCTGGTGCCGCCAATAGGCTATCTGGAAAGGCTTCGTGAGATCTGTGACGCCCATGGCATCCTGCTTGTTTTCGATGAAGTCATTTGCGGTTTCGGCCGTCTTGGAAAGCCGTTTGCGGCTCAGGAATTTGGCGTCACGCCGGATATCATGACCATGGCCAAGGCGCTGACGAACGGCGTGCTGCCAATGGGCGCCGTCGCGGTCAGCGATAACATTTATGAAACAGTCACCAACGCCGCGCCCGATGGCGCTGTCGAATTCTTCCACGGCTATACCTATTCCGGCAATCCGGCCGCTTGCGCAGCCGGTCTGGCGACACTGGACATCTATGAAAGTGAAGATTTATTTGCCAGAGGTGAAGCTCTATCGGAACATTTTCTTGATGCAGTGTATGACTTGGAGGATCTGAATATTGTTACCGACGTGCGTGGTTATGGCATGCTGGCCGGGATCGATCTCGCCGCCGGTTCCGCGCCAGGTGTTACCGGAACGAAAGCCATGAAAAAACTTTTTGCCGCGGGGCTGCATGTTAAGCTAACCGGGGACTGCGCGTTGGTGGCGCCGCCCTTGATTTCAACAAAGGGCGACGTCGACGAAATTGGCGGCATCTTGCGCGATGTACTTGCTAACCTTTAAAACTATAACAAAACCGACCTTCCAAGGAGAAAGAAGAAGATGACGAAGACGCTGCACCACTACATCGACGGCAAAGTGGTCGAAGGAAAAAGCGGACGCATGGGCGATGTCTTTAACCCTGCAACCGGAGACGTCACGGCACAATTGCCGTTGGCCACGGCGGATGAAGTCCGCGAGGTTATTCTTTCTTCTGCCGCGGCCCTTCCTGAATGGGCGGCGACGCCACCGGCCAGGCGTGCCCAGGTTTTGTTCAAGTTCCGCGAGTTGCTGATCGAACACACCGACGAGCTGGCTGAGATGCTGTCGGCCGAACACGGTAAGACGGTTCCTGATGCAAAAGGCGAGCTTGGGCGCGGGATCGAGGTTGTAGAATTCGCCTGTGGAATTCCGCAAGCTCTTAAAGGCGAGTATTCGGAAAACGTTGGCTCAAGCGTTGACAGCTACACCATCCGTCAACCGGTAGGCGTCGTCGCAGGCATTACGCCTTTCAACTTCCCGGCCATGGTTCCCATGTGGATGTATCCTGTGGCCATCGCTTGCGGCAACACCTTCGTTTTGAAGCCATCCGAGCGGGATCCATCCGTAGCCCTTCGTATCGCCGAACTATTGAGCGAGGCGGGGTTGCCTCCGGGAGTATTGAACGTCGTTAACGGTGACAAGGAGGCAGTCGACGTGCTGCTTACCGATCCCCTGATCGATGCCGTCAGTTTCGTCGGCTCTACGGCCATAGGCGAATACATATACAAAACCGGCTGCGCCCACGGTAAACGTGTGCAAGCCCTTTGTGGGGCCAAGAACCATCTGGTTGTCATGCCGGATGCGGATATGGATCAGACCGTCGACGCCCTTATGGGGGCCGGATACGGCTCGGCCGGTGAGCGTTGTATGGCGATTTCCGTCGCCGTCGCCGTGGGTGATGCTACGGCTGACGAATTGGTGAAACGTCTGGAACCCAAAGTGCGCGCGCTTAAAGTTGGCCCCTACAACGACCCGGATTCGGAAATGGGACCCGTTATCTCAAGAGACTCACAAGACCGCATCAAGGGTTATATTGAAGCCGGCATTAAAGCCGGCGCCGAATTGGTCGTCGACGGCCGCGAAATCTCCTTGCAGGGATACGAAAACGGGTATTTCGTCGGCGGCTGCCTGTTCGACCGGGTGACCCCCGATATGTCGATTTACACCGATGAAATTTTCGGGCCTGTCTTGTCCGTTGTGCGCGCCGACGACTATGACGCGGCGGTTGGACTGGTAAACGACCATGAATACGGAAACGGCGCAGCCATTTTCACCCGTGACGGCGATGCGGCGCGTGACTTCGCCAGCCGTGCCAAAATCGGCATGATCGGCGTCAATGTTCCCATACCCGTACCCGTCGCCTACCACAGTTTCGGCGGCTGGAAGCGTTCCCTTTTCGGTGACCATCATATCCATGGCATGGAGGGCGTACGTTTTTATACCCGCCTGAAGACCATGACCACGCGCTGGCCGTCAGGCATCAAGGACGGCGCCGAATTCCACTTCAAACGGGGGTCGGATCACTGATTCTATAGCCTGAGGGGATTGACCCGAATTCAGCGGGTGGTAAGTTGGGGCGTCACAACCAACCAGACTATCCGGGGTTTGAATTTCCTTGTCATGAACGGCTTATCGGACAATACGGGTCCTGCGGACATTCGTGGGTCGATCCCGACGCCCGGGTGGCGATTGAAACCGTTTATTATTGGCCTCTTGGGAGTGTCGATACTGAGCGCTGCTTTCTTTCCCGACATTTCGGCCAGTATGTGGAAGCCCGTTGATGAGGCTTTCTTCCGAGCGTTGAACGGCACCATCGTCGAAAAAGGGGCCTGGACGACGATTGTCGCCTGGGCCAACACCCGCGTGTTCGACAATCTTTGGGCAGGCGTTATGGGAATTTTGTGCCTGAGGGTGCTGTTTACACCCAAATACGGTGCGTTTAACGAGCGTTTTGCGTTGATCTTCACCATTACCCTGACTGTGGCTCTGGGGGTCATAATCTCGAAAACAGGCTTCAAACATTATGATCGATTAAGTCCGGGGCTGGCGCTGGAAGGCATCAACAACCTGAATGCCATGCTGCCGGACATTAAGGCCAAGGTCGGATCAAACAGCTCCTTTCCTGGCGATCATGGGGTGGCTTCCATTCTGTTCGCGGCGAGCTTCATTTATTTCATGCGCGCCTGGCCAAATATCGTCATCGCGGCCATCTTGATTGGCGTCGTCAACGTGCTGCCGCGTCTGATCGGCGGTGGCCATTGGCTGAGCGACGCCATAATAGGGGGCGGACTCGCCGGATGTGTCGGAATACCATTTCTGATCGCCTCGCCTTATCTGTATTGGATTGGGCGTGCGACCAAACCGGTTACCGAAAGAATCTTGCGTCCGCTGATGGAAAAAGCGGGTTTCGGCCGCATCGCCGTGTGACGACGCAGTGCGCAAATGAAATAACCAGGGAATGTTGAGATGATTCTAATTGGCCGCCTGCTTTCACCCTTTGTTCGGCGTGTGCAAGTATCCATGAATATGCTTGGGATTCAGTTCGAGAGAAAACCCTATGGCACCGCGACCCACTCCAAGGAAATTGGTGCGGTAAACCCGCTTCGCCGGGTGCCGGCCTTGATTCTTGATGACGGGGAAAAGCTAATCGACAGTGCGGCTATTCTCGACTATCTGGACGAATGGGCGGGGCCTGAGGAGTCCCTGACTCCGGCATCGGGACCTAATCGCCGCAAGGTTCTCAAGCTGACGGCGCTTGCAACGGGGGCGGCGGAAAAGGCGGTTATCACATTTTACGAAAAAACCCGTCGCCCAGAAGAAAAAATTTGGGATGAATGGATTGACAATTGTTCTGGGCAAATTCTTGGTGGCTTGGGCGCAATCGAGAACGAAGCCGCTGAAAACGGCGGTTGGCTGGCAGGGTCTGAATTGACACAGGCCGACATCACCGCCGCCGTTGTTATTGAGTTCGTAAATATTGTTTTGCCGGAACTGGTAGACAAACACACCTATCCGCGCCTCAATCAAATTGTGGCACGCATGAACGAACGCGCAGAATTCTCGTCAACTCATCCCGATACTGAATAAGCAATCAGTTCAGATATGACTGCTGAATCCGGCATGATCGGACCCGGTCATCAATTTGGCGAAGTCCTCGCCAGAAATGTGAATCAGGGTGCGGTGATCGCCGCCTTCGAAGTAAATGTCCGGTTGGCCTGAAAGACTGTCATCCCACATGACCTTCATGCCATAGGCGGCGCCAATCGGCGGCACGGCCCCTGGATCGCAATCATTAAACAGGGTTTCGACCTCGCCTTCCGTCGCCATTTCAAAGTGACCATCAAAACAATCGTCCATTTTTTCAAGATCGATCATGTGATCGCTTGGCAAAATAGCCATGACATATTTACGGTCGTCACGAAGCAGGACTCCTTTGGCCATGCGCGAACTAGCGATCCTGGCGCTGTTGGCGGCGCTTATGCTGGTCGCTTGATAAGGATGATCAAGTTCCTCAAAATCAATTCGGCAGTCTTTAAGATATTCTTTGAGTGTTATCGCCATGCCCATGATCCGTCTCCTTTCGGCTCTGGGCGGAGAAACCTTCAACATTCGCGAAGGCCGTCCCCGCCTTTGAATTAGGGACAAACTCCAATAACCCATTTTACCATTTTTTAGCCCGGCTTTCCAGATTCGAACCTCTTAAAAAAAACCTCAATCGTCATTGCGAACCGAACTGCGGTAGCGTTTGGTGTCTCCGCGGTGGCGTTTGTCGGCTACCCGTTTCGCCCTGGCGGCTTTAGAGGGTTTGGTTGCCCGCCTGTGCTTTGGCGGCGTGGCTGCTTGTCTGATAAGCTCAACCAGGCGGCCAAGAGCGTCTTCACGATTACGTTCTTGGATGCGAAAGCGTTTTGCCTCGATTACGATGACGCCGTCTGAAGTCATTCGACGCCCGGCGAGCCTTTTCAGCCGGATTTTGGCGCCGTCGTTCAGCGCAGATGAGTTTCTTGCGTCAAAGCGCAGCTGTACCGCACTTGAGACCTTGTTGACGTTTTGCCCGCCGGGGCCGCTGGCGCGAATGAAAGTTTCCTGGATTTCTCCGGAATCAAGATACAAGTTCCCCAATATGTGAAGTCTTGAAGGGCGATTGCTCAAGCCTGTTTCCGTCTGTCAGACTGGCTGCGCCGTTGTTCCTGGCGTCTATCGTCTTTTTGACGCTTTTCAATGAATTTCCAGTCTTCGGACGGCATTTCCCGCCTTTCATTGCCGCTACGGGTTCCGTTGCCGAAACGTCTATCTTCCTTGCTGCGTTCTGTCTGTTGCATATCATCCACCTCAGCTCAGTCGTTCCGTGTGAAGACGTTCTCATATGTTACCAGTTATCGCAAAGTAATTGAATGTTGCGATAGCTTTTCGGAGTATCGATACGGGCGTTGGAATCGTCGGCTTCCCTGTTCAATTTTTTTATAAGCGGTTCGATACGCCGCTGGACCTGATTCTGAATGTACTTCGCGCCAAGATCAGGGGTTGAAACGACTACAGGCCTGACCCTAGCCGCGGCTTCGCGCGCCTGTCTTTCGATTTTGGGCAGGTACCGGGTCAGGTAGGCGCGGTACAGGGCTACGTGAGCGTCTTCATGGTTCAGGATGGCGCGAAATTCACAGCTGCCACGGCGGTATTTGCGGTCAATATAAACCAGAAAGTCGGCATAGCCGATGCTCAGGTCATAGGAAACCGGCTCGGCGCAATATCGCCCGCCTTTTATGGGCAACAGCCGGACGGACGTTTTGATGGAATATTTGAAATCAGTCAAAGTCAGGCCAAGAATACGCCAATTATCCCGGCTAGCGTGCCGATTGCGCAGGCGCTGTAGGCGTTCCAGATCCCTGCGGCTGTGACCGGTCTTATAGATAACTTTCGCAGAACTTGTCTTGAAATTGACCTTCGCCGGCTTTTTCATAGGCGGACAACGGCTGTCAGCGGCAACCGGCGCCGCTAAGACGGTCGCCATGAACAAAATGGAAAAGGGGAAAAGAAAGATGGTCTGGCGAAAGCCGGGGTTCATGCGCTTTTTCGTGAGCCTTTTCGTGTTTTGGGCCCAAGCGCCATATTAAGGTTTTCAATTTCACCATTCACTTGGATGAGCTTATCTTCCAGGCCGTCCATACGCCGCTTCATATCCTGTGACTTTTCGTCGCCGCCTTTCAATTGATCCTTTACGGCGTCATATTCCTCGTGCAACTCCCGGATAGCTTTTTTCAAGTCTCCGATCTCGCTTTTAAGGCTGTCGACAGTTGATTTTAAGGCTGCATCCTGCTTGCGCTCGGTTTTGCGCATGGCGTCATTGACCAGAAAGACTGTGCCAAAGGAAATGAAAAAGGCAGCTACTGCAAGTATTTCAGTCATTTAGGTAAAATATTATCATACGTGCACGCTCACAAGGGTTACTTAGCGAACCTGTTTCACAATCAAGTGTTCGGCTTGGTATCTGCATTATCCTCTGTAAGTGGTTCTTGCGTTGGATTGGGTGCTGCATCCCCTGGGGCTGTCGCCGTCGGCTCATCCATCTCCGGTACGGAATCGGTGGCCTCCGGTTGTGGCGTTTCAGCCTGCGGCGTAGTCGTTTCCTGGGACGCTTCGGGCTGTTCGTCAAGCGTCTCTTCAATTTCTACGGCTTCGGGTCCTGAATCGGCGGAGGCTTCTTCTGTTTCTTCCTCCGGCGCCGTCTCGTTCAAGCCGGCGCCAATTTCAGCCCCGGCATCTGTCCCAATATCAACGCCTACTTCAGCGTCCGTTGTTTCCGACTCAGCCAATTTTTCAGGTTCCGGATCCGGCGGCAACGGGGGTGCTGGGTCGGGTTCCGGGGGAGGAGCATCCTTGTTCCAGACAAACTCATGCAGGTTCAACCCTCCCGGGAAGCCCTTCATCTCGTAGGGTCCGCGTTTGACGAACGTGTAATTCTTCCCGCCGCAGATTCCATGCACTGTATCGGATACGAATATCTGCCCGGCTTGCGCCTTGTCGACAATGCGCGCCGCCAACTGGACAGTCGTTCCGAACAGGTCATTGTCTTCGGCGATAGGCTCCCCGGCGTTGAGGCCAATTTTTAGTCCAAGGATGAGATCGGGATTGTTGGCGTTATGCTTCAAGGTTCCCATTTGCATGTCGGCGGCGGCTTCAACGCCGTTTGAGGTGGTGCCGAAGGAAGCCATTATACCGTCTCCGGTATGCTTGATTTCCTTGCCGTTGAATTTTGCAAGCGCTTCGCGAACGATGCGGTTGTGAGCGCGAACGACTTGCTGTGCGACAGCGTCGCCAAGGGTTTGCGTCATGTTGGTAGAACCGGCGATATCGGTAAAGAGAACCGTAACGGGGCCTGCGGACTCGCCTTTCTCTTTGGGCTTATTCCATTCATCAAGTGCGCTCTTCAGATATTTCGCCGCTTCCGGGTCTTCATCCAAATGGCTCTTCATTGCGCTACGGCCGGCCTGGTAGGCCTGCATATATTTAGAATCAGCCAGAAGATAACCTTGTATTCTGCCCGCGAACGCTTCCGCATCGCGTTTCTTGAAGCCCATATACTTGACCGGTTCGGCGATAACCAGAGACATCGTCTTGCCGTCCAGGTTGTGTGCCTGTGAAAGGGTTTCGCAGGCCCCGGCGATGAATAAATTGACGCCGAACTTGTTGAAGTTGTCGAGTTTGGACTTATCGATTCCCCCGTGTTCCAGGGCGTCCAAAAGATAGTCCATTACCAGTTTTTGGTGTTTCTTTACCCATGGCGCGTTGACGCCTTCTTCAATGTCCGCACCTATTTCGCTGCCCGGATCTACGCCCTGATCCTCTTGTGCCGCCTCGGCTTCTACTTCTACTTCTTCTTTTTCCTTTTCCTTTTCCTTTTCTTCTTTTGCCTCCTCAACCTCTGCGGCTTCTTCAGCCTCTTCCTTATGCTCTTGGGCCGCCTTTTCGGCTTCGTCACGGAAGCGCTGAGGCAACGGGTCCTTTTTCTTTTTCTTGGCAGATTTCGAAGGTTTTGGAGGCTTCGCGCGGCCGGGCTTCGCCTGCTTTGCCGGTCTTGCTTTTTTCGTCGTCCTTAATTTGGCTTTTGACAGGAATGACATTCCCATCGAAAAAATTGAAATGGTGAAGGTTCCAACGAAAAGCCCGAACAGGATATTGGACTGGGTATTGTTGCGGAACGATGAATCACGCAACCACACACCCGCCAGGCCAGTTATCAGCGAGGCGATGATGGCGCTGAAAGCAATCACCAGAAGTAATTTGATAATCAAACCCAGTATGGAAAAGCTGGGTGATTCTTCTTCTTCGGGATCGAAACCGTCGATGGCTTCCGGGATTGCGGCCCCGGCTTTCATAGTATTGGATCGTTTTGCAGGTGGCTTTTTGGCGGGCTTCTTTTTTTCCGGGGGGGGCTTTTTGGTTTTTTGGGCCTCAATTTTTCCTTTTGGCTGCTGGTCTTCCGGGAGATTGGCACTGGCGAATATATTATTTTCTTGTACGGCGCCGCTTAGAGGGTTTTCCTCTTCGCGAATTACCTTGACGCTGGTGACCGTGGAAATGTTCTCCAGCGCTTTGGCGTCCTTGATCGCCTGTCCTTGCTGGTCAGCAGGATATGAAGCATGCAACTCCCACTTCCCGCCTTGCAGGATTTGAACTTCGAAAGAAATCTTGTTTTTTGTTCCGGCCATTCCACCCAACCAATGGATATCCACTTAGCACGAAAAAACCTACCTTCCCGGGCTAGATTTTTTTCATCTAGCCGGGAGCACACTTTTACCTAAGGAAATGTATCATAGATTCCAATGACTTCGAAAGAGTAGATAACGACTCGATTATTTCTTGGGAAAAAACCAGAAGCCTCAAAATCAGTTTGTCTTGATCATTAAATTCACCCGCATCGGCTGAAAAAATTCGCGCCCTTTTTCTCCCTGGCGGCCCAGAGATTCGAAATTGCTTTTTAAAGTTTCCTGCAAATCGTCGAATTGATCATTTAGGTGAGGGTTGATGTTCTGTATCTGATCGCGAAATGCCGCGTAATCCGGGTAGCTGGAGGTGTGAGCGTACTTGGTTTCCATTTCCTGCCTTAGTCCATGCTGGCCGGCCCTACCGATCGCCTGATAGGCAGCCGTGCGAACTTCGGTTTCATCATGCACGGGTTTCATTAATTCAAAATGTTCCCCCTCGGCTAAGGGCTCGCAAACATACACCTGCCCCCCAGTTTTTAGCACCCTCGCGGCTTCCTGCAGCGCCTTGTCCTGTTGGCTGATGTCGATGTGATGCAGGCTATTGAAGAACACCACTAAATCCAGCTTTTCATCCTCGAAGGAAAGTTCCTCGCCGATACCTTCGGTATAGATTTCGTTGCCCGCTGGTTTGGCCGAGAGCGCCCGTGCGAGTTGATCCTTCGAACACTCTACGCCGATGACACTTGCCCCATGCCGAGTCATCAAGCGGGTCAGGGAACCCTCGCCACAGCCAATATCAGCTACTTTTTTTCCATTTAAATCAATAACTGAAGGCAGGACGTCGCCGTTTTGTCGCTTTTTCATTTGATTGCGTTTCTCTTCTAATTTTTTTTCGACGGAGGCGTTGAAATCGGACGAGGCACCTTGTAACCGGTATCGCTGTTAAATGAAAAGTCTTGAATTTTGTCCCCATCCGGTGGTTGTTAGACGTGGAGATACATATATGACAGTTCAAGACTTGCCATTATCCGGGATCAGGATTCTCGACGTCGCGACGTTTATCGCGGCACCTTATTCGGCATCGATATTGAGTGAGTTCGGCGCCGACGTTATCAAGGTCGAACAGCCCGGAAACGGCGACCCGTTTCGCCGATTCGGAACGCCGACGGCCCTTGAAGATTCGACACTGGCGTGGCTTTCCGAAGCGCGTAACAAGCGCTCGCTCACTCTCAGCCTTAGTCATCCGGAGGGGGCCGAAATTTTCCGTCGGCTGGTGGCTGAAGTCGACGTGGTTTGCGAAAATTTCCGTCCCGGAACAATGGAAAAATGGGGCTTGGGATGGGATGAATTAAAAGAAATAAACCCCGGACTGGTGATGCTCAGGGTTTCCGGATACGGCCAAACGGGACCTTATAAGAAACGTCCGGGTTTTGCCCGCATCGCCCACGCTTTTGGGGGGTTGAGCCACCTTGCCGGCATGCCCGGCGAAACGCCGGTAACGCCGGGTTCGACGTCTCTTGCGGATTATCTTTCCGGCTTATATGGGGCGGTCGGGGTGCTGTTGGCTTTGCGCCAGCGCGACAAGACGGAACGCGGACAGATGATCGACGTCGCCCTTTACGAATCCGTGTTCAGAGTCTTGGACGAAATCGTGCCGGCGTACGACAAAAAAGGCATTATTCGCGACCGGGAAGGGGCAGGAACAGCCAACGCCTGCCCGCACGGACATTTCCCGACGGCGGACGCTAAGTGGGTCGCCATCGCCTGCACGACCGATAAAATGTTCGAGCGCCTCGTTGGTGCGATGAACAGACCGGAACTCGGTGGGGTGGAAGGTTTCGGCGAACAGAAGAAGCGCCTGGCCAATCGCGACAGCGTAGATAAACTGGTGGCCGCCTGGACTGGCTCCTTGTCTCAGCAGGAAATCATGGAACATTGTTTAGCGCACGAAGTGCCGTGTGGCCCCCTGAACGACATTGCCGATATATTCAACGACCCTCATATCCAAGCCCGCGGAAATCTGGAAAAGGTCGCCCATGAAAATGCGGCCATTGGCGACGTCGTCATCCCGTCGACCATCCCGACCTTGTCAGAGACTCCTGGTCGTATTGAGGCACTAGGCCCCGAGCTGGGTTCGGCTACCGAGCAGGTGTTGAAGGAATTGCTTTGTCTGGATGATGAGCAAATTGAAGCCTTAAAAAAAGCCGGGGCGGTTTAGCCACTGTGCGCTTTTGTCAGGCGCCATTTCTCCAGCTGTTTGCGGCGTTTGACAGCGAATGTTTCGGCTGACGCGCCGAGGCCATCGCTGAGATATTTCTCACGCCACTGGGCAATTTTAGATGCCCGGCGCATGGCGGCCCGGGTCGCCATGTCATGGCCTTTTGGGTCGTTCTTTCGCCACGCCGCCAACTGCGTGCCCGCAATATCTGTACGGGCGCCATTCAGAGTCAGTCGTTTTTGCTCCTTGTGACTAGCGTTGAGTTTGGCCATGCGGGCGTAATCGATGGCCTTGCGATCTTCCCTGGAGGCAAAGGTGCGTTCCTGATTCCAGTATTTCAGAACCTTCATTTTATAAGCTTGCGCCCGTTGCGGGGTGGTTGAATGGTAATACCCTGCGGCCTGCGTCCACGAACGTGTGGATTTGTACAGTCCCTTCAGGTAACGGGCGGCGTAGGCGACGTTGGCCGCTGGATCGATCGCTTGTTCAAGGCTTGCGAATGCGCCGCCGTGGTAATGAAGGTTTATCTGCATACAGCCGACGTCGATATTGGTGATGGCGTTGGCCTGAAGATAGCGTACAAATTCAAGGGCCGATTTCTTATCGGGGAAGAAAGTTCCCCTGCCCAGGGCCATAACAGTCCATGGCCAGGCAACATTTGCCTGTTGCGCCTTATCCCAACGGCCGGTTTCGGCCAGGGCGATGGCTCGTAATAGATGACGGGGAATGCCCTTTACAGCCTCGGTTCGTGCAACATGGGTGTCACATAATTTCCAAGCGTTTCCAATAACTTGGTTCGACTCAGCCGAAGCCGGGCGGTTGCCTATAAACGCCGCCGTAAATACCGCCAAAATCAAAACGAAACGTCTAACCATTGCCTTTGCTCCAATTACCCAAGGGTTACGAAGCAATGGCCGTGCCAAATAGGCACTTATGGTGGTGTTTGATCGCCTTTGCCTAAAGATCTTTGCATCAAAACCTGATCGATCCACTGCCCATGTTTGTACGCCAGGGATCGCATTATGCCGATATTTTCAAACCCGCAAGCCGCGTGCAGTTTGATGGAGGCTTCATTGGCGGAATCTCCGATGACGGCAACCATCTGCCGGTAGCCGAGCCTTTCACACCTGTCTATCAGGTCTTCAAGCAAGCGCTTGCCGATGCCTTTTCCGCCGCTGTCGGTATCAACGTAAATACTGTTTTCAACGGTAGTACGGTAGGCCGCCCTGGGCCTGTACTTGCCAGCGTAGGAATATCCTTTAACAGCCCCATCCAGTTCGGCTACCCGATAGGGAAAGCCCTCATCGATGATAGCCCGGAACCGCCGTGTCATCTCTTTGACGTCAGGTGGGGTTTCCTCAAAACTAGCAAGACCATGGGCCACATGGTGGGCATAGATGGTCTGGATGGCGTCCATGTCTTCGGATGAGGCGTCGCGAATGGTGATGGTGCTTTCGGGGGCGCTCACTTCGCCACCAGTGTCGTGGGGGAGATTTCGGTAATCGCCTCAATCAACCCTTTCAGGCGCTCCCTCAACTCCTCAAACCCTTCAGAACGGTTGATCAATACCTCGTTCATATAGAGCGAGCGGTTGATCTCAATTTGCAGGGCGTGGATACCCCTTTCGGGCCGTCCGTAATGCGCCGTCGTGAAGCCACCGGCGTAGGGATTGTTACGTTTAACCACGTAGTCCATTGATTCAAGGGCTTTTTCGACCGTGTCCGTGACGTTTTTTGCGCACGAGATTCCATGCCGGTCACCAAGGATAAAATCCACCCGACTGAAACCGGGATCCCGGTCCATCGGCCCACCGATCGAAGGCATGGAATGACAATCTATCAGCAGGCAGCAACCGAACCGGACCTGTGCTTCTTCCAATAGCCCTTGTAAAGCCTCGTGATAAGGGTGGTAGGTTGCGTTGATGGCTTTTTCGGCGTCTTCAAAGCGCAATTTCTCCCGATAGACTTCCTCTCCACTGGTAACGACACGGGCCATGGTGCCAAGGCCGGCGGCTATCCTGGGCGACGATATATTGACGTGGGGCGGCAGCGTGTCTTCGAACATTTCGGGATCCAGTTCGAAAGGCTCTCGGTTGGGGTCGACATAAACGCGGGGGAATTGGGCGCTAAGCAATGGTGCGCCGAAATCAGCGGCCGCGGCGAACAACTCATCGACAAAAGCGTCTTCGGAACGCCGCAAACCAACTGGGTCCAGACGGGAGGCTTCGATAAAAGCCTCGGGGTAAATCTGCCCGCTGTGAGGCGAGGCGAAAACCACAGGGGCAGACCATTCCCTGGGTTGAAGGATTTCGAATGGGGCCATTTCTTCGCTGTTGGTCAGATGAGTCATGGGATTCTGTTAACGCCCCACGAGCACCAGTGCAATGGTTATCTGGAAGGATGGCTACGTAAAGCCTATATTTAGAATGCTAGGACTTGCCAAGCCGGTCGGATCGGATTAAAAACCCCTTCCTTACGGCCTTTCAACGCCGGCTTAAGACAAGGGCGCGTAGCTCAGCGGGAGAGCACTGCATTGACATTGCAGGGGTCACTGGTTCAATCCCAGTCGTGCCCACCATAAAAACCTCAGGCCTAAAGCCTGGGGTTTTTTGTTGGATACCCTTACATAGGCTTAACCCTTGGTGTACCAGCCATTATCAACGTAAAGAGCGTTGCCGGTTATGAAACTGGCTTCGTCGGACGCTAGGAACAGGACTGCCGCCGCGACTTCTTCCGGTTCGCAAATTCGGCCCTGGGCTTCGGCAAGCGCGCCTTCTTCCCAGGCCTGTCCAGCCGCGTCCAGTTCATCTATTTCACGTAGGCCGTGGGCCGTTTTGACAAAACCGGGACAGACGGCATTACAACGAATACCGCGGTCACGATATTCAGCCGCGATGACGCGGGACAATTGCAGGACGGCGCCTTTGGACATGCAGTAAATGGCTTCAAGCGGGTAGCCGAGTTCGGAGGCGATTGACGCCGTAATCACGATGGAACCACCACCGTTGTCGCTCATCTCTTTGACGGCACGTTTACAGACGAGAAAGGCGGATTTCACATTGATATCCATCAGGCGGTCGTAGTCTTCCTCCGTCGATTCATCCAACGGCTTAACCGTGATCGTTCCTGCGTGGTTGAAAAGAACATCGTAGGGGCCCACTTCTTCGGCAATCCTGTCGAAGGCCGCATTTACCTGGACGGCGTCGGCAACGTCGGTCTCGATAAAAAGCGCCTCGCCGCCTTTGTTGATTATTTCGGCGATGATCCCGTCGCCGGCTTCTTTTTGAATGTCCAGGATGATGACCTTCGCACCTTCTTCGGCAAACTGTAAGGAAGTCACGCTTCCCATGCCGGCGGCCCCGCCAGTGATAACAACGGTCTTTCCGGTAAAACGAGCAATTCCAGGGCTCTTCTTGTATACCTGAGTCATCTAACCAACCCCTCCCTTAGCCGTAATGTTTTTATAGAAAATGGAGAAAAGTTCCTGCTGCGAAGAAATTTGCAGTTTCGCATAAATGTTGCGACGGTGAATCCTAACCGTTCCGACGGAAATCCCGAGATCCTTAGCAATCGAATCAGATGAGTGTCCTTCAAGAACCTGCGCGACGACCTGGTTTTCCCTGGGCGTCAGACGCTGTGAGAACATTTCACTGACCGTCGCTTCGGTTAATGAAGAACTTGAGGGCTCGTCAATTACGTGCGTATCTGCGCTAAATCTTTCAGGCACTTCATGCCAGTGGCGCTGGGCTACGCGGCAGCGTTTACCTTAGATCAATACGCCAACCTGCCTTCGCGTCTGAAGGCTTTTACAAACACGCTACTTTACGCACCCCTTGGGACTCTGTTGACGCTTCTTGTCGCTTATCCGCTTGCCTACTACCTGGCGGTAAAAGTCGACAAGCGCTGGAAACTTCTTCTACTGGTTCTGGTGATCGTGCCGTTCTGGACCAGTCTTCTTATTCGTACCTATGCCTGGATTTTTATCCTTGGCGGTCGTGGAATTCCGACGTTGCTTGAGTTTATTGGCATTGAAGGCGTTCGCCTGATTAACACGCCTACAGCCGTGTTGGTGGGAATGATTTACGGTTATTTGCCGCTGATGGTGTTCCCGATTTTTGTTTCATTGGAGAAACTGGACAAAAGCCTGCTTGAGGCATCCGACGATTTGGGCGGCAACCCGTTTCGCACATTTATTCAAATTACTTTGCCACTTTCAATGCCCGGCGTGGCGACGGGCTGCATGCTGGTTTTCATCCTGCTGATGGGTGAGTTTCTGATCCCTGCCTTCCTTGGTGGAGGTAAAATCTTTTTTCTTGGCAATGCGCTGGTTGATTTGTTCCTGCAATCCAGGAACTGGCCCTTTGGTTCGGCCCTTGCCGTGTCGCTGATCGTCATCATGCTCGTTACGGTATCGCTATATATGCGCCTCACCATGGGCGGCAAGTCCGGCCGCGACGAGTCGATAATGTAGGGTGCTGAAAAAATGGTAATGCGCATTTATTCCATCGCGACCTATCTTTTTCTTTATGTGCCCATTGGCATCATTGTCCTGTTCAGTTTCAATTCCGGACGTCACGCCGCTGATTTTCAAGGACTATCTATAAAGTGGTACGGCAAAGCGCTGTCCAATCCGTTTGTCCTGGAATCCCTGACGACCAGCCTGATAATCGCTTTTTCGGCGGCCGTTCTTTCCAGCATCATGGGAACGACGGCGGCACTCGCCTTACAGCGCATGCGTGGCCCCATGAGGGTCCTTTTCGATGGCCTGATTTATGTGGCTATCATGATTCCTGGTATTGTCATCGGTATCGCCACCTTGGTCGCTTTGGTTTCGGTATTTGATTTGCTGAACCCAATTCTGGCAGCAATATGGCCCGAAGGCACAAAGCCGCCGAAGCTGTCGTTGGGATATGCTTCGGTTATTGCAGCCCATACCCTGTTCACCATGTCGCTGGTAATTGTCCTGGTGCGGGCGCGAATTGCCGGAATGGACCGTTCCCTTATCGAGGCTTCACAGGATTTGTACGCGACACCCTGGCGGACTTTCCGGCTGATCACCTTGCCGCAGATTTATCCAGCCGTTCTCGCGGGTTTTTTGCTCAGCTTCACGTTCAGTTTCGATGATTTCATCATTTCGTTCTTCGTTGCGGGCGCTAATACGACGCTGCCAATTTACGTTTTTTCATCTATCCGACGAGGCATCACACCGGAAGTCAACGCCATTGGCACGATGGTTCTGGCGGTGTCGCTGACCCTGCTGGTCGCGGCCCAGATGTTGTTGCGGAAAAAAGAACACAACAAACGGGGCGATCACTGATTGCCTGTCAATAAAAAGCGGGGACAGCCAATGATACTCAAAGATCGAATTGCGATTGTGACCGGCGCCGGTTCCGGCATTGGCCGTGGCGGGGCTGAAATCATGGCCCGCGAAGGCGCCCATATCGTCGTGTCAGACTTATCTGACGAGCGCGCTGAAGAAACCGTGGAGATCATCAAACAGGCTGGCGGTAGCGCCGAAGCCCATGCCACGGATGTTGCCGACAGTGAAGCGCTTAAGAAACTAATCGTAGATGCCCACGCAAATCATGGACGTATCGACATCCTGCACAGCCATGCAGGGATACAGGTTGAAGGTACACTGGAAGAAGTTCCCGTTGAAGGTTTGGATAATTCCTACGCTCTAAATGTACGATCCCATTTCGTCGCTTCCAAGGCTGTCGTCGGCTTTATGAAGGAGCAAGGTAGGGGATCGATTGTCATTACGTCGTCGAATTCCGGAGTCTTTTTTGATGCCGGAATGTTGGCATATGTCACGAGTAAAACGGCGGCTATCGCGTTGGTAAAACAAATCGCTTTGGACCATGCCAAAGATAATGTGCGCTGCAATGCGCTTTGTCCAGGGTGGGTCGATACGCCCTTTAATGAACCTTACATCCGCCAAATGGGCGGCCGCGCTGAGATCGAAAAGTATGTCAGTGAGACCATTCCCATGGGTCGTTGGGCGAGTATCGAAGAAATCTCGGAATCGATTTTATTTCTGGCTTCCGACAGGTCGTCCTTTATGACCGGTCACGCGCTCGTCGTCGATGGCGGTGAGTACATCGCTTAGATAATAATAGATTAGGGTAATTTTTGCTCCTGCTTTACCTCTCAATATACAGTCACAACCTCTCGTGCCACCATGGCGCCGAAATGAACCATAACCCAACCACATACGAACATTTTCGAAGTCGAAAAATTTCAACTAGTAAATTATAACTTATTGAAATAGAAAAATTATTTCTGATTCCGTTTAGTGCTATTTGTTTTGGTTTAGCAGGGATTTCCAGTCAAATTTTAAGCCTATCCCACCCTATTGGGTAAGGCGATTTGTAATGTCCGGCGAAATCGAATAAAAGATGCCAGCAAATTTATTGACGGAAGCCGCCGCAGCCTAAAAGGCGCAGGTCGATTGCGGAAAATTTTCATGCCGTATCCCCAAGGTCGTTCCCGAGGTAATCAATTTCTATGGAGTGGAGATACATGGCTAATCCAAAGACAGACGCGCAACCCGATATTATCTATACCAAGGTCGACGAAGCCCCCGAACTGGCGAGCGGTTCGTTCCTGCCTATCATTCAGGCTTTCGCCGGGGCAGCCGGCATCAATGTCGGCACCCGCGACATTTCGCTGGCAGGCCGTATACTCGCGCATTTTCCGGAAAACCTGACGCAAGAACAGTTCCAGAGCGACGATCTGGCCGAGTTGGGCGAGCTTGTCAAAACACCCGGCGCCAACGTGATCAAGCTGCCCAATATCAGCGCCTCCGTTCCACAGCTTCAGGCCGCCATCAAGGAGTTGCAGAGCCAGGGCTATAATATTCCCGACTACCCGGAAAACCCACAGAACGCCGAAGAAGAGAAAATCCAGTCTACCTACGACAAGGTCAAGGGCAGCGCCGTCAATCCGGTTCTGCGCGAAGGCAATTCCGATCGCCGTGCGCCGCAGGCCGTAAAGGCATACGCCCGCAAGAATCCCCATCGCATGGGGAAATGGAGCCCTGATTCCAAGACTCACGTCGCCTGTATGAGCGGCGGCGATTTTCGATCCAACGAAAAATCCGTCACCATTTCGGGTGCTTCCGTTGGCGAGGCGTGCATTGAATTCGTCGATGCCGGTGGTGCGGTTACTGTTCTTAAACAAAAAGAAGCCCTGATCGAAGGCGAGATTGTCGACGCCACCCGCATGAGCGTCAAGGCCCTGCGCGCCTTCTACGAAGAGCAAATTGCCGACGCCAAGACGCAAGGCGTATTGTTCTCGCTGCACCTGAAGGCCACCATGATGAAGGTTTCCGACCCGATCCTTTTCGGCCATGCTGTTACCGTATTTTTCAAAGATGTTTTTGAAAAACATGCCGATACCTTCGCGCAGTTGGGTGTTGACGCCAACAACGGTTTGGGTGACGTGGTGGCGAAAATAGAATCCCTGCCGGCCGATCAAAAGCAAGCAATCGAAGCCGACATTAAGGCCTGCATGGACAGCCAGCCCGAGCTTTATATGGTTAATTCCGATCGTGGCATCACCAACCTGCATGTGCCAAGCGACGTCATCATCGACGCCTCTATGCCGGCCGTCATTCGCGGCGGCGGCAAGGGCTGGGGCCCCAATGGCGAGGAAGCCGATACCAAGTGCGTGATCCCCGACAGCAGTTATGCAGGGGTTTATGACGAGACGGTCAAGTTCTGCATAGCAAACGGCGCTTTTGACCCGGCTACCATGGGCAGCATTCCCAATGTCGGGTTGATGGCGCAAAAGGCGGAGGAATATGGCTCCCATCCGAAAACCTTCACCGCCCCCGCAGGCGGTGTAATCCGCGTAGTCGATGCCGCCGGAGAAACCCTGCTCAGCCACGAAGTGGAAGAAGGCGATGTTTGGCGCATGTGCCAGGCCAAGGACGCACCAATTCAGGATTGGGTCAAACTGGCCGTCACCCGCGCCCGCGCCACTGGCGCTCCGGCAGTGTTCTGGCTGGATAAAAACCGCGCCCACGATGCTCAAATGATCAAGAAGGTTGAAGCGTATCTTCCGAACCACGATACGAACGGTTTGGAAATCCATATTATGTCTCCGGTAGAAGCCACGCGCTTTTCGCTGGATCGCATGAAAAAGGGCGAGGATACGATTTCCGTTACCGGCAACGTGCTTCGCGATTACCTGACCGACTTGTTCCCGATCCTGGAAGTCGGCACCAGCGCTAAGATGCTTTCCATTGTTCCATTAATGAATGGCGGCGGCTTGTTTGAAACGGGTGCAGGCGGGTCAGCGCCAAAACATGTCCAGCAGATGGTCGCAGAAGGTCATTTGCGCTGGGATTCATTGGGCGAGTTTGCCGCGCTGGGGGCTTCGCTGGAGCATCTAAGCAATGTTACTGGCAACGCAAAAGCCGCGACACTGGGCAAGGCGCTGGATCTGGCGACGGAAAAACTGCTGGATACCAATAAAAGCCCCAGCCGCAAGGTAAATGAGATCGATAACCGCGGAAGCCATTTCTACATCGCCCTTTATTGGGCGGAAGCTCTGGCTGAGCAGGATGAAGACTCTGAGCTAAAAGCTCACTTCACCCCCCTCGCCGAACAGTTGGCGGAAAACGAAGTTGCTATTGTCGCCGAACTGGATGCGGCCCAAGGCGAGGCAGTCGATTTGGGTGGATATTACCACGCCGACCCGGCCAAAGTGGCCGCCGCCATGCGTCCCAGCGCGACGCTGAATGGCATTATCGACTGAGCTATATACCTGAAATACAGAATAATTTCGGCCCAATGGTTTTAAAATTCCATCCATTGGGCCGAATTCTTTCACCACCATTCACATATCATCTTTCATTTACCGAATTTGGCCTGACTTAGGTCAAGGCGATGCGTTGTCATTTTTCGTTAACTAACCACAAAGGTGCGAAAGCACGAACGAAGTAGAAGGCTTGCAAATTTTAAAACAAAAACAAAAAAGCAAGTTGGTCGAGTGAGTTAGGGAATACAAGATGGTGAATTTGGAGTGGAACGATCGACTTTTAACAGGGGTCGAGAGACTAGACGACGACCATAAGAAAGTTCTCGAAATAATGCGGGAATTACAGAAAACCATCCAAAACCAGGATTACGATCGAAGCTCGACGCTTTTTGACGCTTTATTGGAGGCGGGCGCCGCTCATTTCGAATACGAAGAGGCTTTCCTAGCCAAGGCCCATTATCCCTATATCGAAGAACACATTCAATTTCACCATGACTTGGTGCAGAAAGTTAAAGCCGTGCGGGCGATGTGCAATGACGCCGAAAAAAGAGACGACCTGGAAGAAAATTTCCAGATTATGGCCCAGTTTTTGATTGACGATGTTATCGCCGGTGATCAGCAGTTCAAGGCCTATCTGGAGTCCCGCGGATTGATCAGGTGAAATCTGAAATGCGCTAGCCACACTTAGGAATAGGGATTCCTTAAGAATTTTTCGGCTAGATTTCAGTCATAGTGTGCTTAAATTAGTATCGTGTCGATAAAAAGAGCGCGAAAAATATGGCTGTGGCAGCTTTGAATTTGGATGATGCTTCCCAATCACCGGGGAAGATACGCGCTTTCCTCCGCCGGTTCTTAGAACTGCTCTCCCGCCTTCTGTTTTTGAAACGTAGCAAAACGAAGAAAAAGGCGGGAAAATCCCTCTCTGCCAAAGGCGAATCCAAATCTCGTGACAAGGATGACGTCGAAGCGGTGGAGCCGCTTGCGGCCTGGTCGCCGGAGCGCGTCAACGTGATAGAAAAACTGTGGGGTGAAGGGTGTATTAGCCCCAGCAGTGCCGATTTTCTTCATGTAACAACACCCTTGCTGGGTTTATCGGAAAAGAAGAGCCTGCTCTTGCTCGGCGCCGGACTCGGCGGGCTGGGAAGGGCATTGGTTGATGAAACCGGGGTCTGGGTTACCGGATTTGAAGGCGATGAGGAACTTGCAGGATTAGGCAAAGAAATGACCAGGATGTTGGGCATGCAAAAGCGTGCGCCGGTTTCCCTAAGCAATTTCGAACAGCCCAGTTTCAAGGAGAACTCCTTCAATGCGGTAGTTTCGTTGGAAAGCATCTACAAGGTAGCTGAAAAGGAAAAACTGTATACAGCCATGTTTAACTCACTCCGGGTTGATGGCGAACTCCTGATGACGGATTTTGTTGTACCCAACGATAATCCACCCGACGAGGCAATGGCGGCATGGCTTCGTCAGGAATCGTCCTCTCCGCATTTATGGACGGCGGAGAAAATTCAGGCCTTTCTGACGACGTTGAATATGGACGTGCGTCCTGCAGAAGATATCACGGCGAAATATAGAAACTGCGTCTTTAAGGGCTTTTTCGGCTATCTTTCCAATGTCACAAAACCGGAATTACTGGAAATTTCCGATGATCTGATCCGCGAAGTCGAATACTGGGCCAAGCAGATTTCCGCTATCGACAGCGGAGGCCTGAAAGTCTACCAGTTCCACGCCTTCAAGCTGAAAGAAAAGCGCAAAATTGCGATTTAGGTCTCTCGGAGCGCGAAAGCCTAAAAACTTTGGCGCAGGGCATTGACAGATTGGTTCTAACCCCCTATTTTCCGCGCCTTGCGCACCTGAAGAAGGTAGTTTTGTGCGCCAAAAAGGATACGGATTATGAAGGTAAGAAATTCCCTCAAGTCGGCTAAGCAGCGCGACAAGAACTGCCGGGTCGTGCGCCGCAAGGGTCGCGTTTATGTGATCAACAAGACCAACCCCCGCTTTAAAGCGCGCCAGGGCTGATCTTCATACGGCTAGTTCGTTTTTTCCGAATCGCGGGAAAAAATCAGTAAACCGTGCCATTTGGCGCGGTTTTTCTTTTATACAGCGCCCTGAATCCTTAAATTCTTTTCATCAAGAAATATGCGAGGAATTCAGGCATGAAGATGCCGAAACCAGATGCTGATGTTCTTTCCCGGCGTCCCGAAATAATTACCGCCCTGTCCCGGCTTGTTCCGGGCGAGAATGTCCTTTCGGACGAAGATGAATTGCGCGTCTACGAATGCGACGGGCTTTCAGCATATCGCCAATTGCCGATGCTGGTCGTCCTGCCCGAAACGACGGCTCAGGTTTCAGCAATAATGAAATACTGCTTTGACGAAGGCATTAAAATTGTGCCGCGTGGGGCGGGTACGTCTCTTTCCGGCGGGGCGTTGCCGCTTGCGGACGGCGTTATGCTGGGCCTTGGTAAATTCAATCGCATTCTGGAGGTGGATTACGACAACCGGGCCGTGGTTACCCAGCCTGGCGTGACGAATTTAGCAATCTCGGATGCCGTCGCCCATAGGGATTTCTACTACGCGCCCGATCCTTCAAGCCAGATTGCGTGTTCCATCGGCGGCAACGTGGCTGAAAATTCCGGTGGCGTGCATTGCCTGAAATACGGCCTGACCACCAACAACCTGCTGGGCATCGAAGTTGTCATGATAGATGGCGAAGTGGTGCGCCTGGGCGGCAAGCACTTGGACAGCGAGGGTTATGATCTGCTGGGCCTGATGACGGGTTCGGAAGGCTTGTTGGGCGTGGTCACCGAGGTGACGGTGCGTATTTTGAAGAAACCGGAAACAGCTCGCGCCGTCCTGGTAGGATTCCCATCCAATGAAGCGGCGGGTGATTGCGTCAGCGCCGTTATTGATGCCGGAATTATTCCCGGCGGAATGGAAATGATGGATAAACTGGCGATCCACGCAGCCGAGGATTTCGTACACGCAGGCTACCCACTTGATGTGGAATCTCTTTTGATTATTGAACTGGATGGTCCCGAGGCCGAGGTCACCTACCTGATTGATCGGGTTGATGAAATCGCCAAGAAAGCAGGCGCGACCTATACCCGAATCAGCGAAAGCGAGGAAGAACGCGTTACATTTTGGGCAGGTCGCAAGGCGGCTTTCCCTGCCGTGGGACGCATATCGCCTGACTATTACTGCATGGATGGCACGATACCGCGTGCGCGCCTGCCAGAGGTGCTGACCCGGATGGCGCAGATGTCCGAAAAATACGGCTTGCGCGTGGCCAATGTATTCCACGCCGGCGATGGAAATCTTCATCCACTGATTCTTTATGACGCCAATAACCCGGGTGAGTTGGAAAAAACCGAGGAGTTTGGAGCCGAGATTCTAAAATTATGCGTCGAGGTCGGCGGCGTATTGACGGGGGAACACGGCGTCGGCGTGGAAAAACGGGATTTGATGGGAACCATGTTCACCGAGGTCGATATGAAACAGCAGCAAAGGGTCAAATGCGCTTTCGATCCGGGCGGCTTACTTAATCCGGGTAAAGTCTACCCGACCATGCATCGCTGCGCCGAGTTGGGTCGCGTTCACGTCCACGGGGGACAAACCCGTTTCCCGGATATACCAAGGTTCTGATCAGGATGGGCGAAACCTTCAAACCCGAAACAGATGATCAGATTCTAGACGTAGTGCGTTGGGCTATTGCTGAAAAACAAACCCTTGATGTGTTCGGCCACGCCACCAAATGGAATTATGGCCGCCCATCTTTAAACGGTACCAACAACCTGGACCTTTCCCGATTGAAAGGGATCAGCCTTTACGAGCCGGGCGAATTGGTCATGAGCGCGGCGTGCGCAACCCCAATGAGCGATATCCTGGCGGCTCTGGAAGATAGTAAGCAACGCCTGGCGTTCGAGCCGCCTAATCTTGGCCCGTTACTTGGTTCGGGCGAGAGTGCAGGCACCATCGGCGGCGTGTTCGCCTGCAATCTTGGCGGTCCGCGGCGTCTGTCGGCCGGTAGCGCGCGCGATCACATCCTTGGATTTCAGGCCGTCAGCGGCAGGGCGGAATTGTTCAAGTCTGGCGGCAGGGTCGTCAAAAACGTCACTGGCTTCGACCTGTCGAAATTGATCGCCGGTTCCTTTGGCACCCTGGCGGCGATGACGGAAATCACCTTCAAGGTTTTGCCAGATTCTGAAAAATCGAGAACAGTTCTGGTGACAACGAAAGATAACGCTACTGGCATCGCCGCCATGACCCAGGCCCTGCATGGACCTTATGAAGTTTCCGGTGCAGCTCATTTGCCCGCAAATGTCACAGCGAAATCCGAGGTTTCTTATGTTAGCGGGGCAGGGGGAGCGGTGACGGCCATCCGCGTCGAGGGGCCAGGACCATCGGTCGAATACCGGGCTAGGGCGCTCAGGGAGTTGCTGGAGACTTATGGTGAAACCGAAGAACTGCACACGACAAATACCTGTACCCTGTGGCGGGAGGTCCGCGACGTAACCTACTTCGCAACCAACGAAAGGCAGATCTGGCGCTTGTCGGTGCCGCCTGCCGATGGGGCCCGTGTGGTTGAAAAAATTACTGACAGTCTTGACGTGCAGGTCTTCTTCGACTGGGGAGGGGGACTTATCTGGCTGGCGCTGGAGCCAAAACCGGATGCCGCCAATGCTGAAATTCGAGCCGCCGTCTCTGAATTCGGCGGTCATGCTACATTGATCAAAGCCGCAGCGGACGTGCGCGCGCAGGTTCCCGTATTCCACCCGCAGCCGGTTGTTCTGGCGCAAGTGGCGAGGCGGGTAAAAAAAAGCTTCGATCCCAACGGCGTATTTTGCCCGGGCCGAATGGTTGAAGGAGTCTGACAAACCATGCAGACGACCTTCAGCCCCGAGCAGATGAATGACCCGGCGATTTCACTTGCCAACGATATCCTGCGAAAGTGCGTTCATTGCGGGTTTTGCACCGCCACTTGTCCTACATACGTATTGCTGGGCGACGAGGCGGACAGCCCGCGCGGCCGTATTTACATGATCAAGGCGATGCTGGAATCATCGAAACCGGCTAGCCCGAAAGTCGTTAAGCATATTGACCGCTGTCTGACCTGCCTGTCGTGCACGTCTACGTGTCCTTCGGGTGTCGATTACATGCACTTGATAGACCGGGCCCGTGCCTATGTGGAAAAAACCTACTCCCGGCCACTGGGCGACAAATTGTTGCGCACGCTGCTGGCGTTCGTCGTTCCCAACCCTACCATATTCCGCCTTTCGTTGATCGGCGCGAAACTGGCGCGCCCCTTCAGGGCGATGATGCCGGGCCGCTTGAAGGGCATGATCTCCATGGCGCCGGACAAAATCCTGCCCGCCTCGAAAACCGATGCGCCGCAGGTTTTTGCCGCCGAAGGAAGAAAGAAAATGCGCGTCACCCTGATGACCGGTTGCGCCCAGAAAGTCCTTCGCCCGGCCATCAACGAGGCGACGGTGCGTCTGCTCACCCGCCACGGCTGCGAGGTCGTTGTTTCGTCCGGCGCTGCCTGTTGCGGCGCGCTCGTCCATCATATGGGCAATGAGAAGGCTTCTTTGCAAGCGGCGCGCGGTAACGTCGCGGCCTGGATGCGTGAGGCCGATGGCGACGGTCTGGACGCCATCATCATTAATGCTTCGGGCTGTGGGACGACAGTCAAAGATTACGGCTTCATGTTGAAAGACGATCCGGTTTGGGCGGAAAGAGCGGCGAAGGTTTCAGCCCTCACCAGGGATGTAACGGAGGTGATGTCTTCGTTAGGGGTTGGCGAGATCAAGATCAAGGATCAGCCAGTGGTTGTTTATCATTCGGCTTGTTCCATGCAGCATGGTCAGAAATTGCGTGACGAACCAAAAAAACTACTTAAGGCTTCCGGCTTCGAGGTGCGCGAACCTGCTGAAGGGCACCTGTGCTGCGGTTCCGCCGGAACCTACAATCTATTGCAACCTGAATTAGCCGAGCGCCTGAAACTGCGCAAAACAGTCAACCTGGAAGAACAGGGGGCCGACGTTATTGCCACCGGCAATATCGGATGTCTGGTTCAGATTTCCAGCGCTACAGACGTCCCCATCGTCCACACGGCCGAACTGCTGGACTGGGCCACCGGCGGCCCGATACCGGAATGTCTTGACGGTTCTAGACCGGATCACGATTAGTCGGAAACATCTCGTTTTCATTTTAACATGATCGGATATTGTTTCTGCGCTAACATATTAGAAGAATAATAAAAAATACTAATGGAGGCGTTTCCTTGGAAGCGACAGCAACAAAAATCAGGCCGCCTCTGGACGAGGGTTTCTTGAACAAGTTACGTGGCGTCGTCGGCGACAGATTGTCGACGGGAGCCAGCGTGCGCGAGCAACACGGCCAGGATTTATCATACCACCCGGCATGTCCGCCGGATGTTGTCGTCTTCGCCACCAGCACCGAAGAGGTTTCCGAAATCGTCAAACTGTGCGCCAGCCATAATATGGCGGTCGTTCCCTACGGTGCAGGCACCTCACTTGAAGGTCATCTATCGGCGCTGAACGGCGGCGTCAGCATTGATTTGACTCATATGAACGAGATTGTCTCGTTGAACGTTGACGATCTTGATGTCACCGTGCAAGCCGGGGTCACCCGCAAACAACTGAACCAGCACCTGCACAACACTGGATTGTTTTTTCCCGTTGATCCCGGCGCGGACGCTTCATTAGGTGGCATGGCCGCGACGAGGGCGTCGGGCACCAACGCCGTGCGCTACGGTACCATGCGCGAAAACGTCCTGGCTTTGACAGTGGTGCTGGCCGATGGTCGGATCGTCCATACTGGCACCCGGGCCAAGAAATCCTCCACCGGATATGACCTGACCCTCCTCATGGTGGGGTCGGAAGGAACCCTTGGAGTGATCACCGAAGTGACAGTGAAACTATACGGCGTCGCCGAGGCAATCTCGGCGGCGGTGGTTTCCTTCCCAACCCTGGAAGGGGCGGTTAATTCTGTTATTCAAACCATTCAATACGGCGTGCCCATCGCCCGCATCGAACTGCTGGACGAAGTGCAGATGGCGGCATGCAACGCTTATTCTAAGATGGATCATCTCGAACAACCTACATTGTTTCTGGAGTTTAACGGATCGGATACGGGCGTCAGGGAGCAAACGGAAACGGTTAAGGAAATATGCAACGACAACGGCGGAAGCGATTTTCGTTGGGCGACCCGACACGAGGAACGAAAGGAGTTGTGGACGGCCCGTCATAATGCGGCATATGCCAACATTGCCCTGCGCCCCAACTACCTGATGTGGGTCACCGACGCTTGCGTACCGATTTCCAGGCTTGCCGACTGTATACTTGAAACGCGCAAAGACATCGATGAAAGCGGCCTGCTGGCGCCTATTGTCGGTCATGTCGGCGATGGTAATTTCCATCTGTCGATTATGCTTGATCCTGACAATCCGAAAGAATTCGAAGCCGCCAATGAGCTAAATGAAAGAATGATCCAGCGTGTCCTCGCAATGGATGGAACCTGCTCCGGCGAGCATGGGGTCGGTATCGGCAAGGTCAAATTTATGGAGGACGAACACGGCGCGGGCGTTGAAGTCATGCGCCAGATCAAAAAGGCCCTTGATCCGCAAAACATCATGAATCCCGGTAAAATGCTTCCCCCTTGATGTTTTGGCCGCGTCCAACCTTGATATGCGCTAATTTCGCATATACAACAAAGCGTTATAGCCTGTCCCGGCCCGTTAAATGGGCTCGGTTTTCGTGGAGTAGTCTGGCGTGAATAAAGTTCTTATCGGTATCGGCGTTTTTATAGCCTTGCTTGTAGCGGCTGTCATAGTCGGCCCCGGGTTTATCGATTGGAACAACTACAAGGTCGAATTGACCGAACAAGCGGAAAATTTTACCGGCCGCAAGCTGGCAATCGACGGAAACATAGAAATCTCAATTCTGCCGGCGCCGGCTCTCGTCGCCAATAACGTCCGTCTTTCCAATGTTGATGGCGCCAGCGCTCCTGATCTGGTCAGCCTTAAATCTCTAAAGGTCCGCGTCGCTTTGGGACCACTTTTAAGCGGCGAAGTAAAGGTTCAAACGGTTCAATTGGTTGATCCGGTGATTGAACTGGAACGTTTCAGTGATGGGCGAACCAATATTGAGATTGCACTTGCCGAGCTTTCTGCTGATGAAGAAGAGAAAGGGCAAGAAACGCCCGCTGAGACAACTCCTGTCGCCACAATAAAACAGTCAGGAAGCAATGCAGAGGCGGCCTTTAGCCTGGACAACTTCATCGTCGATAACGCTACCGTCATTTTTCGTGATCGCCTCGAAGGCAACGTTGAAAAAATTGAAATGCTCAATGCGACTTTCGCCGCGGCTTCGCTTGAAGGGCCGTTTGAGAGTTCTGGCAGCCTAGTGGCGAGGGAGGTTCCCCTCGATTACGATGTTTCGGTCGGCAAGATCATCGAGCAGCGCACCGCCCCACTCAGTCTGACGATTGGCCTGCAGCCTGGGGAAACAAAAACTACGTTTTCGGGTGCTATTATCGGATTGAACGAATTTCCGACGTTTAAAGGCCTCGTCAAGGCGACAGGAAATAATCTGGCAGCGGTAATTCAATCCTTGGGGCCCAGGGGTGGGTTGCCAGGGATGCTGGGTCAGCCTTTCGGCGTTGAGGGTGAGGTTGAAGCATCCGCCAAAGGCCTTGACATAGGCAATTTGAAAATGAACCTCGGCAACGCGGTCGCCGAGGGCAATGGCGTTGTCGAGTTAGACGACATCATGGCGGTTAAGGTCGACTTGGACGTTGACAGCGTTGACTTCGACAAATGGCTGGCCTTGCCTGAAGTTAAAAGAGCGGTGATCCAGCCTCCAATCAGCGTTCAGGAGAAACCGAAAGATGATCAACCGAACACTTCGGTATCCCTGGCGATGCCTGCCAAGCCCAAGAAAGAAAAACCGGATGTTTCACCGGCGGGGTTCCCTACGAATATTGATGCGACGCTGATTTTCAAAGCCAATTCAATGACGATCAACGGCGGTTTGATCCGTCAGGCGCGCCTGAACGCCGAATTGACCGGGGGCGAAGTCACCGTCAGCCAGCTTACTGCCCAGTTGCCCGGCAGTGCGGATGTCGCCCTGTTCGGGTTTGTCGTTCCCAACGAAGGCAATCCCAAATTCGATGGTGAGATGGAAGTCTCCGTTGGCGATCTTCGAGGTGTTCTTGGTTGGCTGGGAGCGCCGCCGCCGCCGGTTCCCTCTGACCGTTTACGTAAAATGACGCTTGTTGGAAATGTATCTGCAACGGCGGATGCGATTAGCGCAAGCGATCTGGATATGCAGTTCGACAGTTCACGCCTGATGGGAAAGACGTCTATTACCTTAGGTAAGCGCCCCCTTATCGATGCAAGGCTAACCCTGGACCGCATCAATCTTGATGCTTATATGGGCGCCACCGGGAATGTTGCTCCGGCTCCGGCACCCAAAGAAAAAGAGGTCAAGGAAGACGATGTAGCAACCGAGCCCAAAGACGATAACATTCCCGACGAACTTGCGGCCTTGGCGGCTTTGCAAAGCTTCGACGCTAACCTAAACGCAACCATTAAGACCCTGGTATATGGCGGGGCTCAGATCAAAAATGTCATTATTGACGGCTCTTTGGCGGATAGCGCTTTGAACGTGCGGCGGCTCAGCGTCGACAAGCTTGCCGGATCGACATTCAAAGCCAGCGGTCTGATCAAGAACCTGGGTGGCATTCCCGAAATGCAGGATATCCGCATTGACGCTAAGGCCGGTGACCTGTCCCGTTTGTTCCGCCTCGCAGGAGCCGAAGCGCCATTGGATTCCAAAAAACTTGGAACGGTTACCTTCGCTGGGAATGTGGAGGGATCGGCGCTCAATCCATTGGTCGAGATCGACCTGAAGGGTGCGGGGGCCAGTATCGCAGCAACCGGAAAGGTATCGCTGTTGCCTGTCGTCGGCGGGTTCACCGGCAAACTGAAAGTCGTCCACAACGATTTGGTCAGGATGATGCGCTCCTTGGGGATTAGTTACCGGCCGGGAGGCAGGTTGGGCGGGCTGAACTTGAACAGCGACGTTAAAGCTGATGAAACCGGGTTGGCGCTAAATAACCTCATTGGCAACGTTGGTCCTGTGAAGATGAACGGCGTGGCCGAGGTTTCTTTGACGGGACCGAGGACAAAATTATCGGCAAATCTTAACACCAGTAAAATTGTCGCAGATCTTTTTCTCCCGGTTGATGCGGGCGCTTTTTGGGACGAATCAAACCGGCCCGTTTTGGCTGCGTTTAGCGCTCCACGCCCGCACGCCGGCAATCTTGAATTCAAGCGCAATATTGCGCTGGCCTCCGGCCGCTGGCCTACGGACCCAATCGATCTTTCCGCCCTGAAGGCGTTTGACGCCGAAATTCTGTTAAAGTCGACGGCCCTGGTTTATGGAAACTACACGATCCACAATGCCGATTTGGCGGCGAGCGTACACAATGGTGTATTGAAACTGGAAAAATTTGTCGGCGGCTTGTTTGGCGGAACAATAAACGCCTTGGCGACCCTTAAGGCCGCCTCACCCTCGACGATTGAAACGTCTGTAAATCTGAAAAATCTCGATGTCAAAAAAGGATTGGTGGCGGTTACTGGTGAAAGCCCGGCCGGGGGCAGGGCAGCCATGGACATAGATTTGGCGTCAAGTGGTTATACTGTGGCCGATTTCGTCGCCGCGTTGGGCGGGAAGGGATCCATCGCTCTGAATCGTCTGGATGTCAGCAAATCAGGCAAGGGAACGGCCATGTCTGCGGCTCTGGGATTGGTTGCTGGATTAAACAATCTGGGTGGTGCGTTGTCAGGAAAGAAAGCAGGCGCCGGGCTGGCGGATATTACCGGCACCTTTAATGTAAACAAGGGCGTCGCCAGGTCTAATGACCTGAAACTGACCTCAACCATGGGCAATGGCAGGGCGCAAGGGGATATTGATCTTTCCCGGTGGTTGATCGATGTCGCCGGTCAGGTCGAAATGTCGCAGAACTTCCTTGGTCTGATCCTGAATCAGGGACAGTCGACGCCATCGACGTTGCCATTTTCGATCAAGGGAAATCTGGACGCACCGAACGTCAAGCTTGATACTTCGAAACTACAGGGAGCGGGAATTCCGATCCCGGGCCTGGACAAGGTGCTAAAGAAAAAAGGCATCGGATCGATCCTTCAACAGATTGTCCCCGGACTGGGCGGGGCGACGCAAAGCCAGCCTTCTTCAACGCCCCCGCCGCCATCTACGAGCGGTACGTCGTCGGGCAGCGCTCCGCCACCTCCGCCTCCGCCGCCCCCAACGCAATCGCAGCCGCCGCTTAAGCCTCAGGATTTGCTAAAGGGCCTGTTGAAGGGACTCGGAAATTAGTCTTTTTTGTTCGTTTCGAATCGAAGGACGAAGAGCCTGATCGCACTGGACAAGTTACCGCTACGTTGCGAGTCGATCTCGGCGACAAGATCATTGATGGAAAGTTCTCTTTCCCGCGCAATCCGGCACAATATTTCCCAAAACGCATTTTCCAGAGAGACGCTGGTTTCATGTCCGGCGATTAGGACTGAGTGTTTGCGAATGGTTGCCGGGTCGCCTGACATATTGGTTCCTTAAAGGGATTTCACAAATTCTGCGAAGACGGAAATGGCCTCGTCCCAGTTCTGGGGTTCAGAACGGCCGGATTTCTTTCGCGGTTTGAAACCATGGTCTCCATCCTCCAACCAGTGAAGCCGAATGTTTTCTGAAAGATCGTAGCCGGACACTTCTTCACGATTGCCAAGGGTGTCGCGGTCCCCCTGCAGGATAAGGCATGGGGTTTGCAAAACCTGCAAATGTTCGACACGCAGTTTTTCCGGCTTTCCTGGCGGATGGAAAGGATACCCCAGGCAAACAAGCCCTTTTACCCCGGCTTCGTCGGCGATCATTGAGGCTATGCGCCCGCCCATGGATTTTCCACCAATAACAAGGTTTTCAGAGCCTAATTCTTCGACTATTGAAGTCCATGTATCGATCAGTATTTTGGCTCCATTGGGCGGACGTTTTTTGCCCGACTTGCGCCGTTCGGCCATGTAGGGGAATTCAAAACGTACGACCCGGATTTCAGCTCCAGCAAGACCGGCGGCGAATGTTTGCATGAATGGCGTATCCATAGGTGCGCCGGCGCCATGTGCCAAGGCGATCGTCATCGGTGCCTCGCGTGATCCGTCAATCAGATAATCAATATTCGGCAAGGGCTTCCTTTCGTAGAAAATTGATTGAGATCATTTTTTGTTGGCTCCTCTAGATATATAGGATTCTACGTTTGGGGCGAGCCCAAGAATGTTTGCTGGTATTTTTTGTCAGCATTTCCTTGTTGGGTTCACATAGGATTTAAGACTGTGATCGACGAAAATTTGTTTCGTTCGCCCATCGGGGGCAAGACAGCACTACTTAGCGTTATGGCGCTGGGTATCGCCGTAGCGGTTATGGTCTTTGATCTGCTTATGCCGCTTGGCGTAGCCGGCGGGGTTCCTTACGTCGCCATGGTTATGCTTGGTCTTTGGTTTCCGAAGCGTGAAGGCGTCCTCTACCTTGCAATTTTAGGCTCGATCCTGACCCTGCTTGGATACTATTTCTCTCCACCAGGGGGAATTCCGTGGGTTGTTTTCGTTAACCGGATGCTGGCTATTTTCGCCATCTGGGTGACCGCCTTGTTGATATTCAACTACGCCAAGCTGATGGCCGACCGCCGTAAAATGGCGCGCGCGGTCGATCAAAGCTCAGCCGGAATCCTGATCACCGACACAAATGGTACGACCGAATACGTCAACCCCAGAATTCTTGAAATGACTGGTTACAGCGAGGATGAGTTGATCGGTAAAACGCCGAGAATACTGAAATCTGAAATGACCCCTAGCGATGTGTATGATGATCTTTGGACAACCATTTTGGCCGGTGAAAAATGGAGTGGGGAAGTCGTCAACAAACATAAGAATGGTCGGTTGTTTTGGGAATACCTGCAGATATCTCCAGTACGAGGCAGGACCGGCGAAATAAGAAATTTCGTCGCAATCAAGGAAGACATTACCGACCGAAAGCGTAGCGAAGAAGAATTGCTTGCAGCGAAACATCACGCCGAAAACGCCAATGAGGCCAAATCGACCTTCCTGGCCAATATGAGCCATGAATTTCGAACGCCGCTGAACGCCATCCTCGGTTTTTCTGAAACCATGAAGATGAAGATCATGGGGCCGCTTGGAAACGACAAATATGACGAATACGTCAACTTCATTCACGATTCGGCGGCTCACCTGCGCCATTTGATCGATCAGATCCTCGACCTATCAAAGGTCGAGGCGGGCAAGCAGGAACTTATTGAAGTTGAAATAAACGTCCGGGATATGGTTCGCACCAGTCTGTCGCTGATCAATGAAATGGCGAGGAAGGCGCATGTCAGGATCGACGGCAGCGTAGATGATGATGTGTCCTTGTTGCTGGCCGATGAAAGATTGATCAGGCAGGTTTTGCTGAATCTGCTTTCGAACGCCATCAAATTTACGCCGAAAGACGGCGTCGTGGTTCTGAACGCATTTTTAGACGATGACGGATGTTTGAATTTTGAACTGACCGACACTGGAATCGGTATCTCCAAAGAAGACTATGAAAAAGTACTTTCCGTTTTTGGGCAGGTTGAAAATATTCTTTCACGCAGCCATGAAGGTTCCGGACTGGGCCTCCCGATCAGCCGCCGATTGATCGAATTGCACGACGGTGTATTCAAACTGGACAGCGTTGTCGGCAAGGGAACAACAGTCAGGATCACCTTCCCGCAACATCGCACTGTGCAGATCGCCAAATCCGCTTAAAGGCATTAGATCAATTCACACGTCTAATAAAAATTTAGAAAGTGATTTACGACTAAACGTGACCGGATTTACCCCATAAATTCTGCGAAGAAATCGTTGCCCTTGTCGTCGACGACGATGAAGGCGGGGAAGTCCTCCACTTCGATGCGCCAGATCGCTTCCATGCCCAGTTCTTCGTATTCCTGAAGTTCGACCTTCTTGATGCAGTCGAGCGCCAGTCGGGCCGCAGGGCCACCGATGCTCCCTAGATAGAAACCGCCATGGATTTTGCATGCATTTGTGACCTGGGCGGAACGATTGCCTTTGGCCAGCATGACCATGGAGCCACCCGCAGCCTGGAACTGTTCGACGTATGAATCCATCCGGCCCGCCGTGGTCGGTCCAAACGAACCGGACGCATAACCTTCCGGCGTTTTCGCGGGCCCCGCGTAGTAGACCGGGTGATCCTTGAAGTACTGGGGCAGATCTTCGCCTGCGTCCAGGCGTTCTTTCAGCTTTGCATGGGCGATATCGCGCGCCACGATAAGGGTGCCGCTTAACGACAGTCTCGTCTTTACCGGATGCTTCGTCAGTTCCGCTCTGACCTGATCCATCGGCTGGTTCAAGTCGATGTTGACGACCGAGTCGGATAGCTGATCTTCTGAAACATCAGGCAGATACTTCGCTGGATCACGTTCCAGGGCTTCGATGAAAACGCCTTCGGAGGTGATTTTACCCAAACACTGCCTGTCGGCGGAACAAGACACGCCGATGCCGACCGGACAGGAGGCGCCGTGGCGGGGCAAGCGGATGATACGGACATCGTGACAAAAATATTTGCCGCCGAACTGGGCGCCGATGCCCATGGATTGGGTCATCTTATGGACCGTCTCTTCCATTTCCACATCACGGAAAGCCTGGCCGTGTTCGTTGCCTTTGGTCGGCAAAGTGTCCAGATAGCGGGTCGAGGCCAGCTTGACGGTCTTCAGGTTGGATTCCGCCGACGTGCCGCCAATAACGATGGCCAGATGGTAGGGTGGACAGGCCGCGGTCCCCAATGTGCGTATTTTTTCATCAAGAAACGTCATCAGGCTTTCCAGGTTCAACAACGCCTTGGTTTGCTGATACAAAAAAGTCTTGTTGGCCGAACCGCCACCCTTTGCCATGAACAGAAATTTGTATTCGTTGCTGTCGGTAGCGTAAATATCGATTTGGGCTGGAAGATTGTTGCCGGTATTAGTCTCATTATACATGTCCAGCGGCGCAACCTGGGAATAGCGCAAATTGCTTTCGGTGTAGGTCTTAAGAACTCCTTCCGAAAGGGCCGCCTCGTCGCCGCCGCCGGTCCATACGCCCTGGCCTTTTTTGGCCATGATAACGGCGGTGCCGGTGTCCTGACACATGGGCAGGACACCGCCGGCGGAAATGTTGGCGTTTTTAAGCAGATCAAGAGCGACGAATCGGTCATTGTCCGATGCGTCAACGTCATCAAGGATATTGCGTAGCTGTTGCAGGTGTCCGGGCCTAAGCAAGTGGGCAATGTCCCGCATCGCTTCGGCGCTTAGTATTTTTAGCGCTTCCGGGTCTACCTTCAGGACTTCGCGACCTTCGAAGTCGACTGTACTGACGTGGTCCTTGGTGATCAGGCGCCACGGCGTGTCGGCGTCGGCCAGTGGAAACATCTCGTGATGAACGTACTTGCTCATAAATGGGGGCCTTTATTTGAAAATGTCGCTTAGGTTAGGCGGCAGTAGAGGATTACTTTTTGCGAAAAGCGTCCAGCGTAATCACTTCACCCATTTTGTCGTCTTCGGGGGCTGGTTGATCACTGCTATCGTTCTCGTCGCTTGCTGAAAGAGTGGGCAGCGCCTGAAGGCTTTCCACAGGGGCGTCCGTATCTGGCTGCAAATCATCATCCGCCTCCGCCTCCTGGGCTTCTTGGACCATTTTCAGTTGCAGGACAAAATTTACAGCAGGGTCAGCAAAAGCAATGATCGCCGAAAACGGAATGGAAAGATGGCACGGACGGCCGCCAAAACTGAGTGTGACGCTGAACCCGTCATTAGTGACTTTCAGGTCATTAAACTGGTGTTGCAGGACGATCGTCATTTCGTCCGGGTGTTCGGCCCGCAAATGGGCCGGAATATCAACGCCGGCGCCGCCCGTCATATAGGTAATAAAAAAATGATGGTCACCCGGCAGCCCATCTTCAACTGTGTGCTCAAGGGCGCGCTTGATAACGTCGCGCAGGGCTTCCTCAACCCACCTTTCGTAACATAAGGGTTCCGAATCCATCATTTGTGCGCCGTCGTTCCTGTCTCTCAAAAATAATAGTTACCCGGTTCGAAAAACGGTACCGAGTGGGGGGCTTCTGTTGCCAGGTGCCCCCCGAACCCCGTAGTAAGAGCCGTTAGGCTGCTACTGCAAATGCCTCATTATCGTTGGCATTTATTTGATCGGCCCGATAACGGTGGATACCATGCCGGACGAAAGCTGAACCTTTACTACGTACGTCGATCCTGTTTCGCCCCCAATGCACAATCTGAAAATCTCAGATGGAAGATTTGGTGGAGGCGCCGGGCACTGCCCCCGGGTCCGCTACGCTTATTCCGTACAGTGTTTATCGTCATAGTCGGTTACCCGACAGGTCCAATATAGGCCTAATCAAATACTATTGGAAGTGCCGCGAATGGGGTATTTTGTGACTTAGGAATCGCAGAACATAGAGTCATCGTGAAACAATATCTTGAACTGATGTCCCGGATACGAAACGAGGGGACCATTAAGGAAGACCGCACCGGCACTGGAACGCGCAGCCTGTTCGGCGCCCAAATGCGTTTTGATCTGAAGGACGGTTTTCCCGTCCTAACCACCAAGAAACTTCATTTAAGGTCGATCATTCACGAATTGCTGTGGTTCCTAAGCGGCGATACGAACATCAAATACCTGAATGACAACGGCGTCAGGATTTGGGACGAATGGGCCGATGATGGGGGAAACCTTGGCCCCGTCTATGGCTATCAGTGGCGGTCCTGGCCGACACCGGATGGAAGAAAGGTGGACCAGATTTCCGGATTGATCGACCAGATCAAAACCAATCCGGACTCCCGGCGTCATATCGTCTGCGCCTGGAATGTCGCCGATGTCGATGACATGGCCCTGCCGCCCTGCCATTGCCTGTTCCAGTTCTACGTTGCCGAGGGCCGGCTGTCTTGCCAGCTGTATCAACGCAGCGCCGACTTTTTCTTGGGCGTGCCCTTTAACATTGCCTCGTACGCCTTGTTGACCATGATGATTGCACAAGTGACGGAATTGGAAACCGGCGACTTCGTTCATACATTCGGCGACGTTCATCTTTATTCCAACCATCTGGAACAGGCCGATCAGCAGTTAACACGCACACCGATGGCCTTGCCCGCCATGAAGATCAACCCGCAGGTCAAGGACATATTCTCCTTCACTTTCGATGATTTCGAACTGGTAGATTACGAAAGCCATCCCCATATTCCGGCGCCGGTCTCGGTCTGATGATCGTTTCATTGGTTGTTGCAATGGCCCGAAACCGGGTCATCGGCAGGGATGGGGGCTTACCCTGGCATATTCCAGGCGATCTCAAGTTGTTCAAGAAAACCACTATGGGCAAGCCCATCATCATGGGCCGCAAGACCTGGGAGTCCCTTGGACGCCCTCTGCCGGGACGTCCTCACATCGTGCTAACCCGCGACGAATCCTACAAGGCGGCCGGCGCGCACGTGGTTAACACCTTGGAGGAGGCTCTGTCCGTGGCCGAAGGCCTCGCCGGGGCGCTTGAAACGGACGAAATCATGGTCATTGGCGGAGCAGAAATATATCGCCTTGCCTTGCCCAGGGCCGACCGGCTCTACTTGACAGAGGTTGATTTAAGCCCTGAAGGCGATGCCACCTTTCCAGAATATGAAAAGGATGAATGGATGGAAATGTCGCGCATGCCTTTTCAATCCGAAAACGACAGCCCTGCCTTTACGCTGGTCGTGTATGAGCGGACCAGAGGAAGCTAACTTCCTGAAAAATATTGATTTAGGGCACAAAATCTTTGCTCCCGGATACCTCTAGGGGACGGATTGGTTAGGAAAACGCTAACCATTGATAGTGCTTAATAGTTTTGCGATTCGCGAAATTGGATGCATTGATATGAAAAAACACGCATTGAAGGTTGCTCAATCGGTAGAACTGGGACCAAAGGATGTTGCTCTGGTATGGAGCGACAAGGGATTGATTGATGCCTATGTTTCCGATCAAGGCTTACGTGATGCTCCACCGCAGCACGTTCTTCTGGCCCTGGCGGCGATGATGTCGATGGATGACAATGATATCGTCGGACGCATGTGGGATACCTTTGAAAATATGATGGACGAAGACATCAAACGTCAGCTTGATGCCGGTTAAGGGGCGTTTGCCGGCTATCTGTACGATGGCGGTTGTAGGGCGGCATTGACTTTTCCAGTGCCGTTCCTTTTATTGGCCCCGATAAATGGTGCTTGGGAGGAGCGTTCGTCTTCATTTAGGATGAAATGCTAAGTAAAAATTTCCTAAAAGGTAGGAAGAAATGTCGAAGGGTAACGTAAAGCGTCTGTATTCAGCAGAACGCAGGATGCTTCAAAAAAGAGGCGGTGTTCTTTCCGAAGATAGGCCGGATACCGGTGGTCAGCTTCCGGCGGTCGATTTGGCCGAATTGATGACCGCAATAAATGAACTAAAGGATCTGGTTAGGCCCTCGCCAAAGGAATCGGAACCTGAAAGCGATTTCCCCGAAATATCGTTACTGCGCGATCAGTTGCAGGATTTGCGCGATCATATTTACGAGACGAAAAAGGAAATAGCCTCAATCCGCCAACCAGGTGAGGAAGATGACAGGTTAACCACCGCCGCCATGGAATTGGACGCCATTGTCGCCGAGACGGAACAGGCGACACACCGGATACTCAATGCGACTGAGGAAATCTGTGATGTCATTGAAAAACTAAAGGAACGCTCAGATGACATCGGCGCCCACGCACTGATGGAAGAAGCGATGGGAAAAACAATCGATATCATGGAAGCCTGCAACTTCCAGGACCTTAGTGGCCAGAGAACCACCAAGGTGATTAAAACCATTAATTACCTTGAGGAGCGTATCCTTTCGATGATCGATATCTGGGGCGCAGAAGGATTTGAGGGAATAGAAATTGAAGATGACGCCCTTGAAGGCGACGCCGCCCTCTTACATGGCCCACAGCATGAAGACGATGCCATCGATCAGGCCGATATCGACGCCTTATTCGATTAGAATTCCTCTAATTATGCAATAAATAGCTTCTAAATTGGAAGTATCTGCAACTTTTTGTTGAAAGTTAATTGCGATTCCCCTAATCCGGGGAATGGCCCAAAATATCTTGATCATTGATGATGACGCTATGTTGCGCAGTTTTACGGCGGAACTATTGAAATTCAATGGTTACGCGGTAAGTCAGTTGGGCGATGCAAACGAACTCGTACCCTACGTGCGCAGCGAAAAAATTGATCTAATTTTGATCGATTATCATCTTCCGGGCATTGACGGGTTGTTGGCGCTTCGAAATCTTAGAAGCAAACACATGACCCTACCCGTGATCGTTATGACCGCCGATGTCTCGCCGAGATTGATCTTGCAATGCTTCCGCGCGGGCGCCGATGAATTCATCTGCAAACCCTTCGACGAGGAATATCTTACTCTTATCGTCGAGCGAACCCTGGACAGGGCCTCAATCAGTCTAAAGAACACGATTTTCCGGCTGATGGGATACGCCAGGCACAGAGATGGCTGCGAACCACAAGACGAAGAATCTTGCGCCTGTGGTTTGCAAGAAGCGTTCAGGATGGCCGCGGAGGCGACCCGTATGATCAAACAGAAATAGGAAGCGCGTTCTTCCTATTGAACGACGATACGAGGTGCTTCGGCTTCACCCTTCTCAAGTGCTTTGATGGTTTTATCCCAAACTGCCGCTGCGATGGCGCGATAGGCCTTTGCGTGATCGCTGTCGGGTTGGGAAATGACGATCGGGTGGCCCCCGTCCGATGTTTCGCGGATATCGATGGCCAGGGGAATTTCGCCAAGAAAATCCATGCTTAGCAGATCGGCTTCCGCCCTGGCGCCGCCGTGGCTAAAGATTTCCGAACGCTCGCCACAATGTGGGCAGGCGAAATAGCTCATGTTTTCAACGATGCCGAAAACCGGAACATCAACCTTGCGGAACATGTTGAGGCCGCGCCGCGCGTCGGCCAATGCGATATCCTGCGGAGTGGACACAATAACCGCGCCCGTCAGCGGAACCTGCTGCGCCATGGTCAACTGCACATCCCCCGTACCCGGCGGCATATCGACAACCAGAATATCCAGATCGCCCCAGTTGATATCGCGCATCATCTGCTGCAAGGCCGTCTGCGCCATGGGTCCGCGCCAGATAACCGGGGTTTCCTCCTCAATCAAAAACCCCATGGACATGCACTTGATGCCATGCCCTTCCATGGGATCAAGGGTCTTTCCATCGCTGGATGACGGCTCGCCGGCAACGCCCAGCATGCGAGGAATAGATGGGCCGTAAATATCTGCATCAAGAATCCCTACCTTGTGGCCTTCAGCGGCCAGCGCCAGGGCGAGATTGACCGAAGTTGTCGATTTGCCGACGCCGCCCTTACCGGAAGCTACGGCGACGATCGATTTGACGCCGGGCATCATCACTGCGTTCGGACCCGTTCCGGCGGGATGCTGCTCTTGCGCGGTTTGAGCATTTTCGCCGCCGCCCTTTGTCTCGGCGGTCAAAACGACGGTTGCCGACAACACGCCATCAAGGGCATGAATCGTTTTTTCGGCTTCCTTGCGCAGGGGCTCCAATTGAGCGCCGCGAGCCGGATCGACTTCAATGGCGAAAGCGACATGACCGTCCTTAATCTGCAGCCCGCTTATCATGCCCAGGCTTACAATATCCTCTCCGCCATCCCTGACAGCCTTAAGGGCGTCGAGAATTTGTTGTTCATTAATCGCTGACATACTTGAAATCTCCAAAATTTAAGCCGATATCCGTCCAGTACGCTTTTGCAAAGAACATCTTTGGTCCGTTGCACCAACGTTCAGGCTGTCCTATAAGGCAGTCATATTGTGCTGTAGAAGTAACATTAGAATTGTAAAATACAAGCCCGGCTTTACGATAATTTTGAAAAGGACTGTAATTTAATGCCCTGGAATCAACAAGGCGGTGGTGGACAAGGCCCGTGGGGCCGTGGTCCAGGTGCGCCTCCCCCCGATGTCGAAGAACTTCTACGACGTTCGCAGGACAAATTTAAGAATATCATGCCAGGCGGCGTTGGCTCGTCGCGCGGGTTCATTCTGATCCTGATTGGCATTATTGCTATCTGGATGTTCAGTGGCTTTTACCGCGTTCAGCCCGGTGAGCAAGGCGTCGAACTACTTTTCGGTAAATTTGTGAAAGTTACCGCACCGGGTCTTAATTATTGGCCTCCGGCGCCGATCGGACAGGTGTTCAAACCCAATGTCGAACACACCAACCAGATAACCATCGGATACAGAAGCAACGGCGATGGCCGGGCTTCAGGCGTTCGTGACGTTCCCCAGGAAAGCCTGATGCTGACCGGCGACCAGAATATCATCGACGTTGATTTTGTGGTCCAGTGGCGTATCAAGAATGCGGCCAATTTCCTGTTCAACATCCGCAACCCGGAAGCAACCGTCAAACTGGCGGCTGAAAGTTCCATCCGTGAAGTCATCGGTCAGACGTCTTTGGAAGACGCCTTGACCGTCAAACGTGGCGAGGTCGAAGGTAAGACGAAAGAGCTCCTTCAGGAAATCCTTGATGACTATCGTGCCGGTGTTTTTGTTGTTGACGTGAAACAGCAGAAAGTCGATCCGCCGTCAGAAGTTATTGATGCCTTCAATGATGTGCAGCGCGCCAAGCAGGATCAGGAACGCAGCGTCAACGAAGCAGTTGCCTATCGCAACGGCATTGTTCCCCGCGCCAAGGGTGAAGCCGCCCGTATGATTCAGGAAGCCCTGGCCTATAAGGAAAAAGTCACCCGCGAAGCCGAAGGTGAAGCCAAAAGATTCCTTTCCGTTTACGAAGCCTATAAACAGGGCAAGGAAGTCACCATCGAACGCCTTTATATCGAGCGTATGCAGGATGTCCTGCAGAACTCCGACAAGGTGATTATCGATAACAAGGGTGGTGCGGGCGTCGTTCCCTACCTGCCATTGCCAGAACTGCAAAAGAAAAACGCGGGAGCAAGCCAATGAATAAAGTATTTCTCGCCGTTCTTGGCCTCATAATCGTCGTTGGCGGCGTCATCGCATACTCGACTCTTTTTACGGTTCATCAGGCCAGTCAGGCGCTGGTGCTGCAATTCGGTAATCCGGTACGTATCGAACGCGACCCGGGATTGAAGTTCAAGGTCCCGTTCATCCAAAACGTCGAATACTACGACCGCCGTATCCTGGACTTGGACCCGAGCCCTCAGGAAGTCATTCTGCAGGATCAGAAGCGCATCAATGTGGACAGCTTCGCCCGCTACCGCATTGTCGATCCGCTGGAATTCCGTAAGAAAGTATCCACCGATGCCGAATTCCGCGCCGTTTTTGGCGGCCGTCTGAACGCCGCCGTCCGTGCCGAGGTCGGTAAGGTTCTTCTAGGCGATATGCTGACGCAGAAGCGCTCCGAGGTCATGGCTCTTATAACGGCGCAGTTGAAGGCTCAGGCTCCTGATTTCGGTGTCGAGGTCATTGACGTCCGTATCGGCCGTACCGACTTGCCCGACACCACCTCGCAGGCGGTGTATACCCGCATGCGCTCCGATCGTGTCGCCCAGGCCGCTGAACTGCGCGCCAAGGGTGAAGAAGAAAAGGCAAAAATTCAGGCCGCTGCCGACCGCGAACGCACGGTCATTCTGGCAAACGCCCAGAAGGAAGCCCAGATCGCACGAGGTGAAGGGGAAGGTGCTCGCACGCAGATCCTGAATGACGCCTTTGGTCAAGACGCGAGTTTCTTTGCCTTTTATCGTTCCATGGAAGCTTATGAGAAAGCCTTCGACAAAGGCACCTCGCTGGTGCTTTCGCCGGACAGCGATTTCATGCGCTTCTTCGGCGCGGCTTCCGGCGACGAACGCAGATAACGAAACAAGGGCGGCGGCAGATAGATGGATTTTTCCGACCTGTTCGTCGCCCTTGGTTTGGCTTTGGTGCTTGAAGGGGCGGCCTACGCGCTGTTTCCCGAAGCCATGCGTAACATGATGGCGCAAGTGCTGGCGTTACCCGCTTCGAATATGCGATTCGTCGGTCTTGTCGCCGCAGCAATCGGACTTGGCGTCGTCTGGCTGGTCAGGGGCTAGGGATTTAAAAGGTCACAAAATGGTGCCTAAATTGCCATAGTCTGACCATATTCGATGCCTAAATGACAATCCATGAAGTGCTGTCAATATTGCGAAGTAAACTTTAGGAGAACCCCGACGTGAACGTTCGCTCAAAAATCATTAACGCATTCGCCACCGGCTTGCTGGCGGTGGTATTCGTGGTGGCTTCGGTTCCAGCGCAGGCAAGACCAGCTCCGGAAAGCTTTGCCGATCTGGCCGAGAAATTGTTGCCGGCGGTCGTTAATATTTCAACAACACAAGTGATCGAAGGGCATAGTGGCCCGCAAATGCCGCAGTTGCCGCCCGGATCTCCTTTCGAGGAGTTCTTTAGGGATTTTATGGAACGTAACCAGCCGCAACGTAATCCCAATCGCCGCCAACGCAAGGCGACCTCGTTGGGGTCGGGCTTTATCATCGATACCAGGAAAAATGGTGACGCCTTCGTGATCACCAATAATCACGTCATCGAAGGGGCGGATGAGATAACGGTTGTCCTACAGGACAACGACCGCCTGAAGGCGGAACTGGTCGGGCGGGACGCCAAAACCGATATTGCGGTCCTAAAAGTAAAAGCTACAAAGAAAATATTTTCTGTCAGTTTCGGCAGTTCCGACGATGCCCGCGTAGGTGACTGGGTCGTGGCCATCGGCAACCCGTTCGGATTGGGCGGCACGGTGACGGCCGGTATTATCTCGGCCCGCGGGCGCGATATACAATCCGGGCCCTATGACAATTTTATTCAGACCGACGCCTCGATTAACCGTGGAAATTCGGGCGGGCCCCTGTTCAATCTTAAAGGCGAAGTCATCGGCATTAATTCAGCCATTTATTCGCCGTCCGGCGGCAGCGTCGGTATCGGGTTCGCTATTCCCAGTTCCGGCGCCCAGCCTATCATCAATCAATTGATCAAATACGGCGAGGTCAAACGTGGCTGGCTCGGCGTCCATATTCAGGGTGTTACCGAAGAAATTGCCGAAACCCTGGGAATGGAAAAAGCAATGGGCGCGCTGGTCGCTAGCCTGATTAAGGGCGGTCCGGCGGAAAATTCGGGTATCAAGGCTGGCGACGTTATCATTGAGTTTGACGGCAAGCCGGTACCGCAAATGCGTAAACTTCCCCGGATTGTAGCAGAAACCGAAGTCGATAAACCGGTTAAGGTCGTCGTCTGGCGCGATGGAAAGAAAGTCAGCGTAGATGTCACCATCGGCAGGCTGGATGAAGAGCAGGTTGCATTGGCAAGCCCTGGCAGCCCGACCGATCCCGAAAAAGGCGTCGACAAGATGGTCGACCCGCTTGGGCTAACCTTGGCGGAAATCTCGCCGGATATGCGTTCGCGCTTCAAGCTGGATGAAGAAGCCCGCGGCGTCGTGGTGACGCAAGTTGCTGATGACGGCGTCGCCTTCGAAAAGGGCATACGTCCGGGTGACCTGATTGTAGAAGTCAGCCAGGAAGAAGTTACGACGCCCGATCAGGTGATCGCTAAGATTGACGCCGCTCGCGAGGAAGGGAACAAGCGCGTCCTGCTTCTGATCGAAGGCCAGTCGGGCTTGCGCTTCGTCGCGTTGAGTATCGATAAAGGATAGTCAAACCCCTGATCGGGTTAAGGCCAAAAACGGCTCTGTACTTGTACAGAGCCGTTTTTGCGACTAAAACCCCTCACAATTCAAAAATAGGAATGAATGTTGAGCGCTGACCAACCCCACCGCGCAGAATTGCTGATGCCCGCGGGCTCGCTGTCAAAGTTGAAGACGGCGATCCTGTATGGCGCCGACGCCGTTTATGCTGGCACGCCCGACCTGTCGCTCAGGACCCAATCTTCCTTCACCCTTGAAGAGTTGATGGAGGGGGTGCGTTTCGTCCATGAGCGGGGCAAACGAATCTATCTGACGCTCAACTTGTTCACCCACAACAAGGACGTCGAAAAGTTACCCCTGTTTGTGGAGACCGTTCGCAAGGTCAAGCCCGACGGGCTGATCGTTTCCGACCCCGGCGTCTTCCATTATCTGAAGGAAAACGCGCCAGAGCTTGACCTGCACGTTTCGACCCAGGCCAACGCCTGTTCGTGGCTGACCGTTGAAAGTTGGCGCAAACAGGGTGCATCGCTATGCGTGCTGGCCCGAGAAGTGAGCTTCGCAGAGCTTACCCAAATTCGCGAAAAATGCCCGGATATCAAGCTGGAGGCGTTTATTCATGGCGCTATGTGCATGACCTACTCCGGGCGCTGCCTGCTTTCCAATTTCCTGGCTGAGCGAGGCGCCAATCAGGGCAACTGCGCCCAGAGCTGCCGTTGGAACTACAAGGTGCTGGCGCGGACTAAGGACGGTACGGAAGTAGAGATCACACCCGAAAACAAGGATGAATTCGATTTTTATCTGGAAGAGGAATTCCGCCCTGACGAGTTGATGAAAATCGAAGAGGACGAGCGTGGATCCTATATCATGAACGCCAAGGACCTGTGCCTGATGCCCAAGCTGGACGACTATCTGGCCTTGGGCGTCGACTCGCTGAAGGTGGAAGGGCGCAACAAAAGCGAATATTACGCAGCCATAACCGCAAGAGCCTATCGCCATGCCATCGACGCGTGGTACGCCGCCCCCGAAGACTGGCGGCCCGATGATTATTTGCGCGAACTCTACACCCTGCAAAGCAGGGGTTATTCCTTAGGGTTCCACGAGGGTCGCTTAACCAATTTGGCTCACAATTACGACCGCACCGATACGGTCGGCGGTTGGCTTTATGCGGGCGTCATCACCCGATGGGACGGTGACGACTTGATCTTCCTTATCCGTAATCAGCTTCGCACCGGGGCCATTCTTGAATTCCTGGCTCCGGAAGCGTTCGAGCCTATCCGCCTGCGCCTTTACGAATTTGAAAACGCCGAAACCGGAGAGGTTACCGACCGGGTCGCCCCTGGCCAGGGGCGCAGTATCCGTATCCCGGCCAGCGCGTTCCATAACGAGGACCCGGTTGCGCTTAAACTGGCTTTGCCGCCCCAAAGCGTTGCGCGCACCGAAACCAGGCTCAGCGAAGAACGCCGCACCCTGCTGGAAGGCAACCTGATCAGCCTGGATATGGAAAGCGGCCTGCGCGGGCATGCCGAAGACCGCCCTACCGTCAAAGGCAAGGCCCATGTCGGCAAAGCGCCGACCCTGGGGTTGGAGAGCTGCTGCGGCCTGGGATGCAACGGCTGCCTGATGTTCTGGAACGACCCCAAATACGCAAAGGCGCGCGAGACACTTAAAGCCAAGAAAATCGGTGAGATGCTCTAAGGGGTCGAACCGGCTTTCGAATAAAATTCCATAGAAGACAATCCCTCCAATATACCCTATGGGTTCTAAACTCATATTGCTCGGGTAAGGAATCGATGACGGATCAATTGCAATCCATGGCGAAGCGGCCGACGCTGCCCATTCTTGTGGTCATCACCACGGGTGGGGCGCTGGCCATGAACGTCATATTGCCCTCAATGCCCGGCATTCAAAAATCCTTCAATACGGATTACGCCACGGTACAGTTGACGCTGACCCTGTTTTTGGCGGGACTGGCCATAGCTCAGCTCATTTACGGGCCTTTGTCGGACAAATTTGGTCGCCGCCCCATCGCGCTGTGGGGATTGGTGATATTGCTGGCGGGTACCGTGATTTGCTTACTTGCCCAATCCATCGAGGTGATGATCTTTGGTCGGGTTGTGCAGTCCGTCGGGGGATGCGCCGGAATCGTTGTCGGCCGAGCAATGGTGCGGGACCTCTACGACACTGAACGCGCGGCGGCGATGATTGCCTATTTGACCATGGCCGCGGTGGTTGCGCCGACTCTGGCACCGTTGCTCGGCGGCTACCTGGAGGAATGGTACAGTTGGTCGGCCAGCTTCGTCTTTATTTTGGTAATTACAGCTTTGTTTTTAATTGCCGCTTTTTTCTTCGCCCATGAGACGTTACCGCCTTCCAAACGCCATGAAGGGCATTATGTAGAGATGTTCTCCTCGTTTTGGCAGTTGTTGCACAACCCTGTCTTCAGCGGTTACGCCTTTCAGGTCAGTTTCAGCACCGCCGCCTATTACTCATTCCTAGGCGGCACCCCATTCGTCATGATCAATTTGATGGGAGGCTCTCCGGGGGAGTTGGGCCTGTATTTCGTCGTGGTGTCGGTTTTCTATATTTGCGGCAATTTCGGAACGGCGCGGCTGGCCAAAAGATTCGGTGTTGAACGCATGGTGAGATTTGGAACGCTCGTGGCCCTGGCAGCGGTAAGCGCGATGTTGGCGACGGCGCTGATGGGTGAACTGACGCCGCTGTCGTTTTTCGGAATTATGTCTGCCATTGCGCTTGGTAACGGCTTTTGCATTTCATCCGGCATGGCCGGGGCCATTGGCGCGGACCCCCATCGGGTCGGGGCGGCTTCAGGCTTGGCCGGTTCCATGCAAATCGGTATCAGCGCCGTCGGCTCCTTCATCGGAGGGGCGTTGCTGGCCTATTACCAGACCACGCCTGTGCCGTTGATTGCCGTCATGACGGCTTGTTGCCTGTTGGCGGTATTTTCTCCCATGGTAGGGCGGCGATTGCGGTTACGATCAGATTCTTACAGCTAAGCTTTAGAGGGGAATGTCGATGCCTAACGAGACGCCTGGCGGGCAAGGTCACAACCGCCTCACTGATGCACTAGCGGACGTTGTTGAACGCTACCGGGAAGCTAATCCGAAAAGTTACGCCGGATGGCAGTCGGCCCGCGAGGTGATGCCGGGCGGCAATACCCGAAGCGTCCTGCATTACGATCCTTTCCCCGTGACCATGGTTAGGGGGGAAGGAACCTATCTGTATGACATGGATGGCCACCGTTACACGGATTTCCTGGGCGAGTATTCCGCGGGCCTGTATGGGCATTCCAACAGCGTCATTCAGGCCGCCATGAAAGGGGCAATTGATGGTGGCACGGCCCTTGGCGCCCCCAATCAGTGGGACGCCAAACTGGCAGCCCTGGTGTGTGATCGCTTTGATTCCATCGACCGGGTGCGGTTCACCAATTCCGGCACCGAAGCCAACCTGATGGCCATCGGCGCAGCCAGGGCCTTCACCGGCCGCGACAAGATTATGGTTTTCGACGGCGGCTATCATGGCGGCGTTTTGTATTTTGCCCATGGCGGCACGCCGATCAATGTTCCCTTTGACGTCGTCTACGCCCCTTACAACGATACCGACGGCACGCTTGCGACAATCGAGGCCGACAAGGATGATTTGGCGGCGATTATTGTCGAGCCCATGTTGGGGGCGGGAGGTTGCCTGGCGGGGGAGAAACCGTTTTTGGATGCCTTGCGCAGTGCGGCCGCCCAATACGGGATTATCCTGATTTTCGATGAAATCATGACCTCGCGCAGCGCCGGTGGCGGCCTCCAACAACGCTTAGGTCTCACCCCGGACATGACAACCCTGGGCAAATACTTTGGCGGCGGCGCCAGCTTCGGCGCCTTTGGCGGACGAGCTGACATCATGGATCAATTCGATCCCACCTCGCCCTCAGCGTTGCCCCATGCCGGTACCTTCAACAACAACGTCATGTCCATGGCCGGCGGGTATGCGGGCTTGGCGCGAGTTTTTACCCCCGGCGTGGCGGAAGAACTTTTTGAACGCGGCGAGAACTTCAAGGCGCGGCTCAGCGACATCGTCGAGACCCGCGGTGTGGCCCTGCAATTGAGCGGATGTGGATCGCTTATAGGGCTTCATACTGTATCCGCACCCATACGGAAGCCGCAGGATTTACAGGGCAAAGACCAGAACCGGCAAACACTGATTCATCTGGAAATGATGCTGCGCGGGTTTTCGTTCGCCCAACGTGGGTACATCACCCTCAATCTGGCTATGAGCGATAACGATCTGAACGGCTTCGCCAATGCATTCGACGAGGTGCTGAACCTTCACGCCGATCTGCTTAAGTGATTTAAATTCGAGTTTATTTCGCTTTCTTGCGCTGCAGGCTTTTTAGGGCCGCCCCGTATAACTGCTTTCCGGAAATACCGATGCTGCCCAAGGGCAGGAACGGCGCTTTGCTGGCGTCGCCCCGAGGCCTGACAGCGATGCGGATTAGGGTAAACGCGATTAGACAACCGGCGACGGCGGCTGTGAACCAGAACAGTCCCTGTGGTCCAACTCTCCCCATGAACTGGGCTGCGACGATAGGGCCTGCAACCGCGCCAATTCCGTAAGCGATCAACAATCCAGATGAGACCTGAACACGCCGGTCCGGCGCCGCCAAGTCGTTTACCTGGGCGGCGGACATGGGGTAGATCGTAAAAGCGAAGCCGCCGTAGGCAGCCGCCAGGGCGAACAAGGGCCAGCCGACCTCGCTGTCCATCCCGGCGATGCTTAGCGCGCAGGCCGCCAAAGCCGCGGCTACCACGATCATGACGGAACGCCGGTCTAACCGGTCGGACAACCTGCCTATGGGAAACTGAAGCAGCATGCCGCCCAGGATCGCGCATGCCATGAAAATTGACACCTGGGCGATGGTCAAACCGCGTTCCGCCGCATAGATCGGCCCCATACTGTTCAACGAAGCATTGTTCAGCCCGGCGGCGATGGTTCCCAACACTCCGACCGGCGAAACTGCGAATAGGTCCCTGAATCGCATGCGCTCGGTAGAGACCGGTTTGGGGCTGCTGGCACGTGTCAACAGGATCGGCACCAGGGCAACGGAAAAGATGATCGATGAAATGACGAACAACTGAAATTCCGCCGGATTGGCGACGGTCAAAAGGAACTGGCCGAGGCCCGCGCCCAAATAGTTGGTCATCATATATAGAGACAGAATCCGGCCACGATTTTGATTGGTGGCGCGTTCGTTTATCCAGCTTTCGGACACCATGACCATACCGGCCATGCAAATACCGGCGATGACGCGCAAAGCCGCCCAGATGAACTGATCGATCATCAGCAGGTGCGCAAGAACGGCGACGGACATGATTGAAGCGAAAGCGGCGAATGACCGAATATGCCCGACGGCGGCGACGACCCGAACCGCATAAAGCGCGCCTATAAGCAGGCCGACGAAATAGCCCGCCATGATAAATCCAGTGGTTTCCGTCGAGAAACCTTCCAACTTGGCGCGAAGCCCCAATAGCGTTCCGAACAGGCCATTGGCAAGCAGTAAGAGCCCATAACTCAGCAGCAATGAAGCGATGGATCTAAGTGTCTCCAGCACGGCGGCGGTTTCCTGGTATCCCCGGTTCAGACCGTTATTCCCGCCCGGAACCCCTCAAGTACGGCTTCTTCCGCCGTGCGGGGGGCGAGGCAGTCGCCGGCCATGTACACTTCGATTCCTTTTTCGCGGATTTGCTCTTCCAGTGGGTTTTCGGGCGTATGTCCCTGGCAAAGCACCAGGGTATCCGTGCCCTCGCACAGAACCGGCTCGCCGCTCATGATGTGTTGCAGATAGACAGTATCCTCATCGACGCCGAACAGACGGACGTAAGGGATCATTTCCACACCCAGCTTGTGCAGGCGGCCAACCGCCGCATCGCGCACATACATCTGGATCGTTTGTCCCGGCATATAGCCATTGACGGCAAGACGTACATGACAGCCTTCCTGAACCAGTTTCTCCGCAATGCCGATTCCGATCCAGTCGGCGCGCCAGTCGGCGATCACGACGGAGGCCCCAACATTGGCTTCGTTATTCAGCACCTGCCATGCATCAACAACGTGGGAGGAATCCCGTCCTTCGAATTCCGGCCAGCGCGGTTTGGCCCCGCTGGCGAGGATGACCGCGTCGGGATTTTTCGCCTCGATCAGATTCATGTCGACGGCGGTATTTTTTACCACCGTGACGTCAGCCAGTTCCATTTCACGGATTAAGTTGGTGACGATGCCACCGAATTCTTCCCGGGTGGGCAACATCTGGGCCAGCAGGGCCTGACCACCCAGTTGTGACGATTTTTCATACAGAGTCACCCGATGTCCACGCCCGGCAGCGACGGCAGCGGCTTTCATGCCCGCGGGCCCACCACCCACGACCATGATACTTTTGCCAGATGCGGCAGGCTGGATGTCGCCGTAGCGAACTTCTCTTCCCGATATGGGATTCTGGATGCACGAGATCGGGTATCCTTCATGGAAATGTCCGATACAGGCCTGATTACAGGCGATACAGGCGCGAATATCGTCCGCGCGGCCCGAGAAAGCCTTGTTGGACATTTCCGGGTCGGCGATCATGGCGCGGGTCATGCCGCACATGTCCGCGTGGCCTTTTGAAAGAATTTCCTCTGCGATCTGCGGCTGGTTGATCCGCCCGGTAACAATCACGGGAATATCGACTCGCTGCTTGATGGCGTTGGCGAAGGGAGCGGTGTAGCCGGTATCTTCGGACATGGGCGGGACGATGTGAATTGATCCAGCCAGGGTCGAGGACGACCCGGCGGCGACGCTCAGATAATCCAGGATCCCGTCTTCGCTGAGCGCCTGACAGATTTCCAAAACGGCGTCGGCGTTCAATCCATCGGCGCTTAGCTCGTCACCTGAAATGCGCAGGCCGATAACGAAGCCATCGCTGGTCTTGCTTCGGATATCGGCGGCGACCTCGCGCACGAAGCGCAGGCGGTTTTCGAAAGATCCCCCATACTGGTCCTCGCGCAAGTTGACCTGGGGGTTCAGGAACTGCGAGGGAAGATATCCATGGGTGCCGACGATCTCGACACCGTCAAGTCCCGCCTCCAGCATCCGCCTTCCGGCGCTGCCGTAATGATCGATGACTTCCTGAACAAGCCACGTCGGCATGGGTCGCGGCAGGACATGGAAGCGTTCATTGGGAACAGGCGAAGCGCTGAACGATACCGGGGCGGTGCCGTCTTCCGATGCGACGATCTCGCGCCCTGGGTGGAACAACTGGGATATCAGACCGCAATCGTATCCATGCAGGGTATCGGCCAGATTTTTATATCCGGGGATGCAATCGTCCGTATCGACGCGAATGGGATCGGCTACGAAAACCGCACCCGGATGGACAAGGGCCACTTCCGTCATGATCAGGCCCGCGCCGCCGCGGGCGCGTGCTTCGTGATAAGCGATCATTCGCTCGCCGATTTTGCCGCGATCATTCAGATGGGTTTCATGGCCGGTTGAGACGATCCGGTTTTTCAGATCGAGATTTCCAATCCGAAAAGGTGAAAACAGGTGCGGGAAATTCTCATGAGCCATTTGATATGCCCCTATCCTTTTGGCGAGTCTTCAATTTTCCAATTGTATCCATTTTTTGCAATACCCATATGGTTTTAAGGACATTTTTGTCCTGATCACTGATGAAAAAATAAGAGGAGAGAGCAATGAGGTTAAAGACCATTTGTCTGGCTGCCGCGATCTTCCTTGTGGTCCCATTTCAAAGCGCCTTGGCTGAAATTCAGATTCCCGATTCCGCGACAATTACCACGGATGAAGCCACTTTGAAGGAACTCGAGGTTTTCTACGAGGAAATCGAAAAAGCCTTGGCCGCCGAAGACATCGACAAGCTGATGAGTTTCTATGCCGAAGATTATCTGCACCGTGGCATCACCAAAAGACAACTCAGGTTCATGTGGTTGGAAATATTCAATACCTATCAGGAGCTATATTCCATTCATGCCTTTAGCCGCATTCACGTCAACGGACCTGATGCAATTCTTGGCTGTTCCGGTGCGTTGCTGGGCGTAAAAAAAATCGGTGACGAGTATGCCGCCGTAGACAGGTGGGTAGACACAAATCACTGGGTCACTAAGATAAACGGTGAGTGGAAAATGGTGGGCGGCGCATCCCATAAGGGAACGACGTTCAAAAAATCGGATAATACCCACCCGTTATTTTAGAACTTGAGGGGAAGAGACAGATGTTCGGTATTCTGATTGAATACGACTTTTCCGGCGATGAAGCCGAATGGCGGGAAGCCGTCGACACCTTCATCGGCAGGATCAACGCCGACGACAGGCTAAAAGGGCGTTTTAGCTATCAGGTGAAAAAAAAGCTGGAAGGCAATGGCCGGGTTCATATTGGTCAATGGGACAACGAAGAAACCCTGACCTACCTGCAAAGTCAGCCTTTTTTTGGTGAATTCGCAGGCAAAATAAAGGAGTTCTCCGGCGGCGGGCCGAATGCCTCCAAGTTTGAGGACGTCACAAGCACCGGGGGCTAGCTTGAACATCTATCTGGTTATTTCTGGGTTCCTGGCTCTGTTTATACTGGTCGGGCACAGTACCATTGGGCGCAAGCAATTCTTTCTGCCCATGCTTGATGCGACGTTTGAGCCAACGTCCAAGCGCATCATGGAATTCGTCTGGCATATGTCGACGGCTAGCCTCGTCATGCCGCCCGCGGTGCTTCTCTACGTTGGTTTCGCCGGGGCTGGCGAAAATGCCTGGAACTATCTGGTTGCTTTTCTAGCCCTGCAGTTTGCTGCCTGGGGCGTCGTTCATTTAATCGTCATCACCACATCAGGCATACCGGGAGCCCTATACAAACTCTTTCAATGGGCTCTGTTTTTGCTGGTCGCCGGTTTTGCTTGGGCGGGCGCAGGAATGTAAATGATTGCCGAACGAATTCATGTCGAGGTTTCCGGCTCTGCCGACGGGCCGCCTCTTGTCCTGCACCATGCCCTGGGGGCGAGTCTGGAAATGTGGGAGCCGCAATTGGCAGCACTGGAACCCCATTTCAGACTTGTCCGCATGGATATGCGCGGCCATGGCAAAAGTCTTCCTCTGCCGCCTCCTTACACCATTGAAGACCTTGCCGACGATATTGTTCTGGTTCTGGATGAGTTGGGTATCGCGCGGTGCCGGTTTTTGGGACTTTCCATCGGCGGCATGATTGGCCAGGCGCTGGTGCTCAACCACCCGCAAAGGGTCGAACGTCTGGTTATCAGCAATACCACCAGCCGTATGGAAAGCCAGACGCATCCCTTATGGGAGGAACGCATTCAGGCCGTCACCGACGGCGGCATGGGGACACAAGTTTCCACGACGTTGTCGCGCTGGTTTACCGACGATTACGCCAGCGAACACAAAGACGTGTTGGATTGGATTTCGTCAATGGTTGGCGCCACTTCACCGGATGGGTTTATTGGTTGCTGCGAGGCCATCAAAGCGCTGAACTTGACCGATAGGCTCAGCGAAATTGATTGTCCCTGCCTGATTATTGCAGGCGCCCATGACCCTGGCATACCGCCGGAGAAATCGCGTGAGATTCACCGGTATGTAGCAGGGTCAAAACTGGAGATCATTGAGAACGCGGCCCATCTGAGCAATGTTCAGGCGGCGGACGAATTCAACGCTCTTGTCTCGCCGTTTTTGAGGGATTGATCGTTTTCATTGGTGACTTGAGAATTACCTTTTCAGGTTTGAGACAAAACCAACCCCTACTGGGATGCTGATTTAATTTATTATCATTCATTCGTGTTGGGGAATATTTTGCCATAACTGCCGCCAAGACAGAAAAATTTTGCTAAAAAGCTATATTTCCGGGCGGTTGCGCAATTTTTTCTCTCGTAAAATCGTATAATATAATCTTGAACGACCCTGAAAGGGCTTTGGTCAAGGGACCGACAATAAATAGGGAAAATAGGGAAGCAGAAACCGTGATCTTAAAAAGCGATGCTTCACATTAATCTAGGGACTAATCGATTAGTTCATTTTGGCCTTCCCCTTGCAACCGTCACCTTAATTTGATTAGGGTATCAAAAGCTTTTTTAAGGGCATAGAAACCTATTTAATGGGGAGACCTCATGACCGATTATAAATACACCTTATCCGACAAACATATCCCAAATACCTGGTATAACATTGCGGCCGATCTGCCTGAACCGATGGCTCCCGTGCTGCACCCGGGCACCGGACAACCGGTTGGCCCCGACGACCTGGCGCCGTTGTTCCCGATGGCCTGTATCATGCAGGAAGTATCTCAGGAACGGGAAATTGAAATCCCCGAGCCTGTTCGCGAAGTCTATAAGCTTTGGCGTCCAGCACCTCTCTACAGGGCCCGCCGTTGGGAAGAGGCTTTGGATACGCCGGCAAAGATCTACTACAAATATGAAGGCGTCAGCCCGTCGGGCAGCCACAAGCCTAACACCGCCGTCGCCCAGGCCTTCTACAACAAGGAAGAAGGTATCCATAAGATTTCCACGGAAACAGGCGCTGGCCAGTGGGGATCATCCCTGGCGTTCGCGGCCAATCTGTTTGATATCGAACTTCAGGTCTACATGGTCAAGGTCAGCTATCAGCAGAAACCTTACCGTCGCGCCCTGATGGAAACCTATGGTGCTAAATGCTTCCCAAGCCCAAGCACACGTACCGAAGCCGGTAAGGCGATCCTGGCTGAACACCCGGATTCAACGGGAAGTTTGGGCATCGCCATTTCCGAAGCCGTAGAAGTGGCTGCGACCAACGATGACACCAAGTATGCGCTGGGCAGCGTGTTGAACCACGTTCTGCTGCATCAAACCATCATCGGTCAGGAAGCCATGGAGCAGATGGAACTGGCGGGTGACGATCCGGACATCGTCATCGGTTGCGCCGGTGGCGGATCCAATTTCGCCGGATTGGCCTTCCCGTTCCTGGGCGCTCAAATGCGTGGTGGCAAGAAGCGCCAGATTATCGCCGTTGAACCGGCTGCCTGCCCGACCCTGACCCGCGGCAAGTTCGCCTACGACTTTGGTGATACCGCGCAGATGACCCCGCTGGTTAAAATGCACACGCTGGGCTCTTCGTTCGTGCCTTCGGGCATCCATGCCGGTGGACTTCGCTATCATGGCATGTCGCCGATCGTCAGCCATCTGGTGGACCTGGGTCTCGTCGACCCCGTCGCCTATCATCAGAACGGCTGCTTCGAAGCGGGAATGGGGTTTGCTCGTTCGGAAGGCATCGTCCCGGCTCCGGAATCGACCCATGCAGTCAAGTCCGCCCTCGAAGAGGCCTTAAAGTGCAAGCAGGAAGGAACCTCGAAGACGATCCTGTTCAACCTGTCCGGCCACGGTCACTTCGATATGCAGGCCTACACCGATTACCTTGGTGGAACACTGAAGGACGAAGATTACGACCACGCGGCGTTGGACGAAGCCATTGCCGCTCTGCCAGAGGTGGCCGCGGAATAAGATATCCGTTACCGACGATCAGAAAGGCGGGCCCAAAGCGGCCCGCCTTTTTTTTTACATCAAGATATTGTTGTCGGGTTGAAATCAATTTTGTTTCGAACGCTCTAAGGGTGTATATTTGCGCTAGGAAAGAAATCATTTTTTTTAAATTGTTAGCATTGAATGCTGAGTCCGTGCGGGCTGAAAAATGGTTAATTTACGTCGATTGCAAAAAAATCTATTGGCCATTTCCTCCGTTGTCCTTCTCGTTTTCTCAGAGGCGGCGGCCAAGGAGGTGAAGGTCGGCATGGGAAATTTCGAACCCTATTATATAGCCGACGGCAAGACGGGAATATTCACCGACATTCTCATTGCCGTATTTCGCTACCTTCCCGATTATGAGCCGAATTTCCTGTTTGGGTTTTCAAACCAGCGACTGTGGAGGGAATTTGAAAAAGGCAATCTAGACGCGGTTTCCAATTTGTATGATTCGGTCAAACTGGATGGCTGCCGGTCCGAACCAATCTTTCGTTATCAAAATGTCGCCGTGACAAAACGAAACGATAGTTTGAAAATCAGAGCGCTGTCGGATTTGGCGGGTAAAAGCATAGTGTCGTTTCAAGGCGCAAAAAGGGTGTTTGGATCCCGATTCACAAAATTGCTCAACAAAGGTTTTTATACGGAGGTTTCCAAGCCGGAATTGCAGGCGAAAATGTTGATGCGCGACAGGGTCGACGTCAGTATCGGCGACAAATTCATTTTTCTTCAGAGCATTAAAAAATTCAATGGCGGCTCAGCGGGCCTTAGGGATATTGAAATTCACACTATTTTTCCGCCGACCTTTACCCGCTTCGGAATGCACGACAGGAAACTTTGTGCGCAATTTAACGAAGCCTTCATAAAGGTCCAAAAAAGCGGCGAGTACGAAAAAATATACAAATCATATTTAAAGCGTCTTGAATGACGGACACCTGATCAGGACGCCGCGATTGACTTGGTTCGCGCAAGGGCTTTTTCCGCATCCAATACAATGCGCCCGACGATAACCTTTAATGGCTCCGTTCGGTCGGCGAAAGCGACGGACTGACCGACCGAAAGTGCGCCCTTGGACCAGTCGCCGGTTTCATAGGCCTCCCTGCCGATCTTTCCTGCAATATGAGGCATCAGGAGATCCAGATTACCGGGGTCTTCGGCTTCCAGGCGCTGGACCTCATGGGTGGTGTCGTTGCGAAGAGCGCGCAAAGTATTGCGCAGGCTTTGCAAAACCAGCGTCGTGTCCGTTTCCTGGGCTTCCAGCAGGCGCTCTTTGTAGCCGTTGTGGGCCCATATTTCATCGGCAACCAGAAAGCGGGTGCCGATGATCACTCCGTCCGCTCCCAGCGCAAGCGCGCCGGCCAGTTGTTCGCCTGCCCCGATGCCGCCGCCTATGACGAAAGGTACGGACAGGCTGCGTGCCGCCAGGGTCGCCAGCACCATGGATCCCACCATGTCGAGTCCCGGGTGGCCGCCGCATTCGGCCCCGACGAGGCTGATCGCGTCGACCCCGGCGGCCTCGGCCTTTTTGGCGAAACGCACGGCCGGGACCTTGTGGATGACCTTGATACCCGCCTCATGCAGGGCCGGCAGGTAGGGTTCCGGATTGCGCCCGGACGTTTCGACGAATCGAACCCCTTCATCAATGATTAACTGGAAGACCTGTTCGGTGCGTTCGCCTTCGACCAGCTTGGGAAGCATGGAGACATTGACGCCGAATGGTTTGCCCTCACACATATCCTGGCATTTACGAATTTCATCACGCAGTTGATCAAGCTCTTCGAAACTGGCGGCGGTAATGAAGCCGATAATTCCGGCCCGCGCGGCCGCCGATACGTATTCGGCATTGGCCAGCCATTGCAGGCCGCCTGCGATGATCGGGTATTCGGTGCCGAAAAGATCGGTAATGCGTGTTTTCATGGGGTAATACGCTCGCTGCTTTGAAATTTGTGATCTAGTTAAAAATTACCCGACTTTGAATTCCTCATCCACCGGAACCTGCATTCCCGTCACCAGACGGTTGGTCTCCGATGCCATACCGATGACGGCCAGAAGTTCCATATGTTGGGCGTCGGTCATGCCCTTGGCTTTGGCCGCCGCAGTGTGGGAATGAATGCAGTAGTCGCACCCTGAAGCGGTTGATACGGCGATGTAGATCATTTCCTTAACCAACGGATCCAAACTACCTTCGCCCATTACCTCTTTGAGGCTGCCCCACGTACGCTTCAGGGTAACCGGATCGTTGGCTAGGGCGCGCCAGAAGTTATTGATGAATTGGGTATTGCGGGTTTTGCGAATGTCGTTGAAGACCGCCAGGACGCCATCGCCCGCGTCCTCATCGCTTATCAGGTGCACCGTCGCCATTTTTCGTTTCTCCCACCTCGGTTTTTTCCTCTAAAAGGTTATAGTAGTCTGATTGAGGGGATGAGAACATAATCAACGCCTGATCCTTGAGCGGGAGAACGATCATGCCGACAATTCGAACGACCTGCCGTTTGTGCCTGGTTCGCTGTGGAATGCTGGTCGAAACCGAGGAAGTCGCCACGGCTGAAAATGCAACCTCGCCTTCAAACACGCCCCTTGGGAAAATCAAGAAATTCATCGGAGATCGGGATCATCCTTTGAGCAAGGGCTATCTGTGTGTCAAGGGCAAGGCGTCCCTGGATATGATGGACTCGCCGGAGCGCGTCATCTATCCGCAAAAACGCATCGGCGAGCGCGGCTCCGGAAAGTGGCAGCGGGTAAGCTGGGATGAAGCCCTGCAGGATATTGCCGAACGCGTGAACGCCATCATCGACGAACATGGCGCCCGCGCCGTCGCCGTCCAGGCCTTGCCGCCGAAGGAATATTTCGCCTACGACTTGTTCCTGGAAGCCATCGGCAGCCCAACCTTTTTCAAGCATGACGCCCATAACTGCTTCACGCCGCAATTGATGTCGGACGTTCTGACCTTTGGCTCGCTGGCGACCTACATCAACTTCATGGATGTGGAAGAATGCGACACTTTCATTCTGTGGGGTGTCAACCTGACCGAAACCAACGGCTCAAAAGCGGTACGCGTCAAAGACGCCGTGCGTAAGCACGGGGCCAAAACCATCGTCGTGGATCCCCGTCCGACGCGCTCGGCTCGGGAGGCTGATCTGTGGCTGCGCATCCGCCCGGGAACCGACGCCGCCCTGGCCATGGGCATGATCAATATCATGATCGAAAACGGTTGGTGCGACGCGGATTTCGTGCGGGAATGGACCATTGGCTTTGAGGCGTTGAAAGAACGCGCCGCCGAATACACGCTGGAGAAAACCTCCCGCACGACCTGGATCCCGGAAGCCGACATTCTAGAAGCAACCCGCATGTTTGCGACCTCCAAAAAGTCGGCGCTCTATACCTTTATCGGCGCAACAATGGGCGGCAATTCCATTTCGACGCTCAGGCTTATGGGTTTCCTGCCGGCCCTGACGGGGCGTATCGATCAGGCCGGTAACAACTGCATTTTAAAACCGGTCAATATGCGCCTGCCCAGCTATTACCGGCCCGGCGCATCCGGTGAAGACGCCGAGCGCCTCGCCGATCAGATCAGCGCAGACAAGTTCCCGCTGCTTTCCGGGCCGACGGCCCTGACCGCTCCCTATCCAAATCCGTCCCACGTGATCGACGCCATGTTAACCGGCGAGCCATATCCGGTTCGCGCCCTTTGGACTGACTGCAATCCCATGGTGGGCCTGGAGAACAGCTATAAGGTGCTGGAGGCGTTGAAGTCGCTTGATTTGCTGATCGTATCGGACATGTTTGAAAGCCCGACGGCTCACCTGGCCGATTACATATTGCCGGTAACCAATCATCTGGAATCGGACGCGATCACGGAATATGCCGGTCTCAACCTGATTTCGGCCCGGGTCAAAAGCACCGAACCTCGTGGTGAGGTGCGCGAGGAAGCCGACGCCGTTTTGGAGGTTCTGCGCCGTATGGGTTACGGCGACAAACTGCCGGTCCAGACCTACCGCGAACTGCTGGATTATCGGCTGGAACCGCTGGGCATCACGTTCGATGAGTTTGCCGAAATGGGTTCTTTCATCGGCCCGGATGAGCGCAACAAATATGCGAACGGGACGTTACGGCCAGACGGAAAGCCCGGCTTCAATACGCCCTCGGGAAAAATTGAGTTCGCATCCAGCCAGTTGGAGAAATATGGTTATGATCCGCTGCCACAGGTCCAGGAGCCAATGTTCAGCCCCCAGGATGAAGATGGTAATGCAACAGAAATTTCTGATGATTATCCACTGGTGCTGGTAAGCGGCACCCGATCCGTCGAATATTATTCGACCCTGGGTATAAAAATTCTCCGTCTACGCAAGCGCCGCCCGTTCCCTTGCCTGGAAATGAGCCCGGAAACGGCCGAAGCTTACGAATTGGAAGAAGGCGACTGGGTAACCATCGAAGCGCCGACGACGGAAAATTCCATCGTCCGCCAGGTCGCCATTCTGCCGGGAATGGATTCCCGCGTGGTTAACGCCGAAGGGCTTTGGCACATGCCGGATGAAGACCTGATCGAGGGCACGTTGATGGTGGGCGCCAACGTGCTGACGCCTTTACGAGACGATATCGATCCGGTCATGGGGGGCTCGGCGGCGCGCTGTATTCTGTGCCGTATCAGCAAGGTAGAGGATCAAGTCAGGGCGGTTGCTGTATAGGTTTTCGGCCCTGGTTGGTGATTCATCCATAAACCCGGCAGGTTAAAGGGTATCAAGCAGCTTTTGCGAATTCCTGCTCAGCAACGGCTGGATTTTCCATTACTTTCGAATTGGTCCCTTTGTTTTTAATATGGCCAAGCGCCTTGAGGCGTTCACCCATTTCGGAAAAACTATTATTGGCTTCTTCCAGCTTTTTTGAAATTTCACGAATTCGCTGGCTGTGAGATTGTACTTTTTCGTTCATGTTCTGCGCGTCAACGGAGAGTTTCCCTGCTTCAACGGCCATTTTGGTGACGGCTTCCATAGAAAAAATTTCGAGATTCATTAAATTGACCTTTTCTTGAATACGTTCAATGAAGGGGGTGTCGAGCCCCGTCTAACAAGGCCTTTTTTATGAGTGAGTTATTTCGAGGGTTTTTCTGGAATGCTTCTAATTGTGTCGGATTTTGTCCGGATGAGAAATATCAATCGGTGACAAATTCTTCTTCCCGATAGCCTTGAAGGTATAACAGGGCTGTCAGGTCGCCGTGTTCAACGCCGACACGGACATGGGCCGTAACAATGGGTTTGGCGTGATAGGCTACGCCCAGTCCGGCGGCCATCAACATCGGCAGGTCGTTGGCGCCATCCCCTACTGCCAGGGTCTGTTCATGGGCGAGGCCCATTTTGGCGGCCTTTTCGTACATGATTTCCAGTTTGGCGTCTTTGTTGATGATCGGGTCAATGACCTTGCCGGTCAGAAAGCCGTCGATGATTTCAAGGGTATTTCCACGATTGCCGTCGAACCCGATCCAATCGGCGACCCGCTGGGTGAAGTAATCGAATCCACCCGAGACCAGCATGGACTTGCCGCCGTTAGCCTTCATGGTGGCGATCAGGGTTTTCGCACCGGGCATCAACTCGATTTTGTCGTAAGTTTCTTTCAGTGCCTTTTTCGATAACCCATTCAGCAAACCAACCCGTTCACGCAGGGCGTCGGGAAAACGAAGCTCGCCGCGCATGGCTCGGATGGTGATGTCGGCGACTTGTTTCTTGCAGTCGGCGTAGTCGGCCAACTCGTCCAGGGTTTCACCGATCACCATGGTTGAGTCCATATCGGCCACCAGCAGTTTCTTGCGTCTGCCGTGGGCTTTCTGCGAGATGGCGTCGATAGGAAAACCTTCAAGTATAAGGTCGACGCAGGTGCTGGCCTGGATTAAATCTAGATCGTTGAAAGGGATTTCGCAGGCATCCTCGCCCAGCCAGTCGGGTTCGCCTGTAACGGCATTCTGGGCGTTGAGCGCTTGGACGGCTTCGGCGACAATGGATGAATCAAGTTCGCCTGAACCGGATGCGCAAATTAGGGTGAGAACGTAGTCCATGAGACCCTTTAGGGTGAAATCTTAAAACGGGTTATAGCCTCGTCGTAATCTTATTGGCAAGCAAAGGGCCTTAGTTAGTTGAGCGAATCTGTTGTTATTATTGCCGGTCCGACGGCGAGCGGCAAATCCGCAATGGCGATTGACGTTGCGTGTGAGTTTTCCGGCGTCATCATCAATGCCGACAGCATGCAGGTCTACTGTAAGCTGGACGTCTTGACAGCGCGCCCGCCAGAGCGCGACTTGGCGGCGGCGCCTCATCGCCTATATGGAATTCTGGACCCTGACGACCCTTGTTCGGTCGGCCGCTGGCTTGATCTGGCGGTAAAGGAAATCAAAGCGGCTTGGGCGGACGGAAACCTGCCTTTGGTTGTTGGTGGCACCGGCATGTATCTGAAGGCCCTGCTCGAAGGCCTGGCTCCGATTCCGGATGTACCGGGCGAGGTGAGGGAAAAAGCCACTGCCTTGCATGTTGAACTGGGTGGTGAGGCCTTCCGGGAAAAACTGGCGGAACTTGACGCACAAGCTGCGGCGCGCCTTCCCGCCGGTGATACCCAACGCCTGATTCGCGCCTATGAGGTGGCGCTTGCCACCGGACGCCCTTTAAGCGACTGGCAGAAGGAACACCCAAGCGAGCCGCCCTTGAATTCCCCCATCGCCTCCATCGTTTTGACACCGGATCGCGACGTGCTCTACGACGGCGTCAACCGGCGCTTCGACTGGATGATGGAAAACGGAGCGTTGGACGAAGTTCGTGGGCTTGAAAAACTGGGGCTCGATCCCTCATTGCCGGCGATGAAGGCGGTTGGTGTGCCGGAACTTTTGCGTGCGCTTTCGGGCGAATGCGACATGGAAACCGCCATGGAAGACGCCAAAAGGGCGACGCGACAATTCGCCAAGCGGCAAATGACATGGCTTCGCAACCAGCTGACGGCCGATCTACCGCTAACTGCGCAATATTCGGAAAGTTTTAGAGCTGAAATCTTTTCATTTATTCGTCAATTTATGTTGACCGGGCGCGTTTGAACGACTAGTTTGCGCGTTCTCGAAAGTAGGACTGCTGATTTTCAAAGGCAATCCTAGCGGGAATTGAAAAGGCCGCCTGAGATCAAACCGCATTAAAGCTTAATCGCTTTAATGCGGATTATTTGATCGTTATTTAGGAATCGAGCAACTTAACTGCGTTTTAGAAAAACGCAGGTTGCTCTAAACGGCCCAAACTTTGTTCAGTTACATGTAGATAAAGGCCAAAACGATGTCGAAAAACCAAATAAGCGGATCACAGATACTCCTGAAAGCTTTGGCGGATCAGGGCGTGGATGTCGTATTCGGTTATCCGGGCGGCGCCGTCCTGCCGATCTACGACGAGATTTTCAAGCAGAACAAGATTCGTCACATTCTGGTTCGCCAGGAAGGTGGCGCTGTGCACGCAGCCGAGGGCTACGCCCGTTCGACCGGCAAGGTCGGCGTTGTGCTGGTGACCTCCGGCCCGGGCGCAACCAATGCGGTGACCGGTTTGCTGGACGCCATGATGGACAGCGTGCCGCTTGTCTGCATCTGTGGCCAGGTGCCGACCCATCTGATCGGTAACGACGCTTTCCAGGAAGCCGACACCACCGGCATCACCCGGCCCTGCACCAAGCACAACTACTTGGTCAAGGACGCCGACGATCTGGCGCGCCAAATTCACGAAGCCTTTATCGTCGCCAAGAGCGGCCGCCCCGGACCGGTTGTTATCGACTTGCCCAAGGACGTGATGATGGCTGAAGCCGATTACATCGCCCCTGCAAAAGTCGTACACAAGAGCTACAAGCCGCAGATCAAGGGCGACCTCGGCAAGATCGAAGAGGCCGTCAAGATCATGGCCGGGGCGAAAAAGCCCCTGATCTATGCCGGTGGCGGCGTTATTAATTCCGGCCCTGGGGCCTCGCAGTTGCTGAAGCAACTGGTTCAGGCGACCGACTTCCCCTGCACGCTTACCTTGATGGGTTTGGGCGCGCTGCCTGCCTCGGACAAACATTTCTTAGGGATGGTCGGCATGCATGGGACGTACGAGTCGAACATGGCCATGCATGACTGTGACGTCATGCTGTGCGTCGGCGCTCGATTCGACGACCGGGTTACGGGGCGCATCGACGCTTTTGCGCCGAACTCGACCAAAATCCACATCGACATCGATCCGTCCTCGATTAACAAGAACGTCCATGTCGATATGGGCATCGTCGGCGATGTCGGCCATGTTCTGGAAGACATGATCAAGATCTGGAAGTCCGGTCAGAACCGGGCCGATGAAAAGGCCATGAAGTCCTGGTGGAAGACCATCGATAAATGGCGTGGCCGCAACTGCCTGGAGTACGATCGCGACTCAAAGATCATCAAGCCCCAGTATGCTATTGAGCGCCTTTACGAACTGACCAAGGACCGCGACCAGGTCTACATTACGACCGAGGTCGGTCAGCATCAGATGTGGGCGGCCCAGCATTTTCATTTCGAACGCCCCAACCGCTGGATGACGTCGGGCGGCCTGGGCACCATGGGCTACGGCCTGCCTTCGGCAATGGGCGTACAGTTGGCTCATCCCAAGGCTTTGGTTGTCGACATCGCCGGTGAATCGTCGATCCTGATGAACATCCAGGAGATGTCGACCCTGGTTCAGTACAATCTGCCTGTAAAGGTGTTTATCCTGAACAACGAGTACATGGGCATGGTGCGCCAGTGGCAGGAACTGCTTCACGGCGGACGTTACGCCGAAAGCCATATGGAGGCATTGCCCGATTTCGTCAAGCTGGCCGAAGCCTTTGGCGGCGTGGGCCTGCGGGCGACGAAAAAAGAGCAACTGGACGACGTAATCAACGAGATGGTGGCCTGCGATAAGCCCGTCATCGCCGATATTGCCGTTGATCCAAAGGAGAACTGCTTCCCGATGATCCCGTCCGGCGCCGCCCACAACGAAATGCTGTTCGGCCCCGGCGACAAGGCGGAAAGTCCGGTATCCGAAGAAGGCATGGTGTTGGTGTAATCCCTAACGCGCCTTTCGAATTTTCATGATATAAACCCCGAAAAAATTGGGACCAAAAAACAGTGACACCGATACACGATATAGAAAATGCCCATACCATGTCCGTGCTGGTCGATAACGAACCAGGCGTGCTGGCCCGCGTCATCGGCCTGTTTTCGGGCCGCGGCTACAACATCGAAAGCCTGACTGTGGCCGAGGTTGACATCGAAGAAGCGCTCTCGCGCATCACCATCGTCACGTCGGGAACGCCGATGGTGATCGAACAGATCAAGGCCCAGCTCGAACGGCTGGTGCCCGTGCACGGCGTTAACGACCTGACCGTCGAAGGCCCCCATGTGGAGCGGGAACTGGCGCTGGTAAAAGTGCGCAGCAGCGGTGAAAAGCGTGTGGAATCCTTGCGTATCGCCGATATTTTCCGGGCCCGCGCCGTCGACAGCACCAATGATTCGTTTGTCTTCGAAATCGTCGGCGATACCTCCAAGCTGGACGCCTTCATCGAGCTGATGACGCCTTTGGGCCTGATAGATGTTTCTAGGACCGGCGTTGCGGCCATTGCCCGCGGCACCACGGTTCTGGACCACGACTAATCGAATTTACTCTTACACAAGCTCTAAAAGCTCTTAACCTTAAGGAAGACCACAATGCGTGTATATTATGATCGTGACGCCGACGTTAATCTGATCAAGGCGAAAAAAGTCGCCATCGTCGGCTATGGCAGCCAGGGCCATGCCCACGCCCTCAACCTGCGCGACAGCGGCGTCAAGGAAGTCTGCGTCGCCCTGCGTGAAGGTTCCGCCAGCGCCAAGAAGGCCGAAAACGAAGGACTGAAGGTGATGTCTGTTGCCGACGCCGCAGCCTGGGCCGACGTGCTGATGATGCTGTGTCCCGACGAGTTGCAGGCCGACATTTATTACGCCGACATTCACGATAACATCAAGGCGGGTGCGGCGCTGGCTTTCGCCCATGGCCTGAACATCCACTTCAACCTGATCGAAGCCCGCAGCGACATCGACGTCTTCATGATCGCCCCGAAAGGTCCCGGCCACACGGTGCGCGGCGAATACCAGAAAGGCGGCGGGGTTCCGTGCCTGGTCGCTGTTAATCAGGATCCTACCGGCAATGCGCTGGAAGTCGCCCTTTCCTATGCTTCCGGCGTCGGTGGCGGCCGTTCCGGCATCATCGAAACCACCTTCAAGGAAGAATGCGAAACCGACCTGTTCGGCGAGCAGGTGGTGCTCTGCGGCGGCCTGATGGAGCTGATCAAGAACGGCTATGAGACCCTGACCGAGGCCGGTTACGCGCCGGAAATGGCCTATTTCGAATGCCTGCACGAGGTCAAGCTGATCGTCGATTTGATGTACGAAGGCGGCATGGCCAATATGCGCTATTCGATTTCCAACACCGCCGAATACGGCGACTACAAGACCGGCCCACGCATCATCACAAACGACACCAAGGCGGAAATGAAGAAGGTCCTGGATGACATCCAGTCGGGCCGCTTCACCCGCGACTGGATGCTGGAATGCAAGGCGGGTCAGCCAAGCTTCAAGGCCATGCGGAGGCGTAACGCCGAACACCCGATCGAGGAAATCGGCGAAAAACTGCGCGCCATGATGCCCTGGATCGCCCAGAACCAGCTGGTGGATAAGGAAAAGAACTAAAAAGCTTGCCCCTCAAGCGCCGGGCGGGTTTCTTCGAAACCCTTGGCTCGCCTAGAGGTCCTGCCGTCCGCACTGCGGACGAAAGCAGGCCCGCTCTAAAGAAGACGCGCCCGTTTGGCCGCAAAGCGGCTACGGGAGCTTGGGCGGCGGCCCGCAGTCGCGGGCTTGGTTCACGTCTAACCAACATCGTCATTCCCGCGTAGGCGGGAAACCAGTTCTTGAAACGAAAAGCGGAGCCGAAAGGCTCCGTTTTTTTGCTTTAGTGTGCCATATACGATTCAATTTTTGCGTTCTTTTAGAGGCAAAAACGTATAAATCTTGTTTAGTTTTCTAGGCTCTCCATGACTACGTTCAGTAGGAATTTTCTCAATAGTAGGGTCCCACCAAATTATTTCTATCCCTTCTTTCTGGGCTTCAATTACCATTTGGATTTCAGAGTGAGTTTCCATGGCTCCAGTAAGCCACTCGATTCGTTTGTTAGACTTGAAGACGAGATAGGATAGCCAAGCAATTACAGCAGTGGATAACGAGGTCACGATTGTGCTCAAAATAATCAGTCCATTGTCCATTCTACCTTCTCCGATACTACTGATTACATTTCAATCCAAAATAGAATAAAATTTTCAGCAATAACTATATAAGGGTATCAAAATATTGTCTAAAATATGCACTTGAATGCATATGTCTTTGAGAGCATACTGAATGAAGAAAAATTGGAAAGTTCTGTACTGTGACGAGTTCGAGGACGAGTTCTCCGCGTTATTGGAAGACGTGCAGGACGAACTGGCCGCCAATGTTCAGTTGCTAAAGACTTTTGGGCCGGAATTGGGCCGCCCTTATGTCGATACACTGAACGGCTCGAAGCACGCCAATATGAAAGAGCTTCGATTCGATGCCGATAACGGGGTCTGGCGAGTGGCGTTTGCTTTTGATCCCGGGCGAAACGCTATTCTGCTGGTGACGGGAGACAAGGCGGGCATCTCGCAAAAGCGGTTCTACAGGAAGCTGATCGCCAAGGCCGACAAACGCTACGACAATCATTTGAAGGACCTCGGGCGACGTTAAGGAAAAGAGAAACATGGCGAAAGATTTTGACGACATAGTAAAAAGAATTCCCGCCAAGCGCCGTCGCAAGATCGAAGTGCGGGCCGAAGAACTGATCGCTGAGCATCTCGCGCTAACTGAACTTCGCGAGGCCATGAACAAGACGCAGGTGAGGGTAGCGAAAGATCTGGGCGTTCAGCAAACCACCGTTTCAAGGTTGGAAAAACGAACGGACATGCTGATTTCCACCCTTCGTCATTACATCGAGGCTATGGGCGGCGATCTGGATATCGTGGCGCGTTTCCCCGACAGACCGGATGTTCATATCGAAGGCCTGAAAGATTTAACGGGGAAATCCAGAACGGCGTAATAGTCGAAATTCCATCTGAAAAAGAACTGGATTCCCGCTTACGCGGGAATGACGAAATGGAACTTGACAGGTGATGCCGTCATTGAAGGCCCCCGAGCCGGAATCCAGTTCTTAAAAAGAAAAGCGGAGCCGAAAGGCTCCGTTTTTTTTTATTTTGAAATATCACTCCTAATTAATTAACCAATCAACAGCGCAGTAAGCTCAACCGAGATCAATCAGAATAAACACCACGCCGCTGATCAGAGTCGCCCGCTGTTCTTTTCTGGGTAGCTTTCCGCTCATTTCTGAATTTCCTCGTTCCGACCCTCAATAGCATCGGTTCCTTTCTTGTTCGAATTGGGGGACGATTCTAGTAATCCGAGGCCTGGATTCCCGCTTACGCGGGAATGACGACACGTTCGGGGAAAATTGCCACGCCTCAAAACCCCTGCATCAGGAAATCCACGGCGTCGATGATTTCCTGGCGGCGGGGCTCCAGGGTGCCGACGGGCTCCTTCAAGATGGAAATCGGCACGGCGGCCATGAACTGTGTGACCATGACGGTGGGTGCGCCGTCAATTTCGAAAACCGGATTCAGTCGCTTGGCCGGAAGGGGAGCCTCGCCGGGTTTCATCAACGGCACGACAACGCGGCTATTCAGGGCGTCCAGGATATCGGCCTGGATATCGAGCAGGTATCCGTCCGCGCTTTCATTCGCATAGACGTCGAAGCGGGCCATCTAAAACCGCCGGTGTTTTTCGAGTGGCAGGCCGCGCTTTTCAACGTAGTCGTTGGAGCTTTCCAGCGCCGCACGGTTTTCGCGAAGCCAATCTCCGCTCGATCCGGCTTTTAGGTTCTCATAATCCTCGACAGACAACATGACGGCGACGGGTCGACCGTGTTTTTGCACGGAAACCGGCTCACGCCGGGCAGTGTCCAGCAGTTCCCCGAAATGTTTCTTTGCCTCGTTGGCGGTCATTGAGCGCATGATATCATCCAAATCGTTCGTTTCAATCAATTTAAGCGAAATAGAAGAAGAATTGAAGGGTTATATCCGAAAAGGCCCGTACACATCTAAATCCCTCTCAAGTAGGCTAAGGCAGGAGATACTCAAATGACCATCCGCAGCGTTTCGATGATTCAGAAATCCCAACTCACGTCTGACGGAGCGGGTGTGACGCTGAGGCGTTCCATCGGATCGCAGATGTTGAGCGAGCTGGATCCTTTCCTTCTTCTGGATCGGTTCGGCACCGACAATCCGGACGACTACATTGCGGGCTTTCCCGATCATCCCCACCGGGGGTTTGAGACCGTCACATACATGATCAAAGGCGTGATGCGTCACCGCGATAGCACGGGGGCGGAAGGGGTATTGAAGCCGGGCGGCGTGCAATGGATGACGGCCGGGCGCGGCGCGGTTCATTCGGAGATGCCGGAGCAGACCGAAGGCGAGATGAGCGGTTTCCAGCTTTGGGTCAATCTTCCGGCGGCGCGCAAAATGTGTGATCCGCGCTATCAGAACATCGAACCCGAAGACGTCCCACTCGTGACTCGGGATGACGGATGCGAAATCAGAGTCGTTGCGGGTTCCGTCGACGGCTTCGATGGCCCTATAAACGGCATCGATATCGAACCGACTTATCTCGATATCTCTTTAAGACCCGGCGGCAGTTTTCGGCAAATCGTTCCTGTCGCCCACACTGCCTTCATCTATGTCTTCGAAGGCGGCGTCGAGGTCGATGGTCAGGCTATTGGCTGTGACTATCTTGCGGTACTGGCGGACGGCGATGAAATCCATCTGCAAAGTAAAGGAGGAGGGCGGCTGATCCTGGTTGCCGGACGTCCATTCGGCGAGCCCATCGCCCGTTATGGCCCCTTCGTCATGAACACGAAGGACGAAATTCGCCAGGCTATCGACGACTACAATAGCGGCAGGTTTTAAATACGGTAAAGAAGTTCCCTATTCGACCCTAATACGTTGAAAAACGAGTCAACGGCGATTAGAATAAATCTAATAACTGAATACATATTGGTGGGGCATATATGTATACGGGGCTACTATACGCGATCGTTGGTTTACTAATTACGTTCTCCCTCCTGCTGTACTTCCTTGTGCGGGTTTTGAGCGCGCAGGGAAAAGCATTGCATCGAGAAAGGATGCGTGGCGATATTGACCGCTTGGACAATCTGCCACCTCCGGATATAACGAATTACACGCCTCTGAGGAATGCCGATGGGTTGGAGGATGTGAAAATCGAACCACAAGCGAGCGAAGAAAAAGGCGAAGATCCCTTTGTTCCCAGTACGCTAAGAATTAGCTAACGCCCATTTAACCTGCGTCGGACCGGCGGACGACAAGGTCGTCAATGACGCTTTGGTACAGATCGCCATATTTCCAATCCTCGGTTGCGAGGTTTTCGTGGAGTCCCTTCAATTCCTTATGATTTAAGTGCAATTTCGACAAGCGATTTCGCACGTATGCGCGTACATCCTTAAAGCCAACCCTGCCCAGCAGAAACATTATGATCAGGTAGGTGACGACCCAAATGGGAAAAATCAAAACCCAAGATGCCGTTACGACTAACGATGCAAGATACTCGTTTATCCCTGGCCACAGCGCCAGTTCATTGATCAGAAAAAACCCGGCAACGCCAATTGCGGCAGATACGATAAACAGGGCGATCGCCAGCCCGCGGTGTACGTTGCGGTATTCATCCGCTTCCTGAAGAACCGAATAAACATCGCGCAATCCACCTGTTTGGAGCAATTGCTTGTTTGGGCTTTCGTTGCTCATGTGTCATCGCCCGGCTCGATTGTCTTTTATTTTACGGCAGATAAATTGAAATGTCCGCAAATTCAGTCGAACAAGCGGGTCTGGAACGGGTGATCGACGGGAGAAGGATAGACATGGACAATGGAAATGACATGGTCAACCCGATCATCGCATCCGAGCAATGGATAAGCGATACGTTCATACGCAACTAGTTTCTTTTCTCTGAATTCCGTCTCTTTATCCGTTTCAACGGTATTGATCGACCACAGGGGTTTTTTGTCGGCGATCATCTTGTCCATCGCGGCCGTCAATTCAACGGCGTTGGGGCCGCGTTTTATAGCCTCATGAACATCCGCACCTGTCAAATCGCGGCCATAGGCCTGGACAAGTTGGGTCCCAAAAAAACGCAACAGCCATTTTCCGCCGAGATGGTCGATATCAAAGATGTAGATAAACGGCGCCAGTTTGTAGAGGTCCATCAGCTGAATGTCCTTAAAACGGGCGCACTCACCCTCTCGTTTTTTGGAGTCTATGTAACCAGCGAAGGATACGAGTTTTTTGTCAGTAAAAGGGCGAGGTTGATTTAAAGTGAATTCAACTGATGGCGTGTTCATTAACAAGGTCTCTCTATATAGACGTCACACTTTTATGTGTGTATTCAGTCGGCGACGATGAACCGGCATTGAGGGCCACAACACGCGCGGTTGAATTCTTATCTACTAAGCAAATTTATCAAGTTTTACTTACGATAGTCTGAATGACATCCTGTGCAGGCAAAGTGGATGCCCTTGTAAAGTTTCTTTACCCGGTCACGGTCGGCTGAATCCAATTCCACCAGAAGCTTGTCCACCTTGGTGAGGGTCTTCTTGATTTTCTTTTCGAATTTTTCCGGTTCCGTCCATATTTCCGGCAGGGTTTGAGCGGATGCGCTTCCGATAGGAAATACGGCCTTGAGGTCGGCTGAGATGTCGCGGATGGTTTGTGCTTTTTCGCGGATCACATTTTTGTCAAAGGCGAAAAGGCCACCGGCCCGCTGCGAAATTTCATTCATTGCAGCGTCCATCCTTTTCATGGCAACCGAACGAACTTTGGAGAATTCTTCGGCCGTTTTCGCCGCCAATGGACTGCAAAAGGCAATCATCAGAGCACCAGCGGCGAGGGCGCGCACTATCGCTTTCATTTCAACATAGCTCCCAATTGGTTTCTTTCCCAAGCAATGGGAGGCAGTTTAGAGAAACATTTCACTCCGGAACAGAGGCGGTGTTTTTTTTCGACGCCTAAGGGCATGCTATTATCAAGAGGTAAAGACGGGAACCGCCCATGAACAGCCCTATCTCCGGTTCGATCCAGCGTTTTATCTGTGATGAGATGCTGACGCGGCTTGCCCGTTGGTTACGCGCCGCCGGCTACGACACGCGAACAGCTGAACCCGGCGGAGATGATCGCGCCCTGATGGAGCGTGCGGTGGCAGAGGATCTTTTGATTTTAACCCGCGACAGGAAGTTCCTCGAGCGCCGGGGAGCCGATACCCACGTCTTCTTACTTCGTGCAGGCAAAATCCCCGGACAGGCGCAGGAAATAACTAAAGATTTGGACATCGACTGGCTTAAACAACCGTTCAGCCGATGTCTTGTTGACAACGCCCTTGTTCTTCCCGACGCGGAAGTGGACCTCGCCAGGCTACCCTGGTCCGGTCGCGGCATCTCCGGCCCGTTTACAGTCTGTCCCGAATGTGGGCGGCGATATTGGGTCGGCGGCCACACCCGTAAGATGCTCGGCGAGTTGGAAAACTGGTCCAGGGGCCGTTTCGAATGATCTCAAAATTTCACTTACGGGAAATCAGCACGACCCGGGTCGATATCATCCGGCGCATCTCCTGCGCCAGGTGTTCGGCCGTCGCATGGTCCAGCCCGTCGATCTGGAAATCAACATGCAATTCTCCACCTGCGTGGCTGAAACGGGTGGAAACCATACGCTCGGGCATTAGGGAGCGCTTGGCCAGAATACCGGTCACTTTTGGCAGTACGGAAACGTCGTCATCGGCGTGAACGGAAAAACAGAATGTCGCGGGATGGGTGCTTTGATGCACCCTGCTTAAGGAAAACATGAAAAATACTCCGAAAACTGAAAAGAGAAGGCGAATATCGCTAGATCAAATTGTCTGCGTTTGAGAAAACGCAGGTTGCTCTTGTGCCCGGCCTCTAGATGAGGGCCGGGACCGTAATTCGCCGTTCAATCAACAGTGCGGAGTAGGTACTCATAATGGCTGGATGATAGTTCACCACCATGACAGGGTCAATGAGGGGTTGAAAGCGTCTGCCCGGCTACGGCCATATTCAACATTGCCTCCAACTCGGCCAGCTGGAACGGTTTTTTAAGCGTGCCGACAATTTGATCCCCTTTGCCGGAGCCCATATGGTCAGCCATTTCAAGATATCCTTCGCCGTATCCGCTGATCAGGATGATGGGAGTATCGCATTTCCTTTCGCCCAACCAATACAGTAATTCGACTCCATCCATATCAGGCATGACAAGATCCATAACGATTACCGACGGGGTGTTGTTAGTCCAGATTGTCTGAAAATCCTTGGCGTTGTTGGCGATAAGGATATCAAAACCGGCTAATTCACCGACATCTTTGACCAGATCGGCCATTTCAGGTTCGTCATCAACGATGATTAGCAACGGCTTAGACATTAATTACCTCTTACCCGGCCCATTCAAACGAATAAACGAATAGGCTTCTTTTTCCATGAATCAACAATAGACCATCTGTGGGACCAATGCATTAGTGTCCCCATAAACTTTGTGTGTACTCAACAAGGATGTTGACAACTTACCCCGTGTCGTTGTCTTTATTCATGGTTAACGTTTCCGAGATAACGTGGGGCTCATGAAAAACCGGGTTCCCGTGTAACAAATTGAAGGGCCGAGAGGCTTTTTTTAATGAAGACGTCGATAGCACCTATGGATCAGATTTCCGCCCGCTTGCGCAGCCGCGCCCGCGGACCTGTGCTGCTGCTCGACCTTCTGCTTGATCTCAACGGGAGCCTACGACTTAGGTGCCCCTGAATTCCGGCTAGCCGTTAAAAATTATTGGCGCGTCATGACCGGCCTTCAGGGGAAGCGATCACCATCAATTTTTCGTACGCACACCTAATGAAACGTAAGGACACAAGTCCCATGAGTAACAAAGATTCAAACCGAATAGTCATATTTGACACCACCTTGCGCGATGGCGAGCAATCGCCTGGCGCGTCAATGAACCTGGACGAGAAACTGCGTGTCGCCCAGGTTCTGGAAGATATGGGCGTCGATGTAATCGAAGCCGGGTTTCCGATAGCGTCCGACGGTGACTTCGAGGCCGTCAGTGAAATCGCCAAGATCATCAAGGACTCGACAGTCTGCGGATTGGCGCGCGCGACCAAAGGAGATATCGAGCGCTGTGCAGACGCCATTCAAGCCGCCCCGCGAGGCCGCATCCACACCTTCATTTCGACGTCACCGTTGCATATGGAATACAAGTTGCAGATGGAACCGGAAGCCGTGTACGAGGCGGTCAAGGATAGTGTCTCCATGGCCCGCAATCTGTGTGAGGACGTTGAGTGGTCCGCCGAAGACGGATCACGCACCGAACATGATTTCCTGTGCCGGTGCGTCGAAGCCGCCATCGATTCGGGAGCCGGCACGATCAACATACCTGATACCGTCGGCTATGCCGTGCCCGATGAATTCGCCGATTTGATCACAATGCTGTTCAATCGGGTGCCGAATATCGACAAGGCGATCATTTCGGTTCATTGCCACAACGATTTGGGGTTGGCCGTGGCCAACTCCTTGGCCGCCGTGCAGGTTGGCGCACGGCAGGTCGAATGCACCATCAACGGATTGGGCGAGCGGGCCGGCAATGCCGCCATGGAAGAAATCGTCATGGCTTTAAAAACCCGCGCCGACCATGTGCCATATACCACGGGGATTGAATCGACGCATATCTCCAAGGCATCGAAACTGGTTTCCACTATCACCGGCTTCAACATCCAGCCTAATAAGGCCATCGTCGGGGCCAACGCTTTCGCCCATGAATCCGGCATTCATCAGGATGGAATGCTGAAGCACGCAGGTACTTATGAAATCATGACCCCTGAGTCAGTCGGCCTGGGTATGTCGAAATTGGTGCTGGGCAAGCATTCGGGGAAGCATGCGTTTAGCGAAAAATTACGCGATCTGGGTTATGACCTGGGCGACAACGCCATCAAGGACGCCTTTAAGCGTTTCAAGGATTTGGCGGATTTGAAAAAAGAAGTCTACGATGAGGATATCGTTGCCCTGGTCGATGACGAGGTCATCCGTGTCAATGACCGCATCCAGTTGACGTCGTTGGAAATCAACTGCGGCACCGTGCACCGCCCGCCGAATGCCTGCCTGGAATTGGAAATTGATGGGGTGGTCAAGGACTGTTGTTCAACCGGCGATGGTCCGGTGGATGCAGCGTTTAACGCCATCAAGGAATTGTTCCCGCATTCGGCCCACCTGCAACTGTATCAGGTCCATGCCGTCACCGGTGGAACCGACGCCCAGGCCGAAGTCACAGTCCGGTTGGAAGAGGATGGTAAGACGGTAAATGGACAAAGTGCCGACACGGATACCATGGTTGCTTCCGTTAAGGCCTATATCAACGCCCTGAACAAGTTGCTGGTCAAAAGAGAAAAAACCGCGCCTTCCGCGCTTTCTGCCTAGTATTAAGCGTGAGGCTTTTTTATAAAAGGGGTGCCGGAGATTCGTCTCCGGCACCGATTTTATGTCGGGGGCAGAAATTTAACCCTAAAGGATAAGTGAGAACGATGTTTTCAAGACTTTTCGGCTTCCTTTCGGCTGATATGGCTATCGACCTGGGAACGGCCAACACCCTTGTTTATGTCAAGGGCAGGGGGATCGTGTTGAACGAACCTTCGGTTGTCGCCATCGCCGAGGTCAAGGGCAAGAAACAGGTTCTCGCCGTCGGTGAAGAAGCCAAGCGCATGCTTGGCCGCACGCCAGGAAATATCCGTGCTATTCGACCGCTACGCGACGGTGTCATCGCCGATTTCGAAGTGGCCGAGGAAATGATCAAATATTTTATCCGTAAGGTTCATAACCGGCGCAGCTTCGCAAGCCCGCTGGTTATTGTCTGCGTACCCTCGGGCTCAACTGCGGTTGAGCGTCGCGCCATTCAGGAGTCGGCGGAAAGCGCAGGCGCTCGTCGGGTCTTCTTGATTGAGGAACCCATGGCGGCCGCTATAGGTGCGGGGCTTCCCGTGACCGAGCCGACCGGTTCAATGGTTGTCGATATCGGTGGCGGTACGACCGAAGTCGCGGTGCTTAGCCTTGGCGGCATCGTCTATGCCCGATCCGTGCGCGTTGGCGGCGATAAAATGGATGAAGCCATCATCGGATACATCCGCCGCAATCACAATCTGCTGGTTGGCGAGGGAAGCGCCGCGCGCATCAAGGAAGACATCGGCTCCGCCTGTCCTCCCGATGAAGGCGAAGGCCGCACCATGGAAATCAAGGGCCGCGACCTGATGAACGGGGTGCCTAAGGAATTGATAATAAGCGAGCGCCAGATCGCAGAAAGCCTGGCCGAACCGGTCGGTGCGATTATAGAGGCCGTCAAGGTGGCGCTAGAACATACCGAGCCCGAACTGGCTGCCGACATCGTTGATAAAGGTATTGTTCTCACCGGCGGTGGCGGTCTGCTTTCCAATCTTGATTTCGTGCTGCGACACGCTACCGGCCTTCCGGTGTCGCTGGCCGACGATCCTTTATCTTGCGTCGTGCTTGGAACCGGCCGGGCCCTGGAAGAAATGAAGCGCCTGAAAGACGTTCTCACGTCAATGTACTGAGCCGGCAGGAGCAAGAGCTCGTCGCATTCCTTGCAGGGAACTCAATTTTCGGTTACCGACATCAAACTTAGGTCGTTCGGCGGCAAAATGGAGACGCGAAAGTCCTCTTTCCCCCGCCATTCCGTAAGTCTATATTAACGTATGAGTGATAAGGCTGAACTGGTTTTATTGCGAATTGTCGCCTGGGTTATCGATGATTTTAAGGAAATGACGTGAAAGAACATTCACGTTTTACGCACCGTGTTTCCGCTCCAATCAGGAGTTTGGCGCACCGGTTTGCCTTTTTAGGACTGGTGATTGCAGCCTTCGCCCTTATGCTGATCGGCAAGGCCGATGTAGCGATGATGGAACGCTTTCGCTCTCAGGTAACAGACTCAGTAGCTCCCATTCTTGACATGATGTCCAGACCGGTCGCCACGGCAAATGAAGTAATCGCCAAGGTTCGGATCCTCGCGGAAATTCGCCAGGAAAATGAAACCCTACGATTGGATAAGGAACGCTTGCTGCATTGGCAGATGGTCGCCAGGAAACTGGAAGCCGAAAACAAAGCGCTTCGAGCCCAGTTGAATTATGTCCCCGGTCCTCAGGCCAGTTACATCTCGGCACGGGTCATCGCCGATACAGGTGGGGCCTTCGCCCACTCCCTGCTCTTGAATATCGGCGTTCAGCCGGGCGTCACCAAAGGACAAGCCGTCGTTACGGGAGACGGGCTCGTAGGACGAGTCGCTGGTGTCGGTGACCGCTCTACCCGGGTACTGTTGATAACCGATTTGAACTCACGCATACCGGTTCTGATTGAGGCGACGCGAACCCGCGCCATACTTGCGGGCAATAATACCAACAGACCCAAACTTATCCACCTGCCGCCGGGGGCTACCGTCTCGCCCGGAAACCGGATCGTTACATCCGGACACGGCGGCGCCTTCCCGGTCGGACTTCCGGTTGGTGTGGTTGACGCCGTAGATGATGGCGGTATTTCCGTACAGCCCTTCGTTCCCCGTGACAGGCTTGAATACGTTCGCGTTCTCGATTATGGCCTGAAGGGGATTCTGGGCGACGGCTCTCCTGGAAACGACTAGCCATGAAGCCGGTATTTTGGTCAAGACTGGACACCACCGCCCGCAGACTCACCCCGTTTGGATTGACCGTTCTGTTGGTGCTGATAAACGTCCTGCCCCTGCAGATGCCTGGATTTGCGCGCGTGATGCCGTTGCTGCCGTTGATGTCCATCTATCTCTGGGCTGTGCATCATCCTAATTTGATGCCTGCCTATGCGGTGTTCCTGATCGGATTGTTGCAAGACACTCTTACCGGCACCCCTTTGGGTGTATTTGTTCTTACCTATCTGACAGTTTACGGCACCGTGGTGTGGCAACGCCGATTTCTTGTCGGTAAATCCTTTGCGGTAATCTGGGTTGGTTTTTCAATTGTTGGCGCGGGTGCAATGGCGATTAGTTGGGTGCTGATTTCATCTTACCATGCAGTTTTAGCCAATCCAGACGCGATGGTTTTTCAGTACCTTTTGTCCCTTGGTGTATTTCCGATGTTGTCCTGGCTTTTCATGCGTTGGCAACAGGCTTTCCTGAGTCATTTGTAGGAGGGCGGGGATATGCACAGGGATAGTGAACGTCATAAACTCTTTACCCGTCGAACCGCGATGCTCGCCGGCGGCAAGGCGGCTCTACTTTCGGCCCTCGTTGGGCGCATGTATTACCTGCAGGTTGTTGAGTCTGATCGCTATAAAACCCTGGCCGACGAAAACCGGATTAACTTTCGCCTGTTGGCGCCGCCCAGAGGACGGATTGTAGATCGTTTCGGGGTTCCGATTGCGGACAATCAGCAGAACTACCGTGTTGTTCTGATTCCGGAACAGACCGGGGATGTCGAGGAAACGCTGTTTCGATTGGGGCGGATCATTCCGATCCGAAAAAGCGAAAAGAAGCATATATTGCGAGAAATTAGCCGCAAGCGCAGTTTTGTGCCCGTGACTTTACGCGAAAATTTGAACTGGGAAGATGTCGCCCGTATTGAGGTCAATACCCCGGATCTACCAGGCGTCATGATTGATGTTGGGCAAAGCAGGTATTATCCGTTTGCACGTGAAACGGCGCATGTACTGGGTTACGTCGCCGCCGTATCAGAAGGTGAAGCTACCGGTGATCCGCTGCTGGAACTTCCGGGTTTCAGAATCGGTAAATCCGGTATCGAAAAGGTGTACGATCTTGCGCTCAGGGGCGCCAGCGGCAGTTCGCAGGTAGAAGTAAATGCTTACGGACGGGTTATCAGGGAGTTGGAGCGAAGCGAGGGCCAACCCGGCACTCGACTTCAATTAACCATCGATTCCGGACTGCAGCGAATGGCTTCCAAACGTCTTGGCAATGAAAGCGGATCTGTCGTCGTGATGGACGTTCATTCCGGCGATGTTCTGGCAATGGTTTCGACACCTGGATTTGACCCCAACGCTTTTAACAAGGGCTTGAGCAGCGAAGAGTGGAATGAACTGGTTTCCAATGACAAATCGCCGCTAATAAATAAATCGATTGGTGGACATTATGCGCCGGGCTCTACCTTTAAGATGGTCGTTGCACTTGCCGCTTTGGAAAAGGGCGTAATATCGACCGAAAGCGAGGTTTTCTGCGCCGGGAAAACCGAACTTGGAAACGCCGTTTTCCATTGCTGGAAAAAAGGCGGTCACGGCGTTGTCGATTTGAAAGCGGGGATTTCGCAATCATGCGACGTATATTTCTATGAGATCGCCCGTCGCACAGGAATAGAACGTATCGCAGCAATGGCCCGCCGGTTGGGGCTTGGTTCCCGGCTGGGACTTGATTTACCCGGTGAAAAGGCGGGACTGGTGCCATCTGACAAATGGAAAAGGGCGACCATCGGAGCGCCCTGGCAAATGGGCGAAACCCTGCTTGCCGGTATCGGTCAGGGTTATGTCTTGGCGACGCCACTGCAGCTTGCCGTGATGACGGCGCGATTGGTAAACGGCGGCGTCGCCGTTACTCCCCATTTGACGCGAGATATTGTTTCCAAGAACGGAGTCATTCGTAGGAAAGAAAAAAAATCGGAGAATATCGGGATTGTTCCCTCCCACCTGTCGGTCATACGCGAAGCCATGAACACCGTTGTCAATGTTCCGGGCGGAACAGCGTACCGGTCGCGAATAAGACAGCAAGAGTTCCGAATGGGTGGAAAAACCGGAACCGCCCAGGTGCGGCGCATTTCCAAACAAGAAAGAGAAAAAGGGGTATTGAAGAATGAAGAGTTGCCGTGGAAAGAGCGTGATCATGCCCTTTTTGTCGGATATGCGCCGGTCGATGCACCGCGATATTCCGTCGCGGTGATCGTCGAACACGGCGGTGGCGGGTCGAAAGTGGCAGCGCCTATTGCCCGTGATGTTCTGGAAGAGGCTCAACGACGCAATGCGGCGCGTCCGGGTGAAGATGTGCCAGCCGAAAAATCGTCCGAAGTGAAAGTCCTGCCATTGAGTGGCGAGGACGAAAGAGAGCAAGGATAAGCGACCATGGCAGGCGAAGCGCTGAACAAATCCGACTTAAGCCTGGCTCAGCGACTGTGGCGTCTGCACTGGATTTTTGTGCTGGTTCTGATCGCAACGGCTTCCGTCGGCTTTGCAATGCTTTATTCGGCAGCGAACGGCTCATTCGATCCATGGGCCGCCCGGCAGATGCTCCGTTTCGGGGTCGGCTTGGGCATTATGCTTGTCGTTGCGATGACCAATCTCAGGGCCTGGCTTAAGTATTCCTACTTTTTCTACGCGGCAACCCTGCTGTTGCTGGGTGCGGTCGAACTGGGTGGTACGATCGGCATGGGGGCCCAGCGTTGGATCGACCTTGGCATTATCAATCTGCAGCCTTCAGAGTTGATGAAAGTAGCCCTGGTTTTGGCGTTGGCCCGTTATTTCCATGGCGGAAACATCGAAGATATCGGAAGGCCAACTTATTTGCTTACACCGTTGTTCCTGGTGGCGGCTCCGACGGCTTTGGTTCTTCGTCAACCGGACTTGGGAACGGCGTTAATGCTCGTGATCGGTAGTGGCGCCATCTTTTTCGCCGCTGGCGTCCGTATATGGAAGTTTGTCGTCCTGTTGATAATGGGATTGGTTTCCGCACCGATCGGTTGGCAATTCCTAAGGGATTATCAAAAGCAAAGGGTGTTGACGTTTCTTAACCCGGAAAGCGATCCACTGGGTGCGGGTTATCATATTATCCAGTCAAAGATTGCATTGGGATCTGGCGGCTTGTTCGGGAAGGGTTTCCTGCAGGGATCGCAAAGCCACTTGAGCTTCCTTCCCGAAAAACAGACGGATTTTATTTTCACCATGTTGGCCGAGGAATTCGGTCTCGTCGGCGGGCTTGGTCTGCTGGGATTGTACGTCCTGATCTTGGCGTACGGCTTTACTATTTCTTTGAATTGCCGCAATCATTTTGGCCGCTTGATCGGTATGGGCGTGACAACGACGTTTTTCCTGTACGTCTTCATCAACATAGCCATGGTCATGGGGCTAATCCCGGTCGTTGGCGTGCCTTTGCCGCTGATCTCTTACGGCGGTACCGCGATGATGACGCTGCTGCTGGGATTTGGATTATTGCTTTCTGTTCATATTAACCGTGACGAATCGATCGGCAGGCGGGGCGCGGCGGACGATTTCTAGAAACCCGTTTTAATACGGAAAGACATTATAGCCGCTATCTTTTGACAAAGGTTTCCCTGAACCAGACATACAGACCGCTGCCGATAATTAAAGCCGTGCCTGCCAGCATCCAGAAGTCAGGAACATCGCCGAAGAAAAACAGGCTGATGGGCATGGCCCAAAGCAGGTGTGCGTATGAAAACGGCGCCAGCACAGAAGCCGAAGCAAAGCTAAAACCACGGATGAGCAAATAGTGGCCGCCCGCTCCGACGCATCCCAGTATCACCATCAATAACCACGACTTAAAGGACGGCGTCTCCCAGAAAAAAGGCAACGCCACGGTGAGCACAACTGCACCTGTTGCCGTCGTATAGAAGGCGGTGGTTGCCGCCCGCTCCATGGAATGCATAACACGAGTCATGATCATGTAAAGACTGACGCTCACTGCTGCAAAAAGGGGCAAAAGGGAAATCCAGTCCAATTGTCCAAAGCCGGGGCGGACGATTAAAAGTACACCCACAAAACCCATGACCACAGCGGCCCAGCGCCGAATGCCGACGGTTTCTCCCAGAATGGGTACGCTAAAAGCCGTAACCAATACCGGCGCCAAAAACATCACCGCCGTTGCATTGGCCAGGGGAATTGACGCAATAGCAAAATACATGGCGCCCGTAGCCAGCAACAGCAAAGCAGCGCGGAGGGTCTGCAACCCAGGCCGGTTGGCCCTTAGGAACCCGAAAGAGCCGCTTGCGCTAAGAAGGATAAAAGTGACGACCACATGAAAAAAATATCGCGCCCAAATGACTACCATTACCGGATTGTCGCGCATCAGGTATTTTCCGATTGCGTCCATGCAAGCCAGCAGCGCGCCGGCCGCGACGATCATTAAAATGGCTTTCGGGATATTGCGGTTGTCATCAACCGGTACGGTCATGTTTTCAACTTTGCGGAAAAAAAATGGAGACGGGATCGGCTAAGAACCGGAATCCGCAAAATTACGTTACAAGCCAATCGATCTGCAAGGTGCTATTTTGAAATTGTCTGTCGGCGCAATGTGCTGGCGCAATGCCATGGACCAAAATGAACAGGACGCCCAATTGGTCTCTGCAATTGGAGTCATCTATGACCACGGGAACTAGGTGATGTTCTCATCTTCGTCACAGAAAATCCCGTCATCGACAAAGTCCGATAATTCAGCGGAATGAAAGCGGCCCTTCCTATTTATGGATGTCTCCTCAATTTTGTTTTCAATAAACCAGTTTGCAAAGGAGTTGTAGCCAGCCAATAAACGAGGCTGGTACCAGCCGGGTGTTTCTCCCAAGAGCTGGTGGCTATTGAAGGAAGGTTTCATTTTTGCCTGCCCAATTTGTAAAATCGTTGTCCATGGACATGATGTGGTCGACAAACCAGACCTCGAGAAATTCCACCAAGTCGGTGCGTAGGTTTGTATCTACGCTTAACGACTGATTGCTCAAAAATTGCTCTAATTTGTCTTCGAGCTTTCGATGAGCCTGGATGTGGATTTCGTATCCAGGATAGTCATTGGCTTTCATGACAGCCGCCTCACGCCGAAAATGGAAGGTAGTATAATCGTTCAAATCAGCAAGGGTCTCGCCGACAATGATCGGATCACAGTCGACTTGGGAAAATTCTCTGAGACGCTCGAGAATGCTGAACAGCCTCTGATGATCGGAATCCAAGTCTTCGAAACTTATTCCTGTCTGGGACATCAAATTTACAGGTGTAGGCATATTGTTCTTACTTGCAAAATTCATGGAAGAAAATTCCGGAGGCGTGGTTTTTTTGGCGAAACAGGCCGTGGTCCGGCAAGTTAAGTTAGTTGTCATTCATTTTAAAAAGGAAGGTCCGGCGCCACGAGCAGGCAGATAAATGCGCCCCCGATCCGATGAGGGGGATAGGGGGAAGATCGATCGGGGGCACACCGGGTCAACACGGCTTATATAGGAGGCCAAGCCGCTTTGGCCCAATCGGGAAAGACTTCTTTTTGTTGGCGTATTTTTCTGCATTGTCCATTTTTTCATTTACGCTGAAATCCTTTGAAACAAGCACAAAATTTCTATTCCACGCTTGGTCCATATTCTTAAAGTTAGACTCACTTCTTTTCACTGGAAATTCAGTAATGTTTCCAACTATTTCTAAATGTGTCAAAAGATGTCTGCGAAAGGGGTGAATGGGGGCAACCCGCCAAATAACGCCGAAAGAATTATTGCTTTTTTACACGACGCCGGGGTGCTCTGAACGAACAGCCATTACCAGTGTCAGATCATCCGTTGGGGCGGCTGCTGTCCATTGATAAAAATTGCTCCTCAGACGATCCAGTGTCAAAGCGACATCACCTGAATCAAGGCTGTTTTGGAGAAGCGTTTTTACACCTTTATCATCCAGATGCTTACCATTGCTATCGGGGGTTTCAATCAAGGCGTCGCTGTAGAGAAACAAAAATGAGCCCGATGGGAAGTCAATTATGCGATTTTCATAGACGACATCCTGTTTCATGCCCAAGGGTACGCCGCTGGCGTTTTGAAAATCCATTCTTGTAGATCCTAAGTGCCCAATAAGGGGAAAGGGCGCGGCCGCCGCCGAATAGGTCAGAGTATCGGTTTGCGAATCAATAATGCCATAGAACATCGTGGCATACTGTCCTAGAGGTAGAACCTGTTTAAGCTGTTCATTTAGTACTGACAAATATTGGGCCGGGTCATCCGCCTCAGGATGAAGATTGCTCATTATGGTATGAAGCCTGAAAGTGTTTAGAGATGCACCAAGGCCGTGTCCGGAAAAATCAATTGTAAAGATTCCGGTCTGGCTTTCTCCCAGGACGTGAAGTCCCCACAGATCACCGCCAAGTTCCGATGATGTTTCGAAATGTCCATCAACGCACACCCCTGTACGATTCCGGACTTCCTGAAATAGAGACGGGGGCGGCAGTAGTGCCTCCTGCATTTGTTTGGCCGCATTGACCTCTGCTTCCAGACGCAATTGATTCTGGTGAATTTTGGTTAGCTGGCGATTTTCCAGGTGAGTACTTACCCGCGTTATGAGCTCTCCCGGATTCAGCGGTTTGGTCAACATGTCCGTAGCGCCTGCTGCGTAAATGTCATTTCGTTCGTCGCTGGAGCTGAGGGACGTTTGGACCAGAATTGGCACCGTGCCAAGATCAGTGCTTTTTCGCATGTGGCGCATGAATTCGAAGCCGTCCATGTTGGGCATCAAGATATCCAGAATAATAATATCCGGTTTGAATGCGGCTGCTTTTTCAAGCCCCTCTACGCCGTCGCAGGCGAATTCAAGATTATTTATTCCTGCTGCATTCAGGATAGCGCCGATAAGTCGCCAACTTCGTTTATTATCGTCAACAACCAACACACGGCAGTCCTCTATTGAAACCGTACCGCTCCCGTTATTGGTTGAATTGTGACAATTCATCGATTAACCAGCATGCTGATTCTCCGGTGGCATTTTAGTAGTTTTACCAAATCGGCGAAAATAGTCGATAAGTGAAAGCCCGTTGGCCGAAATGGCGCAAAAAAGTCGGAACCGCAAATGGGTTCTAGCGGCGATGTTTCCGGGACATTGAACGCTGTCGGCGACGGTGCCGGAAGCGACACCGCCGCGAAGATCATATGGAATTATGAAGCCATCGTTATTGGCAGGGTATGACTTCATTAAACTTGGTGATTTCCAGCATCTTGTTCACCTGGTCGCGGGCCCCATTCAGGGACACCGAGATGTTCTTTTCTTTTGCTGCTTCACTGACCAGTAGCAACAAACCCAAGCCTGCCGAGTCGATGAACTCCAATCCCGAAAGATTTATTGAGCAAGTATTGGGTCCGGGCTCCCGAAAAGAACCGGTGATTTCCCGGAACAACTCGTGATCGGAAAACGTCAGGCGCCCCTTCAGGTTCACCAGGCGCTGATTGCCATCGTTGTTAAAGCTGTATTCCATTTTTTTTCTCCGTAAGTAGTAGGTGCTAATCAAGTAGGAAATGAGATCCACTCGTTTCGATAATCTATGCAGCCCTTACATTGTTCAGGAAGGTATCGACGACGCTTCGTAGCGATTGGGTCGGCTGGTTCAGGTCCTGACCGCCCCAAATAACCCGAATGGCCGAGCTATATGACGCAGCACTTGCCCGGCTGACATCAGCGACAGCGCCTGAGACCAGATTGGCGTCCTCGCTGACTTCGCGGATATTGCGGGCGATTTCCTGTGTCGCCGCACCCTGCTGTTCGACGGCGGCAGCCGTGGCCGAAGACGTCTCGCTGATTTTGGCGATAGTTTCACCAAAGCCGCGAATGGCTTCCGCGGAGTCCACGGTCGCCCGTTGCATATCGGAAATCTGGATGCCGATTTCCTCGGTCGCCTTGGCCGTCTGGTTTGCCAGGTTCTTGACCTCGGAAGCCACCACAGCGAATCCCTTGCCGGCTTCGCCTGCGCGGGCCGCTTCGATTGTGGCGTTCAGGGCAAGCAGGTTGGTCTGGTCGGCGATGTCGTTGATAAGCTCAACCACTTCGCCGATCTTGTTGGCGGCGTCGGAAAGTCCCTGGACCTTCTTGTTGGTCATGATGGCTTCTTTCTCGGCCGAGGAAGCCATTTCGGAGCCAGTCGAAACCTGGCGGCTGATTTCGGCGATTGAGGCGGAAAGTTCCTCTGCCGCCGAAGCCACGGTTTCAACATTGCTCGTAGTGCGGCCTGACGCTTCAGCAACATCCAGGGACCGGCTTGCGCTGTTGTCGATCTTACTGCCCATCTGTTCGGCGATGTCAACGATGCTGGTTGCGCCAGAGCTGACGGAAGTGACGATATTGCTCAACTCGGACTCAAAATCTCCGATGGATTGTTCAAGCATTGTGCTACGGCGCATTTTGGCTTCCTGTTCTGCGGCCTGCGCTGCAGCTAGCTCGTCGGCTTTGACCATATTGTCTTTGAAGACTTTAACCGCCGAAGCCATCGTTCCCAGTTCGTTTTTCATGCTTTGGCCGGGGATGTGTACTTCCAGATTCCTTTCGGCAAGGTGCTGCATGGCCTCTGTTATTGCGCCGATCGGTTTGGCGATGCCTCTGCCAATCAATAAGCCGACGACGCCGACTAGAACAGCAATCATAACCATTGCCGCCACCATCATGATCGTTGCGTTTGACATGGTGTCGTGGGCGTCATTTTTGGAGATTTCCATATCCTCAATGCTGCCTGCCACAAGTTCGTCAAGCTCCGGCGAGGCGACGGCGAAAAGTTTGCTCAGGTTCTTGGTGGCGGGAGCCAAATCCAACTGGATTTTGGCCAGGGCATTAAATTTTTCGTGATAGACATTCATCAATTTAAGGATTTCACCCTTGGCGTCGTCGGGAATCGGCGCCCAGGCGATCTGTTGTTCGAATTCGATCTTTCTCTTGGCCATTCTGTCGATGTATTTGGCATCGCGGCGCATGAGAAAATCTTTTTCGTGACGGCGCATCATCAACATTTTGATGGTAAGCGGATAAACGTCGTACGGAGCCAGCTTTTTTTCTACGGCCTGTACGGCTTTACGTAGCTCTCCGCGCAAGCCTTCTTTCGGGGTATAACCTGCAATCGTCCACATTTTCTGAACTTTTTCAAACTGGTGGACGTATTCCTCAAAGTGCTTCTCGACGTTATTGATGAGTTCGTGGACCTCCGGCTCCTCATGGATGGTTTTCAGGTGCTCGAGCCCGGCAATTACTTTTTCAGAGGTTTTTGCATGCTTACCGGCATATTTGTTATCCAGCCGGATCAAAAAATCTTTCTCGTTTCTTCTGGCATTCAAAAAGTCGTATTTGATGCCTTCGGCGGAACGTAGTCCCGCAAATGCTTGTTCTTCTTCCGAAAGCGCTGTTTTTAACTGCACGTTACTTGTCAGATAGATGCCTGCAGTGATGGCGAAACCGACAACCGCGATGATGGCGATTATTGTCGTTTGCATGCGAATAGCTAGGTTCTTCATAGTGGTCGAGCTCCAGATAGATTTCGGTAATTGAAGCAGTTTCCAGCGGAATGCCTTTAATCTCCTTGACTAAAATCTAGAGGTGATTTTTTTCACTGTTAATTCAATGAAGTTTCTGTTTGATTCATTATGTGTCAGAATGTGTCACCAAGGGGCCAGGAGATATGGGCGAAAAACAAAAGATTCTCGTAATAGATGATGATCCGGATATTCTGGATACGGTGGAATTCATTCTGGGCGAAGCCGGATACCTGGTCACAACCGCGGCAAATGGAGAAGAAGCGCTCTCGTATTTGGCGGAAAACGTTTTCGATCTAGCCGTAATCGATATGATTCTGCCCGGCACCGACGGCCTGACGCTAACCCGGAAACTGAAAGACGAAAAACAGACCGGGGTCATCATTTTAAGTGGTTTGAAAGACACGACGGACAGGATAGTGGGGCTAGAAGTCGGCGCTGACGACTATGTGACAAAACCCTTTGATAACAGGGAGTTGCTGGCTCGAGTCAGGTCGGTGCTCAGAAGAGTAGAGGGCAAAAATGATCAGAGCCCTGCGGCTTCCAGTTCCTTTATCTTCGATGGTTGGGTTTTAAATGCCTCCAATATGAAGCTGACCTCGCCCGAAGGTGAATTAGTGGAATTAACCAGCGGCGAATTCAATCTTCTGCAGGTGCTCGTTGAACACGCCAATATGGTGCTGAGCCGTGATCAGTTACTGGATCATACCCATCAAAATTATACACCCGCTTTCGACCGAAGCGTAGACGTTCAAATCGGTCGGTTACGCAAGAAAATCGAGAAAGATCCCAAAAAGCCGCAGCTGATCAAAACAATTCGAAATACCGGTTACATGTTCACCACAACCGTTACCCGGAAGTAGAAAGCAAAAGTATTCTTTCTTAGATCCCCTTTTACCGATCAAATTGTTCGGCGTATTTCAGTTTTAGCTGAACGCGGGCATTCAAGTAGTCGGAAATCGCCTCGTCGCTGGACATTTTGCTTTTACCGGGACCAAAGGCGTTTTCCTGGAATTTTTTCTGGAGCTTCAAATCTTCGTCCGCCCATTCTTTTCCAGTGGCGAAGGTCGATTCGGTGCGCTGCAAGTTTTGAGTGACGTTTTTATCGAGAATTTCGCGCACCCGCTTCATATTGGTGCGAAACTGGTCAATCATTTCACCCATTCCCTGATAGGTCTGTTCGCACTCGGCCATCGCCTTTTTCATTCTTTGAATGGCAATGGGATGGACAGTGGCCTGCTGATTCTGGGGGTCTGGCTTCAAAGAAGGCTTGTTCAGCGTCTTGACGGTTGCTCCTTGTACGTGGCTCATTTTTCTTTCCTTCAGTAATATTTCAAAATAATCAGTTGGCGTTCATCAATTGCTCGGTAACGAGAGCGTTTAATTCGGAAGCCTTGAAGGGCTTATCGATTGATGCCTTGGCGCCAAATGCTTTGGCCATGCCCAAGTGCCAATTTCCGTTGTCGTTTGCCCCACCCGACATGGCGATAATTTTTATGTCGGGGTTCATGGAAAGGAATTCCTGGATGGTCTCCAGGCCTTCTTTTCCAGGCATGAAAATGTCGGTAATTACCAGATCGGGATCGCATTCCTTGAATGCCGTGATACCGGACAGGCCATCTTCGGCCTCATGAACTTCATGGCCGTCAAATTCAAGAATGAACCTGACTACTTCCCGAAAGTCGGCTTCGTCATCGATCACCAGAACTTTCGCCATGACAATCACTCCTGGGTAACATTTTCACTGTGCCCACCTTGTTCGACATTTCTTTCGTGGCGATGTCAGAAGGGTTTCAGAATGTGTCGTAATGTGTCTGAGGCGACTTACGAGATGACAAATACCCCCAAAGAGGTGTTCAATAATGCCTGGAAGTTAGACAACGGGTTGATAATGCAATCCGAATTAACCCGAGGCCACATTTTGTAGCTTTGAAGAAAACGAAATTGAGTCGACAGAAAGTTGTGACTCGCAAGACGAATGTAATAGGGCAAGACAAGAGCGATTGCTCCAGCTTCGTATATTTTCGATTTCTAATTGCCTATTATACTTTTCGTCAAAGTTGCTTAATCCGGCCATTGGCCATAAACCGGTTAACTTGATGAGCACGGCAATTTAATGACATTCGAGACATTATTCAGTTTTGCTAATCGACCCTTCTCCGGATCCGTCGCGCGCCGTCTTTCAATGGCGCTCGTAGTTCTAGGCGTCATTGCGACACTGGTGACCACGACTGTCCAAACGGCACACGATTATCAGACCGAAATTGATCTTATCGATGAACGCTTTGAAAGCGTCCGTATTACTCATGGGCCTAGTTTAGCCGCAAGCGTCTGGAGTTTTTCGGGAAAACAGATCGAACTGGAACTAGGAGGATTGTTAAACACGCCGGGGTTTGAATACGCGGAAATCAGGACCAACAGCGGCGAGATTTGGAATGCGGGCGAAAAAAAGTCGATAAATGTTATTGTCAGCGAAATTCCGTTGATCTTTTCCAAGGACGGTTCGGATCATTTTCTGGGAACCCTTTTTGTTTATGCCGATAAGCAGGGAATCTTCGACCGGGTCATACTTCATGCGTTGGAGTCATTGCTCTTTTTTGGGACCTGGGTGTTTTTCCTGGCCGGGTCTCTTTTCTTAATCGTCCGCCAACTGGTTACCCGCCATCTCAATACTCTGGCGGATTACACGTCTTCAATTTCCTTTGATGTTGACGCAAGCCCCCTTGTCCTCGACCGCCCGGTTTCGGAAAATGATTCGATAGACGAATTGCAACAGGTGTCGGACGCGATCAATTCGATGCGCGTTCAATTGGTGAAATCTGTTTCCGATTTGCAGGAAAGTGAATCCCGCTTTCGGGATTTTGCCGAATCTTCTTCCGACTGGTTCTGGGAGATCGATGAAAATTTCAAGAATACCTATGTTTCAACTGGATTAAGTCAATCTACAGGCTTCGATAGCAGCTATTATATCGGCAAGTCCCGCGAAGAACTGACTAACGAGAATACAGATTCGGAGAAGTGGCGCAGGTACAAAAACGATTTGGATAACCACAGGCCGTTTCGTGATTTCAATTTCCAAATTCCTACAATTGACGGCAGCTCCATTCCCGCAAGCGTCAATGGCACGCCAATTTATGACAAGGACGGGAATTTCAAGGGTTATCGTGGAACCGGCAAGGATAACAGCGAGATCGCCTCTCTTGAGGAACAATTCCGCCGCTCCCAGAAAATGGAGGCAGTGGGCCAACTCACTGGCGGGATCGCCCATGACTTCAACAATATTCTCGGCATCGTCATGGGGAATCTGCAAATTCTCCAACGTCTGGTTGGCGATGAAGAGAAGGCGCAGAGCAGGATCGATATCGCCCTAAAAGGGGTTATGCGGGGAGCGGACCTGACGAGAAAACTTCTTGGATTTTCTCGCATGGAAGCCCATGGAACAAAGCTGACGTCTGTAAACCAGTTTATTGAAAATCTTGAAGAACTGCTGTCCAGATCACTGACTGTCGCCATAAATGTCGAACACCATCTAAGCAGTGACTTGTGGTTGGTAGAAGTAGACCCTGGCGACCTGCAGGACACCATCCTTAACCTTGCCCTGAATGCCAGGGACGCCATGCCGGACGGCGGAAGGTTGGTCATTGAAACTGAAAATAAAGTTCTTGATGAGAAATATGTCAGGCTCAATCCCCAAGCCCACGTTGGCGAGTTCGTGAAATTGTCAGTTAGCGACAACGGGCATGGCATGTCACCGCAAATAAGGGAAAGAGTACTCGAGCCGTTCTTTTCCACCAAGGAAGAGGGGAATGGCACGGGCTTGGGGCTCAGCATGGTTTACGGGTTTGTGCAGCGTTCCGGCGGGCATTTATCCATTTACTCTGAACAGGGCGAAGGAACCACAATCAGCCTTTATCTGCCTCGCGGAAAAGAAGAAGGCGCGCACAAAGGAAAAAGCGTAAATGAGATAAGTCTTCCAGGCGGAAGTGAAACCATTCTGGTTGTGGATGACGAACCATCACTCGTGGATATCGCGGTATCCCATTTGCAAGACTTGGGATATAGAACCATTACGGCGAACAGTGGAACAGAAGCCTTGAAGATACTGGGGGAAAATCAAGGAATTGATCTGTTGTTTAGCGACATTATCATGCCCGGCGATTTGGATGGATACCAGCTTGCCATTGCCGCCCAGAAGGAACACCCGTCCCTCAAGGCGCTGCTGACAAGCGGATTCACCAAGAAGAAAGAAGATTACTTCAGTCCTGACGGTTCCAAGTATGCCGAATTTGCGGCGAATCTGCTGCACAAGCCTTACAATCAGACGGAACTGGCGATTGCCGTTCGCAACACGCTGGATGACGTGAAGGGGCAAGCCGCCCCCAACGGCAACGTCGAATTTCAAAATGCGCTACGTTTGGGGGCGATGTCCGAATCAGGCGAAAGTTGAAGCCCTTTTTGCTGCTGAGGTGGGGGCCTAGATTGGAAAAGCAAAGTCTAGTTCCTACCGATTTCGTGGCGCTATTTAACGCCAAAAAATCGCATGTATTAAATTGAGAAGCACCTTGCGTGAAACCGATAGAGAGAAAAGTTCATTAGGCACCCACATACTTCTAATTGGACTTGGGGCGCTGTTTTTTATCGTAATCGTTGCCGGCCTGAATATCTGGCAGGATTATCGAAACACCCAGTCATGGGCTCTGAGACACGCGCAGACGATGTCTCAAAATCTTGCCGAGCATGCGGCCCGGTCTCTTGATGCTGTAGATCTAACATTATTGACGGTCAAGAAACAGGCCGAGCGGGATCGTGTTTCGGAACCTCGATCTTCTGAAGAAATAATCGGAGAGTTTGAAGAATATATTGCCGCTCTGCCACAGATTCGTGGCCTTATACTGACTGATCGAGCCGGCATCATCCGCTATACGGAGCGCAAGAAAAGCATCGGCATGGATATCCATGACCGGGGGTACTTTAAGTACCATCAGAATAGTACCGACAGCGAGTTATATGTCGGTAAGCCGCTGGTCGGACGAACCACGGGACGGTGGTTTTTCTCAACCAGCCGGAAAATCGAACAACCCGATGGCAGTTTCGACGGAATATCAATGGCATTGGTGACACAAGGCTATTTTAAAAATTTCTATGACAGAGTAGAGGCGGAAGAGAACATCAGCGCCGCCTATGTAACGCTGGATGGAATGATCTTTGCCGCATCGAGAAATTTCTCGAAGGAATTTGAAGACGTTGCGGGGAAGAACATCGACTTCGTCGATCGCGGAAAATTCAAGAGCGAGCGAACGGATCGCTTCGTCGGCAAATTGTTCCCGGGCGGCGTCGAACGGGTTGTAAGTTACGCACGGGTCAGCGGATATCCGATATATCTCGTCACATCGATTGAGCATGATGTGGCAATGGACTCGTGGAATCAGCGGACAAAGTTAGTCGGTTTCCTGGTGCTGAGCGCCTGTATCATTCTGTTCGGCCTGATATCTGCTGCCAACAGGCACTATAAACGGCGCGAAATTGCCGAAGCGGAATTGCGCGAAAGCGAGAGGAGATTTCGCGATATTGCCGAGTCGACTTCCGACTGGTTCTGGGAGATGGATGAATCTCTGCAATTTACATATCTTTCACCCCGATTTTTCGAGTTATCCGGCTTTCAGCCGAAAGACGTTATCGGCAAGAAGCGATCTGATTTTCAAAGCGAGGAAACCTTGTACGATGACTGGGCGAGTCATTTGGCGGACATGGACGAACGGGTTCCTTTCACTGATTTTCAGTACGAGCTGGTTTGCAAGAATGGCGAAAGAATATCCATTTCCGTAAGTGGTCAGCCCATATTCAGTGAAGGAAAGAAATTCCTGGGCTATCGGGGCGCCGCACGGGATATCACGCAACGCAAGCATGATGAGAAAGCCTTGCTGGAACAAGAAGGGCGCTACCATTCAATTATCACAACCTCCCATGACGGGTTCTGGCTGGTGGACGTGGAAGGGAAAATTCTCGACGTCAACGACGCTTACTGCGAGCGCTCTGGTTATAGCCGGAGAGAACTGCTGTCGATGCGGCTGTCCGATTTGGATATCCATATGTCCGATGAAGAAGTCGCCAGTAAAATCCGTTCCGGGATTAAAGCCGGCAGCGGTCTGTTTACAACTGAACACCGAACCAAAGAAGGTGAAACCTGGCCTGTTGAAATAAGCAGCAGTTATGACAGGACCGGGGGAGGGCGGTTCTTTTCCTTTATTCGGGATATCTCAGAACGTGAACGACTTGAACAGCAATTGCGGCGGGCGCAGAAAATGGAAGCCGTCGGTCAATTGACTGGCGGAATCGCGCACGATTTCAACAATATTCTCGGCATCGTTCTTGGCAATCTTCAAATCTTGCAGCGTGTGATTTCCGGTGACGAGAAGGCGGTGGGGCGAATCGATATCGCCATTAAAAGCGTTATGCGCGGGGCGGAACTAACCCGGAAGCTTCTCGGGTTCTCCCGCCAGGAAGCTCATGGCTCGAAATTGACGTCGGTTAACGAATTTATCGAAAACCTTGAAGAACTGCTTTCAAAATCGCTGACGGTAGCGATCAATCTGGAACATCATTTAAGTCCGGATTCGTGGCTTGTGGAAGTCGATCCGGGCGACCTTCAGGACGCGATTCTCAACCTGGCCCTGAATGCGCGGGATTCGATGCCCGAAGGCGGGAATCTGGTCATTGAAACCGCCAACAAGGTACTGGGCGAAGATTATGTAAGGCAAAACCCGCAAGGAGAAGAAGGCGAATATGTCATGATTTCGGTAAGTGATACCGGAAAGGGCATGTCTGCCGAAATCAGGGAAAGAGTGTTCGAGCCGTTCTTCACGACCAAAGAGGAAGGCAAAGGTACCGGACTTGGGTTAAGCATGGTTTACGGTTTTGTTAAACGCTCGGGCGGACACATAAATATTTATTCCGAAATGGGTGAAGGGACCACCATCAGCTTGTATATTCCACGCGCCCAAAAGGAAAGTAACGGCGTAGCGGGGCAGATTGAAGATATCGAGCTACCTAGCGGAGATGAAACAATCCTGGTGGTAGACGACGAGGATCACCTCATTGATATCGCCGTTATTCAATTACAGGATCTCGGTTATAAGACCGACGTTGCCAACAACGCTAAACAGGCGTTGGAAAAGATAAGGGAAAACCGGAACATCGACTTGCTGTTCTCGGACGTCATCATGCCGGGGGGGATGGACGGTTATGAGCTGGCGGTTGAAGCCAAAAACGAAAACCCGGACCTCAACGTTTTGTTGACCAGCGGTTTCACCAAAAAGCGTGAAAAAATGGGGCTTGAAAACAATGCCCTTTACACCGAACTGGCCGCCAATCTTCTCAGCAAACCCTACTCTCAAGCCGAACTAGCGACAGTTGTCCGCCGTATACTGGATGGCGACAAATATACAGTGGGATAGGACGCCGTAGTATTGGCGTCAATGGCAAGGCGACCGGCCGCCTACTCAGGTTCAACCATGAAATCCTCAACTCATGAAATGGGACAGAATTTGCGTGCCGGACTAATAAAGAAGTTGCACGCTGTGTTTCGGCGTTTTATATGATGCCGAGCCAAACCGGTGCATTTTCTTGATCCGAACTAAAGGATTGATTTCACGTCGTTTGGCAAGGAGGTAAAGACGCGCGAAATGCCTTCTTTAAGGGCGCTTAGCTCAGTTGGTAGAGCAGCTGACTCTTAATCAGCGGGTCACAGGTTCGAGCCCTGTAGCGCCTACCATTTAACCCCTTGATTTCTTTATTGAAATCAGGGGTTTTTATTTTGTTCTTTCCAAATTTATAGCTCCGGTTTGCAGCCGGTTTGCAAAATTCGTTCGGTTTGTGTTCTCTAGTCGTGAATTCTTAAGGGGAGTTCAATGCCGAAGCAAAGGTGTTTCAGGATGAAAAGATACTAAAATCCCGATGTCCGTTTAGAAGGGGTAAAGCGGAAGTCAAAAGAGAGGAGTGTTTTCGGCGGCTGTTGACCCAACTCGGACATCACCTCTATCAAGAATTAAGGATAGTTCGTTCTTGTGGGAATTGAAGCTGAACCGTGGTTCCGTTGTCAATGACGCTATCCATTTCAAGAGAACCTCCAAATAAATTCATAAAATTAACGCATAAATGAAGCCCGAGACCCGTACTGTCATATTCCCGTGGTTTGTGCCCTTCAGCCTGCTCAAAAGGCTTTAATGCCTTCACTATGCCCTCTTCAGACAAACCGATACCTGTATCTTTGACACTAATACAAATATTATTTTCCGGATTGAGCGTAGCCGACACACTTACCATGCCCCCTGAGGGAGTGAACTTAATCGCGTTTGATACAAGGTTATTCAGAATCTGAATCAACACCCTTTCATCACCTAGCAAATGGGGGAAGGATGATGCAATATTACTAGTCAGTGTTACGTCCGAAATGCTAGCCATTGTTGTGAGTTGACGAATGCTGACATCAACAATGGAAGGAACACTTATAGGTTCATCTTTTAAATCATATTTCCCAGCTTCAATTTTGGAAAGATCAAGGACGTCATTTATTAAACTGACGAGTAGAGAGCCACTGTTGTGAATATCTTCAGCATATTCTTCATACTGCTCATTCCCTAGGGGACCAAAAGCCTTGTGGCGCATCATATCGCTAAAACCCATTATAGCATTAAGGGGTGTACGAAGATCATGGCTCATGGAGGCCAAAAATTCCGATTTTGCTTTATTTGCTTTTTCAGCTTCTTCCTTAGCCCTCTCGAGTTCAATGTATGCTTTTCTTAGTCCTGTTATATTACGATCTGCGCCGCGATATCCCAGCCATGACCCGTCAGGTGAAAAAATAGGTTTTCCGCTACTTTCCAGAACAACAAGTGTACCATCTTTATGGATATTGTTGTTCAGCATTCCTGAGAAGGGACGGCGTTCTTCAATAATTTTTTCGTAAACTTTACCAACACGATCAGCTTCTTCAGGAGACATCAGGTCGAAAGCTGATTTCCCAATGAGTTCGTCAGGTGTGTAGCCAAGATGCTCTCTTACTGTTTCACTTGCAAACGTAAAACGCCCTTCTTCATCAAGTTCCCATACCCAGTCAGATGAACAGGAAACAACATCTTTAAAGCGAGCCTCGCTTGCTTCTAGTTCACGTCTAGCTTTGCTGATTTCTGTCACATCGGAGATGGAACTGACAAAACCGATGACATTGCGGTCTTCGTCGTATTTGTATTCCCACCGGGTTTCAACCTCGATTACTTGTCCGTCTTTGGTTTCATTGTGATTGTAATACGGCGTCGGAGCCGGTTGTTCGGCCACCAAATATCGTAATGCGTCTTTGAACGCCTGCCTGTCTTCTTCTATGAGCAAATCCGAGACATTCATTTTTAGCAGTTCTTCCGAGCTATAGCCCAGAACGGCACACATAACTTCGTTGCAGAAGAGAATATTGCCTTTGGCGTCAATTTCCTGAATGCCTTGGTTTGTCGTTTCGACGAGAGAGCGGTAAACCTCTCGGCTTTCTTGTAAGTCTTTGGATCGTTGGTTAACCCTACGGACCATTTCTGAGAATGCACGATTTACGTTTTCTAGTTCCTTAAAGCCTACTTTATCTTCGGGAAGCTCATAGTCCTCTTCCAATACCTTGTGAGAAGAGTTTTCAAGATAAGACAAAGCCTCTTTAATCCGGCGCGTAGAAGTCAATAGGCCGAAAACGAGAAGGGCAAGAACAAGCGCTGTGACCGGCACAAAAATGCCCACTGCTTGCTGGGTGCTTTGGGAAACTACGTTCTCAACTAGGGAAGCTAGAGAAAAGAGTTCTTTTTCAGGAAGAACAAAGAGAATTTTGTAACTTCCTCGGGAAACGGTCGCCCCATCATAAAGCCACGTGCTTGGTAACTCTTCTGTCAGAATATACATACGGTCCGTGCATACGTTCTGACCCAGACAGGCTAGCTTTTTTAAATTTGGGGTAATTCTGTCTTCTCCCAAGGTTTTTTGAAAATCGTAAATTGTCGAATCAAATAGGTTCGCTTCCATTATCCGGAGAGGCTTTTCCTTTCCCAATGCCTTAAGCTTTTGGTCAGACAAGCCCAACCGCTCGGCGGTTCTTGACGAAAGAGATAACACCGTCCCGTCATCTTTGACCATTAACGCCAACCCGCTTTTGCCAACTTCCAAAGCACCAATAAAATCGACAATAGCTTTGATGTTCAAATCAATGGCCGCGACTCCGTCAAAATTAGATTGGGAGTCGAAGAGTGGCTGAAACATGGAAATTATAATTCCGCTACCAGCTGCATCTTCGTATGGCAGAGTATGCGTGATGCCGTTACTCTCTTTTGAAAGTGTGAACTTTTGTTTGTTTTCTTTCCACGCTGCGGTAATGCCCGGAAAGAAAAAATGCCAGAAATCGACCTCGTTATGCCCGGGATAAAGCCGATCAAACTCGGAGGCCATATCGACCCACGGTGTCAAACGGAGGTACGAGTTTCCATCCGCGCCAACCATATAAGCCCACTGTTTCTCGCCGCCCAATTTCATGACGGTTTCAAACAACGGGAAAATCGAATCATACTTGATGAGGTGATCGATAACCCGCGGCTGAATTTCTGCGTTATTGTTTAGGAGATGACCCCAGACGGTAATGACATTGCCAGAGTCATCATCGTTTTGGTACCAGTTCCGTTCCCTGTTTAGCCGAAGGCCATATTCGCCAGAGAGTTTTACCGATTGATTGTCTGGGGTATTGGGGGGCGGTCTGGCCGCGATTTTCTGAGCGGCATCGGCAAGAAACAAAAGCTCTTCTCGGGGAATTTCGAAATATCTCCTAACCTTATCAGCAGTTTCGTCAATTTGCTTTAGAAGGAACTCCTCATGAACCTTCGTTATGACATCCTTTGATACGGTGACCACTTGTTGGTAGGCTGGATAAATTATGAAATAGGTCGCTGCATATAAGAAACCAACCAACAACAAAGCCGCGCCCAAGAAACGAACGAGCAGAAACTGTTTTAAGGTACCCATCTTGCCCCCGATCGAAACACCCACCAAAATATAATGGAAACATTTACCGCTGTATAGCTGCGCAATAGTTGAGCAGTCTAGCGGCATCATCATGTCCGATTGTGGCTAAGAGCCGACTATAACCACACTCACGATAAATTTCCGCTGAGCAGGGGACAAGCGGACATAGATGTCCGCTATCAATTCAAACCAACCCCGAAAAGTCATCTCTTCCAGAGTTTTCCAGCTTAGCCATCGCGGAACGCGCCAACGTTCTCGTCATCGCCATATACTTTCCAAGAATGGTTTCTACATGCTTCATGGAATGACCAGTTATGGCGGCTATTTCTGGCGGTGTGCAAGAAGCCTCAGCCAGCATTGTCACTGCGGTACCGCGCAAATCATGAAAATGTAAATCAGTGATACCAGCGGCTTTGGCTGTCTTTCCCCATTGGTTTCTAAACCAATCTGCTTTCCATGGAACACCCGTTGGCGTTGTCAGGATGAGGGTTGAGCGGCGGGGAACACGATCCAGCACTTTCTTAAGGTCACGATGGACGGGTACTGGAACCTTCTTTTTGCCTTTGCTCTGACGGTGGTTAATCCAAGAGCCATCGTATTGGCTCCAAGTCATCTTGAGCAAATCGCCTTGGCGCTGGCCAGTATATGCCGCCAGCATTAAGGCAAACTTCAATTCATCGGATGCTTTATCGCAGAATGCCTCAACGTGATGGGGGAGCCAGATTAAATCGCTTCTATCACTGTCATATAAACGACCAGGATTAACAGCGTGGTTGATATCTATTTTTCCTCGGTCATATGCCCACGACAGCACCCTCCTTAATATCGACCAAGCATAGTCAGCAGTACGGGGTTTGTCGGCATATTGGTCGCGCCACTCAAAGAAATCTTCTCTTATGCGACTATCTGATAATGCTTTGATGGGAAGGGTGCCGAACCTTTCTCGAAGGCCGTCTAAATAGCGGCGATAATCCTTTCGGGTTTTCTCTGCCAGTTTGTTGAATTCTGGAGAGTTAAGAAAGCCAGTGATTAATGACGAGAACGTGCCCGTGTCAGTCGGTTCGCGTTTAGCAGCTTCTGCATAGGAAGCGACGAACTCTGGTGTTCCTGGCTGCCCGTGTATGCGTTTCCCCGTGCTACGGTGATAGTAGTATTTTTTAATGGAGCCATCGGCGAGACGTTTCTTGGTGGTATTCACCCCTTTGAGATGAATCCTAACCATTGTTCTCAGCCCTCCATTCATCCAATGGGTCTAATTTCTCAGATTTAATTCCGCTGGCTCTATCCAGCCACTGGTCGATGAGCTTGCGATCCCATCGGGCGGTACCATCAACTGGGTCGGGGACAATACCTCGACGTCGATAATCGTCAAAGGTTTCGAGACTGATGCTGCAATATGCAGCCGCCTGCTGCCTTGTTAATAGCCTAGGGCTTTGCATTGGGATTGAATCAAGAAAGTCGGTGGGGAGGGTCAGGTTGACGACAATCGGAATGTTGTCGTTAGTCGCTTGTATTTGGATGGAGCCTTGGTCTTGTTGGGGATCGGTATCGGTTGTTTTAGTATTGGTGCCTTTCATCTCTGTTAAATCTCATGGTTAAAAACTCCTCAGAATTAAGTGTTTCATTATTGATCTATAATAACTCAATGGTAGTAAAATTGTCTATATATTCCCACGCTAATATTCGTGAATTTTTGTGCTTTCAGGAGATCGCGCGGAACCTGGGGTCTAGGGTAGTTAGGTTGGCGATTATCTTGAGGGCGGAGTCGGAAAGAGGCACTTCATTGGCGTTATCTGTCTTTGTGCGCTCCCTCGGGATAGTCCACATTTTTGTTGCTAAGTTGAGCTCGTCCCAACGCATACTGGCTACTTCGTCACGTCTTTGTGCCGTGAGAAATAGGAGGCGAATGAGGGGGCCGAATGGCCAATCGATCTTGTCGCATGCATTCCAAACCGCGACGATTTCATCATCTGATAAGACCCGATCCCGTTTGTGTTCCTTTGCCTTGGGCTTAACACCATATGCAGGGCTAATCGGGATGATGTCTTCATCCATGCACCAGTTGAAAAATTTACGGACCTGGGCTAGTACGCGATTGCTCATTGTCGGTGAGCCGCGATCAACTATTGCATTTAGGAGATCGTTTACATCTTTTCTCGTGATGGACGTTACCGGCCAATCACCCCAAAGAGGAAATATCTCCCTGTCAAAAATCCGCTGTGTCTCTTTCCAGTTTCGATTTTTTGGTTTCGCGTATCGCTCGATAAAGCGCTCGGCGATAGGCCTAATTGTATTCTTGAAAGCCTTTTTCTTTTGACGTTTTGTTTCCCTTGGGTCGTCACCTTTTTGAGCCATAAGGATTGCGTTTTTTGCTGCTTCACGGGCTTCAGGCAACTCCATGGCAGGATATTTCCCTAGGGTAAGCCTTATTTGTTTCCCGTGAAGCCGCGTCATCACGATCCATGCGCGTGCGCCTGCATATGAGAGGCGTAGACCAAAGCCGCTAACAAGTGTGTCCCAGTACTCTGTCTGCCCCTGCTTTGGGGGCGCTAGGCGTCGAACAGCGGCATCTGTTAATTTCATCCGCGGCATCAGCGTATCTCATTAGGTAACATATAGGTAACAATATATGTTGGTTGTGAGGTGTTTAGCGTCGATGAGATATGTTAAGGTAGTATACTGAAAATACAATAGAAATAATGAAGTATCTGTAAAGGATGTTCTGATTTGTTCCATTGTGAAATGAAAGAATTTTCACTCTTAATCAGCGGGTCACAGGTTCGGGCCCTGTAGCGCCTACCATTAAAATTAACGCCTTAGCCTTAAAACGGCTGGGGCGTTGATACTTTTCGGGTAACACTTCAAGTGTCAAAATAAGCCGTTTCAAGCCAAAAGTGAATTTACGCCGTTGGTAATGCAAAAAGCTTAACCGAAGCATTCTGGCGGTTGGCTGGCTGAAAGGGTATAACTTTCCATCGGATATTTTAAATTGATTTTGGTTGCTGTCGAATTTGGGGTGTTCGTGGCAATAGAATGATGGGTTTTGGTTAAATGATTTCGAACTCCGGGAAAAATTCAAGCTTCGGCACTGAGCTTCACAGCGATAAAATTGATAGCGTCTGCGGCGTTTGTCCTGCCGGTTGTGGCGTGACCGCACACCTAAACAATGGCCGCATTGAAAGACTGACGCCCCTAAAAGACCATCCGCTTGGAATTGTATGCCCTCGTGGGGGACGTGCCGCCGATATCGTCCATTCCGACGACCGCCTTCTCTATCCCCAACGACGCATTGGTAATAAACTGGAACGCATCGGTTGGGACGAGGCTTTCGAAATCTGGATCGGCGCGATCCGCAAAATAGCCCGCGAACATGGCCCAGAGGCCATTTGCCATTATACCGGCCGGGGTAATTTCGAATTTGGCCTAAACGAATTTTTCGCCCCCAGCGGCACCTCGGAATCTTCCGCCAATGCTGTCTTGTTTCCCTTCGGATCACCCAATGTGACCGGGGTCGGATCACTGTGCTTCGCCGCCCAGGGAATGATCGCGCCACAGGCGACATTCGGGCGTCATTTACGGGGAATGCATGATGATCTGGAAAACGCCGACCTAATTTTGGTGTGGGGCTCCAATCCGGCCACGGACTCGCCACCGATCAATTTGCGGCGTCTGAAAAAAGCCCAGCAGCGCGGTGCACGGGTGATCGTCATCGATCATAGGCGCAGCGAAACTGCTCTGGCTACAAACGCCGAATGGGTTGGAGTGCGCCCCGGAACTGACGGCGCTCTGGCCTTGGGCGCGCTGCATGTATTGATATCCGAGAATCTCCATGATCGCGACTTCGCTGAAAACTGGACCCACGGATTTGAGGAATTGAGTGAATATGTCCGCGACTTCACGCCCGAACGGGTCGCCGGCATCACCGGCATTCCCGCCCATAAAATCCGCGAACTGGCAAGGTCAATAGCCAACGCCAAGGGCTGCTCGATCCTAATGTATACTGGGTTGGAATATTCCAATAGCGGCGTTCAGGCGATCCGCGCCGTATGGGTTCTGCAGGCCCTTGGCGGCCATCTCGACACCCCGGGCGGCAAGCAATTCAGGATGAATGATCGTTTGCTTTTTGATCGCCTGGAAACCGATCCGCCCTCGGAAGGGCGCAGGCCCATCGGCGCAGATGAATTCCCGCTTTATCACGCAACCCGCAAGGAAGCCCATGCTGCCCTGTTGCCAAAGGCGATTTTGGACGGCGATCCTTATCCTGTCCGCGCGATGATTATCAGCGGTGCGTCAATCATCACCTCTTGGCCCAATCCAGCGCGTTGGCGCAAGGCGCTGGCAGCCCTTGATTTTTTGGTTGTAGTTGACCGGTTTCCGACCGCCGACTCCCAATTCGCCGATCTGATCCTGCCGGCGACGACAATGTTCGAGAACGAGTCCTACACGGTCCATGATGGGCACGTGCAACTTCGCTCGCGTGTCATGCCGCCGCGTGGCGAGGCCCGAAACGACTACCTGATCTTTGCCGAACTGGCTCGGCGTCTGGGCTATGGGGAACGCTGGCCGCAGACGGAAGAGGAGAAAATTTCCTGGACGTTGAAGAGTTCGGGAATTTCCCTGGACGACTTGCGAGACAATCCCCAGGGCGTAGCGTTCGAAATACCTAAAATGCAGCATCGCAAATACAAAACGGGTAAAATCCGTCCCGACGGAAAGCCCGGTTTTCAAACACCAACCGGCAAGTTCGAGATTGCCTCCGAGTGGTTTCGCGAGCACAACTATGCGGCCCTGCCCATTTACACCGAACCCGTCGAAGGACCGCTGGCCAGTCCGGAATTGGCGAAACGATACCCCTTGGTTTTCAATTCGGGGGCGCGCACCCAGTTTGCTTTTCGCTCGCAGCACTACAACATTTCATCCCTGGTGGAACGCCAGCCGAAACCACAGGTTCACATGCATCCGGATGATGCCGCTGCACGCGGTATCGGCGACGGTGATGCGGTGGATGTTGTCTCACCGCGCGGGCGCGTCCGGTTCTGGGCGAAGGTTACCCAAAACATCGTCCCCGGCGCGGTTGAAGTCAACATGGGCGGCGGCGGCTACATCGGTACCCCTGAGTGGCGTCAAGCCAACGTCAACGAGTTGACTGATGATGAAAATTGCGATCCGATTTCCGGCTTTCCTGTTTTCAAAGCCCTGCTTTGCGAAGTCGAAAAAGCCCGGTAATTAGTTTAGCGATTGATGGATCTTGCGACACGGAGCCCGATAGTGCCGAACCTGTAGTGGAGGTAGGCACGGGCCCGGGCCCGGGAATCGGAGCGAAGATGTCTTGGCAGGCCACCCATAGAGCCCCCACGGATGATCCTGAATACACAGTTTTCTGTTGTCCGCGCCGTTCCATCCAGTGGCAATCCGGCGTAGCTTTCATTCCAGCAGTCTTCTACCCACTCCCAGACATTGCCGTGCATATCGTGCAAACCGAATGCATTGGCGTCGTACTGTCCGACCGGTAGGGTTTTTGGACCAATATTTGCCTTCTTCTCGTCGAAGTCGTCGCCCCACCAGTAAACCGACTTAGTTCCCGCCCGCGCGGCGTATTCCCACTCGGCCTCGCTCAACATTCGATAATGCCGGCCCGTCTTTTCCGACAGTCGTTTCACAAACAATTTGGCATTGGGCCAGGAAATTTTTTCCACGGGGTTGTTATCACCCTTTTCGAGGCTCTCGTTCCAGCCCTCTACCTGCCGCCATTCGAACTGGGTTATTTCATACTTGCCGACAGCGAAGGCTTTAGGGATCGTCACATGATGGACCTCGGTTTCGGCGTCATCGACGCCGACGCTGCCTCTGTTCACCATATCGAAGGATCCGGCGGGAATGACAACCATCTGAGGGCACACGTCGCAGTCCCTGAAAACATCGCCGGGTTTGAGTACCTGGTCGTCGGCGAGGCTGTGGGCCGGGCCACTGGTAACGGCGATGAAGATGACTGTTGCGAAACCCCAAAAAACGATTTTCCATCGGCTTCGCATGAACGTTCTCCTGGAACCGGCCTAATGATCCTCAATTTTTGTCAGATAATTTCCCGCACCGGCGGGAAGGCCGGTTTGAAAAGGTATCGGCGGATAATCTCTCCGTAGCTTGAAAATACAAAACCACCATTTCCTTCACGGATCACATCACGATGTTTCCGGTAGTAGCCGGGGATTTCGTACCACTTCATCGATGGTTTTTTGTGGTGGACGACATGCAGATTGTTGTTGAGGAACAGCAGGCTGAAAAACCAGCCTGATTCGACGATAGCCGTGCGATGGGCGGGATCATCGGCGAAGCGGTGCTCGATGAATGACCGGATCAGTGAAAAAGCCAATCCGGGCAGGGCAAAAAACAAAATATATTGCCACCAGGGCATCCCGGCCCAACCTGAAACAATCGAAAACAGAACAATCAAACCTGCTGCATGGAGTATCCATGCGCCCAGGTTTTTGCTCTCCCCTTTTTGGAAAGAACAGGTTTCGCTCTGGATAATCCGAATGATCTCTATTACCGGCCCAAGAATCATGCGTCCGGCAAATGTTTGGTTCGCGATCATCACTTTCTGCATCACCGGCCCCAGTCGTTGCCAATTACTTTGAGCGAAGTAGAAGGACTCCGGGTCCTTATCCGGTACCGTCAAATAGGCGTCGCGATGATGTGTTGTATGTTCGCGAAAATAAACGAAATAGGGATACCAGACCCCGATCGGCAGGAAGAAAAGTGCTTCCCGGAACCTGTCTGGAACACATCTGAGACAATGTACGCTTTCGTGCACCAGTGAGGAATGCATGGCGGTAATCAGTCCGCCCAGAACGGCAAGGACATACCAGGGCACGACATTATGAAAGATGACAAGAATGGCCCAGCTTGCGAATGTCCCCGTCAAGACCAACCAGGTTGGTCCCTCGTTGCGCCAGAAGATATCAACAGACTTCTCCATAATGGTGTAAATTTTACCACAAAAATTATGCGGTTACGCCATTTATTGTCATGGTTTTAATATAGTCATGAAGGGGAACAACTATGAAGCCGGATAAACGCAGCTTTCTTCGGGCTTCAATTAATCCAGAATCATCAAACGCATTTTCAATTGCTTTCACCATACGCCGGATGTCCTGATCGGACATATCGATCCGCGTGATATAGGGAAGCCCAGGCGCCGGTGGGCTTTGTTCCAGAACGCGTGTGCCCGCCAATCGTTCGGGTTCGACATCACCGACCAGGGCATGAGTAACGCAGTCGATGGCGGCGATATCCGCGTCGCCTTCGCGCACGAGATCGATGCTCTTGGCATGGCCGCCACTAAGAATGGTTTCGATAAATGGCTCGTCGTCAAAATCGAGCGACCGAACGATCCTGCTTAACGAATGCCAACCCGAAAATGAATCCATGGAGTTAACTGCAACGCGCGCCGGCAACGCATCTGAAAGTTTATTCGCGTCGGAGTCGGAGCGGACAATGAAAAGGCTTCGATAAATTGGTCCTTCGCAACCGGGTGCGTCGTAACAAGGCGTGCCCACCAATCGAACCTTGCCGGCCAGCCGATGGGTCAGTGGATAACCACAGGTCTGCGCCAAGAACATGTTGGGGGCAAGCCAGATATCATAAGGATCGCTCACAGACCGGTTCAGGTCGCGTGGTATATTCAAAAATCCCTGCTTGTTGAAGTGATCTGCGAGGCCTGACCACCACGCATCCTGCGCCGGACGAAGGGCCGGAAAATCGTACATGCCAAGGTAAGCATCTGAACCATTTGATCGCATTTGAATTTTCTCTCTGGTCACGGAGAATAATTGAGCACAATATCCTATTTGTCTGAAAAATTATCGGTGGTTGAATGCTTTTTTAAATTTCTTCCAGAATGACAAACTGGATTAACTGACTCATGAAAGAAGTCCGACTGCAAATAGGTGGAGTGGGAACGAATGGTGAGACGGGGTCGCGCGAACAGGAAAACAGAGGGCCGCAAGGAGGCGGGTGAAGAGCTTCATCAACCGCCTTTCAAACAGCTGCAAAATCCATATAAGCCTTTTAATATTCTTTCGGAAGATGAAATTGAATCCCTGCACATAAAGTCCTTCGACGTTCTTGAAGAGATCGGCATCAACTTCCTGTACGAGGAAGCCAGGGAGATTCTGAAAAGCGCCGGGGCAGAGGTAAAGGCTGGCGATCCCCTTGTCCGTTTCGATCGGGGACTCGTTGAAAATTCGATAAAATCCGTACCAGAGCGTTTTACCGGACACGCCCGCAACCCGAACCATAATCTTGAATACGGCGGCAATTTTACCGCCTTCGCCATGGTCGCCAGTCCGCCTAATGCGACCGATCTTGATTATGGCCGCAGGCAGGGCAGTTTGGAGGACTTCTGTAACTTTATCCGCCTTGCCCAAAGTCTGAACATAATTCATCAAATCGCCGGCTACCCTGTCGAGCCGACTGATATCGCCCCGCCGATCCGCCATCTTGTTGCCGAACAAGCAGCAATCAAGCTTTCGGATAAGATGGGCTTTGGCTATTGCCTGAACCGTCAGCGGATCAGGGATTCCATAGAAATGATCAGGATCGCGCGCGGCGTCAGCGAGAAGCAACTTACCGAAGAACCCTCAATCTTTTCCGTCATTAACGCCAATTCACCCCTGCAGTACGATGTCGCCATGCTGGGGGGAATCATCGAAATGGCGCGGATGAACCAGCCGGTTATTGTGACGCCATTCACGTTGGCCGGCGCCATGGCCCCGGTTACCGTGGCGGGGGCGATCGTTCAGCAGAATGCCGAGGCGCTTGCCGGTATCGCTTTTTCGCAAATGGTTAACCCCGGCGCGCCGGTGATGTACGGCGGCTTTACCTCGAATGTCGATATGCGCACCGGGTCACCAGCTTTCGGTACGCCGGAATACGCCAAGGCGGTGCTGATCGGCGGCCAATTGGCCAGACGTTACGCCATTCCTTACCGTTCTTCGAACGTTAACGCATCCAACGCGCCTGATGCGCAGGCGGTCTATGAATCCCAAATGTCGATCTGGCCGTGCATGCTGGCCCACTGCAATCTGGTCAAACATGCATTTGGATGGCTGGAAGGGGGACTGTCGGCATCTTTCGAAAAAGTCATTATCGATGCTGAAATGATGCAGATGATGGCCGAATTCATGAAGCCGATCAGTATCAACGACGATGAAATGGCGATGGAGGCAATGCGTGAAGTTGGTCCGGCGGGCCATTACTTCGGCTGCGCCCATACCATGGAACGCTACGAGACGGCCTTCTACAACCCGATCCTGTCGGATTGGAACAATTTTGAAAACTGGCGCGATGGCGGATCGCTCGACGCCACCCATCGGGCCCAAAGGATCTACAAGAAAATTCTCGAAGATTTCCAACCCCCGGCACTCGACAAGGCTATCGAGGAAGAGCTGGATACATTCGTCGCCCGCCGTATCGAAGAAGGCGGCGCAAAGGAAACTTAAAAAGGGGGAAGCAAAGCGATGAAATCACATGCCCGGGTTGTGGTGATCGGCGGCGGCGTCGTTGGATGCAGTGTTCTGTACCATCTGACAAAATATGGCTGGAATGACGTTCTTCTTATCGAACGCTCGGAATTAACCAGCGGATCGACCTGGCATGCCGCAGGCGGTTTTCATACGCTTAATTCCGATCCAAATTTGGCGATGCTGCAGGAATATACGATTAACCTGTATCAGGAGCTTGAGGAAATCAGTGGCCAGGCCTGCGGCCTTCACCATGTCGGCGGCATAACCATCGCTACCGATCCAGACCGTATGGATTTCCTTAAGGCGGAATACGCAAAGCACCACTATTTGGGGCTTGATTCCGAATTGATCACACCCGATGAAATCGCCAAATTAACGCCGGTAACCAACACCGAAGGCATCATCGGCGGCCTGTATAACCCGCTGGACGGCCATCTGGACCCCTCCGGCACGACGCACGCTTACGCCAGGGCGGCGCGTATCGGCGGCGCGGAAATTTCCTTGAGGAATCGAGTCCTTGAACTGAACCCCACTTCCGAGGGTGGATGGCAGGTAGTCACCGAAGAAGGAACCGTTGCGGCGGAGCATGTCGTCAACGCCGGTGGGCTGTGGGCCCGCGAGGTTGGCAGGATGGCAGGGGTCTATCTGCCGTTGTTGGCGATGGAACACCAGTACCTGGTCACCGAAGATATTCCCGAGGTTGCGGCCCTGGACAAGGAACTGCCGCATGTTCTGGACCCGGCTGGCGAAACCTATTTCCGCCAGGAAGGAAAAGGGCTGGTTCTGGGTATTTATGAGCAGGATTGCGATCCGTGGTCGGTTGACACGACACCCTGGGATTTCGGCCACGAACTGCTTCCCAATAATCTGGAGCGCATCGCCGAACCCCTGGAGCATGCTTTTTTTCGCTATCCGTGCCTCGCTGAAGCCGGGATCAAAACAGTCATCAACGGCCCGTTCACCTTTGCGCCCGACGGCAATCCCCTGGTGGGCCCCGTGCCCGGACTACCCGGTTTCTGGTCGGCGTGCGCGGTCATGGCCGGGTTCAGCCAGGGCGGCGGCGTCGGCAAGACATTGGCGGAATGGATGATTGAGGGTGAACCCACTTCGGACGTATTCGCCATGGATGTGGCTCGTTTCGGGGATTACTGCACCCCGGACTATACCCGAGTTAAGGTCATGGAGAACTATCAGCGCCGCTTCGCCATCTCGTTTCCGAACGAAGAATTGCCCGCAGGCCGCCCCCTGATCACGACGCCCGCCCATCAAATCTGGAATGAACGAAACGCCGTCTACGGATCAGCCTATGGCCTTGAACATGTTAACTATTTTGCCGCCGAAGGTGACGAGCGTTATGAAACGCCTTCGTTCCGACGCTCCAATGCTTTCGAGGCCGTAGGGGCCGAATGCCGCGCTGTACGTACGGCCGTCGGCATCAATGAAATTCACAATTTCGGCAAGTACGAAGTGACGGGACCCGGCGCGGAAGGCTGGCTTGATTATATTCTCGCCGGAAGAATCCCAAAATCGGGCCGCCTGAGCCTGTCGCCGATGCTAAGCCCTCGTGGGGTGCTGATAGGAGATCTGACAGTCGCCAGGATTTCGGATCAGCGCTTTCAGATTACCGGTTCTTCAATTTCCCAGGCCTATCACATGCGATGGTTCGAAAATCACTTGCCTGAGACCGGCGTTGAAATCCGCAACGTTTCGCTGGAACGCGTCGGCTTCCAGATCGCCGGACCGAAGGCGCGCGAACTTCTGGGCAGGGTCACCGACGACGATGTTTCGAACGAGGCCATGGGGTTCCTGAGTGTCAGCGAAGTCGATGTTGGCGGCATTCCCGCCTTGATAAACAGGGTCACCTACACCGGCGACCTGGGCTACGAGATATATGTCGATGCGGACCGCCAAATCGACTTATTTAACGTGCTTAGCGCCGCCGGGGAGGATTTGGGGCTTAGGCCGTTTGGCATGCGCGCCATGATGTCGCTAAGGCTGGAAAAGAGTTTTGGATCCTGGCTTCGCGAATACCGCCCCGATTATACCCCGGCGGAAACGGGCCTGGACTTTTTCATCAACTTCAAAAAGGACGATTTTATCGGTCGCGAAGCAGCTCTCGCCGCGCGCGACAATCCGCCCGAACGCCATCTTGTGACGTTGGAGGTTGACGCCGACGGGGCGGATGTCTGGGGCGATGAGCCGATATGGAAGGATGAAAAGGTAGTCGGTTTTGTTACTTCCGGCGGCTACGCCCATTTTGTAGAGAAAAGTGTCGCCATCGGTTTCGTTCCGACTGAAATGATTGCGGAAGGCGCTGAATTTGAAATCGAAATCCTGGGCGATATGCGAAAGGCGGCACTGATTAGCGAGCCTTTATTCGACCCTAAGGGGGAACGCATGCGTGGGTGAGTAAAATTGGAAAACACTTATGAGCGATCTGAGCCACTTACTTGACCGCTTCCAGCCCTCGGCGATCAGCACCATCTTCACGTTGATCAGCCGCCTTAAGGGTGAGGGGCGGGATATCATAGACCTGAGCATTGGCGAGCCGGATTTTCCGAATCCCGATCACGTCAAGCAGGCGGCCATCGACGCGATCGGATCCGATTTTACCCGTTACACACCGGTAGACGGCATCAGCGCCCTGAAATCGGCGATCAGCGAAAAATTTCAGCGCGACAACGCTCTTGATTACGAACCGGACCAGATCATAGTAGACGCAGGGGCGAAGCCGTTACTGTTTCACGCCATGCAGGCGATGCTCGACACCGAAGACGAGGTCATACTGCCGGTACCGTGTTGGACGTCCTATCCGGGCATGGTGCTTCTTGCCGGCGCCCGTCCCGTTACCGTCGCCTGCCGCGAGGACAATAATTTCAAGTTGCAGGCAGGCGATCTTGAAAAGGCGATTACAGACCGAACCCGGCTGATTTTGTTGAACTCGCCCAACAACCCGACGGGGGCGGCCTATAGCGCCGAAGAAATGAAGCCGCTGACCGACGTTCTAATGCGTCACCCACAAATCTGGATTATTGCAGACGATATCTACGAGCATATTGTTTTCGATGATTTCACCTTCGTCACTCCGGCAAGCCTGGAGCCAGGCTTGTATGACAGGACGCTGACGATCAACGGCGTTTCAAAGGCCTATTCCATGACGGGCTGGCGGATTGGTTACGCGGGGGGGGCGAAGAATTTGATCGGTGGAATCGTCAAGGTGCTGTCGCAAAGCACCGGCAATCCATGTTCGATCAGTCAGGCCGCAGCGGTCGCGGCTCTTCAGGGACCGCAAGATTTCATTCGTGAACGAGCGGCGCTGTTCAGGGAACGTCGCGATTTTCTGGTTGCTAGGTTGAACGGTATCAACGGCCTTTCCTGCCATTCCCCCGAGGGCGCTTTCTATCTGTTCCCATCCTGCGCTGGATTGATTGATGGAGTCACTTCCGAAGGGCGGCAAATCAAAAGCAGCGCGGACCTGGCTACTTTTTTCCTGGAAAGTGTCGGGGTCGCCGTCGTGCCGGGTTCGGCATTCGAGTGCGATCCCTATATTCGGCTTTCCTACGCAACATCCATGGACAATTTACAACTGGCCTGTGATCGGATCGAACAAGCCTGTCGTGCTATCACCTGAGAGGGAGGATCGCGCCCATGCCTATCAATGCAGCAGTTTCCGTTTACAAAAAAGGCGTCCCGCGCCAACACGGGGCAATGGAATATAGCGAGCCCCCTGCGGATCTTGACCGCGTGCGTATGTATCGGCTTGGCAGAATTACGGGTGAATTGAAGAAAAAGGATTGCGCCGCGGCTTTGCTGTTCGATCAGGTCAATACGCGCTACGCCACGGATGCTACGAATATGCAGATCTGGTGTTCTCACTATGAGACTCGCTGCGTCTTTATCGCCACCGAAGGGCCGGTTGTTCTCTTCGATTATGCCAACCATCCACATTTGGCCGAAGGGTTGCCCACCGTTGACGAATACCGGGTGATGCCTTCGTTCTATTATTTCGCGGCGGGCAAAAACGGCCCGGACGTCGCCAGGGAATTTGGCGACCAGATCGCTGATTTGATGAAAAGACATGGTGGCGGCAACAAGCGCCTCGCCATTGACCGGCTATCTCACATGGGCGTCGATTCCATACGGTCGCACGGTATAGAGGTGTTCGACGGGCTGGAAATAACCGAGCAGGCCCGCGTTATCAAAAGCCCAGAAGAACTCGTCTTGATGAAACGGGCTATAGAAGTGTGCGAGGCGGGCATGACCACGATGCGTGAGGCGCTGGTTCCGGGCATTACCGAGAACGCGCTTTGGGCGAAACTTCACGAAACAAACATCGCCATGGGTGGAGAATGGATCGAAACCCGCTTGCTGTCGTCGGGCCCGCGCACCAATCCGTGGTTTCGTGAATGTTCCATGCGCGAAATTGAAAAAGGCGACATGGTCAGCTTCGATACCGATCTTGTAGGCCCCTACGGCTATTGCTCGGATATTTCGCGTTCCTGGCTGTGCGGGGATGGTAAACCCGATGACGAACAGCGCCGCCTTTACGCCGCCGCCTACGAGCAGCTTCACCATGATATTTCAATTCTTAAACCGGGCATGAGTTTCCGCGAAATTTCCGACAAGGCCTGGCCGATCCCCGATGAATTTTTATCTAACCGCTATACCTGCCTGCTGCACGGTGTCGGGCTGGCCGACGAATATCCCTCGATAAAATATCGCATTGACTTTGATAAAAAGGGTTACGACGGCACTATCGAGGAAGGAATGACGTTATGCGTCGAATCGATGATCGGATCGGAAGGCGGGCGCGAAGGGGTCAAGTTGGAAGAACAGGTGTTGATCACGAAGGACGGCGCCAAGCCGCTTTCCAGTTATCCGTTCGAGGAAAACTGGCTTTAAACTACCGGCGCTGCATCGTCCGGAGCGGAATGAGATTCGGAAACCTTGATCACCGGTTCGACCTTGCGTAAATCCTCCAGTGGGATATGGCACGCAATACCGTGACGGTCGGCATTGAATTGCACCGGCGGCGGCTCGTTATCGCAAATATCTCCAACCCTGCGCGGACACCGGGTTGAGAACGGGCAACCCTTTGGCGGATTGAGAACGCTTGGCAGGTTGCCTTCCAATACGATACGCCGCTTTTCGACTTCCGGATCGGCAATCGGGACGGCTGAAAGAAGGGCTTCCGTGTAGGGATGATAAGGCGGGCTGAATACCTCGTCGGTTGTGCCGCGCTCCATCAGTTTGCCCAGATACATGACGACCACCCGGTCGGCCAGATACCGCACAGCGCTCAGGTCGTGGCTGATGAAAAGCAATGTCGTCTGGTTTTCGCGCTGAATATCCGTCAGCAATTCGGTAACGGCCGCCGCCACCGAAACGTCAAGCGCCGAAATCGGCTCATCGGCGATAACCATTGCCGGGTTTCCGGCAAAGGCGCGGGCGATGCCAATACGCTGCTTCTGACCGCCGGAAAGCTGGCGAGGTTTGCGAAGGGCAAAATCCCGGGGCAGCTTAACGACGTCAAGCAGTTGCAGCACCTTTTCCTGAATTTTACCCGGATTGGATTCGACGCCGAATTTTTTGATTACCCGCCCGATCTGGGCGCCAATGGTCAGTGAAGGGTTAAGGGTGTCGTTAGGATTCTGGAACACCATTTGCAACGAGCCAAGTTGATCCGGTGAGCGCTGCTGTACCGGCAAGTCGCCGATGTTGGTGCCTCCCATGCGAACCTCGCCACCGGTCGCATTTTCCAGCCCCATCAGCACCTTGGCGAACGTCGATTTACCGCAGCCGGATTCTCCGACTATGGCCACCGTTTCGCCACGTCCGGCGCGAAAAGTTATTTCCTCGTTGGCTTTGACATGGCGTATGCCTTCGCCCGAAATGATCGCCGCCATCGAAGTATCGCGGACTTCGTAGTATTTCTGCATGCCGTCTATTTCCAGCACCGTATCGCCGATATCCGCGGGTGGTTTGGCGTCGCCGACCGGAATTGCGTTTGCATGGTCGATGCTGTCCCACAACTTGCAACGGACCCTATGAGCAGGATCCTTGTCGGTGGTTACTTCAAGCATTTTTACGGATTCCTGATCACAGGTTCCGTCCTTGAAGAAATCGCAGCGCGGGCCAAAATTACAGCCGGGCGGACGTTCATGGGGTAACGGCAACTGACCGCGGATCGCCTTCAGGGGCCTTGCGTTCTTATCGGCATGGGGAAGAGGAATGCAGCCAAAAAGCCCGTGTGTATAGGGGTGTTTCGGCCATGAGAAAATTGAATCGATGTGGCCTTCTTCGACGACTTCGCCTGAATACATGACGCAGATTCGGTCGCAGACTTCCAGCATCAAACCGAGATTATGCGAAATATAAAGCAGCGACGTGTTGAACTTGCGGCTCAACTCGGCAATCAATTCCACGATGCCTGCTTCGACGGTTACATCCAGCGCCGTCGTCGGTTCGTCAAGCAGCAACAGTGACGGACTTGAAAGCAGCGCCATCGCAATGACAACCCGTTGTTGCTGGCCGCCCGAGATCTGGTGGGGATAGGCCTCCATGACCCGCTCGGGATCCGGCAGGTGGACGTCGGCAAGCATCTGCACGGCGCGTTTCCAGGCCTCGTCCCTGGTTGCACCGTCATGGGTCATGGGGACTTCCATCAACTGGGTGCCGATGGTAAGCGACGGATTCAGCGCCGCCATGGGCTCCTGATAGATCATCGAAATCTCGGAACCACGAATCCGGCGCAGTTCTTCTTCATTAAGGGTGGCCATGTCGCGGCCCTTGAACTTGACGGTTCCTCCGACAATATCGCCGTTTCCACCCATGTAACGCATGATCGCCATGGCGACCGTCGACTTTCCACATCCGGATTCACCGACCAGCCCGATGCTTTCACCCGGCGCAAGGGTGGCGGAGAAATCGACGACGGCGGGAATTTCTCCGGCCCGGGTGAAATACGACAGGCACAGGTCTTCAATTTCCAGGACGGGGCCGTCATATGTGTCTGTGGAATCTGTCATGACGGTTTCCTTAATCCCTCAATGAAACTTCGCGCAAGCCATCGGCCAGCAGGTTGAAGCCCAAGATCAATGACGAAATCGCGATACACGGGAAGATCGTCATGTGCGGAAAGATCATCGCCATTTTCCGCGTTTCGTTGATCATGCCTCCCCAGTCCGGATCTGGCGGCGGCAGGCCAAGCCCCAGGAATCCCAGAACCCCGATGGTGATAATGACGTAGCCCAGGCGCAGGCATGCATCGACGATCAGCGGTCCACGAGCGTTTGGAAGGATCTCCACCAACATGATGTACATGGCGGTTTCACCCCTTGTTTGGGCGGCGGCCACATAGTCGCGGTTGCGTAGATCAAGCACCAGTCCACGGACAATACGCATGATGCCCGGCGCACTGGCGAAGGTAATGGCGATAACAAGAACGACCGGTGAGGCGCCAATGGTGGCGATAACGATGATGTAAAGCACCAGCACAGGGAACGACAGAATGATGTCGCTTATGCGCGAAAGCAGGATATCCCACCAACCCAGATGATAGCCCGCCGCCAATCCCATCAAAATGCCGACCGCATAAGCACACACCGTCGCCAACGGCGCATAGATCAGGACCGTTTGTGATCCATAGATAATACGCGACAAAATATCGCGGCCCAGGTGATCGGTGCCGAGCCAAAACGTGCCGCCTTTGGCGTATTCGACTCCCGGTTTAGCCATCGGTTGCAAAGTGGCAAGAGGATCAAAGGGCGCCAGCAGCGGCGCCAGAATGGCGACAACGACCCAGAATAGTACAAGCCCGGCGCCGACCATGCCGGGTACGCTTTCGCGCAATAACGCAAAAGATTTAATGGCTCGCATCAAAGCTTTTCCAACTGACGGCGCGGGGGTGACGGTTTCAACGATATCGGTCATTTGCCACCTCCCTCAAGTAAACCGGATTCGCGGGTTAAGATAGGTGTAGCCGATGTCGGCGAGCGTCTGGGACGCGACGGCGACAAAAACGGCAACCATGGCACAGGCTTCAATCACATAAAGATCCTGATTGAGCGAGGCTTCCAGTAAAAGCGCGCCAAAACCTTTGTAGGCGAAAAAGAACTCGACGACGATGACGCCGGAAAGCAACCAGTTGATCTGCAGCATGATCACCGTAAAGGGTGCGATCAAGGCGTTGCGAAGTGCGTGTTTCATGATCACCTGTTTATAGGGCAGGCCTTTTAGAACGGCTGTGCGGATATAATGCGTGGTCATCACTTCGGCCATCGAGGCCCGGGTCATGCGCGCCACGTAACCAAAATCATAAATCAACAGTACCATCACCGGCAGCACCATCTGCTTCCAGTCGAAGCCGCCCGACATTGAAGATGTGCCCGGCAACCATTTAAGGCCGAACACGAAAATCGCCGACAGCAGAACGGTGCTGGCGAATTCCGGGACTGACGTCGTAATGATGGAACCGACTGAGATGGTGCGGTCCAGCTTGGAGCCTTCGCGCATGCCGGCCAGCACGCCAAGTGTCAACGACAGGGGGATCATCAGGGCAAAGGTCCAGAAGCCGAGAATTGCGGTATTCCACAAACGCGGCCACAGGATATCGGCGACCGGGACTTTGAAGCGTACGGAATCGCCGAATTCGCCGGTCATGAAATTACCCAGCCAGACGAAGTAGCGCCACCACAGCGGTTCGAAATAGCCGTGGCGTTCGAGCCACAGCTGGCGCGCTTCTTCCGAGGAATAAGGGCCAAGTACCTTGGTGGCGACATTGCCAGGCGAGAACTCCAGCAAAAGGAAAAGAATTATTGACACCGCGAGCATGGTCAACACCATGAAACCGATGCGTTTGCTGATCATGATTAACATGGCGTGGTTGTCCTAATTCCCGTTCAGTAAAAGAGGTTTCGCTGGCGTCGGCATACCGCAAAATGGTAATGCCGACGCTGCGAAGGGTCGTAGGTTCAGATCAGGAATCGATCCAGACTTTGTGCCACTGGTGATAGTTGGTCGGATGAACGCCTAGCCCTTTGATCTTGTCACTTGCCGCCGTCATCACCGAACGGAAGTAGGGCTGGATCATAATGGCGTCATCCTGAAGGCGTTTTTCGACCTTCGCCATTATCTTGTGGCGCTTGGCCATATCGACGGTCGATTCGGCCTGGGTCAACAAGTCATCGAATTCCTTGCTGGAATATTTGGCCTCGTTCCATGGAACACCGGTGCGATAGGCAACGCCCAACAACATGGTGCCCAGGGGACGGTGCGTCCAAACCGTCAGGCTGAAGTCCGCCTTGTCCCAGACCTCCCAATATTGAGCCGCCGGCATGACGTTGACCTTCAGGTTGATGCCGGCTTCGGCCAGGTTCTGCTTCAACACGATACACTGATCGGTTTCCCACTGGCCGTTGGTGTTGCCGACGTTGCACGAAATATCCAGGCCGCCGCCATGCCCGGCATCCGCTAGAAGTTGCTTGGCCTTGGCGACATCGCGTTTTTTCATGGGCAAAGGCGCGTAATCGGGCTGGCAGGCGCAGACGTGGTGGTTCTCGGCAACCATGCCACGGCCCTGATAGGCCGTGTTCAGCATCTGCTCGTTGTCTGCCGCCAATTGCATGGCCTGACGGACACGAATGTCATTGAAGGGCGCTCGTTCCCCTTGAATGCGCATGACGCCGGTTTGCGCCGTTGTCGTTTCGTGCACCTTGATGCCAGGCATACCTTGGGCCGCGCCCAGCAACGTCAAATCGAGGGTGTAAATCGTATCAACCTGCCCCGAAGCTAAAGCTGCCAGAGAGGCCGCGGCGTCCTGCCCGGTGTCGATGTAATGGATTTCATCAAGCAACGGGTCTTCGCCCCAATACTTGAAGCCACCGCCACGGCGTTTAAGAATGGCGATCTCACCAACCCTGTATTCGGCCAATGTGTATGGGCCGGTTCCCAGATCAGGATTCTTGGCGATGTTGGCGCCTTTTTCGGCGAAGCTGCGATGCACGATCGCCGCCGGATAGTGGTACATCTTTTCAGGAATCGAAAGATCCGGTGAACTCAAGTGAATACGGACGGTGTAGTCATCGACTTTCTCAACCGACCCTTCGATCATGCGTTTGACCTTGATCGGTTTGCCGTCCTTGTCCTTGCCGTCCTCTTCCTTGACCATTGAATTGAGCATGCCGACCATGGAGGAGCCAACATTCGGGTCGAGCCAACGCTTGATGTTGGCAATAACGTCGTCGGCGGTCATCTCGTCGCCGTTGCCGAAACGCACACCTTTGCGCAGGTGGAACGTCCATGTCTTCAAGTCATCGGATGGCACCCATTTTTCCGCCAGGTAGGGTCGGGTCACATTATCCGGACCTGTGATCGTCAGGTATTCGGCCATTTGCCGTGATACATTGGATTTTTCCACCCAATCGTAAACGGCCGGGTCCGACATATCCTGAACCTGCATGGCGCAACGAATGACGCCGCCTTTTTTCGGGGTCGCCGCCTGAGCACTGGATATTAGGCCAGGGCCGTCGCCAGAGAATGCGTTCACAAAAGTATAGGCAGCACCGGCGCTAAGTCCCAAAAGGGTCGTCGTTCGCAGAAATTCCCTGCGGTTCAACTCGCCTTTTACGAATTTATTTTTCAGATCGGGTATTCTTGGGTGAACGCGACCTGATTTTTCGTGGTCCATCTTGTTGTTCGACATAACTCACCTCTCCCTGAACTTGTTTTTGAAGCTTGCTTTTTTAAGAAGCTCTTTTTGTGTCGAATAGGCGACCGCTATGTGATTTTAGAATTGGCGGTACTGGCTTTCAGAACTTCTCCCGTAATTTTTATTAATTATTATTTTGAAACACGATCCATGGTAACCAACTGGTGCCAATTTTCAAGGATTTCAATCTTTCTTGATGTGAAGAAGGCCTTTTTAGTCAAGCATTTGACGTATATTCTCGCCATCCTTGGTGTGGAAAAATGGTCAAGCCTCGCAGTTTGATATCGTCTGCCTCAGCTCTCCGCCAGCAGAAGTTTACCGACGCTTGCGAATTGGTTTGTCAACAGCGTCGACCAGAAAATAAGAACCACTGGGCCAAATTACTCTTTCTCGATCCCATGGCGCTTCATCTTCTCCCACAGGTTTTTTCGGGAAATGCCTAGATCGTCGGCTGCCTGGCCAATGGCCCAGCCGTTCATAACAAGGGCCTGATGAATAGCCTGACGTTCGGCGCTTTCAACCGATTCCTTAAGAGTGTGATGGGATGTATCCTCGATGTGATCTTCATCTCGGGACATCAGATCATGGGCTAAAATACGCGGTGCGTCGCTTAAGGCCACTGCGCGTTCAAGAATGTTGCGAAGTTCCCTCACATTTCCAGGAAACGGCATCGATAACAATTTTGCCTCGGCTTCCGCCGACAGTCTTTTGGTTGGAAAACCCATTTCGGAGGCGTGGCGCTTTACGAACATTCGGGCAAGATACAGTATATCTTCGCGCCGATCCCTTAACGCTGGAATATGGACATTTATCACGTTCAAACGCCAGTAAAGGTCGGAACGGAACCGGCCATCCCTGACCGCCTCGTCCAATTCCACCTGGGTGGCGGCGATGATGCGAACATCCAACGGTACGGGGGCCTTGCCTCCAACCCGGTCGACAACTTGTTCCTGTAAGACCCTAAGTAATTTCACTTGCGTTTCCGGGGGAATTTCCGCGATTTCATCCAGAAAAATCGACCCTGTATTGGCCTGTTCAAATCGGCCGATATGGCGCTGAGTAGCACCAGTAAAGGCACCCTTTTCGTGTCCGAACAGTTCGCTTTCGATAAGATTTTGCGGCAATGCGGCACAGTTAACCCGGATAAATGGCTTATCAGCGCGATGACTGTTCTGGTGAAGCAAAGCGGCGACAACTTCTTTACCGACACCAGATTCACCGGTGATCAAAACGGAACTGTCGACGCTCGCCAGTCGAGCAATCAGCCGTTCGATGCGGCGCATAGAGGTGCTTTTTCCAAGAACACCGCTGCCCGGGCGGAATGTCTCCCCGTTTAATCCGAGGGAATCTGCTGAAAGATTCTGATCCTGAATGCGTGACAAATTGCGTTGGATTTTCTCGATAAACTCCTGAAGATCGAATGGCTTGGCCATATAGTCCAGGGCGCCGGCCTTGACCAGTGCGACCGCATCAGCAACGTCGCCGAAAGCCGTCATCAGGATGACCGGAATCCCGGGATAGTGTTGTGAGATATCCTGAAAAAGATCGGCCCCCGAACCGTCAGGCAGCCGGACATCGGTGACGACCATATCCACGTCACCTTTTTCTAATTGATTATGAGCGCTGGCAATATCACACGCGACGCGTACAGGAATACCTTCAAGCCGCAAACGGTCTTCCAGTGACAGGCGCATGATTTCGTCGTCTTCGACAATCAGTACGCATAAGTCCTGATCGTCAGCGCCAAGATCGTTGAGCGGGTTTTCAACTTTCACCATGATCGCCTAAGTGCTCACTTCCATTGTCGGCAGCGTTACCTGAAATTGGGTTCCATTGCCAACTTCACTTTCAACCTCAATAACGCCGCGCATGCTTTCAACCAGCCTGTAAACGATCCATAAACCAAGGCCAGTGCCATTGGCCTTAGTCGTAAAAAACGGATCGAAAAGCTGATTCTTGTATTCCGGCGGGATGCCCGGCCCATCGTCGCTGACCTCCAAAATGACGCAATTGCCATCCCTAAAAGTTCTGAAATAAACAGTACCCTTATCCTTAAGCGCCTGGATTGAATTCTTCAAAAGATTAAGGACGATTTGCTGAACGCGCCGTTTGTTGATCAAGACATCTTCGCCAAGATGGTTATCCCAGACGAAATCGATATTTCGTCCTTCAATTTCAGACTCCACAATATCCCGTAGATCATCCAGAGAAGTCGGCGTGTCGATACCGTGAGCCTCTTCGGTGCGAAGTTCGATCAGCAGGCTTTCGACAATGTTTTTTATTCTGTTCAATCCTTTGTCCAGCAACGGCAAATATCGCGCTACCAGTTCGGGATCGTCAGGGTGCTTTTTCAGTGTGTCGATACAATTCATCAAACCGGCCAGGGGATTGTTTACCTCGTGGGCGACGCCGGCGCTTATACGTCCCAGCGCCACCAATTTTTCACTGACGGCGATTTGCTCCTCCAAAGATTTTTTCTCAGCCATTTCCTTGGCCATTTTGTTAAAGGCCGTCGCCAGGATGCCAAGTTCATCATCGTCGCCAACCGGGATAGGCTTGATGTCGGATAATTCTCCACGACCGACGGCTTCCATGCCTTCCGTCATCGCCGAGAGAGGTTTGGTAATTCTTCGCGATATGGCTGCCCCCAGCAAACTTCCCAAGGCTACAAGGGCTAGGGTCAGGCCAAGTATAATCATGGCCGAACGCTGGGCTTTAACGAACAATTCCTGGTAGGAAAGGCGGACACGAACATAGCCCAGTAATTTCTCATCGGAAAAAACCGGGTCCACGCCTTCGACAAAACCATTGATGCCAAAACCGTCGTTCAACACGCCTGGCTGCCGGAAATTCAGCACGGAATTCAATAGATTTTTTTCGATCTCGGATGTTGTCGTCAAAGCCAGCCCTAACGGATTCTGGTCTGGTTGCAGATGAGCCAGCACTAATCCTTCAGGATCGATAATCATGGCGGTAATGATCTCTGACTGTCTTAATTTTCCGGTACCTTCCTGAGCCATTTTTTTGAGACTCTTGAACAAGTTCCAGTGATCCTTGCGGAGGATGTAATCGGGTGCGGTCAATGACACGGAATGGGCTAACAACAAAGCCTTGCTTTCCAATTCACGATGAAACCGTTGCCAGTCTAGGCTTACAATGACGGCGCCGATCGTAAAGGCGACGCCCGCGACGACAAGCGTAATCGTAAGCGCAAATTTAATGGAGAGTCCGGAAAGATGCTTGTCGCCGGTTTTCATTCCTTACCTGCTGCGATTTCTTTTTTGTTTTTTCCATTTACCGTGGCCGTCGTTAGAGCCCAGCGGGTTTTTGCGACCATGTCCCTGATGCTGTCAAAAAGTTCGGATGACGCTTTGGCGAAACGATCAAGTTTCAGGCCGATTAGGAACTTTTTGCCATCTGGATCTTTAGACATTCCAATAAGAACGGTTTTCATTTTTTCTACCATTGCTGCGTCGGCGCCAATGCGCGCGACCAGGGGAGGAAAGCCAAATTTCGGAGATCTGTGAATTACCCGGGTTTTCTCGACCAGTTCGGGCCTTTTGTCTTTCAAGTATTCCCAAATGTAGGAATCGACGGCGCCCCCATTGGCGAATTGTTCGGCAACGGCCTCGATGGTCTCGGCATGGTTATAGGTGAAAAAGGTTTGGCGAAAATGACTCTTGGGCGTTTTTCCCTGTGTTGCGAGCAAATATTGAGGGAACAGATAGCCTGAGTTCGATTCCGGGTCAGAGAAGGCGAACACCTTGTCCTTTAGATCGTCAATCGTCTGGAAAGTGCTTTTTTTGTGAACGATTATGAATGAATGATAAAGCGGTTCTCCTTCGTAAACAGGCACGGACATTAATTGAATAAATTCCGGATCACGTTTTTTTACAAACGGGTATCCGCAAATCCATGCGAAATCAATTTGCCCGGAATCGAGTAAGTCCATGACTTCGCGATAGGATCGCCTGCGCACAAATTCTACCGGGTGGCCGATTTTTTTACTTAGATACTGCGACCATTGATCCAGAAAACGCAGGTTCTCACGAACGACCACGGCTGTAAGCCCAAATTGAATGGGCTTGCCGGCTGAGCTATTTTCGGAATGATCGGCACGCACCGAATCCGGAGCGCCGCATAGCATCACCACAAAAACGAATAGATACGCCGCCCACTTCCGTATCATTGAAGAAGTCTCCGCTCAGCCAAGGTATTTGTAACATCGAAAGCCTCCACGTTGTCGTTTCCCCAATCCTTTCAACAACATGGTTTTGATGGGACATTATACCAATGAAATGGTGATTGTGTACATCGTAAGGACCGAATCTGCTAAATATTCGTAATAGAAATTATAGAAAACAACTGTTTTTTGTAAATTCGGAAGACATCTCCATAAATCATGGAAAACACTTTTTGTTACCAGTTGGTAACATCGAATTTTCGAATTCTTATCCCAAGTGATTGATAATTTAAGCTTCTTCTTAACCGTTACCTGTTTTCCGGTAGTGTTACCAGCTCGTAACAATTTGATTACTTAAACCAGGCAGTGGCTGTGGGTAAATATTGAATTCCTGTAGGGATTCAAACACTTGCCCGAAGTGGCACGAATTCTGCTTTTCCCCTCACATAGAAATCGATTGGTGACCGTCACCTCCCCAAGAGGAAGTGGTGGATCGTCACGAAAAAAAGTAAGGGGAGTTAAGGGTTGAAATCCGGTTTTTCGATCACGTGGGGAACGGTTCTCGCCGGTGTGGCGGTAGTTCTAATTCTCGTGACCGGCGGGTGGTATGCCCAGGAAGCATATACATCCCGTTCTGAATTTTGTGGCGGCTCCTGCCATACGATGGACGAACAATACGCCGCCTGGAAAAACAACGCCCATCATGCTTCAAAAAGCACGGATGGATCGCAAGCCGAATGCATCGACTGCCATTTCCTTCCCGGTGAAAAACATGGTTTCAAAGCCAAGATGGAAGGGCTGCGCCATCTCGCTGCCTATCTTTACGATCCCGACGCCCCGCTACCGATCCGCCCTGTTATAAAGGATGGCGCCTGCCTGCAGTCGGGCTGTCATTCCGTGAATAAGTTCCAGGACAAAGAAATAAAATTTACCGAGAAGGTGCGCTTCAAGCACAAGATTCACCTCGGCGACAAGGCCCTGGAAGGACAAAAGCTGACCTGTGATACCTGCCACTTCAAGGTAACCGCAGAAAAACACTTCGAGGTTCCCAAAGACATTTGTTTCCTTTGCCATCTGAAACTTGAAAAGCCGACCCTCGAAAAAGCGGTCATGGAAGAAGTGACGATTGGGGCGGGCGCCGTGGAAAAGATCAGCTTTACACAAAGGCCTTCGATCAACTTCAACGCCGGCGCATCCAGGTGCGATACCTGTCACACGATCCCGACAGGCTCGCTGCAGAGCCAGCTGAGCGCAGAGGATTCGAAGATCAAGGCGATTACCCACCAGACAATCAAGCAGGCCGGTGTCGCCTGCGAAAGCTGTCATTTCGAGGTCGTCAAGGGGCACGGTGAAATTAACACGGGCAACGTCGTCTCAAACGGTTGCCTTACTTGTCACAACCGCAGCAAGGAACTTCTTACCAAAGCAGTGGACGGCAAGTTGATGCACGACCAACATGTCGCCAAGCACACCGCCGACTGCTTCGATTGTCACAGCGTTATCGAACACAAAAATCGTGAAGACCATCTGGACTTCGTGCGCGAAGATTGCCTGCTCTGTCATCAAGATCAACACAAATACCAGAAGATGTTGCTGGCGGGCATCCCGGTCGCTGATGGCATCCGCCCGACCCCGCACCTGATGTACAAGGTCAACACCAACTGCATGGGCTGCCATCTTGAAAAGAAACTCAGCAAGGGTCATGCGGTGCGCACGGGCGCGCCCGAGACCTGCGCCGCCTGCCATACACCCGAACACAAAAAGATGCTGGCCGACTGGCGCAGGCAGGTTGGCAATGAAGTCAACGGCGCCAGGGAACTTGAACTTGAGGCGCAGGAAGCGCTCGAAGCCGCGAAGCTGAATGGCGTCTCCACCGACAAACTAATGAAAGCCAGGGACATGATTGCGGCCGGACAGAAATTCCTGGAAATCGTTCGCATCGGTAACGGCGTCCACAACAAGAAATACGCCATCACCATTCTGGATGAGGCGTTCATCAATTTCGAAGACACCATCGATCTGTTGAATGACGGTGGCTAACCGCGGAAAGGGACAAAGATCCCTGAAAAATAATTTTAAATTTTTGAAATCAACGGAGGAAGGCACGATGAAAAGGAGAGGCATACGATGAATAAAATTGATAAGCCGAAAATCGATCGCCGCGAAGTCCTTAAGGGCACCGGTGTAACAGTGGCCGGGGCTGCTGCAACAATTGCAGCGGGAACCGAGGTTGCCGAAGCCGCTGGTACAGCCCCGCGCTGGGCCATGGTCATGGATTTGCGCAAATGCGTCGGCTGCCGGGCCTGCACGGTTGCATGCAAGGCGGAAAACGATGTTTCGCTCGGGCGTTTCAGGACGGTTGTCCAGGAAAAAACGGTTGGTGAGTTTCCCAATACCAAGAAGGGTTTCCTGCCGATCATGTGTAATCACTGTGAAGGCAATAAGGATGACGGCGTTCCACCATGCGTAAAGATCTGCCCGGAATATCCAGGAGAACGTATGACGTTCAAGACACCTGACGGCGGCAAGATTCGTTATCGCGCCGGTGGAACATATAAGCGTCCCGATGGACTGGTTCTGATCGATTCCGAAAATTGCATCGGTTGCGGCAAGTGCATTGATGCCTGCCCCTATGGCGTACGCTCATTCAATCCATTTGTGAAAGCCGGAAAAAAACCTGAAAAACAGGCCGTCGACAAATGCGATATGTGCAAGGAAAGGGTTGCCAATGGTATCGACCCGTCCTGCGTCAATACCTGTCAGGGCCGCGCGCGCATTTTCGGCGATCTTAACGATCCAAACAGTGAAGTCGCCAAGCTGGTTAAGGAACACAAGCTTGCCAAAAACGTCCTGCTTCCCAAGGAAGGAACCGATCCGCAAGTCTTCTACATCGACCCGGACAACATGCTGGAGAAGCTCTACACCGCGCGCACGAAGGGCAAATTGGACCATTACGTGGACCTGATCCCTTAAGGACCGGCACTCAGATAAGGATGATGAAAATGAAAAAATTAAATCGTCGAAACTTTATGACACTTGCTGGTGCCAGCGGAGCCGCCATTGCGGCCGGCGTCGGCAAACCGAAAAAAGCCCTGGCAGGAAACGTTACCTTCAAGAATGGTGGCCGTGATTTCTCGCCTGTAACGGGCAAGGAGCGCCAGGCCATTCCCACCGCCTGCTGGCAGTGCGTCACTCGCGACGCAATGATTGGATACGTTGAAGACGGCCGGTTGAAAAAACTCGAAGGGCACCCGGGCTCTATCAGAACTCTTGGGAAGTTGTGCGCCAAGGGTCAGGCAGGTGTGAACCAGGTCTATTTCCCGGATCGCATCCTGCATCCATTGAAGCGAGTCGGCAAACGGGGCGAGCACAAGTGGAAACGCATTTCATGGGACGAGGCCCTCGATCTGGTCGCCTCAAAACTGAAACCTCTGCGTGATGCGGGAACGCCTGAATTGTTCATGTATCAGTATGGACGCCACAAAGCATCGCAAGCGGCGACCATGTACGATTTCATGGCGGCCTATGGCTCCAAGACCATCGGCAACCATACCTCCGTGTGTGAAGCCGGTAAATGGACGGGCCAGGAAAGCCTTTGGGGTGGCATGTACGATAACTGGGATTACGACAAAACGGACTTTGTCGTGAACTTCGGTTCAAACCAGTTTGAAACCCACACCAACCATATCCCGACCTCACAACGCCTGATCAGGGCCATGGTTGATCGTGGTGTGCCGCTTTACACTTTCGATGTCAGGCTATCCAACACTGCCGCTAAGTCGACTGAATGGATCCCCATCAAGCCCGGTCATGACGGTCTGGTCATGCTTGCCATGATCAATGTCATTATGAATGAAGGTTTGTTCCGCAAGGATCATTTCAAGTTCATGAGGGTTACGCCAGACTACCACGCGACGACGGATCAGAAGATCGCCGGGATCAAGGAGCAGGTGGCTAAATTTACGCCCGAGTTCGCCGAATCCAAAAGCGGCGTTCCGGCCTCCAAGATCAAGGAAATCGCACGTGGTTTCGCCAAGGCGAAAGCAGCCTGTCTGGTAACCTATCGTGGTACGGTCATGCACTATCACGGCGCCGATCAAGAACGCGCTGCGATGCTGCTAGCCGCCATTACCAATAACCTTGACACGCCAGGGGGCCGTGTCATGGGCGTCGGGGCTGGGTGGAAGGCGCCTTCCACACCGGCGGCGAAGGTTCACAAGGGCCTTCACGTCAAGGACGGTTTCCCTGGTGAAGCCGCCTTCCCGACTCATCATGTCTCTCATCAGGTTGGTCCGGTGATCAAGGACGGCCATGCCGGCCGGCCAAAAGTCTATTGGTGGAGTTGTTACAACCCCGCCTTCATCAACGGGGACAACAACGAGTGGTCTTCAATCCTGCAGGACGAAAGCATCATGCCGTTCCTGATCACGTCGACCATAACCTACGATGAGTCGTCACAGTACGCCGACCTTATACTGCCCGATGTTACGTACCTTGAGCGGTGGGATTGGGAAGATATGGTCTCGGCGAACCAGATCGCAGAGTTCTATATCCGTCAGCCCTTGGTCAAACCCTTGGGTGAAGCCAGGTGTCAGGGCGACGTATGGCCCGAACTTGCAAAGCGGATCGGCTTTGAACTGGCCTGGAAGGACAAGAAAGATTTTGTCCGTCAGTCCTGCGAAATGACACCCGGCGTCAAGGACGCCGGCGGTTTCGACTACATGATGAAAAAAGGCGTATGGCACAATCCTGGCGACAAGGGCAACTACGGCTTCTACGCCAAGAAAGTCGACGTCAGTGGCGACGGCGTGATCCTGGACAAAAAAACCGGGGTTTACTGGAACTATAAGAAGGCTGGTGTCAGTAAGGCCGATGCAGAAAGCAAAGGTTATTTAGGTGTGAAGGGGGCCAAGAAAGCCTATGTCGCCCAGAACATTGACGGCGAGGCTTTGTCGGCTTACCCGCCGAATACGAGCTTCACCAAGTCCGGCCTGTTGGATTTCTATTCCGACAACTTTAAGTCAAAGGGTCTGCCGCCGTTCCCGACCTATACGCCCGCGCCCGAACATGTCGCTATGGGCAAGGACGATATGATCCTGACCACCTACAAAGTCGCCGTGCATTCGCATTCCCGGACCACCCATTGCAAGTGGCTGACCGAGATCAAGCACGACAACCCTGGTTGGATCAACACAAAGACTGCTGCGGAAAGAGGCATCAAGGATGGCGATGCAATCAAGGTGAAAAGCGATGTTGGTGAAATTACCACGACGGCTTATGTCACCGAAGGCATTGTCCCTGGTGTCATCGCCATTTCCCACCACTTTGGCAGGCAGCATTCGGGCATTTATGGGTCCGGTAATAGCAACCCGTTCGACGCTGGCGGTTCGGCTGACCCGGACGCCAAGAACATGACCTGGAAAAAACATGGTGTTCACCCGAACACGATCATTCCAAACAGTTCTGATCCGATCAGCGGAACCCAGCGCTGGATGGATACCGTTGTCCAGGTATCGAAAGCCTAATCGAGGCGAAAGAAAGGAGAAGTAAAATGGGAACCTGCCGGAACGACTTGGTCAACATGGCTACCGCGAGAGCCAACGTATACGGCCTTTTGGCTGATGTCTTTCGGCAGGAACCCAGAGAGAATTTCCTGAATAATCTCCGGGAGCCGGAATTTACCGGCGCCCTTAATGCGCTCGGGCTCTCCCTCCACGAGATGTTCGAGTGTACTCCCCAAGACCAACTAGTTGAGAACCTGGCCCTTGAATTTACGCGACTATTCATTGGGCCGGGTTCTCATATTTCTCCCCATGAATCGATGCACGTGGAAGCCCGCTTCGGCGAACCGAACGCCTTGTGGGGTGCGCAGACAGTCGAAGTGAAAAAATTCATGGAAGGCGCCGGTGTAAAGATTGATGATTCCTTTGCCGGTATGCCTGATCACATTAGCGCCGAATTCGAATTCATGCAGCAGTTGTTGCAGAAGGAGTCCGAAGCATGGATCTTTGACGACATCGAGTTGGGCCTGAATATACTAAAGATTCAAAAACGGTTTTACGACGAACACTTGTCACTGTGGATTTCGGTTTTCTGCGACAAAGTCATCAAGGAAACCTCGAGTTCCTTCTATTTACAATTCTGTACCGTAACAAAGCGCGTTATGGAATTCGAAAGCTCGACAATGACTGAATTGATTAAGGAAGCTGAAAAAGACATTCGACTTTCCGCGTAGCCGTTTCAAGTCGTAATGAAATGCCATGGCGGCTATTAGGTGCTCCTGTTTTTCCACGCCTCGCCCCTAAAAAAACCGGCAAGCCTCTGATTTCAATGGAACTTGGGCCTCTTCGTTTGAACGTGTCAGGTTCGGTCTTGAGGAAACCCGTCAGGCCAGTTTAGAATAATTATCAGTTGCCGCATGCGGCGGAAGATAATTTTGCTTGTCGCAAGCCGTTTAGCGGTCGAACACGCAGGGATGAGCCGACGATGCCCGCAAACCTTTCTTTCCGTCTGGCTGCGATGCTGATCGCCGTTATTTTTTTGCCCCTGGTCCCGGCCAGGGCCGACCTGATCGGCCATGGCGGGATGGTTCGCGATATCGCCGTCTCCGCCGACGGCTCCCGGGTGCTGACGGCAAGTTTCGATTACACGGTTCGCCTGTGGGATTTCGGCACTCAGCAAAATCTCAAACTTCTCGACGCCCACTCAGGGCCGGTAAATACCGTCATATTTTTGAAAGGTGGCAAAAAAGCGCTCAGCGCCGGCAAGGACGGCGTGGTGTTGATGTGGGACCTGGGATCGGGAAAAGTTATCCGTTCTTTTAAGGGTCACACTCAGCACGTTATGGCTCTGGCCTTGCGGCCTGATGGCACAACCTTCGCTTCCGCCGGCTGGGATGGAACGGTAAGGATGTGGACTATCGCAGATGGCATACAGACTGCAATTTTCACGCCGCCATCCGACGTCAATACCCTGACATTTGGATTGAACGGCGATGTTCTGTTCACCGGTCACAAGGATGGACGGGTGCGAATGTGGGTCGCCGATACGGGCGAATTCTTTGGCGAGTTCATCGGCCATAGAATGGCCATAACCCGTCTAACGGTTTCCGCTGATGGTTCGCGGCTTTTGTCCGCCGGGATTGATGGCAGCGTAAGGCTATGGTTCCCGCCGGACCGCAACACCATGCTAAACCTGAAAGGCCACGACGGGCCGGTCTATTCCACCGCGTTTACGCCCGACGGTTTTCTGGCGCTGTCAGGTGGGCGGGACGGCGTCGTTAATTTATGGGATCTTTCCTCCGGGCGGTTGGTCAAGCGCATCCAGGCCCATGAAGGGCCGGTCTGGGCCGTGGTTTTTTCCCCGGACGGACGTTTCGCCATTTCATCCGGGTCGGACGAGGCGGTGCGAATTTGGCATCTTGAAACCGGTGATCGCATAGGCCCGACGGAAAACGAAATCGCCGTGGCGGAGCCAAAACCCTGGTTGGAAAGTAAGCACCCGGGCGCAAGGCTTTTTAGAAAATGCGCCATTTGCCATTCCTTAAGTCCCAATGGGAAAAAACGGTCCGGTCCCCACTTGGAAGACCTTTTCGGTCGGCGGTCAGGTTCGATCAACGACTACAATTATTCCGCCGCGTTGCGCTCTCTGAACATCACCTGGACGCAGGATACCGTTCGTCAGCTGTTTTCATTGGGGCCCGATAAATTTGTCCCCGGTACCAAAATGCCTATACAAAAAGTCAACAATCCGAAGGAACTGGATAGTTTGATCGACTATTTGATGGAAGTGACTAACCCAGGCAGGGGTAGTTGAAGAAGCGGATTTTCAGCGTATATATGCTATCATTATATCCGCGACAGGTTGAGCCATGACAGAGCAAACAAAAACCGCGGCACAAATTGATATTCCTTTGTCGATGGAAATCGGCGTCGTTCTTGAACGCCGCGAGATAGACAACAAATGGGCGGACCATGAATGGAAATTGGCCGGCGTCATTCCCGGAAAATCCGATTTGCAGGACTGGCAGGTTCTAAAAGATGGCGATGGCTGGACGCATTTTTTCGCCGGCACCATGACCATCGAATTGTTTCGCAGGGAAACCGAAGGCTACAAAGTCAACCTGAGCCAAACCCCGCCACAGGTATTCGTTGTCCTGCGCCCGGAAGAAGAGGGCGCTCACGAATACGAAGTGACCCCGTTTGAGGCGACCGTCTGCCCATTCGAGGCAGAAGGCTATGACGAAAGCGGCGATGAATGGGTCGAAGGCGCCGAGATGCCTGAGGCGATCCATGCCTGGGTCCACGCCTTTGTTGAGCGTCACCATATCGACGTGCCGTTCAAGAAACGCAAGCGCAAGCCGTATGATCCGCGTAAAGCGCGAAGCGATAGAAGGCCTCCACCCCATGGCTGATGAGGAATTCCTGAAGCGGTGGTCGCGCCAGAAACTGACCAAAACCCACGAGGCCGAACCCGGTGGAGGAATCGAAGATCTTGAAATCGAGCAAGCGGCCCTGCCGGAAGTAAGCAATGATGAAACGGCTTCCGATGCGGAACAACAGCCGTCAGACTTGCCATCTATCGATTCGTTGGACGCCGATTCCGATTACACGCCCTTTCTGGGGGAAGACGTACCCGAGGACCTTGCCAGAGAGGCGCTCAGGAAACTTTGGCGCAGCGATCCCGTTTTCGCCAATCTGGATGGGTTGAACGATTACGACGGCGATTATTCCAAGCTTGGTATTGCAGAGACAGTCGTCAAAACCGCATACAAAATCGGCCGGGGATTTGCTACCGATGAAGAGCACGAACCGGAAAATGAACCCAAGAAAGAGACGATGAATCTAGTAGAAGAATCCACGCCTGAGGAAGAAGCAAATCGAATTGACGGGGCCGAAGACGAGCAAGTGGCGTTGGAGCCTGAGCAGCCGGATATTCCCGTCGAAGAAACGTGAATATTAGCAAAAAATGATGTGAGAGTGATTCTAAGGACTTGCAGGCTTTACCCACAATCACAGTCCGCTAATTATAAATATTCCAATTGACACCCTTGCCATAATGCCTTCAAATAAATGGATAATTAGTGCTTTTTCGGTTAAAATAGCAGCGGAAAAATAATAAAAAACTAAACCCAGCTGTCTCCATAACGTGTAGCCCCGGGAGGGGGGTGTTGTAATGGACGATCGGGGAGGAAACGTTTCGCAAAGTGAAAGGGACGAAGAATTTCTTCGCGCCCGTTTTTACGCGTTTTTATCAACCCTTCTATCGAAACCTCCGGACGAGGAAACTTTTGCCCTGATGCGTTCCCTTGAAGGGAACGACACGCCGATGGGTAAAGCGCTCGATGCGCTGGCTACGTCGGCCAGGCAATCCTCGTTGGAAGACGTGGAAGATGAATTCACCCGATTGTTCTACGGGGTCGGCGCCGGCGGCGAGCTGCTGCCTTATGCATCCCATTACTTGACCGGATTGTTATATGACCAACCGCTGGCGGCCTTGCGCAGTGAACTCAAACGGCTTGGCCTGCAGGGTGATCCCGATGCAACCGAGCCCGAAGACAACATCGCCACCGTCTTGGAAATCATGCACACGCTTATTATGGGCCACCGCGACCCAGACGGCGAAGCATGCCAACATTCTTTTTTCAAGACCCACGTACATTCGTGGGCGCCTCGTTTCTTTGCCGATCTTGAAAAGGCCGAAAACGCGACTCTTTATGCGCCGGTCGGAACGATCGGACTTTTGTTAATGGAAATAGAAGAACAGGCATTCGATATGGCGGCCTGACGCACCTGACACCTGGGCCGCATGGATAAGTTCAATTTGTCCGGCATCCGCCGGAATGGAAGTGGAGGACAATATGAGCGCGAAGAAATCCGAAAACAAAAAAGAAGGACTGCCAAGGCGCGATTTCCTGAAAGGAGCTGCCTTTTCGGCCGGTGCTGCCGCGGTGGCGGCTGTCGGCGCCGCTCCGACGACGGCCGAAGCCGAGTGCAACAAGCCTAAAAAGGACGCCGGCTATCGGGAAACGAAACATGTCCGCACTTATTATGAGCTGGCGAAGCTGTGAGGTGAGGGAGGAAAATCATGCTAGTCAAGAAATCCAATGGAACCTCCAAGAGCTCGCGTCTGACCCAGGCGCTTGCCGGTTCAATCGGCGGCGCAATTGATCGTCGCACATTCCTGCGTAATTCCGGCCTGACTGCCGGTGGGGTTGCGCTTGCATCCGCTTCCACCCTGGGCCACGTCAAACCGGCCGCCGCGCAAGGCACGGGCGACAAGGTTAAGCGTATAGGCTCCGTGTGCACCCACTGTTCGGTCGGCTGCGGCGTCATCGCCGAAGTGGAAGATGGTGTCTGGACCGGTCAGGAGCCGGATTTTGACAGCCCAATCAACTTAGGCAGCCATTGCGCCAAGGGCGCCAGCGTTCGCGAACACGCTCATAACGAACGGCGCCTGAAATATCCGATGAAGCTGGAAGGCGGAAAATGGAAGCGCGTCTCCTGGGACGAAGCCGTTAACCAGATCGGCGACAAAATGCTGGATATCCGCAAAGCCTCCGGCCCGGATTCCGTATACTGGCTTGGTTCGGCCAAGTTCAACAACGAACAGTCCTATCTGTTCCGTAAGTTCTACGCCTTCTGGGGCTCCAACAACGGTGACCACCAGGCCCGTATCTGCCACTCCACGACGGTGGCTGGTGTCGCCAATACCTGGGGCTACGGCGCAATGACGAATTCGTACAACGACATTCACAATTCGCGCGCCATGTTCCTGATTGGCTCCAACCCGGCAGAAGCCCACCCGGTAGCCTTGCAGCATTTGTTAAAGGCGAAAGAACAGAACAATGCGGCATTGGTTGTTTGCGATCCGCGGTTCACACGTACAGCGGCACATGCCGACGAATACGTGCGCTTCCGCCCCGGCACGGACGTTAGTCTGATCTGGGGCATACTGTGGCATGTGTTCGAAAACGGATGGGAAGACAAGGAATTCATCCGTCAACGTGTGTGGGGCCTGGATCAGGTCAAGAAAGAGATCAAGAAATGGAACCCTGCAGAAACCGAAAGGGTCACCGGCGTTCCCGGTTCGCAGTTGAAGCGGGTCGCCCGGATCATGGCCAACAATCGTCCCGGCACATTCATCTGGTGCATGGGCGGCACCCAGCATACCAACGGCAACAACAACACCCGCGCCTACTGCATCATGCAATTGGCCTTGGGTAACATGGGCAAGCAGGGCGGCGGTGCAAACATCTTCCGCGGCCACGACAACGTCCAGGGCGCGACGGACTTCTGCATCCTGTCTCACTCATTGCCCGGCTACTACGGCCTGAAGACCGGTTCGTGGAAGCACTGGTGCCGTGTCTGGGATGTTGACTACGAATGGATGAAGGGCCGCTTTGCGACCCAGAAACTGATGGAAACCAAAGGCATCCCGGTTTCGCGCTGGATCGACGGCGTTCTCGAAAAGAAAGAGAACATCGACCAGCCCGACAATGTCCGCGCCATGGTTCTGTGGGGCCACGCAGTCAACTCGCAAACCCGCCTGCCGGACATGAAGAAGGCGATGGAAAAGCTGGATCTGATGGTCGTCATCGATCCGGTGCCGACTTTCGCCGCGGTCATTCCCGACCGCAAGGACGGCGTCTATGTCCTGCCGGCCTGTACCCAGTACGAGACATATGGCTCGGTGACGGCGTCGAACCGTTCCCTGCAATGGCGCGACAAGATCGTCGATCCGATCTTCGAATCGAAGCCGGATCACGAAATCATGTACCTGTTCGCCAAGAAGTTCGGCATGGACAAGGAGATGTTCAAACACATCAAGGTCAATGGCAGTGAACCGCTGATCGAAGACATCACCCTGGAATTCAACAAGGGTATGTGGACCATCGGCTATACCGGCCAATCGCCTGAACGCATGAGAAAGCAGATGGCCAACAAGGCCACGTTCGACAAGACCACCCTGCAGGCCCGCGGTGGTCCGTGCGACGGCGAATACTATGGTCTGCCCTGGCCTTGCTGGGGTACGGCCAAGATGGGTCATCCCGGAACCCCGGTTCTGTACGACCCATCCAAGCCCGTAGCCGAAGGCGGATTGACTTTCCGCGCCCGCTTCGGCGTTGAAAGAAACGGCGAAAACCTTCTGGCAGAAGGCTCCTATTCCGTCGGCTCGGAGATCAGGGACGGCTATCCCGAATTCTCCATGGCCGTGCTAAAGAAATTGGGCTGGGACAAGGACCTGACGGCTGAAGAAAAGGCCATCATGGCCAAGGGTGTCGGCGACAAGAGCAACTGGAAGACCGACCTTTCCGGCGGTATCCAGCGTGTGGCTATCAAGCACGGCTGCGCTCCGTTCGGCAACGCCAAGGCGCGCACCGTCGTGTGGACGTTCCCCGATCCGGTGCCGCTGCATCGCGAACCCTTGTACACGCCGCGGCGTGATCTGGTCGCCCATTACCCGACCTACAAGGACACCAGGAACTACCGCCTGCCGACCATGTATGAATCAATCCAGAAGGTCGATTACTCGAAAGACTTCCCGACCATTCTGACCAGTGGTCGTCTCGTAGAATACGAAGGCGGTGGCGATGAAAGCCGGTCGAACAAATGGCTGGCCGAATTGCAGCAGGAAATGTTCGGTGAAATCAACGCGGTGGACGCCAACAATGCCGGCATCAAAGACGGCCAGGATATGTGGATTCATTCACCGGAAGGCGGCAAGGTCCTGATCAAGGCCATGGTCACCGACAGGGTGGCCCCCGGCGTTGTGTTCATGCCTTTCCATTTCGGCGGTCACTGGCAGGGCAAGAGCCTGCGTGACAAATATCCGCCGGGCGCCGATCCCTATGTCCTAGGAGAAGCCTCCAACATGTGCGGCACCTACGGTTACGACTCGGTGACGCAGATGCAAGAATCCAAAGTGACGCTCTGTCGCATTGAAGCAGCATAAGGGGAGATAGGAAAATGGCACGTATGAAATTCCTGTGTGACGCCGAACGCTGCATCGAATGCAACGGTTGCGTTACCGCGTGTAAAAACGAAAACGAGGTGTCCTGGGGCATCAACCGCCGCCGCGTCGTCACCATCAATGACGGCCGCGCAGGCGAGCGTTCCATCTCGGTGGCTTGCATGCATTGTTCGGACGCGCCGTGTATCGCGGTCTGCCCGGTCGACTGCATCTACGACACCGAACAGGGCGTCGTCCTGCACTCTAAGGACCTGTGCATCGGTTGCGGTTACTGCTTCTACGCCTGCCCGTTCGGTGCGCCGCAGTATCCGCAGGTCGGAAGCTACGGCTCCCGCGGCAAGATGGACAAGTGCACCTTCTGCAACGGTGGTCCCGAAGAAGACTTCTCGATCGCCGAGAAGACCAAGTATGGCGCCAACCGTCTGGCCGAAGGCAAGTTGCCGCTGTGCGCTGAAATGTGCGCAACCAAAGCCTTGCTCGGTGGTGATGGAAATGAAGTCTCCGACATTTACCGCGAGCGCGTCGTCGCCCGCGGCTTCGGCTCCGGCGCTTGGGGCTGGGGAACGGCCTACGAGAAAAAAGGCGGCTCCTGATCGAAATTGGCCTGCCCCGTTTCGTGGCGGGGCGGGCCTTTTCGGGGGAGCTGTAAAGCGATGTCCAATAATAAAAAGCGATTATTGTTCCTAGGAATGGCCAGCCTTGTCGTCTTGTCCCTTGGCGCTTGCCGGGAAGGGGAACAAGGACGCATGCTCAGTTTCGAACCCGGTAAATTCCTTGGAAAAAACCCGGATAAAGCCTTGAGCGAAAGCCAAAGCGCCGATTTGCGCCTACGTGCGAAATTCCAGTCCGGTTCGAACATGCCAACAGGCGGGGGGAAGAAAGTAGCCACGTCTTCCATGGGTTCAGCCCAGATGCAGAAATTGCGTCAGCGGGCTCAATCGCAATCGGGAAGCACCTTTTAATGGAGGAGTCGATGAGCCAAAGACTAACCTTCAAACGCCTGTCCATTGTGACGGCTCTCTGTCTTTTGATCGCATGGTCCTTTGGCGTAGGGATGACGGGATCGTTTGACTTGCAATCTCAGGCCTTTGCGCAGACCGGTGGCACGGTGCCGGGGAAAGTTCTTGGCGATAAAAGCGACGCCGACATCTGGCGGCAAATGCGCCGGGGGCAATCCTTTAACCTGTCCGGTTCGGCCATGGGGACGCCGGTGCTTATTCAATCTCCCGGCGAAGAATGGCGTTCGCTTAGAAACGGCCCGCTTTCATACTGGGGCGGGTTGCTGATGATTGTGGCGCTGATCGCCTGTATCGGTTTTTTCCTGGTCTATGGACAGATAAAGATAGAAGGCGGCCGCTCAGGTAAAACGATTTCCCGGTTCTCGCAAGCCGAACGCTGGTCGCACTGGTTTGCTGCCGTTCTTTTTGTCCTGCTTGGCATCACCGGCATCTTCATCATGTTCGGTCGCTATTTCATTTCACCGATTATAGGCAAGGAAGCCTGGTCGGTCATCGCCAGCGCCTGTCTGGAAGTTCATAACCTCTTGGGGCCGTTATTCGTCATTGCTCTGGTCATCCTTCTGATCGTCTACATGAAGGATAACGTCTGGCAAAAGGGCGACATGAGTTGGGTGTTCAAGGGAGCCTTTTTCTCGGACCCGCCACCGCCAAGCTGGAAATACAATCTGGGTGAGAAAAGCTGGTACTGGCTGTTGTTCTTTGCCGGACTGGCCATTTCAGGTTCCGGTTTGCTGCTGGACTTTCCCTGGATTGCCGAGAACGTTCGGCAGTTGCAATGGGCGCACCTGATTCACGGCGGGGCTGCCGTGATCCTTATTGCGGCCTCGCTTGGCCATATTTATCTTGGCACCATTGGCGTTGAGGGGGCGCTTGAAGGAATGACCCAGGGAACCGTCGATGAAAACTGGGCCAACGAACATCACGGATGGTGGGCGAAGGAAGCAAAAGAGAATTCGAATTTGACTACGGATGAGAGTGGGCAATCCGTCGGGCGGGACGAAATGCCCGCCGAATGATCGCGCTTTTTTAGCGCGTTCAGACTACAATGGTGGGAGCACAATAGGGGAGCCGGGTAATGTTTCTTGCATTCGTGGAAGGGCCGCTGTGGGCCTTCGCCGCGGGGGTGTTCTTGATCGGCGCCCTGTGGCGTATCGTCGGCATTATCAGATTTGGCCGCAAGCCGGATATTTCAATCCCGCGCGCCTCAGCTCTTGGCGGTGCTATCAAAGGCCAATTCCTTCATTTCATCCCCCATGGCGGTTTTTCTTTTAGAACCCGTTATCACCTGATCGCCGGTTACATGTTCCACATCGGCCTGTTCGTTTTGCTGATTTACGCTGCACCCCACGTAATTTTCCTGAAAGAAAATGTGACGGGGTTCGACTGGGTTACGTTGCCACGCTGGGGATTTATCCTGAGCGCCGAATTCGCCTTCGCCGGATTGATTCTTCTGTGGATCAGGCGGATTTCCGATCCGGTCATGATCAAGATTTCCGACTGGGACGACCATATCGGATCATGGCTGACGTTCCTGACTATGTTGACGGGATGTCTCGCCCTGCAGGAAAGTCATGAAAGCCTGCGCGCCATTCATATGTTGTTTGTCGATCTGTGGCTTATCTACTTCCCATTTAGTCGCCTGATGCACGCGGTGACTTTCGCATTCAGCCGTGGCTATACTGGGGCCTTCTTCGGCCGCCGGGGGGTGGTGCCATGAGCGTCTCCGCCGCCGTCGAAACCTTTACCCGCAACATCGATGCTTCGGCTGCCGCCTATCTGGATGCCTGCGTCCATTGCGGACAATGCGCCCAGGCCTGCCATTTCTTCGAAGCCACAGGTGACGTCAAATATACGCCGGTGTGGAAGCTGGAGCCCATGCGCCGCATCTACAGGCGTCATTTGGCGCCTCTTTCCGGGATTAAAAGGATGTTCGGCCTTGTCCCCGACGAGGTGAGCGAGGACATGCTCAAGGAATGGGAGGAATTGATTTATGATTCCTGCACCCTGTGTGGACGTTGCTCCATCGTCTGCCCCATGGGAATCGACATCGCCGGACTGGTTCGCAAGTCCCGCGAGGCCATGGTTGCCGCCGGACTGGTGCCGGAAGGCCTGACCGGGGCCGCCGAGCGGGTTCTGGAAATAGGCTCTCCGCTGGGCATAAAGCCGGAAACCCTGAGGAAAATCGTTGCCGAACAGGCCGAAGAAGTCGGCATTCCAATCGAGTTGGACAAGGCCGGCGTCGATTACATGGTCATCCTTTCAGCCATGGAAGTATTGAACTTCTACGAAGTGATTGGCGCTTTGGCGCGCCTATTCAAGCAGGCGGGCATAACCTGGACCATATCGACGGAAGCCTACGAGGCGACCAACGTAGGCATCCAGATGGGCGATAAGAAAGTCGCCGCGACCCTGGTGCAACGGATCGTCGATGCAGCGGAAAAATTGCAGGTGAAATACGTCATCAGCCCGGAATGCGGCCATGCCTATTCGGCCCTGAACTGGGAAGGCCCCAACCTGGTGGGCAAAGCTTACAATTTTAAGGTTATTCATATTCTTGAGCTTCTGGACCAGCTTGTCGACGAAGGAAAAATCAGGACTAAGCATGAAAAGGATCATCGCCGGGTCACCTTCCATGACCCCTGCCAGATCGTCAGGCGCGGTGGCATCGTCCGGGAGCCGCGAAATCTGCTCAATGCTGTCAGCGATAATTTCATCGAAATGGAAGATGCCGGGGTTCCCAACATCTGTTGCGGCGGTGGTGGCGGCGTCAGCTCCAATGCCCGGGCCGAGGAATTGCGTATCAAATCCTTCGTCGCCAAAAAAAGACAGTTGGACGCCGTTAACCCGGAAGCCCTGGTTACGGCCTGTGGCAACTGCCGCAATGTCCTGGAAGAAGCCATTGACGAGTACGAGATGGACCTTCCAGTATTAGGCCTGACCGAGTTGGTCGCCGAATACCTGGATGATTGATTAGCCCTTGATCGACATATTCCCCTTTGCCGGTTATCCCGTCGCCCTGTACGGCCTGGACGAGGCCGGGCTTTTCACCGCCCGCGCTCTGTTTGCAGGCGAGGCCGAGCTTTCCGCCTGGGACGATGATCCCGCCAATCGAGAGCAAGCTACCGAAGACGGAATTGAGCCGAAGGATTTCACGTCAAGCGATCTTCGTGAATTCACGTCGTTGATCGTATCGGCCCATGCCTGGGATAAGGATGATCACGCAAAGAAACTGGCCACCCGGGCCCGCGAGCTGAACATCGAAGTCATTTGCGACGTGGAGCTTTTGGCCCGTACCCAGCGGGAGGCCAATTATGTCGGCGTTTCGGGTGCTGGTGGAAAATCGCTGACTGCCGCCCTGATTACCTATCTGTTGCAGGTAACCGGACGCGAAGCGGAAATGGCCGGGCTTTCGAATACCTCGGCGCTGAACACCGATCCCATGGGCATGGAGGGAACCTATGTCGTCGAGATGACGCCGTTCAGGGTCGCCCATACGGTATCCATCACCTTCGACGTGGCGGTACTGCTGAATATAGGTGACGACGCAAGCCCAGAAGCAGCGATGCAGATTTTCCATCGCCAGACGGACCCCCGCGCGGCCATTATCGGCATCGATGACAGTCTCTCGCAGGGGGTTTTCAACAAGCTGACAAAATCCGGCGAGCAGAGGGTCTATCCCTTTTCAACCCTGCAATCTGTTGCCGGTGGCGTCTTTATGAAGGATGGGACGCTGTTCGACAGTTTTGATCCCGGCGAACCCGTTCCGGTGATGGACCTTTCCGCCATACCCCAATTCGCCGGTCCGCACGCCCAGGCCAACGTGGCGGCTGCGTTTGCTACGGTACGGGCAATCGGCGTTCAGCCACATGCGGCGATGGCGGCGATCAACAGCTTCCCGGGCCTGGTCGACCATCGCGAGGAACTGGGAAAAATAGACGGGGTGCATTACATCAACGATGCGGCGTCCACTTCGCTAGCCTGCGTCGCCAGCAGCCTATGCGGCTACGAAAACATCCATTGGATCGCCCGCCCGGGTATGGAAGCTGACATCGACGCAATTGAGGCCCTTAAAGCTGTTTCCGGGAGGATCAAAGCAGGGTATCTTTTCGGCGAATCGGGCCCGGGTTCGTTGGGCGAACTGGAAGGAATTTTTCCGATTTCCCGTTTCGCTTCGTTGGAGCAGGCCCTTCAAGCCGCCCGCAAAGATGCCTTAAACGAGGGTGCGAAAAGCGTAGTTATTTTTGGGCCGGGAAGCCCGTTTCAAAATGGAGAGCCTTTCCGGCAGCTGGTTGAAGCCCTGCCCGGGCAAAGAGACGATGAGGATGAATAAACAACAATGAAAATTTTCGGCATCGTCGGCATGAGCGGCAGCGGCAAGACGGAACTTCTGGTGAAACTGATCCCCGAACTGACAAGGCGGGGCGTCGAGGTTTCGACCATCAAGCACACCCACCATAATGTTGAAATCGACATGCCCGGCAAGGATTCCTACCGCCACCGCAAATCGGGGGCCAAGCAGGTCATGGTGGCTTCTTCCGGTCGCTGGTCGCTGGTGCACGAGCTCCGTGACACGGCGGAACCGTCGCTGGAGGAACTGATTGAGAAGATGGAGCCTGCCGATTTGCTGCTTGTCGAAGGCTATAAGCGGGGCGATCACGATAAAATGGAAGTCTTTCGCCATGACCATGAACAGGAACTGTTGGCGCCGGGAGACGAACACATTCTCGTCGTGGCCGCCGATGGGCCCATCGATGGGCTGAGGATTCCTTTGATCGATCTGAATGACGTCCCGGCGATCGCCGATTTTATTCTCGCCCATACGGGGCTGGACAAAGGCTAGCTCTCTTCGGACACATCGCTCTCCATGGCGTCGGCTGCTTGTTTGCGCAGTTCGTCTCGTTCGCGAAGGTAATCTTCCGTAGTTTTCGTCGTGCGCTGTTTCGACGCCCAGGGGTGTTCTTCGCCCTCGGCCATGTCGATGACCCTGCAATCGTCGCACATGCGCAAGCGGTCCAGGGACTTGGGGTCCTGGAACATGGCGTGGGAGCTGACCTTTTCGATCATCTTTTCGATCGTCGAGCCAACCCCGAATGGCTTGCCGCAGCGAACGCATTGGAAGGGTTCTTCTTCTTTCAAAACCGTCGCCTGTGCGCCGATCGCCTTGAAATCGATGCGCGGCGTTAAGGTCACGACCTTTTCCGGGCAGGTAATCCGGCACAATCCGCACTGAATGCAGTTGCTTTCCTGAAACTTCAGTTGCGGTGCATCCGGGTTGTCCCGCAACGCTTTGGCCGGGCAGGCGTTGACGCAGGAAAGGCACAGCGTGCAGCCTTCGACATTGATCTCAATCGCGCCAAAGGGGCTGCCTTTTTCCAGCTCAATGATCTCGACCGGTTGCGGCGCTTGGCCATGAAGGCTTTCAAGTATCTGGTTCAGGCGCTGGCGTTTTTGCCCAAGGGCCATGAAGGCGGCGCTTCCGAATGAAGCGGACGGGGTGAGGGCGTAGAGCAAAGCCTCGAGCGCGTCCGGATCGGCTTCTTCCATCAGGCTTATCCGATCTTCGCCATAGCCCAGGCCCTTCAGGATCGCATTCGCCAAATCCACCTGTTTCCTCAGGCCTTCCTGTTCTTCGCGCTTGTGGGGCGGGGCGAGAATTTGCACGTTAGCCGCCCCATAAGCGACGGCGGCCAAAAGAAAATCCAGGCCTGTCTGGGTCACCTCGTTAACGAGGAATGGCATTACATTGGCGGGCAGGCCCCGGCCGGTCCGGGCCATGATTCCGACTATTTCATCGCCGAACGTACGGTCATGAACCAGAAGCACAGGTGCCTCGCCACCCGCCTCCAAATAGGTGCCCAACAGGGTACGAAGGCGCGCCAGAACGTCTATGCCGCCCGGCATGGCGTATTCCGCCGCCCCCGTCGGGCAGGAACCGGCGCAACCGCCGCACCCGGCGCAGATGTAGGGGTCGTAAGCGACCTGTTCTTCGGCTGAAACGACCGCGCCGGTGGGGCACAGGTCGACGCAGATGGTACAACCGGTGATTCCGTTGCGGCTGTGGGCGCACAGTGCGCTGTCGTAATTCACATAACGGGGTTTTTCGAATTCACCAACCATATCGGCCAGCTCGAACAAGGCGCGCTCGACGGTGACGGTGTCCTTCGGGTCCGGGTTGAAGTAGCCGTCGCGTTTTTCATGCGCATTGAACAGGGGATCGCCGCCGGTCATATCCAAGATCAAATCGGCCTTCAATTGGTTGGGCTGGCCAGGCGATTGAAAAGTGAATCCGCCTCGAGAAGAAGGCTGGCTCGGCGAAAGGGTTGAAAAGGCGACATCGAAGTTACCCAGGTATCCGACGGCCTTGTCGATGCGGCCGCAAAATACCGGCAAATCCATCAATGCCGAGGGTGTGGCTTCTTCGCCCGAAACACCGTCGAACACGAAAGTGATGTCCAGGCGCTGGGACAATCGCCGGGCGGCTTCCATGGCGGTTTCATCGCGGCCCAGAACCAGCAGTCTTCCTAGCGAGTTCAGTGTCAGGTTTTTCGCCGGTTCGACCTTTACATGGGATTCGGCAATCAGGGCCGCCATCTTCGCCGACGCCTTGTCGCCCTCGTCGGACCATCCGGCCCGCTCGCGAATGTTGACGAAGCTCACCGGTGGCGGATTTTCCTGCTCGTCCATGAATTCCAGAAAAATGGGCGCCTCCTGGGTGCAGGTAACGCAAAGGGGCGTTTCTTCGGTCAATGCTTTTGAAAAAGATTCCGTCTGGCTGCGGCAAAGGTTTGTGTGGGGCTTGACATCCGCGCCGTCCAAGGCCTTCGAAATAGCCTTTTCGTCGATGCGCATGGTGCCTTCGCAGTCGCAGATCAGGATCTTTTTTTCGACCTTTTCCATCACCGGTTTCCAGGCAGTAGCAGATTGGAATGATTATACTATTTTGGTTATTTTTCGTGGATTCACAACTGTTTATTGGTATTTGAATTATGCTGGTCTTACTCCTGGTTTTCGGACCGGGTGAATTTGTAGACGCCATTTTTCTTGCTCATATCGGTGAACAAGCCGGATTGAAGGATCGCTTTTGGTACGCCAAAAGAAAATGGGAACATCCACACCGCCAGAGTGCCCCCGGTCTTCAATACCCTGTGCATCTCGGGCAACAGCTGATCCAGCGGCAAGGTCGGGAAGGGAAGCACGCCAAACAACGTGACCACGTCGACGCTGGCTGATTCCAATTCCGTTTTCAGGGCGTCACGTCTTATGACCTCGACGTTATTCAGGTTCGCCTCTTGAACTTTCTTCGCAACCTTTTCTACGAAGATAGCTAAAGGGTCCATGGCGATAAGGCGTCCGCTTTCGCCGATCATTTCGGCAGCCGGTAACGTGAAGAAGCCGGACCCGCACCCTACCTCGAGAACGCTTTGCCCCGCCCTTATATCAGCCCCTTGTAAAGTCTTTTCCGGGGGCATCAACCAGCGCCGCATCCGGCTTTCCATCGAAGCCCCGGCTGGCTTGAAAATAAAATTCATAAACCATGATCGACCCAGTTGTTCAGTGTCCATTTTCGGTTTCCTAGGCCAGGTGCCGCCCGATTTTCAATTCGACGAACTGCGCAGAAATCTACACGCTTCCGGCGCATGCGCGAAGTTGTTTTGCGTCTGCCAAAAGGCGTTGGATCTCTCACCTTCTTGAATTTTCCTTCCAATGGATTTATAAATTCACATAAGCATTGTATACAGTATGCAGAATAACAGGGACGTCCATCTTAAATGCGTTTAGTGCCAACAGGTTTGCGGAAGGTCGAGCGGAAGCCGTTTTCGACGCGCATACCTCGTGGCGGCGTTTGTGAAACGGGTCGTCGTATTTATCCAAAATGATCGTTAACCACGTTTGAACGGGACCGAAAATATGGCCAACAGCATTTATATCAGGGCTGAAAAGTGTACGGGTTGCAGGATTTGTGAAATGGCCTGCTCCTACTCCCAGGATGGTGTATTCCGCACCATCAATTCATCAATCCAGGTGTTTGATTTTATCGAGGACCAGGGGAAGTTCGTGCCCTTTACCTGTACCCAGTGTTCCGAAGCCTGGTGCGCCAAGGTCTGCCCCGTGGACGCCATCAAGGCCGACGGGGAAACAGGGGCGAAAGTGGTGTTCAATGACAAATGCGTCGGCTGCAAGGTGTGCACCATGGCCTGCCCGTTCGGCACAATCACCTTCAATTCCGATACCGGCAAGGTTCAGAAGTGCGATCTGTGCGACGGCAACCCGGCTTGTGTGGAAGCCTGTCCGACGGACGCGCTGACCTTCATTCCGGACAACGCCACCGGATACGACAAGATGCGCCATTGGGCCGCCGCGACCGCACAGGGCGCGACGCAGGCCGCCGCCGCTGGCGAATAGAAATAGATCAAGGACAAGGGGAGCCGACATGGGCTGGCAAAAGAAAATTCTTCGTGTGGACCTGAGCAAGGGAACCTGCGTATCCGAACCACTGGATATGGACCTGGCGGCCAATTACATCGGCCAGCGCGGACTTGCGACCCGCTATCTGGTGAACGAGATCGACCACAAGGTCGACCCGCTTTCGCCCAAAAACAAACTGATCTTCGCAACCGGTCCGCTGACGGCAACCATGGCTGCGGCAAGCGCGCGCTATTCGGTGATCACAAAAAGCCCACTGACCGGCGGCATCGCGTGCTCCAACTCCGGCGGCTATTTCGGCGCCGAGCTGAAGATGGCCGGATGGGACATGGTGATCTTCGAGGGCAAGGCCAAAAGCCCTGTCTACCTGTATATTAACAACGATCACGCAGAACTTCGGTCTGCCGACCAGTTGTGGGGCAAGAACGTCTGGCAAACCGAAAGCATGATCCAGGAAGCCCATAACAATCCGCAGCTGAAGGTTTCGGCCATCGGTCAGGGCGGCGAGAACAAGGTCCTGTTCGCCGCCATCATGAACGACACACACCGGGCGGCGGGCCGTTCCGGCGTCGGCGCGGTGATGGGCTCGAAAAACCTGAAAGCTATCGCGGTGCGTGGAACCGTCGGCGTCACGGTACGCGACCCCAAACTGTTTATGGAGGTCGCCAACGCCTCCAAAAAGAAACTGGCCGACAACCACGAAACCAACACCTCGTTCCCGGTCTTCGGCACCCAGTCGCTGACCAACCTGATTAACGAGGTCGGCGGTTTGCCCACGCGCAACCATCAAACCAACCGCTTCGAAGGAACCCGCAACATTTCCGGCGAGGCCATGCACGATGTCCGCGCCGACGGCACCACCAACTTCACCACCAACCAGGCCTGCTTCGGCTGCAACATCGCCTGCGGCCGGGTGTCCAGAATTGAAAGCAGCCATTACAGCCTGAAAGACAACCCGGGCTACAGCGGAAATTCCGGCGGCGTCGAATACGAAAGCGCCTGGTCCTTCGGCGCACAGTGCGGCATCGACGATCTGGAAGCCTGCACCTACGCCAACTTCGCCTGCAACGATTACGGCCTGGATACAATCTCCTTCGGGGCCACTCTGTCGGCGGCCATGGAGCTGTTCGAAGAGGGCGTCATCACCACCAAACAGACCGGCATTCCGCTGAATTTCGGTTCCGCCGAGGCTTTGACCACCATGGTCGAGCTGACGGGTCGTGGCGAGGGCTTCGGAAAGGATCTCGGCATGGGCTCGCTCAGGCTTTGCGAGAAGTACGGACGGCCGGAACTTTCCATGACCGTGCGCGGGCAGGAGCTCAGCGCCTATGATCCGCGCGGCATTCAAGGCATCGGTCTCGCATACGTCACCAGCAGCCGTGGCGGCTGTCACTTGCGAGCCTATACCCCGGCGGCGGAAATCAAGGGCATCCCGCAAAAAATGGATCCCCTGGTCACCGAAGGTAAGGCCAACGTTGTGCGCCGCTTCGAAGACACCCTGAACATAGTCGACTCGTCGGGCCTGTGCCAGTTCACCAAGTTCGCCTGGACGGTGATGGGCGACTTCCGCGAGCATCTGGACGCCGCTTGCGAAGGCGATTTTAGCGTCGACAACCTGTGGCTGATCGGCGGCCGTATCCAGAATATGGAGCGCATGTTCAATCTTTCCGCCGGTTGGGACCCCAAGGGGGACACCCTGCCCAAGCGCCTGTTGAACGAACCGGTCCAGATCAGCGAGGGGATCGAGATGGTTTCGAACCTGAAGGAAATGTTGCCGGAATACTACCAGCTTCGCGGTTGGAACAAGAACGGCGTTCCAACCAAGAAAACGCTGAAGGAATTCGGCCTGCAGGAATTCATTTAAATACCAACCTAGATCAGTTCACCTTCAGTTTGAAACGCGGGCGTGTTCAAACTGAAGGTGAGAAACTGATCGATTCTAATAAGGTCGAGCCGATTCACACGTTTAAGCGAAAATGAGATAATTTACGCTTAAACGTGATCGGATCTATACAATGGGGGAGAGCGCGCACCGGCGGAAATTCCTTGGCTAAGGAGCTTCCGCCGGTCGAGCGTTTATAGTTCTAGGCGACTGAGCGTCTTCTTCGTCGGCACACCTTCCTTCGTCCAGCCGCGCGCGGCGTAGTATTCGGGAAGCATCTCGCCCAGTTTGTTGGTCATGCCCTTGGCCGGGCCGGTCTTGGCGGCTTCTTTAAGCAGGCGCTTGGGCAGGGTGTCGTCCTTACCTGTCAGGCCCGCATCCAGGTTGAACTGGCGTTCCAGGTTCCACGTGCGCTCGCCGATTTCAGCCAGCCGTTCCATGGTCCACTCGCCCTCGCAGGCGGCGTCCAACTGGCTGGCCAGGTCTTCCAGGGTCCAGGCGAAGGTGGTGAATACGCACAGCCCGGCTGAGTCAAAGGCGGCGGTGGCGTTCTGGAAGGCCATCACCAGTTCCGCCTTGCCCTCCGTAACGTGAGGGTCGGTCTTGACCGGAATGCCCATGATTTCCGAGGCCACCGTGTAGCTGCGCAGGTGGCAGGCGCCGCGGTTCGACGTCGCATAGGTCAGGCCCATGCCCTGCACGCCGCGCGGATCGTAGGCCGGAAATTCCTGTCCCTTCACCGTCATGGAAAGTTCCGGATAGGCGTATTTTTCGCAAAAACGCTTGGAGCCCAAACCGATGTCCTTGCCGAAGCCTTCGCCCTTGGCGGTCATTTCGGATAGTTGCACCAGGGCTTCCGTATTGCCGAACGTCAGCTCGATACCACCGGTATCCTTCTTGTTGATGGCGCCGATTTCATAAAGCTCCATCGCCGCGGACAAGGTCGCGCCCAGCGAAATCGGGTCCAGCCCATGCTCGTTGCACAGGAAGTTGATGAAGGTGATGGCTTCCAGGTCATCGACGCCGTTGGCCGCGCCCAGGCTCCAGGCGTTTTCGTATTCCAGCCCGCCCGACGCGCCCCAGTATTCCGGGCGGTTCTTGATGATGGCGTGGGTACGGTCCAGCTGCGAGATACGGCCGCAGGCGATGGTGCAGGCGAAGCAGGCGTTGTTGCGCACCAAGTTGGCCTGATTGTCGCTGGGACGTTTCGCCACCATGGCTTCGGCGGAAATGTCGCCGGCGCCTTCGAACTGGACATCGCGGGCGTTGCGGGTCGGTAAAGCCCCGGACTCGTTGATCACGTTCATCAAAACTTGCGTTCCGAAAGCGGGCAGGCCTTCGCCGGTTACGGGATTTTCCGCCAGTACCGCCTTGGCGGTGGTCGTGGCTTCCATGAAGCGGGCCGGGTCCTTGACCGATACACCTTTGCTCCCACGAACCGCCACGGCTTTCAGGTTTTTCGATCCCATCACCGCGCCAACGCCGGAACGCCCCGCCGCCCGGTGGCGGTCGTTGACGATGGCGGCATACAGAACGCCTTTTTCACCGGCCCCGCCGATAGCGGCCACGCGCATCTGATCATCGCCATGTTTCTGCCTGATCAGGTCTTCGGTTTCCCAAACCGTCTTGCCCCAGATGAAATCTTCGGCTTCATGCAGTTCGGCCACGTCGTCGTTGATCGTCAGGTACACCGGTTTTTTGGCGCGCCCCTCAAAGATGATCATGTCCCAGCCGGCCATGCGCAGTTCCGCGCCCAGCAGGCCGCCGGAATTGGAGCACGCAATGGCCCCGGTCAGCGGCCCCTTGGTGATCACCGAATAGCGCGCGCTGGTCGAAGCGGCCGTTCCCGTAAGCGGGCCGGTGATGAAAATCATTTTGTTGTCGGGCGACAGGGGGTCGACCTTGGGGTCGATTTCCTCGCACAAATATTTGGTGCCCAGGCCCCGCTGGCCGAGGTATTTTTCCGTCCACTCCATGTTCAACGGTTCGGCGGCGCAGGTGCCTTCGCTCAGGTTGACCCGCAAAACTTTCTTGCTCCAAGCCATAATAAAAGTCTCCCTGTTTTTGTTTAGGCTTGCGCCACGAGACCGGCGGCTGTTTTTTCCGCCCATTTCTGCATTTTTGGAAATCCGGTTCCGTCCGCATCGATAAAGGTGATGGCCGCCGTCGGGCAGGCCTTGACGCAGGCCGGGTCGCCGCCGCACAAGTCGCACTTGGCGACCTTGCCCGTGGCCGAAACATAATTCACGGTGCCGAAGGGGCAGGCCAGGGTGCAGACCTTGCAGCCGACGCATGTTCCTAAATCGACATCTTTAGCCCCCGTCACAGCGTTCGTGGAAATGGCGTCCACCGGGCAAGCGTTCAGGCACCAGGCGTCCGCACACTGGGTGCAGGTGTAAGGCACATAAAGCCCTTGTGCGTGAAGATCGAAAATCTTGATGCGAGAGCGCGACAAATTAAAAGTCTGGCTCGCTTCGAACGAACAAGCCAGTTCGCACTGGCGGCAGCCGGTACATTTTTCGGGGTCGATATTCAGAGATTTTTGCATGCCAAAACCCTATCAACAGTTCACGATCAAATTTGACGGTCAGCGGACCGTATTATTTTTGAGAGATATGGAGCTCCCGTCCTTCACGAACGTGCGAGATCATGCCCATGTGCGCCGCCTCGGGCGATTCATTGGCGATGATATCGAACAGTTTCAGATGCGAGGTCGGATCCGGCGTCGTCTTGCCGCCGCGCGTGGCAGCGAACATCCAAAGGGAAAGCCCGCGGTACCAGATATTATCGAACATCTCCAACAGGAACTTGTTGCCGGTCTGCTCGACAATGGTGCGATGAATGCTGCGGTTGATCGCGAAATCTTCTTCCAGGCTGCGTTCGCCGGAATTCTGTTCCGCGTCAATGGCGCGCTTGATGTTCGCCAATTTTTCAGGTGTTCGATCGGCGGCGACGGCATAGGCCGCGTAGCCTTCGATGGCTTCGCGCACCCCGTAGGTCTCGATGATTTCCTGTTCGGACATCTCCCTGATGGAGAACCCCTTGCGCCCGACCTGCACCAGAATGCCTTCCTGTTCGAGCCTAAGCAGGGCCTCGCGGACCGGCGTTCGGCTGACATTAATCGCTTCGGCGATCTGTTCCTGGATCAGTCGCTCACCCTGCTTGATGTCCCCGTTTACGATGGCTGACAGGATTTGCTGATAGACGCCGTCAGCAAGTCTTGGTTGGACGTTTGATACCTTCTTAAACTTCATGCTTTTCCCCGTTACCTGGATAATGTATACAGTATGCATGAAAAAAATGAAAGCATCAGGAGGCGGTCGCCTGGAAGAAGTGGCCGCGTACTCGCGGGCTAAGAGGGTTGGGCCCTTTGTTTGCGTGGCTGGGACCACGTCCATGCAAAGCGATGGCAACCTATATGCGCCATACGATACGTATGAGCAATCCATATACATATTCGGCAAGATGGAAGAAGCCCTGAACGCCGTCGGCGCTGAAATGAGCCATGTCATCAGGACGCGGGCCTTTGTGTCCGACATGCGCGAAATCGGTGGTTTCGTCAAAGCCCATGGAGAACTTTTCAAGGGTATCGAGCCGGTGACTTCCGGTTACGAGGCCGGGCTGACCACGCCGGGCATGATGATCGAAATTGAAATCGACGCCATTATCGATACCGACGCCTCCTTAAGTGGTGGAGATGGTTCGGCGGCGCATGAAGACGGTTATTCGCCGGAATTCAAAATGAAAGTCGCGCTGGAGGCGCTTCAGGGAGATGCCTCGCTGGCCGACCTGGCGACTAAATACGGGATTTCTCTCAGTCTTGCCGCCAAGTGGAAACGCAAGGCGTCGGAAAGCATGGGGAATATTTTCGAAGACTGATCGTTTCGACGTTTTGGCTAGCTAAGGCGTTGCGAATGCTCCGTCTTTAAGCAGGGGTATATAATTTTGCTACGAAACAGGGCCGGTATAGAAGCCTTATCGCAGCTTTCAGGCAGGCCTTGAAATCAAGAGGGCGAAAGACCCTTCAATAATTGATGTCTTGACTTCTATGCGCATTGCCGTTGATAATTTTGCATACTGTATACAAAACAAAAAAACAGACGGGTGGCTTACAAATTGAGTTTGATGCGAGAATCATCAAATAGGCTGATGATAGGGAAGTGTTACGTTGCGTATGGACCGGATCGCCGGTTCTGTAATTTTGGCACGAATGGTTGGTCGGCAAACCCATTTACCGGAAATGGGGGGTAGGGGCTTGTCCGAAAATACCAACGTCAGTTTCTTCAAATTCGACCAGCGCACGAAAGATTGCCTGCTGTCGTTCTCCTTTTTGCTGCCGCCGATAGTCGTGGTTGTTTTACTGGCTTCCGTGACTGGGATCGCCGGTCCTGAACTTTTGATTCTTGGTTGCGTTAACATTATCGCCGCAACGGGCCTGGGACTGTTTTGCGGCACCAGCGGTATCCTGTCGCTGGGACACGTGGCCTTTTTTGGCGTCGGCGCTTACGTTGCGGCCTGGTTCACCATTCCTTCGGCGATGAAGTCTTTTCTTCTGGCTGATATGCCGCTGTTCATCCAGGAGGCCGAATGGTCATTGTTGTCGGCGATCCCGGTGGCGATTGTCGTCTGCATGCTTATCGGGGTGGTTACCGGCATCGTTATGATGCGCCTGCGCGATACATCCGCCGTTATCGCCAGCTTTGGATTTGTCGTCATCGCCTATTTGTTTTTCATCGGCGCCAAACCGCTGACCAACGGCAAACAGTCACTCTACGGAATTCCGACCGATCAAACGACATGGCCGCTTGTTTTGGGCGCCGTCGCGGTCGCCATCGCCGCTGCGTTCTATATGAAGAGCACCCGCTTCGCCAGAAACCTTGAGGCTACCCGCGACGAAGAACATGCTTCGCGTTCAATCGGCATCGAGCCGCAAAGCAATATCCTGATATTCTGGATCGTCAGCGCCGGTATCGTCGGCATGGCCGGGGCGATTTTTGGACATGTGACCGGCGTTATTTCGCCAAACGGATTTTATTTGCAAAAGACCTTTGCCCTGGTGGTGATGATTATCCTGGGCGGATACAGATCCGTAAGCGGCTGCGTGGTCGGCGCCATTGTCATCACGATCGCGGAAGAAGTATTCCGCAAAACCGAAGAGCATCTGGGAGAATACGCCGGGATGGATACCGGGCTCGGGTTTGAATTCCCCCTGGTGTTTGGCCTTACGGCGATATCCTTTTCCATTATGATCCTGCTGGTTCTTTACTTACGCCCTGAAGGGGTTTTGGGTTACCGGGAATTGGCGACGTTTTTCAGAAGGAATTCAGATTCAAATGGAAATGCGCAAACCGCAGCAGCGCTACCCTCGTATCAGGTTCCCAAAGACAGTTTGCTGGAAACCGACCGGCTGTCCAAATCCTATCGCGGCTTGATCGCCCTTCGAGAAGTCAGCGTTCGGGTCCATGCCGGTGAAATTATCGGATTGATCGGACCAAACGGCGCTGGAAAGTCGACGTTCATCAACGTCCTGACGGGATCGCTGTTTGCTTCCAGCGGCACCATCACCATCAATAATGAGGATGGAACGGAATGGAGCGCCGTCAAACTGGCCCGCGAAGGATTGGGACGGACATTCCAGAACATTCGTCTGTTCTCTTCGCTTACCGTGCTTGAGAATGTCATTTCCGCGGTCACCGTGCGCACGCCGGGGCTTTCAAAACTTGAAGCCGAAGAAAAGGCCTATGGCTGGCTTTCCTTCCTTCACCTGGAAGACAAAGCCAGCATCATCTCCAGCAACCTGGCCTACGGCGATCAACGTAAACTGGAAATCGCCCGCGCCCTGGCTTTGGAGCCGAAATTCCTTTTGCTGGATGAGCCGGCGGCCGGAATGAACGCCGCCGAAACCGAGGCGCTCAAAGAACCGCTTCGCAAAATTGTCGCCGATTTCGGCGTCGGTATTTTGCTTGTGGAACATGATCTGAAAATGGTTATGGAGCTAAGCGACAGAATCTACGTTTTGAACAAAGGGCAGCTCATCGCCGAAGGTTTGCCTGATGAAATTGTCAACGACCCCGATGTCATTGAAGCCTACGTCGGAGAAGAAGCTGAAGACGATACTTAGAAGACCTTATCTTGCAGTAACCAAACAGGGAGAAACATTATGAAGTTTAAACAATTACTTATGGCGGGCTTGGCGGTTGCCGGTTCCGTTGGCCTTATGGCCGCCCCGGCGCAGTCCGAAGACTTTGTCATTGGCGCGGTCAACGCTCACACTGACTTCATGGCTGCTTATGACGCACCGTTCATGCAGGGCGTCAACATGTATGTCGAAGAAGCCAACAAGAACGGCGGACTGCTGGGCAAGTACCCCATCAAGCTGATCGAACGCGATGATGCTTCCGATCCGCAGAAAGCAGCCGTTGCCGGAACGGAAATGGTCAGGAACGAAAAACTGAACATGTTCATTTCCAGCGCCTTATCGCCCCAGGCCATTTCTTCGGGCGCTATCGTCGCCAAGAAAAACCTGTTGATTATGCATACCATCGCCTCGCAGCCGACCATTCCGGCCCGCGCCGGTGAAGGCAGCTATCTGGTCATGATGTCTGATGCGCACATGGGCGGTGTCTACGCCAAATTCGCCACCAACGATCTGAAAGCCAAAACCGCTTACATCGTCACTTCGGACTTCGATCCGTACACCGAATTCCTGCCCGTATACTTCAAAGACCTGTTTGAGAAAATGGGCGGCAAAGTAATCGGCAGTTCCTCTTTTGCCTATGACCAGCAGGAATTCTCCAAAGTCGTATCCGCCATCAAGGCGTTGCCGGAAGAGCCGGATGTCATCGTCCCGATGCCGTTCGACAATGACTTCCCGATCTTCATCAACCAGCTTCGTGCCGCAGGCATCAAGTCCGCCTATCTTGGCCCCGATGTTCTGGACCAACCCTCCGTCAAGGGTCTGGGCAAGGTTGTCGAAGGCGTCTACTACGTGACCATGGCGGCCCCTTCGGCCAGTGCTTCGGCTGGCGCGTTCGTCAAGGCGTACGAAGCCAAGTACGGCAATGCTGATGCGTTCTATCCTGCCATGGTCGGTTATTCCGCCATGCGTATGGTTGAAGCTGCTGCGAAGGCGGCCGGTTCTATCGAACCAAAAGCACTGCGCGATGCCTTCGGTCAGTTGGAAAACGTGGAAACCGAAATCGGTGCGGTGACCTTCAAGGGTGTCGGCAAGGCGCCTAATCTGCCGGTGCATATCATGCAGATCAGAGGCGGCGAAGGACACTACGTAAAATCGATCAAGCTCGATCCTTCGGAAATTCCGGCTACCAGAATGTAACCAACTTAGATCAAGGGGCCGCCAGGGGGGCAATCCTTCGGCGGCCTCTTGAAATTGGTTTAGCAATTTCTTTTTCGTACTCTGATTCATAGTTAGTTTCCAATGCTCAACGTCCAGGATATCCACGTTTCATATGGGCTCGTCGCCGCGGTAAAGGGAATATCCTTTGACGTCGCACAAGGCGAACTCGTCACGATCATCGGCGCCAACGGAGCCGGTAAGTCGACGACGCTGAATGCGCTTATGGGGCTGGTTCCCCTGGCTAGCGGCGAAATTAAATTAAACGGCGATTGCCTGTCACAGGTCTCGGTGGAAAACCGGATCGGTCTGGGCATGGGATATGCGCCCGAGGGGCGCCGTGTCTTTAGCTCGCTTTCGGTTCTGGAAAACCTGAAGGCCGGCGGCATTACCCTTGGCAAGAATGAGATGGATAAACGCATCCAGGAAGTGATGGACCGGTTTCCCGTCCTGCGCGAAAGGCGCGACCAGGACGCAGGCGTCTTGTCCGGCGGCGAACAGCAAATGCTGGCCATCGCCCGCGCCCTTATGGTGAACCCCAATTTCCTTATTCTGGATGAGCCTTCTTTGGGCCTTGCGCCGAAAATCGTTTCCGTCGTCTTCGATATTATTCGCGAATTGAAAGAAGCAGGCGTGACGATCCTGCTGGTTGAACAAAACGTCAAAAAGAGTCTGGCGGTGGCCGACCGCGCCTATGTCATGGAACTGGGCTTGATTGTCAAATCGGGCCCGGCGGCCGAACTCGCCGATAACCCTGAGATCCAGGACAGTTATCTGGGCTCGTTGGGATAAGAAGTACACGGGGAACCAATGGAAGAATTCATCCAATATATTGTTTCTGTCCTAAGCCTCGGCAGCATCTACGCCTTGCTTGCCCTTGGGCTGGTCGTTGTTTTCGGACAGTTGGGTTTTCTGAACTTCGCCCACGGCGATCTAATGACCCTGTTCGGCTATTCCCTGCTATTCCAGACATTGTGGGGCGTTCCATTCTGGATCGCCGTACTGCTATCCATCGTTTTTGCAGGGCTTTGCGCGGTCGCCATGGAACGAATAGCGTTCCGGCCGCTACGAAACCAAAGCCCGATGACGCTGCTGATCACTTCGTTTGCAATTTCCGGCGCGCTGCACGTCATTTTCCAGGTCGCCATCAGCCCGCGCTCCAAACCCATTCCGATTCCTGAAATTCTTTCGGGCTACATCACCTTCGGTGACGTCTTCATCGGCCGGGCGCAAATATTTACGATCTTCGTCGCCATCGCATCGTTGGCACTGTTGAATTATTTCCTGACCAGGTCCCGCTTAGGGATTTCGCTTCGCGCTTCGGCGGCCGATTTCGATGTCGCCCGCGTGATGGGAATCCGCGCCAACCAGGTGATCGCCCTTGCGTTTTTCCTGTCGGGAATTCTGGCCGGTATCGCGGCGCTGCTGTGGATTTCCCAGCGCGGCGCTGTGTTCCCGATGTTGGGACTGACCCCGATGATCAAGGCGTTGATCGCCGCCATTATCGGAGGCTTGTCCAATCCGAAAGGAGCTCTTTACGGGGGCTTTTTCCTCGGCGCACTGGAGGCGACGTTGCTCAACGTATTGCCTGATGAATTAGTCGTTTTCCGCGACGCCGCCGTTCTGTTGATCCTGGTCTTTTTCCTGATATTCAGGCCCAACGGAATTATCGCCACCAACCCGGAACCAATGAGGTAGTCATGGCTTGGTTGATTGGCATTTCGAACTTGCGAAACGAAGGCGGGTAGGCGCCCGCACGAACCGGAAACCATGGTTTCCGGACAGCCTTTCCGGGCAATTAGCGCTTGCGCGAATTAGTGGTCCGGTGTAGTAATAATTTATGTATTGTATACTGTATACAAAGATGGGACATAGCAATTATGTGTGGTATTGCAGGTAGAATTCTAAGTGCGCCAGGACGGGTGGGGCTGGACCTCGTTACCCTGATGGACGCACAGCGCCATCGCGGTGCGGACAGTACGGGTTTTGCGATTTACGGCGAGCCCCGCGAGAGTGGATATATTATCCGCGCCATGGGCTTCGAACGCGATTCCTTGTCCAGGGATCTTGAGGATTTTCTCGAAATCAACCGCGAAAACGGATCCGACTTTCTGGAAGATCCGGTTTGGGATCAGACCAACGACAAGCACTACACGGTGCGCATGGTCATCAAAGATCCCGATGATATCTCCCGGTGGACGGACCAGGTGGACACCATTTCCCATCGAATTGAAGTCCAGTCCCTTGGCCGTTCGCTGGAGATCATCAAGGATGTCGGCGGCGCCAAGGAAGTGGATGAAAAGCATCGTGTAAGCGAAATGATCGGAACCCACGGCTTGGGCCACGCCCGACTGGCCACGGAATCGGATGTTTTGCCCAACGCCTCGCATCCATTCTGGGCGCGCAAGTTTCCTGATGTCGCGATCGTCCACAACGGTCAGATCACCGATTACTACACCTGGCGTGATCGTCTGGAACGCCAGAATTATCGCTTCTTGACCTATAACGACAGCGAGCTGATCGCCGTCTGGGTTTCGGACCAGATGAAGAAAGGGCTGACCATGCAGGAGGCCCTGACGAAATCCATCTCCGATATCGACGGCGTCTTCACCTATATGATCGCACGGCCCGATAAAATCGGTTTCAGCAAGGATCGTTACGCCATGAAGCCCTTGGTTGTCGTGAACGAAGGGAATGAATTCGCCGCCGCCACAGAAGAGCAATCCGTGCGGCTCGTATTCCCCGATGAAGTGGATTTGATTAATTACGATGGTCCCAGCCAAACGGCGATTTGGGGCGTTGGAAACGGGAGGATCGCTGCATGAGCGAAGTGATCATAGATGTTGGCGATCGCCATATTCGCGAAATCAACCAGGAAATCCAGGCCGAAGCGGCCAAGGGCAATTCCATCGTCGTTAGTAATACCAAGTCTCGTCACAATCTTGGCATCGGTTTGCCTGACGGACTGGATATCAAGTTTGAGGGATCCGTCGGCTATTACTGCGGCGGCCTTAACAACGGCGCGACGATTGAAATCGAACGCAATTCCGGCTGGGGTACGGGCGAAGCTATGGCGTCAGGCCATATCACCATCAACGGTTATGCCGGAATGTCAGTAGGCGCGGCCATGTTGGGCGGCACGATCCACGTCAAGGGCGACAGCGGACCGCGCGCCGGAGTCGCCATGAAAGGCGGCAATATTATTGTTGAGGGCAAGCTGGGATACCAGTCCGGCTTTATGGCCCACTCGGGAAAAATAATCGCGCTTAACGGCGCCGGAGATTCCACCGCCGACGCCCTCTGGGAAGGCGAAGTCTGGGTGGCCGGCGATATCGACAGCTTCGGGGTGGACACCGTCGTCAGCGAGCCCACGGCCGAAGAGGTCGCGGAAGTTGACGCCATTCTCGAACCGTATGGCCTGGTCGACTCTTCGCGCAACTGGCGCAAAATAGTCGCCGGTCAGCGCCTTTGGTATTTTGAAAGTAGGGATGCAAAAGCATGGCTCATGATCTAAGCAAACCATATGAATATCCTTTTGAAGAAGCATCCGAAGAATCCATTGCATTCGGCGGTGGCGCTATTGAAGGACGCCCCGCCGGTAACCCGGCGTCGTATGACGAAGGCGGGTCGACGCGATGGACACCCGATGCTTTGGCAGAGGTCCACGCCCTGTCTCAGTTGGGCCGCTATCAGGTTCGCGGCTACAACACGTTCAACAAGCGCCTGCCGACCTTTGACGACCTGACGTTTGTACCGGCGACCATGACCCGGTTGCCCCTGGAAGGTTACCGCGAAAGCTGCGACACCACGACTGTCCTGGGCGGCGGAAGCGAACTGGTCGAAAAACCGCTGGAACTTAAGATTCCCATCTACATCGCCTCCATGTCCTTCGGGGCGTTGTCGGCAAATGCCAAGGAAGCGCTGGGACACGGCGCCTCGAAAGTCGGCACCATGACCTGCACCGGTGAGGGCGGCATGCTGGAAGAAGAACGCGCAGCTTCCCGTCAGTTGGTGTATCAGATGTCACCTGCCCGCTACGGACTGGACCTTGATCACCTGCGCCGCGCCGACGGACTTGAACTGGTGGTAGGCCAAGGAGCCAAGCCCGGAACCGGCGGATTGCTTTTGGGTATGAAGGTTTCCAAGCGTATTTCCGATATGCGCACCCTTCCCGAAGGAGTCGACCAGCGCTCGACCATCCGTCATCCTGATTTCCTGGGTGCCGACGATCTGGCGGTGAAGGTTGAAGAACTTCGCATCGCCACCAATTACCAGGTTCCGATCTTCCTGAAGATGGGCGCGACGCGTCCGCGCTTCGATGTCGCGGTCGCCGCCAAGGCGGGCGTTGATGTCGTCGTCGTTGACGGCGCAGAAGGCGGAACCGGCGCTTCGCCGGAACTGATGCTCAATCACACCGGTATCCCGACGATTACCGCGATTGCCGCCGCCCGCGAAGCACTGGATGAATGCGGTATGACCGGTAAGGTCTCGCTGGTTGCGGCAGGCGGAATTCGCTCCGGCGTCGATGCCGCGAAATGTCTGGCCCTGGGTGCTGACGCCGTCATGATCGGTAACGGCGCGATGATTTCGCTGGGCTGTAATTCGCCTTGCTATCTGGAAGATTACGAGCGGTTGGGTACGTCCCCCGGTGCCTGTCACCATTGCCATACCGGCCTGTGCCCGGTTGGCGTGGCGACCCAGGAACCCGAACTTGAAGAACGCATGGATGTCGCCGCCGGCGCTGAACGCATCGCCCGCTATCTGACGGCCATGACCATGGAGATTACGGCATTGGCGAAGTCCTGCGGTAAGTCCTCGGTCCATAATCTGGAGCCCGAAGACATGCGCGCCCTTTCGCTGGAGGCCTCGGCCTTTACCGGTGTCAAGATGGCCGGTATCGACAAGCCTTTCGGTTGGTAATCGAAGGGAGCAGCCAAAAGCAAAGAGTAGAATGCTAATCCTCAATTTTTTTGGGGATTAGCATTTCTCAAAAGTGTAAAGTCTTTTAACACCAAAGCAATAAGGCGAAATAAATCGTCAAATATGTAGTTACAGGAGGTTAGAAAATGAGTGGTGCCAGCATAAAGCTGCCGGAAGGAATCCATACAATTGCTCTGGGCGCAGGGGACGCTAACGGGATAATGCGCGGCAAACGTATCCCCGCCAGTCACTGGCCAACGATATGTGAAAGCGGTAGCGCCATGTCTATCGCCACGCTCGCCATCGATATGAACTGTGATGTCTGGGATACCCCTTACGTCAATTTTGATAACGGTTATCCCGACATGCACCTTATGCCCAGTGGCGAGGCATACGCCGTGCCGTGGGAAGAGGGCGTGGCAGTGTGTTTTGGCCACTTTGTAGGGACGGATCACAAGCCGGTTCCCATCGATCCTCGCAACTCCCTGGTCAGAGTCCTGGATCGCGCCAAGGACATGGGATACGAGGTAAAGGTCGGCGCCGAGCTGGAATTCTATCTTCTGGATCCGGAAACCCTGAAACCCCGGGACAGGGGTATTCAGGTTTACGGCCTTTCGCGGGCGGCCGAACTAGAGCACGTTTTAGGGCCCATTCGCCGTTTCTTGAATGAAGTCGGCATTCCCATCGAACAATCCAATCCGGAATACGCCGCCGGGCAAGTGGAAGTGAACATCAGGTATGGGGAAGCGCTCGAATCTGCTGATCGCGCCGTCGCCTTCCGCTCCTTGGTGAAGGAACTGGCGGTCTCGCAAAATTACATGGCGACTTTCATGTCCAAACCGTTTTTCGAGGAATCCGGCAGTGGCTTCCACGTCCATCACTCCCTTTGGAAGGACGGCCAGAATGCGTTCTCAGACGGAGGCAAGATCAATGATCTGGGCCTGAACTATCTGGCGGGCCTTCAAAAACGCATGGCTGAAATGTCCCTGGCTTCGGCCACCACGCCAAATGCCTATCGCCGGCGTCAGCCTTATACCTTCTGCCCCATCAACAATTCCTGGGGCGGCGACAACCGCACGGTTGGCTTGCGTGTAATCGAAGGCAATGATTCCGCCGTTCGCGTCGAAAAACGTGACGGTTCCGCCGATTGCAATCCCTATTACTTGCTGGCATGCGAAATCGCGGCCGGTCTGGACGGGATCGAACAAGGCTGGACCCCAAGCGCCAAGACCGAAGGCAACGCCTATGAATCCGAAGACGCAGAGCCGATCCCGACGGATCTGCAGACGGCAATCGATCTGGCCAAGGAATCGGAATTCATGAGCAACGTTTACGGCGAAGACGGCCTGAACATCATGATCCAGCAGGCGGAACGCGAGCTGGAGTTCTTCGCCAGCCAGGTCACGCCCGTGGAAACAGACCGTTATCTGACCAGCATGTAACGTTCAACCTAGAAAACGAAAAGAGAAACTGGGTCCGGAGTGCCTCCCGGGCCCATTTTTTTGCCAAAGCATATTTTACCAATAGGGAACCGCTGAGATACCGTTTATGGCTTTCAGCCTAGTAACAGGTCTTTTTTAGGGCTGGAGACTAGGTCGTCTCAAGATGACCAAAAGCGGTCATGCAGACGATTGTTGCAATAGGAGTCTCTCCACGATTTCCAACAAAATCGAAATAGGAACCGGTTTGACTACAAACTCGTCAAAACCGGACTCCAAATACTTTTCCTTGTTTCCCATCATGGCAAATGCCGTTACGGCAACAACCGGGATATGTTTGAGGTCAACATCAACCTTCAAGTCTTTTGTTATCTCAAGACCAGATCGCCCCGGCAGTTGGATATCCATAATGATCAGATCGGGTTTCTTATTTCTGGCAATTTCTAGGCAATCGCTACCATCCACCGATGTAATCGTCTCGTACCCCTTCACCTGAAGAAAGTCGTTAAACATCCTCATGTTCAATTCATTGTCTTCCACGATGAGAATAGTTTGAGGCATTAGTTCGTTTCGCTTACCTTGCCAAAGTCCGTTCTGGCGGAAAAGTTAGTATGACAGTTGTTCCTTCATCTAGTTTACTTTCAATTTTGACACTTCCATCGTGCAAAGACATCAAAGAATGAACCAAAGCTAAACCTAGACCTGATCCCTCGTACGATCTGGTGTACGTGTTTCCAGCCTGAACAAACGGTTTTTTGATCCTCTCCATGTCCTCAGGTTTAATGCCCCGTCCCGTATCTTTTACAATTATCTGTATGGAATTTTTCTCTTTAGTCGAGACTTCTATTCCTACTACTCCGCTCTCAGGTGTGAACTTAATGGAATTAGAAAGAAGGTTAAGAAGAATTTGAAGAACTTTAAGTCTGTCAGCCTTTAGCAAGGGGAGATTACGTGGTACGTCGGCAGGAAATGCCAATTGCTTTCCAGAGGCACGGCCAGAAATCATACCGTGAGCCTCATCAATCATTTCACTCAACTCGATTTTTTCTTCAAAAAGGTCATATTCACCTGCTTCAATTTTCGACAGATCAAGAATGTCTCCAATGATCCTATGAAGATGCCTTCCCGAGTTATGAATGAACTCGACATATTCCTTATTCTCAGGTTTTCCAAGAGGTCCAAACGTCTCTGCTTCCAGCATTTGAGAGAAACCAATGATGGAGTTCAACGGCGTCCGCAGTTCATGGCTCATGTTTGAGAGAAACTCTGTCTTGGCATTATTGGCTTTTTCTGCTTCTTCCTTGGCAATTCTGATTTGGTCTTCAGCCTGCTTTCGTTCTGTTATGTCACGGTCACAGCCACGGTAGCCACGGAACTCACCAGTCGGCGAGAATATAGGAACACCGGCGGTTTCAAGAACTACCAAATGGCCATCTCGGTGGAGGTTTGTGTTCTCGAGTCCGCTGAAAGGTTCCTTTTTTTCGACGATTTTTTGGAATTCCGCCCTCACTTTTTTGGCCTCTTCAGAAGGCATGAGATCAAAAGGTGTCTTTCCCAAGACTTCTTCAGTTTCATAGCCAAGTACGTTACCTACATTGGAACTTGCGAATGTATAGACAGCGTCTTCATTTACCTCCCAGATCCAATCAGCCGTGCTTTGGGCAATATCGCGAAAACGTTCCTCGCTTTCATTCAGTGCCTTTCCTGTCTTCTGATGTTCGGACAATTCCAGGCGAAGTTCCTTCTCTGCTATGTCCTTTTTTGACGTTGCCTGGATTAGACGTGCCATCACCAAGACGATCACTAAAACCCCGCCTAATCCAATTAACAGCAACCAGTACATCCGTTCGTTAAACTCGAAAAAAGCGCTGTCCCGGTTAATGCTGGTCCCAATGATGAGCGGGAAGCCTTGGATGGTCAGGAAAGAAGAAATGCTGTCACTGCCGTCCTTAAAAACGGGCCCTAAAGCATTTTTCGCCAAACTGCCGGATGTGAACATCGACGTTTCCATGACCTGTTCGCCGACCGCATCGGCGCCGAAATTTCCGAAACTATCCGACGAGGTGAATACCGTTCCCGTCGGCGTCACCAGAGCCGCCGAAACGCCGTGGTTTTTTTCCCCTGAATTATAGAAGGATTTGAAATATTCCTGCGTCAATATCGCTGTAACAACACCACGTAGGTTGCCCTCGGAACTTCTGATGGCTCGTGAAATCGGTATGAACCAGCGATTGGTAACCCGGCCCTTTTTTAGTTTACCGAAGTATAGACCTCTGTCATCTGCGCCAAGATGGAAACTGAAATACTTGCGATCGTGAGCGTCTCTTCCGACTCCCTTCAATATGTTGGAGTTAATGATAATTCCCGTTTCGTCCATGATAATAAGGGAACGAATTTGCGGAATAGTCTCGTCCAGCTTCACCATGTAGTCGTAAAATTTCGAACTTTTCACTTCTTCGATCGACGAGGGCAGGTTCGACGCATATACGACTTGCCGAACGGTAAGATCAGCGGCCTCGAAACTGCGGGCGGCGTGTTCGGACAGAGTTCTTGCATAATCGGCTACCTTACGCTCGCTTTCGTCGAGGGTGCGAAGGTAGTCGTTGCGAATAGCCATGCCGATGGAAAAAACATAAAGAATGATGGAAATCAGCATGATTCCGAGGATAGGTCCGGTCAATGACGATCGATGTGTTAGCGGGGTCAGTGGAACCATAACTTCTCCCTATAATCAGCACTCTTCGATGCGTTGGAAAAAAGTAGGTAAGCCGGATCACTCTCAAGAAATAGCCATTTCCAAATCGATGAAAACGCTCTCCCGTAGCATGCAATGTTATACTATTGGGGGATATCGAAAATGATTTTAGTCAAGTTGGGAACCAGCGGGCGCCACTATGCGCTGTCCGTTCAGTGTGTTCGAGCCGCCAAATTGGGGGGACGGTGATACGACCGGTTTTGACCATTCGCAGAAATCAAAGTAGGGAATCACATTCAATCTTTTATCCTTCCCCCCTATGCTTGAACCACGTTTGATATGACTCCTAAACTTTGTGGTGAGGGACTTGAATGTTTGAAGCGAGAATTAGCGAGTTGCGCAGGCGCATGGGCGAGGCGGGTATCGACTTGGCTATTATTTCCGACGATGATTCCGTTTATTACCTGACTGGGTATTTCGATTACCTTCACATGGAGTTCGGTCGACCCACTATTCTGGTTGTGCCGCGTGACGGGAAATCATTGCTGATCACGCCGACCATTGACGTGGTTACAGCGCGTGCTGCGGCTAAGGTGGACAGTATCGCAGCCTGGAATGACGGGGCGGGCAACGAATGGCGTGAGGAGTTGCCGCAGGCGGTGGCTGGGGCCGCGAAGGTGGGCATTGATTTGGATCTGATGCCTCCCATGGTTCGTGCCTATGTTGATGAACTTGTCGGGCGGGACAGGCTCAGCGATATCACGCCGATACTGTCCGATATGCGGATGATCAAGTCCCACCAGGAGCTACAACTGGCCCGACATGCTGGCGAGGTGGCAGGTGCAATGATGACCGCTGGGCGAGAGGTCATCGCCGACGGGGTGCCCGAGTTTGAAGTTGCTATCGCCACTTCGCAGGCTGGTACCCGCAAAGCGGCTGAACTTCTTGAAGAGCACTATGACAATGCCGACATGTCGCCGAATATCCATTTCCTGCAGATCATGGCGTCAGGTAAAGAAATTATCAAAACCCACCACCGCGCCTCAACCCGCGTCATGCGGCGCGGTGAACCGGTATTCCTTTGCTTTTGCGGCATGACCAATTTCCACCGTTTCAAACTGGGCTTCGACCGCACCTTCTGGATTGGCAAGATCACGGACCCGAAACAGGTTGAACTGTACGAGGTCGCCGTAGCAAGCCAGCAAGCGGCGCTGTCGGCGCTGAGGCCAGGCGTTACGGCGGAAAGCGTTCACGCCGCCTATGCCGAGGTGATTCAGGAAGCAGGCTTCGACTACCCGTTCAGATGTGGCAGGGCTACTGGATTCAGCTTCCTCGAAAATCCGCAACTGGTGACCGGCGACAAGACCGTCTTGCAGCCTGGCATGGTGCTGGCGGTGGATGGTTCCGTGGCGACGGATACGTTCCGCGCTCAGGTAGGAGATAGTTTTATCGTGACACAGGACGGTTGGGAACAGATTACCCATCACCCGAAGGCGGTTGAAGATATTATCCTGTAGGAGGAATCGCCATGTTTCAAAAAGGACAGCAGGTTAAGTCGAAGGACTGGCAGCCGGAACTGGGAGCCGGTCGGCACAACAGGGCGCGACTGGGTTTCATTCTGATGTCGACGGACCTGGCCGCTGAAGCGGACTTCTTCGACATGGTGCCGGAAGGCGTGGCTGTGCACATCACACGCCTTAAAACAGATGACTACACCACCAATGAAACACTTTCACGTCATATCGAACATATGGCGGATGCCGCCTCGCGCATTCAGCCAGACACGAAACCGGATGTCATAAGTTATAGCTGCACCAGCGGCTCTATCGTCATCGGTGAAGAGAGAATTTTCGAAGAAATACGCAAAGGCGCACCATGGGCGAAACCGATGTGTCTCGTGACTGGCGTTGTCGATGCGCTGAATGAACTGGGCGCAAAAAAAATAGTGGTGGGAACGCCCTATCTCGACGAAATCAACACGGCGGAGGCCGAGTTCCTGATTGGGAAGGGGTTTGAAGTTCTCGACATTCAGGGCCTCAACCTGACGACGGGCATTGAGTTCGGACAGGTGACGCCGGCCTTCTGGAAAAAGTTTGCGCTGGTGATCGATCAGCCGGATGCTGACGCCATTTTCTTGTCTTGTGGTGGTATCCGATCACTCGAGGTGGCGGAAGAAATTGAGCAGGCGGCTGGCAAACCGGTTATCACCTCGAACCAGGCGCAGTTTTGGAGTTGCCTGCGACGGGCTGGTATCAAGGACGAAATCAAGGGTTTCGGGCAGATATTGTTACAGGCAGGAAATCGTCTCAGCGACTAACCGGGGCTAACACTGCGGAATGTCTGTGTCAGGTTAACGCGCTTAGCCGTTTGTTCACTAACATCGTCTGATTAAACGCGCATACTGTCTTCCATGCGCCGGGGCCTCCAACTTGTGCGCCGCTCTTTGCCGCCGTAGCCTTTTTTCTTTGACTGGCGTCTGTCTTTTCCGTGTTCAATCAATTCTTTGCCATTGCGTTCATGACTTTTAATGGCCGTCCATGCCTGATCGTCAAATTTTATTTCCTCGGTTGTTCCCCAATCGGCAATTTTTTCTTCGCGGGTTTGGGTTTCACCGAAATCGGCGGTCAAATTGGCGTTGTCGTTACAGAACGTATAATACCACTGGGGATCATCGGGATCGTAAGCCTTGGCCTCGATACGGCGGCCACCGTTTTTGACAGCGCCCATGATCTTGCCTGCGGCTAGCTTTCCATCTTCGCCTAAGACATCGCTGGCGTCGGCGACGGTCAATAATTTCGGCACCTTCATGGCCTTGAAACGATCCAACAGGATGTGCGTGCCCACGGCGTTGATGACATTCACGGCGAGTTGAAAGCCAATTTTCATATCTACGGAAAAGCTCATGACGAAAAATTCGCCTTCTAAAACACCGTGACCGATGTCGGGACTGACTTCGCGCTGAAAAATACGATGACAGGACTCTTTCAAATTTTCGGCCATGCGCCCGGTATTAGTGCCGATCGCCTTATACAGGGGCGGCAGGGACATAATGAACACTGGCCCTCCGGCCTCACCGATACGTGTCGAAATCACGGCAGCCGCATCCACTTCTTCCACCGCCTCGCCGTCAATGGAAGCCAGAGCTTCTTCAAGTTCACGATCAAGCTCTTCGGACGTTTTTTCTTCACCTTGCAAGGATTTTGATATGCGAGAAAAAAGGGACTTCTTTTTCATAGTTGTTCCTGCCTTAACTAATCCAATACTACCGGAATCGAGGGCCACATTATGGTATGGTGACCCTGAGGTTTACCTGCCTATCCTTACGAGTAGCTTAAATCGATCTGTTAATTTTTCCCGTACATGCCTCTCAAACGTCCGGCCAGAGGGAGCGGAGCGGACCTCGTATCAGGCCTGCAAGAAGGGCGTCTCGTTGCCCTAAGAGGACTTTTGTCCCTTGTGATAAGCTTTGTCGAATGCAGGTTTCACTTGTGGCAAAATGGCTTCATCGGGCCAAATCGTTCGTGCGTTGATGTGCATTTCAAAATAGGATCGAAACTTAAAGGGGATTGTATGATGGAAACCGTATTGCAAGGCCTTGTAGGCCTAAGCTGCTTGTTTTTGGCCGGTCTCGGCACAAGAACGATGTTCACGCCCCGGAAAAGTTTTGAAATTCTTGCTGTCGAACCGGAGACGCCGGCTGGCCTCAACACGGTCCGCGGTTTTCTCGGTGGCTTGTTTATCGGTAGTTCAGTCGTGCTGGCCACTGGACTTATCACAGGCAATACGACCTTTATCCTGGCTGTGGCGATGACCATGAGCGTCGTTGTCGCCGGTCGACTGTTGGGAATAGCGCTTGATGGTTTTGACAAAAAAGTTGTCGTCCCATTGGTCGCTGAAATTGTGATGGTGACGGTTTTTATCGCAGCCTATACAAACTTGTGACGGTTCTATTCGCGTTACAGCCCGCGAACACAAGACTCGCCCCCAATAAGTGCTGGAACAAGTCGCTTTAATAGCAGCACCTTTTGTTATCTGCCCCGCGTCAGGTTTTCATTGAAGTCCTGCAGGCGATAAAACTTCCGGGTGAAGGGCAGGAAACAAGAGCGTCACCAAGCGATGTCCGTGTCGTATGCCAGAACTGCCTTAATATGAGGTCGGTGATACTACCGGTTATGACTCAAAGCGGACATTCAAGGTTTATCGAGGATCTGATTACCTTCGGCGTCAAGACGGGGCCGACCACTAACGAACCAGTAACCGAGCCCCATCACACCGGCACCGCTTATGACATTGCCGATGGTTACCCAGAGAAGGTTCCACGCCGCTCCCGAAAAGGTCACGGTGTCGGGATGTTCCGACAACAGGGCAACGGCAAAGATGGTCATGTTGGCGATGCTGTGCTCGAACCCCGCTGCGATAAACGCGAACAGACACCAGAAGATCAGAATGCATTTTGCTGCGTCGTTGCTCGTTCTTGCCGAAGTCCAGATCGCCAGACACACCAGCCAGTTACACAATATCGCACGTGCGATCAACTCGCTTGCCGAGCCCGTCATTTTCTTGGTGGCGATAACGTGGAGCAGATCAGCGCCTTCCTGGAGAATACTTCCACCTCCGCCCATGACGAAGAGCACGGCAAGGATGATGCATCCGATCAAGTTTCCCAACCACGTCGTCAGCCAACTACTCCCCAAATCTCGCACGGAGGTTGTGCCGACAAGAAGCCCCAATGTCATTAACATAGCGTGGCCGGTAAACAGTTCCGAGCCGGCGAAAATAACGAGGGTAAGCGCAATCCCAAAACTGCATCCCATCACCAGATTTCGCACCGATGGATCCACGTTCTGACCGACGCTAAATATCAAAAGGATGCCAACACCCACATAGGCGCCAGCCATCATTGCGGCAATCAAGAATCCGGTGGGATTGGTCCGTCGTGATTCTGTTTTGGAGCGTGCTAGCACCGCAAATTCAATGGCCGTTTCGGTGAGCGTCATGGACATTGGTTTCCAATAAGAAATAGGTTTGAAAAGGGCGCCATGGACTGCGCAGTGCGCGAACAAGAGAATACCATAAAATTACATTGGTATTGGGATTATGACATTATGTTTCGGCATTTGCCCGCTTCTGATGTCGTGAACAACTTTCACCCGAATGCGTCGCTTTTGTAGCGATACCTTTTGCTATTTACCGCGGGTCGGGTTTTCTTTGAAATCCTGCAGGCGGTATAGCTTTTGGGCGATGGGCAGAAACCAGAAGCGCTACCATGCGCTGTCCGTTTTGTGTGCAAGAACTGCCTTAATAGGAGGCCGGTGATACTACCGGTTATGACCCAAAAGAGACTTTTCCCAACAGAAACAAGAGATTGCTAGATCACCAATTTCAGCAAAAATTTCTGCCTGCAGACAGGAGCGTAGGGCTTTCCGAAGCGCTACTCAATAAAACGCTTACTTCCTCAAAAGACCGGAAAATTGGCCGTAGGTTTCCTTTTTGTAGTAAGATTAGTTCAGATTGCTGTTCTCCCCATCGCCCAATCGAAAGTGAAGGCTTGAATATGGTGATCTCAATACCGCACTTTGCTGTTTTTTGCATCGTCCTTGCTAGTGGAGTGCTGCTGCCCATTTCCAACCCTCGATCAGAATACCTTAATTTTGGCTTTTATGGATCATTGTGTCCTAGTGTGTGCGATGAGGAGATCGACGGACAGCGAGGCTTCGTTGTCGATGTTCTTGACGAAATTGGTAGACCAGACGGCATCTCTATTAAGGTGGAAAAACTTCCCAGACCAAGATTGCTAGTGGAACTAAATTCCGGACAGGTTGATTTTTTGCTTTTACCCAATTCCGCTATCAAGAAAAATGGTCTGATTCAAACTACCCTGCCTATTGTTCAATACACAATTGGAGTAATGCGACGGCGTGATCGTCCTTTCAAGTTTTCAGGCATTGAAAGCCTGAAGAAGGTTAACTGGGGTGTGATAAATGGAACCAGATGGCGCCCGGAATATCAACGCCATATCGAACAAAACAAAGGCAATCTTGTGACTATCATAAGCGGTTCCAAGGCGCATGAGCGAATAATCAAAATGATCATTTCAAACCGTATCGATATCTTTATTGACAACTTTGAAATGCTGGAACGCCTTCGTAAATTGTCCCCCAATCCGGAAACTTTGGTCGTCGATAAATCATTCGTTTTTGGAAAAGCCGTGCCACTGTATTTGGCTTTCAGCCCAAACAATGAGGAGGCCAAAAAATTAGCGCAATATTTCACTGACGGCATTCAGCGGTTACAAAACTCGAAGAGGTTAAGGGAAATATCTTTGTCCTACGGAATCGGAGAACCTGCCCAACAATAGGCCCCAGAGTTTATATTTTTTTGATGATTAGTGGCCTTGTATTTGGTTTCCCTAAACAGCCGCTAATGGCTATTCGCCGACGTTTCAAAGGGTGCGGAATTACGTCTGCTCTTGGGTGGTAAGCAGAAAACTTTCGAAAAATAATGGAGGGGAAAACTAATACCGCTCCGTATTTATTATCCCAAAATTTGGGTTCTCTAGCGTTTTCATATCCGGAGGAGCCGAACACGTAGTTCTAATAGCAGCCCCCTTTTGCTATTTGCCGCGGGTCAGGTTCTCTTTGAAATCCTGCAGGCGGTACAGCTTTTGGGCGATGGGCAGGAACCAGGGCCAGCCCTGATACCAGAATTTCGATTCCAGGGTTGTCTTGGTGAAATTGGTTTCAGCTCCCGGAAGGCTGAGAATGTTCAGCGCCGCCTTGTGGCCCAGATAAGGGGCCATGCCGTTGCCGCTTCCCGAGTAACCCAACGCGTGCCAGACGCCGTCGTGCTGGCCCAGATGGGCCATGAACGAAAACGAAAAACCGGTCTGGCCGTTCCAGCAGTGGGTGATTTCAACATCTTTCAGCTGCGGGAAAATCTCCACCATCAGACCCTTCAAAATCTTCGCCGCCGTCTCATGGGGGATGGCGGTCAGGCTCGCCCTTGCGCCCAGCATCAATCTTTTCCTGTCCGGGGACAGGCGGTAGTAGCAATGGCGAATGCGGGTTTCCACGCACATGCGTTTGCCCGGCATGATCGCTTCAATGGTTTCCGGCGGTAACTCCTCTGTCACCGCCATGTAGACGATGGGTGGGAATATGCGCCGCTTCAGCCAGGAAAAATCGCTGGTCGTGTAGCCGTTGGTCGCCATCAGGACCGCGCCTGCGCGCACCTGCCCCTTATCCGTGGTTACCTCAAAGCCGGAGCCGGACTGACTGACGCCGGTAACGCGGGTATTGCCGCAAAAGGTCGCCCCCGTATTGCCCTGCGCCGAAGCCCCGGCCCGTTGGGCGGCCTGAATGATGGCGGCGGTGTATTTTCCCGGATGCAGGCCGCCATGGTCGTGCAGCAGCAGGCCGCCGGTGTAAAAATCGGTGCCGACTTCATCACGCTGTTTTTCGCGGGGGATCATTTCCAGATTGAGCGGCGCGATCTTGCGAAGATCGTCCAGGGAGCGGGCGGTTTCGTCATACTGGGCCTGATTCCACTGGCCGCGAAACCGGCCGAAGGTATGGAAGTCGCAATCCAGGTTTTCTTCCTCGATCATGTTTTTGGCGAAGGCCAGCGGCTCTGTATAAATTTCCTTCAAAATGGCGAGCCCCGTTTCCTCGCCGTATTTTTTTTGCAGGGTCGCAAGCGGCACCCTGTGGCCTTCGCCGATCATGCCGCCGTTTCGCGTGCTGGCGCCAAAAGCGACGTCCTGTGCGTCCAGCACCAAAACCGATGCGCCGTTTTTCGCCAAAGTTCTGGCCGCCGATGAACCCGTCAAACCCGCGCCGACGACAACCACATCGTATTCGTCTGCGAATTCTGACTGCGACAGGCCTTTGCGGTCGATCGCTTCCCACCAAAAGGGCTCGGTTTTAAGGGCCATTGCGAAATTCCTCAAAAAATCGGACCGGCTTATGTAGCCGTAATAATTACCGTTTTCATCTCTATAATTGAATACTGTATACAATAAAGACGGAGATGGCAAATATTTGAAAGGCCGGTGGAAGCATGCCTCCACCGGCCAAAATCAGTCGTCCTTCGGCTTTGTAAAAGAAATTTATCCGTTGCCGGGAATTCCCGCCGGGACGGCTCCGTCGGCCACCCAACCGTCCAGTATTTCCAGCGCCTTGTCGGCGAAGGCCTGGTCATTGATGTGGGCGTCGATTTCGACAAGATCGACCGGGGCCGATACGTTGTTGCGGATTTCGTCGGCGAACGCGGCCAGGCCGTCAGGATCATGGAAGGGTCCGCCTTCTTTGTCCCATTCATCGATGCCGTTCAGGGGCATGATGAAGGTGGTTGGCCCGCTGGCTTTGGCCATTTTTTCAGTGATTACGCGCGCGGCGCTGCGCTTTTCCTCCGTCTCCATGATGGCGCAGGCGATCAGGCGGTTGTGCACATGGATTTCCCTGTCCCGGTATTTTTCCGGCGCGTCCGCCCATGTCTGCATATCGATAAGCGTCAGGCCGCCGGGTGCGACGATCTGGGGAACACCGGCCTGGCCAGCCCCTTCCAACCGGTCGGAACCGGCCGATACGACCGATCCGTTATTGTGATTGCTGACCTCGATCAGCGAGAAATCCATCACGGCCACCAGCTTCTTTTGCCGGGCCAGCGACTCCATGGCCCGGCCGCCCATGCCGGTGGTGTGGAAGACGGAAACCTCGTAACCCCGCTTTTCAAGTTCCGGTTTAAGGTGAACCATGTACTTCAGGGACGAAGAACCCAGGGACGTCATGCCGATGACAGGACGGTCCCTTTGCGGCTGAACCACCAACTTTGCCGCGCCCAGCGCCGCCCCGCAAGCCTGCGAGAGGGACGATTTGCAAATGCTGTTCAGGCCGTAGAGACCACCCGCCCACAAAATCATGATCAGGTCGGGGGCGATGCGGTCCGGCGGCAGCAACGGCGAGAACGCTACGGTGGACAGCAGAACCTTGGGAACGCCCAATGGAAGGACAGAGGCGACGTCCAGGGCCAGATCCGTGCCCATGGTGCCGCCCAGGGCGATGATGCCGTGAATTTCGCCCTGTTCGTAAAGCTGGGCCGTCAGGGCCATCGCCCCTTCCGCCGTTTTGGCCATGGCGTGGTTTTCGTCACCCAGGTCGATGATTTTCTGATTGGTTGAACCGGCGGCTTTGGCCACATCGTGCTTGGAGTATTCGACCTCGAACGGCGGGTCCCCCAGAACGCCGACGTCCATTACAACGGGATGGGCGCCGCCGTCGAACAGGCATTGTTTCATGTACAGCATCTCATCGGCCTTGGTGTCGGCGGTGCCGATGATCAGTATGGTTTTGTCAGACATTATTTTATCGTTTCCCTGTTCTAATTACTGGCTGCGCCAAGACCGGCGTCCAGCGCCTCGACGATCCGGTTTACGTCGGCGGCGGTCAAAATCAGCGGTGGCGACAGAATGATATTTGCCCCTGATACCCTGACCATCACGCCGGCCTCGTAGGCGGTCTCGAACACAGTTGCGATATCGGGCTTTGAAATGGCGGTTTTTGTTTCGCGATCCGAAACAAGTTCCAGGGCGACCATCAAACCTTGCCCTCGCACGTCGCCGACGATTTCATGCTTGTCCTGCAAGCCCTGGCAACCGGCCAAAAGCTCGCTTCCCCTTGCGGCGGCGTTATCGGGCAGGTTCTGGCGCTTGATTTCCGCCAGCGCGGCCAGGGCTGCTGCGGCGCCGACCGGGTGGGCCGAATAGGTGTAACCGTGACCGATAGAACCCATGGCGTCGTTATTGGATTCGAAAGCTTCGACGACTTTTTCGGAAATCATCACGGCGCCGAAGGGGTAATAGCCGTTGGTGATGGCCTTGGCCGTACACATCAGGTCCGGCTTGACGCCCCACAGCCGGGAGCCATGCATGGCCCCGGTACGTCCGAAGGCGGTAATGACTTCGTCGGCGATCAGAAGGATGCCGTGGCGGTCGCAAATTTCCCGCACCAGCGGCATGAAGCTTTTGTGTGGCGGAATGACGCCGCCCGCGCCCAGTACCGGCTCCATAATGAAGGCGGCGACCGTGTCGGGTCCCTGGAAATTGATTTCATCTTCCAGCGCCGCCGCGCACAACTGGGCCAGCTTGGCCGGATCGGTTTCGTTAAACGGGTTGCGATAGGGTAATGGAGCGGGAATGTGATAGCAGCCCGCCAGCAGCGGCTCGTAAGCGCGCCGGAAGTTGGCGTTGCCGTTCACCGAGGCGCCGCCGAAATGGGTGCCGTGGTATCCTTTCTTGATGCTGATGAACTTGGTACGGTCCAGTGCGCCGGTAATTTTGTGGTACTGGCGCGCCAGCCTGAGGGCTGTTTCCACCGAGTCCGATCCGCCCGAAGTGAAAAAGGATTTGGTCATGCCTTCCGGCTCGAACCATTTCTTCAGCTCGTACGCCAACTCGATGGCCGGGCCGGTGGAAGTGCCGCGAAACGCTGAATAATAAGGCATGCGTTCCAACTGGTCGCGAATGGCGTCTTTGACCGGCTGGCAGGAATAACCCAGGTTTACGTTCCAAAGTCCGCCCACGGCGTCCAATGAAGAATGTCCGTTGACATCCGTCAGTTCCACGCCTTCAGCTTCGGTAATAACCTTCGGCGGATTATTGAGCATATCCGTCGGGTGGGCCATCGGGTGCCAGAAGTTTTTGGCGTTGTTTTCAATTAGGAAATTTGCGTCATGCATGGACGGCCTCCTGTGCTGGAATGCCCAATAGGGCGAGTGCGGTTGAATAGCTTTGATGGGGATTTTGAACATCGAAATGCAGTGAAGGCATACCGACGATCTGGGCCCCGGTTATATTGCGGGCCTGATCGTCGACGAGAAGACAAGCCTTCATGGGCAAGCCCAACGCCGTGGCGCAGTCGTGATAGGCTTGCGCGTCGGGTTTCAGTCTTTTGGTGTAGGTTGCGTCCAGGATCACGTCGAAGTGGTCCAGGAACGGAAGTTTATGGCGAAAATCTTCGCCGTAAAACAGGTCCAGTTCATTGGAAAAAATGGCTAGCTTGAAACCCGCTTCCTTTACCCTGTCTATGGCTGCCAGGGCTTCAGGGCGGATGATCTTCATGGGCGCTGCGCCTCGTGCGCGCTGCACGAAATCGGCCATGGTCGTCCACTCCTCGCCGACCATTTTGCCCACTTCGGCCGAGCGCCGCAGCCAGTATTCCCGTTCGGTTATTTCATCGGCCTGCATGGACACCCACAAGGGATCGCTTTCGGGCTCGAAGGGGCCGCGCCAGGTCAGACTGCCGGCGGGCAGCCCCAGGGCTTCCTCGCTCAAGTCGTGGGTTTCAAACAGGGTACGGGTGATTACCCCGCCAAAATCCAGTACCAGTGCTTCCAAATTCGTCATACGGCTAGATCTTCTTTTCCTTGTGTCAATAGAACCGGGTTCGGCTCGGCGCCAAATCCACGGGTGATTTCAATGGCGGCCTGGCGAAGGGCGGCCGCTATAATCTGTGAGGCTTCCTTTGTATTTCGGGAACTCGGCAAGGCCACAGCAACCGCCCCGCTGGCAAAGCCGGTCCAGTCGAAAATGGGCGCGGCGTACCCCGCGACCTCTACATCATAACCCTGGTCGATGATCCCTATCCCTGTTTTTCTGGCAATTTCAACGTACTGCCTGATCTGGGTCGGGTCGGTAACGGTCAACTCGTTATGGGCTTCCAGTGGACCTTTGAGAATGTCGTCTACCAGCTGGTCGGGGGAAAAAGCCAGGAACGCGATACCCGAACCCGTGCAGTGCAGGGGAAGGCGCTCACCCTTTTCGATGCTGATGCGGTTGGCGCGCGGACTGTCGACAATGCCTAGGGTGGCAAGGCTGCGCCCCGAGACAAGAGAAAAGTGGGCCGTCTCGCCGGTTTGATCAGTCAGCTTTTGTAACGTCGGCCGGATGTTCTCCGTGATGGGGAAGGTTGCTTCGCGTACCCGGGCCAGGCGAAGGAGCTCCGCCCCCAATCGATACTTCTTGGTTTGCGGGTGCTGTTCCAGCATGCCGTGATCGGCCAGCGCTAAAAGCATTCTTTGGGTAGTGGCCTTGTCATATTCGACCCGCCTGGCCAGCTCGCTCAGACCGAATTCCGGCGTCTCTTCGCTGAATTCTTCCAGTAATTTTAATGCTTTGCGGACAGTCCGCATGGACTTATTGCCCCACTTAACTCACAAATGAACGTCTCTGGTTTGACCCGCTGGCGCGACTATTAACCGGAGTCGGGAAAGGATCACAAGACAAAAATGAACCGACGGTGATAATAACGTACCGGTGGATAATTGCCATCTTTTTATGATGAATGGCAGAAAAAAGTAGTCTTCAGTCGTCTTCCGGCACGCCGGGACAATCGGTCAGGCGGGCGTGGTCGATGGATGTCGGGTAACGGCGGCACACGGTGGGACGCCAGTCGTAAATCCGGCAGTAATATTCATTTCGTCTTGGGTATTTCTTGATCCAGCGGCAGCGTGTTGACGGTTTTTTAGACCTGGCGCCAATCCATAAATCGCCGGTGCGCCTGCCTGCATCGCCATGGATGGTGACAAATTCCAGCAGGTGGGGAGCATGCTCTTGCCATAGGGCGATGTCGGCTTCATTGGCCTGCAACTGCGATGCCCCTTCAAGGCAGCATTTGCCGCAACTAGTGCACTTAAATCCTGCAATATCGCTCATTGTCAGGCTAGCCTGTTCAAAAAATTTACCCGTCCTGAAGTATACATAAAGTCGGCAGGTGACGGCATTGGTTGTCGCGCAAGAAAGCGCCTGCTGATATTGTGATGACCGTTTCAAAAAAGGCAGGATCACCCGATGGCATCCGACGACACTCAACCTCCCTACAGCATGAAGTTCGCCAACGACATCATTAACATGGCGAACGCCAGTCTGGAAAAGGGCCACACCCCCGACGAACTGGCCGAGGGTATGCGCCATGCGGCGGCGAATTTTTCAGCGTATTCTTTTTTCCGGTCCGAGCAACTGCCCAAGGATCCTAATCACACGGTTGAAAACTTCGTTCAGTTCTTCGAATATTATCTGGGCGTTCACAACCCTCAGGGAGAAGCAGGGTCCGGCCTGGCCCAGACCGTGGCCCAGGCCAAGGACGAGTTGTAGTCAAAGCGCCGAATCTTTCGGAAAGAAAAATATGACGAGCGCTGCCGCAACCAAGATGTAAGCCGCGCTTGCCAGCGCAATCATTTCCATCGTTATACCGGCGTCGATGGCCAGTCCCATCAGGGGCGGGGACAGGGCGGTGGACAGGACCATCAGGGCCGTCCCCATGGCCTTGATAGCTCCTAAATGAGCGACGCCGTAAATTTCGGCCCACACGGCACTATTGACGACGCCGACCGCGCCCGAGGACAATCCCATGAATAAAAGGAAAGCGCCCCCCGCCCATGGGTCGTCAAAAAAGGCGATGAAGCCCAAGCCGATGACCGTAGGCAGCAGGTAAAAGCGCATCATGCGACGCGCATCGAAACGGTCGACCAGCACGCCGGTCGCCAACGCAGACACGATTTGGCTGATGGCGTAGATCACGAAGAAACTGACGAACAGGCTCAAAGACCAGCCCTTGGATTGGGTCAGGTGAACCTGATGAAAGAAGAAACCGGTGCCGATAAAGCTGATGGCCAGATAGCTGGGTAGAAGAATGTAGAAGCGCACATCCCGAAGAACCTGGGTGCGGGTCCAGCCGCTCAAATTCAGACTCGCCCCGGAGGTTCGGGCGTGTTCTTCCAGCTTTTTCTGGCGCGCCGCCAGACCTTTAAGTAGCCAAAGCATGAGTGGCACCAGCGCCACCAACAGGGCGATGCCGATACCGGCCCACATCTGCCGCCAGCCGACAGCCGCCATCACAGCGACGGCGGCCATGGGAAACAGCGCTTCGCCTGTGGGGTAACCCATGGCGGCAATGCTCAACGCCTTGCCCCGGTTGGCATCGAAATACCGCGCCATGGAAACGGTGGAGATATGGGATAGCAGCCCCTGTCCGGTGAAGCGCAGGGCGAAAATCACCGGGATCAGCCACAATGCACCCCCGACATTTGCCATCCCCAAGCAGGCCAGCCCAAGTCCAACGCAAACGATACTGGTATAGGGGCGCAGGTCCACATCGTCGATCTTCCTCCCGGCCCAGATCAGCAGCGCGGCGCTGGTCAGTGTCGCACCCGAATAGATCAGGCCGAAATCGCCGTGACTGAGATCGAATGCAGCCCGTATTTTACCGCTGGAAAGAGCGATAAAAAACGTCTGGCCGAAGGACGAAAAAAAGGCAGCGAAAAAACCGAACGCCAGAAAGCGCGGGCTAGCCTTCAGAAAGGTAAGAATACTCATGGAGGCGGATCATGCATTTCGCACGGTGGCGGTCAAACGAAAAGCTTGGCATCAAGGCAAGTGTATCTTCCGACGGCTGCTTTTGGTTGCAGTTTTTAATGATGAAATTTTGCCGGAATAGTCGGCAAACCGTTTTATTATCTGTCGAGCATTGAAAAGTAGCCAGAATGGTGACGTCGTTGGAACGCAAAATATTAATCGTTTGCTAAAATGCCCTAGTTAGAAAGTTTAGAAAGAATAAATCTATTACTGGTAACAATCGTTGTGATTTTCAGAAAAGTAATAAACGGAATCTGACTGGAACATCCAAGATGTCGAACCTAGGAATGATTCGTTATCTGTTTTATCTCGCGGTTGGTTGCGGTGTGTCCTCAACTCTTCTGGGGAGCTTGGTGTTACTCGGATGGTACCTGGAAAATGTCACATTAATCCAAGTCTCTCCAATATTTGTACCCATGCAGTACAACACCGCCCTCTGTTTTCTGCTGAGCGGAATTGGACTTCTTTCATCCAGTAAAAATTATTCGATTGTTCGTATCGTTTGTGGTGTTCTGGTCGCCCTGATCGGGGGGCTTACGCTTGTTGAATACATTGGTGAGTTGGACTTGGGAATAGACCAACTTTTCATGGAACACTATATCACCGTTCAAACATCACACCCTGGAAGAATGGCGCCAAATACGGCTCTATGTTTCTTTCTGACGGGTGTTTCATTTTTCACCTATGACGCCAATACCAGATATTGGCGAATGTCAGTTTCATCATCTGTACTGGGTTCCCTGGTTCTTGGATTGGGACTCGTCGCCCTAACTGGATATACCGTCAGGATAGAAACCGCCTATGGCTGGGGTGAATTAACGCGCATGGCCGTTCATACGGCTTCCGGATTTATTGTTCTCGGAATAGGAACGATCAGTCTGTCTTGGCACTTGGACCGTCCCAGTCATTCCCGTCTTCCAAGCTGGTTCCCTATCCCCGTTGGTATTGGCGTACTGACGATCTCGGTATGTCTCTGGCAGGCGCTCTATTCTGACTTGGAGGCGGTCGCAAGGGAATTCGGAATCAAAGAACACATAACGTTTCTAGATGAGATGATGCTTGGATTTGGCGTTGCCCTGTCCATCGTACTTTCCATGGCGATATATCTTGCGCAAACTTCCCGAAGCAGGGACAAGAAGCTGGAAGTCGAAGTTTCTATGCGAAAGGAAATTATGGCGGAACTCCAGGAAGCCAAACGTGAAGCCGAAATCGCCAACTCCGCAAAATCTGAATTTCTTGCCGCCATGAGCCACGATTTGCGCACTCCGCTGAACGCTATAATGGGTTTTGCCGAAATGATGGAAATGCGCACTTTTGGCGAACTGGGAGATTCCCGTTACGAAAGATACGTTAAGGACATTCACGATAGCGGAACCCTTTTGGTCAGTTTGATCAACGATGTATTGGATATTTCGAAGATTGAAGCGGGAAAGTACGAACTAATAGAAAAGCCATTGGATATCTCTAAGCTTATTCAAAGTAGTTTTAAGCAATTGAGCCAAATGGCTGAGTCTTCTCGTCAAAACCTGTCAATCAAGGTAGCACCCGATTTCCCGGAATTTCTTGGCGATGAAAGGGCGTTAACACAGATACTCAACAATCTGATTTCAAACGCGATCAAGTTTACTCCCGAGGGTGGAGAAATAGAGGTTACCGCCTGCCTGGAAAGAGAAAACGAAATTACGCTAAGGATTATAGATAACGGCGTCGGCATGTCAGAAGAGGGAATAGTAAAGGCGCTAAAACCCTTTGAGCAGGCCGACAGCTCTCATCCCCGAAGCCATGAAGGAAGCGGTCTGGGTCTTCATCTTTGTGTAAACCTAATGGATTTATTTGGCGGCAAACTTGAGATTGATAGCGAAGTAGAAAATGGAACTACCGTTATCCTTCGATTCCCTTCAAAACGGACGATTTTCAAAACCAAAGCCGCCCAGGAAAGTTTAATTGACGAGTATGAAATGAGTTAAGACAAGAAGTCGAAGATCACCTGGAAACCTGTCCTCTTCAGCTTTGCAGACCGGACATGACGATGGCTCCCAAAATCAAGAAAACGACTTCTTTCCGGCTCAGATCAGCAAACCGGCGCTGATCGACGTCGCACCCGAATATATTAGGCCGAAATCACCATGGCTGAAATCGAACGCGGCCCGTAGTTTTCCACTAGACAGGGCGATGTAATAAATCGGGCCGAAGGATGAATGAAAAGCGGCGAATAATCCGAACGCCAGAAAGCGCGGGCCGCGTAGAGTTATGGCTAATCGCATTTGTGTGTTAATCTCAAGAAAAGCTCAAATGAGTACAAAATGCAATTTCGCGCAATATTGTCCGTAGCAATTGTTCTGATCATTGGATTTTCCCCACCGACGCAAGGTGCGGATAAAAAATCTGTCGGCCCAACGAATGAACCGCTCAAAATTATGGTTGCAGCGGATTTAGAGATTACCGATAGCTTCAATGAGCCTACGATCGCGTTTTATGAAGCGTGGCGCGCAGAAGAACCGACGTTGCCCGAGTTGCTGATATATCCTCCGCCAAGATTGATCCAGACAATCAGGAGTTCCGCAGATTATTGTGCTTTCGGGTGGAGCATTAAATCGTTAACGGAGGCTGGTTCTTTTCCGGCAACGGATCTGATCGAAAGCGACTTTTTTCGAACCAATTATATTTTCGTGCTGGAAAATGAAAATTTACCCAAGGTAACCAAACTTTCGCAGCTCGAAGGCAAGTTGTTATACACCCCGTATGCGGATGAATTCTCAAGAGTTTTTAGTGACCATTCTTTTCAATTCAAAAGAGTCCCTCACTACGACTCTTTGGCAAAGATGTATCTCCTTAAAAGGACCGATTACATTCTTTTTGAATGGCCTATCATGAAACCTATTTTTGAGGTGCTCGGAATAGAAATCCCCCGAAAAGAAGATCGCCTGGAAGTATTTCTCAGCCGCGACGGAATGACCTGTCACAGAAGTAGAGATTCAGCGCGAATAATCGAAAGTCTTAATTTGTTTATTGATAAGACGCGTTTGAACGGCCGCCTCGCGGAGATTCTTGGTGATCTCGCCTACGTAAGGAAATAGCCGACCGGCATGAACCTGCGCACAATAATCACCAAATAGGAATTTCCAGAACGCCGGGAGTCATTTCCGGCCCGCTGCCAACCCGGCATTTTGCGGCGTCCAGGTTTTCGGCCCATGTGGCAAAATCCAGCACCTCGGCCGGGCGCATCACGCACGCTTCATTCGACCAGGGATGTCCAAGGTGCAAAATCAGATGACCCAGTTCATGGGCCAGCATTATGCTGGCGTAGTATAGAGCGTCATTACGTGCATAACGCTCGCCTTTTCTCAACGCATTAACCTGCGGATCATCCATTAAGAACGGGGCGACGGACATCCAGACCGACGCGCCGAGTTTCGATGCCGGATTATATTCACTGGACCCGCCGGTAATGCCGCCCCGGATCGCCGTGTGGATCGGCATCGGGATGTATTCAACGCTGGCGATGAACTGGTTGGTCAGGACAATTTCCGCCTTTACCCCCAGCTTTGCCATGTAGGTCCAGTATCCGTATTCGTTGAGCGGTAGGTCTTTTCGCCCAGCCACCTTGCCGATGATCGGTGCGCCGTCAGCCAGTGTCGCCTTGGTCCAGTAGGCGAGCCTCGCTTTGTATGTTTCGGTGACGGCGGCCGCAAACCCGTCAACATTGTTGGCCGTCGGAGGCACTGTCAAATAGGGTTCGGCGAACGCTATTTGATCATTCAGGGAGTCAGCGTTTTTCTCGATTTGCTCGATGAGCATTTGGGTCACTTTATCCCAGTCGACGTTGCCGCCGCGAAAATCGCCTATTATCTTTTTCATCCAATCCGGCACGTTCGTGGCCAGGTCTGTAAAAACCTCATCGATATTTTTCGTATTGATTGTGGACGGCACATCCATCGTGACGCCGAAATGCTCTTTAACAAGGTCGGCCGCCGTGCGCACGATGGTTTGCAGTTCGGCTTGCGTTACCTTGGGAAATCTTGGATTTTCGATGTAGAGGACGCGGGGCGAAACATGGTTGTTTTCAAGTGTCGGCAGGTCGACGGTGCGCCTTTCCGCACTAGCGTGAAACGCCAAAACAAGCACAAGAAAAAGTCCCAGGCAGATAGCGCAGGACGTCTGCAACATACGTGTAACTTTCATTTTCCTCCTTCTCCCCCATGAGAACGATGAAGGAAAATGTAACCGAAAATGTTTCCAGACGCATCTGCGATTAGCAGCGGACTTTCTTCCCTCGACGCGCAGGAAGAAGAGTAAATACAGGATGCTGCAATCTGGACTCCTATATCCTCGCTCGCTACTCTTCCAGTTAAGGGAGGATCGATTTGGAACGCAGACTCGCAGCCATTCTTGCCGCCGATGTCGTGGGTTATACCCGTTTGATGGGACGGGATGAGGAGGGAACCCTCCAACGCCTTACTCAACTACGTGAGGACATTCTTGAACCCCTTGTTACGGAACATGGCGGGCGTATCGTAAAACTCATGGGCGACGGATTTCTCGTAGAGTTCGCCAGCGTCGTGGACTCGGTAACCTGCGCTTTAGCATGGCAGGAAATGGTCAGCGAGCACGAAGCCGGGGAAGATACTGAAAACAGAATACTGTTCCGCATTGGCATCAACCTTGGCGACATCATCATTGAAGAGAGTGATATTTACGGCGACGGCGTAAATATTGCCGCGCGATTGGAAGGCCTGTCCAATCCCGGAGGAATATGCCTATCCGGCGATTCTTATCGCCAAACGAAAGGAAAGGTAGATGCCGAATTCGGCGACATGGGTGAACAGACCCTAAAAAACGTCGAAGCGCCGGTAAGAGTCTATCGGATTGTCAGCTCATCTGAAATTGTCGAACAAAAACCAGGCGAGCAATCCGAGTTGGCGCTTCCTGACAAGCCTTCAATCGCGGTTCTGCCTTTCGATAACATGTCGGGTGATCCGGATCAGGAATACTTCGTGGATGGCATCGCCGAAGACATCATCACCGCCCTGTCCAAGGTGTCCGGCCTTTTCGTCATCGCGCGCAATTCGACCTTCACCTACAAGGGCCAGGCCGTGAATATGCAGGAGGTCAGCACTGCACTAGGCGTGAAATATGTACTTGAAGGCAGCGTGCGAAAGGCCGGCGGGCGCGTCCGGATCACGGCTCAACTAATAGAAGGCGCAAGCAGTGGCCATTTGTGGGCTGAACGCTACGACCGTGAACTCGTGGATATCTTTGCGGTGCAGGATGAAGTGACCCAGCAAATCGTGAACGCTCTTGAAGTGCAATTGGGTTCGGGTGAGAGCGAGCGCATGGTTAAGCATGAAACCGGCGACCTGCGCTGCTACGACCGCCTGCTGCGCGGGCGGGAGTTGTTCATGCGCTTCACAAAGTAGACGAACCTGCAGGCGCGCCGGGCCTTCGAAGACGCGCTGGAAATTATTCCCGATTGCGCCCCGGCGTTCGCCCGCCTTGCCCAGACGTACACGATGGAATCCCATCTGGGTTGGACCGATGAACCCCACGAGGCGGACAGAATTGCCAGGGAGCTTACCGAAAAAGCACTGTCGATTGATGAAATGCTGCCATTCGCTCACGGCGTGCTGGCGCATATTCTTCTGTGGGCCAAACAGCACGAGGCGGCAATGGCAGAGAATGAGCGATGGATCGAGCTTAATCCCAACGAAGCGGACGCCTATTTGATCCTTGCGCAAACCATGAATTTCGCCGGCAGGGCCGAAGAGGCGCTGCCCCAGCTGGAAAAGTCCATGCGCCTTAATCCCAATCACGGGTTTCTGACGCTGTTTACCCTGGGACAGACCCATTTCATGCTGGAAGATTTCGCAGGCGCGATTCAAGCGTTCGAGCGCAGCGCCGTTCACAACCCGGAATTCGGTGTGACGGCAATCTACCTCGCGGCCAGTTATGTCCGGATTGGCGACGTTGAGAAAGCCAAAGAGGCTTTGGCAAAAGGAAAGGCGCAAAATCCGGAATTCTTGGCCGAAGCGGTCGTTAATGCCTTGCCTTTTAAGCGTGAAGAAGATTTGACCGATATCTTAAATGCATTGGCCAAGTCAGGGTTCGTATTGTCGTAAGACGTCTGCTAGCAGAGGATTTTCTCCCGCTTGGAATCATAGGCCGCGCCATTAATCCGGGTCGCAGAGGTGCGCTCGCCGAAGGACTCGATTTCGAATCTGTCGTCGTCCAGTCGATCGGTGGGAAGGTATCCAAGCACCAGACTTTTACCGACGCTGTATCCGAAGTTTCCACTAGTCGTCTGGGCGACGGGCTGGCCATCGGCGAAAATCGCCTCGCCACCAAAAACGGGCAGGGGATCTTCCAGGGCCAGGGTCACGAGCTTTTGGCGTGGTTCTCCTTCGCGGATTTTCGCAAGGGCTTCGCGGCCCATAAAGTCACCCTTGTCCCAGTCGATCAAAAACTGCAAACCGGCCTCGTACGGATTGTAGTCCGGCGTGATGTCGACGCCCCAGGCCAGATAGCCCTTTTCCATGCGTAAACTGTCGATGGCGCGGTAGCCGATGTTGGCGATGTCGAATTCCCGGCCTGCCTCCTGCAGCAGTTCATAGGTGTACTGCATGTACTCCGTGGGGATATACAGCTCCCATCCCAGCTCGCCGATATAGGTCACCCTGTAGGCCAGCGCCGGGGCGTAGCCGATGCGCACGTCCTTGGCGCTCATGAACGCGAAGGCTTCGTGGTCAAGGTCCGTATCGCAAACTTTCTCAAGGACTTTTCTGGCCATGGGCCCGGCGACGTTAATGACGCCGTAAGCCGAGGTGATATCGCGCAAAGATATGCCGTCGGAGGAGGGGGAGCCTGAGCGCACCCATTGTTCGCCATTGGAAATCCATTGGCCGTTCCGGTCCGCTGCAAAGGCCTTCATGTTGGTTTCGATCCAGTGCCGGTCGCGCACGCTGAATCCCGAGCCGGTAATCAGCCAGAAGCGGTCTTCGGATCGGCGGATAATGGTGACGTCGGACTCAATGCCGCCGCGTGCGTTACAGAGCTGAGTATAGGCTGCACCACCTGGCGCCTTGTCGATCTTGGCGACGGCCAGATGGTTGAGGAACCGACAGGCGTTGGGTCCGCTGATTTCAAACTTGGTGAACGAGGACATGTCGATCAAAACCGCACCGCTTCGTGCGGCCAGATGTTCGCGGCCTACCGTGACATCCTGCAGGGGGCGGTCGAAGCCCAAAACGTCTTCCTGCGGGATGTCGCCATGGGCGAACCAGTTGGCGCGTTCCCAACCGAATTTCGAGCCGAACACCGCGCCCTGATCCTTCAGGTTTTGATAAAGGGCCGAGCGGCGCACGCCCCGGGCCGATTCAAGCTCTTCGCCCGGATAATGGATGACGTAGTATTTGGAATAGCTCTCCACGGCCCGCTCATGCAGGAATTTGTGGCCGGCGTGGAGCCCGCCGAAGCGGCGGATATCGAACGGCCACAGGTCCAGGCCGGGGTCGCCCTCCAGGATCCAGTTGGCCATGGCCTTGCCGGCCCCGCCGGAAGCGGCGATGCCGGAGGTGAATCCACAGGCGGCGTAGAAGTTGTCCAGCCCCGGCACTGGGCCCATGATCGGTTCCCCGTCTGGCGAAATGGGGATCGGTCCGTTGATCACCGTGCGCAGGCCGAGCTCGTTTAGAATGGGCAGGCGTTCGGACGCCGGTTCCATGAATTCCGCCAGGCGTTCCATGTTGCTGTCGAACAGATGGCGCTCGCAATCCCATGGGAAGCCTTCCTTTGCGTTGACGGGCGGCGTGCCTTTTTCCCATCCGCCGATGGCGAAAGCGCCCGGTTCCGGCTTGACATAGTAGTCGCCGTTGGGGTCGCGCAGGGCCGGAAGTCCGTCGGGGATCCGGTCCGATTTTTCCGTCACCAGGTATTGGTGCTCGACGATTCCGGCCGGGATTTCCACCCCGGCCATCCAGCCGACCTGACGCGCCCAAAGGCCTGCGGCGTTGACGACGCATTCGACCTCGATAGAACCCTGATCTGTAACCACTGTCGTAATACGCGCTCCATCGCGAACCAGTTCCTTTACCATTACACCTTCGATAATGCGCCCGCCGCCCATGCGGACGCCTTTGGCGTAGGCCTGGGTCAGGGAATTGGGATCGATATAACCGTCTTCGGGAATGAAAGCCGCGCCGACTAGATCGCCGGTTTCGATCAGGGGGAAGATATCCTTGGCCTCGTCCGGGCTCAGAAGGTTCATCTCCAGCCCGATAGCCTGGGCCGAAGAATAGGATTTCAGAAGCTCCTTCCAGCGATCCTCGCTCGCCGCCAATCTCAAACTTCCAGCCTTGCGCCAATCGGTTTCCTGCCCGGTTTCATCGGCCAGGCGATCGAACAGTTTGACGCTGTCGGCCATCAGGCTCATCAGGTTTTGTTGCGAACGGAACTGACCGACCAGACCGGCGGCGTGCCAGGTGCAGCCTTCGGTCAGGTTCGCCTTTTCAAGAAGCACGACGTCTTTTTCACCGCTGCGCACCAAGTGGTAGGCGATACTGGTGCCGATAACGCCGCCGCCGATGACGACGATGCGCGCGCTGGTCGGAAAATTTTGATTGTTCATAATGATTATCCCCTGCCGCGGCGGCGGTTTTGGCGGCGCGTCCTTGTCGGTTCTTCGTTCCCGATTTGAATGTGGTTCCAGCCCTCAGGAAGGAACGAGTCGCCTGCGACCAGGCCATCGAACCCGGCCCGTACACGTGCATCTACCTCCGCATCCAGGGCCGCCGTGTTCGGCGTGGACAGAATTTCATGCGCCTTGTTCAGGGCCCGCTGTTGAATGCTAGAGGAACCTTCCAGTTCCCATTGTTCGCGCAGTTTCCTGTCGGCCAGTTCCGGCATGAAAGTGGCTGTGTGCATGCGCTCCAGCGACTGGGGCGTGGCGGCGAACATGCCGCCGGGTCCCGTCTCCTTGATCTCGTCCAGTGAGACGCTTTCCTTGGAAAAGCCGAAGCCGCCGCGCATGCGTTTGATCATCTGGGCGATTTCATTGTCGATGGCGGCCTGTGCGAAGTCGAAGGACATCAGGGCGTCCTGCAGGCCGCCCATGACCAGGAAGTCGGCCCCGGCCATGGCTCCCAGCAAAGGCGACATGGATTTTTCAAATCCCGACTGGGCGTCGGTGATTTTCGAATTGGTCAGGCCCAGATAGCCCCCAGCGGGCACGTTGTAAAAGCGTCCCATCTGACAGACGGCAGCAGCCATCATGCCGGTCTCGATGGCGCCTGGCGAATAGGCGCCGTCGCGCATGTCGGCGAAGACGGGCAGGAAGTTGTATATCAGCGCCGTGCCGGGTTTTGACATCTGCGCAAGCACGGCCGCCGCCAGCCATTCGGCGTTCATTGTCGTCAGCATACCCGCCAGGGACAGCGGCGTGCTCAGGCCACCCATCGGGGCGACGGTGCCATAAGCGGTGATACCGTTTTCGGCGAAGAACATCAGCATTTCGGTGCTGTCGTAGTCCATGGTCAGGGGCGAGACGATGGCGCAATAGCCGAAATTGATGAAAGGGCGCTCCGCGTAAGCTTCCCTGGATCCCGCGATCAGTTCTCCCAATTTGAGAATCTGTCTGGCTTCCGCGACATCCCCGACCGAAGTCCGCACCGGTTTCAGGCAGTTTTTCAGCGCCGGATAAAACCGCGACAGGTTGAAATGCCCTTTGGGCGCGTCGTCGGCCAGAACCGAAATCGAAAACATGTCATAGCCAGGCAGCGCGTTTATCAGATGGGCGATACGCGCGATGTCGTCGGATGTGGCCCTGCGCGTCACGCCGGATACCGGATCGACGATGTCGGGGGCGGAACTGGCTGTGGCGACGACCGGCAGTTTGCGCGGGAAGGTGACATCACAGGCCGGGTCGCGTCCACGCAACGTAATCGACGGCGGCACCATTTTGCGGTATTCCTCGACCACGGTTGAGGGAAGGCGGACCCGTTCGGTTTCATGATCGACCTTGGCTCCGTGTTCGGCAAAACGTTTACGCGCTTTCTCGTTACGAACCAGCAGGCCCACCTCCTGCAGGATTTCAAGGGAGGCCTCGTGAACATAGGCGACGTCGTCGGGTTTCAGGTATGAGAAGAATTCCATGTTGGCGTTCCCGTTGGGCGTTTGGATGAAAAAAACACTAGGCTCCTCAGGGACTTGACCTCAAACGATAATTTCCGTCACAATACATAAGTAAAACTTATCCAGAGTCCCGCCTATGAAACGTCCCCGATTAAATGTCCTGAGAACCTTTGAAGCCGCCGGACGCAGACAGAGTTTCTCCCTGGCAGCCGACGAGCTCAACATCTCGCAGGCCGCCGTTAGCCAGCAGATGCGCCAGTTGGAAACCTATCTGGATGCGCCACTGTTCGTTAGGCATCATCGCCGGCTGACCCTGACCGGTACCGGCCAGGCTTATCTGGATGTGGTGCACGAGGCACTGGATCGCTTGGACACGGTCACGGACCAGTTGTTTCCCGACAGGCCCGATCAGGTTGTCAGCCTGCGCTGTACGTCAAGCGTTGCAACCCAATGGTTGGCGCCGCAATTGGGTGCGTTTCAGAAAAGTCACCCGGAAATTGAATTGCGTATCAAGACCCTGGATCAGGACTTTGGCGGCGGCCCTTCCTCGGGGGATGACCTGGAAGTTGTCATTTTGAACGAAAAACCAAAAGACCCGTACGTTCACGAATTGCTCAGGGCGACCATTACGCCCGTGTGTTCGCCAAAGCTGTTTGCGGCCAGGCAAAAACCGGTGAAGCCCGAGGACATATTGGCTTTTGAACTGATCCATGTCCTGGGATACGACGACGACTGGCACCGCTGGTTTCGCACTCATGCTCGAAGCGAAATCGGTGTGCCAAGAGGGTTGTCGGTGGATAGTTCTCTCATCGCTATCGAAACAGCCGGGCGGGGCGATGGCGTCCTGCTGGGGAGGCGTCCCTTTATCGAGCCCCACCTAAGATCGGGTGAGCTGGTTGAGGTGTTTGCAGAACCCTTTCACCTGCATTCAGACTATTATTTGCGCGAAAGGCCACGCTCAACGGGAAGGCGGTCTACCCGACTGGTCGCCAACTGGATTCTTGAAATGGCCCGCCAGGAATCGACGGTAGAACATTGACCGACTGTTGGACGGTCATTCGAATCCTTCTACACCGATCAGGCTCATATCACCGGCCGGCAGGCGGATCTTGCGGGTGTCCTGGTATTCGGGGGAATTATAGAAAGTTTCGCATGCTTCTTTGTCTGGAAAGCGAAGAAGGACCAAACGGCGAGGCATGAAGTAATCGCCCTCAAATACCTGAAATTCACCGCCGCGAACAAGATATTCACCGCCATAGCTTTCGACGATGGGCTTGGCCTTTTCCATGTATTTTTTGTATTCGTCCATATCGTCGATACGAACGTCGGCGATCACATAGTATGGGGACATTTGAAGTTCCTTCCCTTATTTTTTAGGCGGTTTCCGCCTCCCGCGCGGATTTGCGAAAGGAGAGTCTACGGGGCCTTGCGGGATTATTCCACCTTAGCATAGGCGCCGTTTCCAAACTCCAATATTCCATCATTATTTCGTAGTTAGCGATTGATGATAGAACTTCCGGTTCGGAAAGTCTTGTATTGGTTAGTAGTGACAGGTTCCACCCGTCAGCAACTCGTCCTCGCTGTTCAGGACAACCCAAAGACTCCAGCCCTGATCGAGAATTTCCCTGACACCTGATTCCGAATGGGGGCAAACCTGATTTAGAAGGGCTACCCGCGCCATACGCTTCATTCCCTTGATTAGATTAATATGCGCCTGGTCCATTACCAAAACTTCTATGGCGATTTGGGATTCCTTGGATTTTTGAACCGACTGCAGGATCCATGAATCGTTCGGCAGGTGATTGAAGACGTAGTCGTCTATCCAGCGAATGTGCTCAAGAACGTCACCCTTCGCGGTGGTTCTTTCAGGTGATCCCAGATAGATTCCCAATGGCAGCATCGCGGCCAACGAAACGACTAATACCGCCTTTGCGGCATTGCTCTCTTTGAAAAAATCCACTATTGGGTTGGCCCGCCGGTTAACTTTTTTAGTGGTTTTTTTTTGAGCCTTTTTTGATTTGCTTTTTCTTTCGAAAGCCGTGGCTTTTTTTATTCGGTCTTCTTTGACCTTTCTCAGCATCTGCTTGACGCCGGCTTTCATGGTCGGAAAGCCATCTTCGTCTGCGTCAGGCGGGATCAGCTTGTCGAGAAATGCATCTACTTTGGCGATAATGGGCTTGTCGCGCTTGCGGTTGAAAACCGTCCGGATGATGGTAACAGCAAGCTCTTTGAGTTGCTCGGGGTCTTCTGTCGCGGAAACCAAGCCGACCAAACCGGTATTCGGGTGTTCGAAAAGAACTTCCCAGTCTGTCGTTCCCTCAGGAGTTTTTGGCCATGCAGCTTTATCCGGGATGGACATACCAATTTTTTCCGCTCAATTGAAAGACATCCTTGGCCATTACTTATGGCATCAAAATCTTTCGGTACTTTTAACAACATTTTTGCCCCGGCCCTTACGAACCTATTGGAATTATAGGGTTCTTCAGCCCTGCTGGCAAATGCCGGCACCAAAACTGTATGGAGATGGGTTACGCGGGAAAAGAGGCCGGAACAGCTGGCGCAGTGTCGTTTTGTCTTTGAAATCGGGACAAAAACGGAAGAGGGTGGGAGCGATATTAAGAAATCAGGAGGTTTACCGAGCGGAAATTAGTAATTGTCCCAACTATCGTATTCGTCGTCATCCTTGACTTCTTCATCATCAACAAAGCCACGTTTGCGGGCCTTCCCCTCCTTCATGGCGTACATGTCACTATCTTCAAATTCTGTATTGCCGTCTCCGTCACCGACATATGCGGCCTGCTGGTAGTAGATTTCCTTTTCGCCGTTTTTCGGCGATTTCCCCCTTCCTTTATTCTTTCCGTTCCTTTTGCCGTTCCTCTTTCCATTCCTTTTTCCTTTGGCGTTTTTAGTATCCTTGGAGGAGCCAAAGCGAAATTTGAAACCCAGGACGCGAAGAACAAGTCCGACAAGAAGAATCAGGACCACCAGAATTCCTAATCCTATCAGTTGGGCATACTCTTCCATTCACTCCTCCGGAAACTTTAGCCAATTTCAAATGGCTGATTTTTCATATCAGGCAAAGCATACGCCGATTACCTGAATTTGACCTTACGCCGAGGTCCAGAAACTACTTTTTTTCATTTGAACAATGCAAGTTTTGAAATTTTGAATTCGGTCACCCGGTAAAAATCTTTGAAAATCCGAACATCCGATTCAATCCGGGCTTCTTTTCCATAAGATTTTCCTAAGTCATTCAACAACTTGGCGATGTCATCGCGCCAGAAGCTATCCAGGAAAGGTTCCAGCTTCGTAATCAACCAGCGGCAGGGAGGAAATCTGTATAGAAGGTGGTTAACGGGTAGCGGGGCGTATTCGGTCACTAAAAGGGCGCCTCCTGCAGGAATAACCCGCATGCATTCGCCGAGAACGTTCAGCCGGGCCTCGAGCGGCATTTCATGCAGCAAAAAGAACAGTACGACGGTCGAAAAGCTGTCACTTTTGTAGCCGAGCTGTTCGGCATTCATCCGGGTCGCCAGTACGCGATGATCCTTTCCGGTTTTGCTTTCCGCCAATTTAAGCTGAACCATAGCCGCATCCGTCAGGTGCAGGCGGTTGGGCGAAATGGCTTCCGTCAATTTGGGTGTTAGCTCTCCATAGACACAGGTTAATTGCAGGGTGTCCTCAAGTTCGGAGCCTTGCATCCGCGCCATTGTGGCGCGCATGAGCTTCCGGTACTGGCCGAACAGGATGGCGTTGATGATCGGCTGATGATCAAAAAACCAAACGGCGACAGGCCAAAGGTAGGCCCACCAGTAATGCCGCGCCAAATAGTGGGGGGTCCCATCAAGAAAATGTCTGTAAAGGTTTAAGGAGGGTACCTTCATGAATTAACCAAATTCAGATCAGCCTAAAATGATACTATAAACCACGGGCGGTAGGGGAAAACCTCTTTAATAATGAGAGCAAATATCCTTTCATGGCGGCTTGAAGTTGATGACGTAGGCGCCCGTTGAATAGGAAAAAGCCTTTGACGCAAATCGCAAGAGGTCAGGCTCATGTTTGGGTTCTCCCCGTTGAAGCGGGCGATGAGGTAGCCGGCGATCTATGGAATTCGGTACTTTCCGACGAAGAAGTCGGCCGCGTGGGCAGGATTCAGCACGAACGAAATCGCCGTGAATATATCGCGGCCCATTTGCTGTCCCGCCTGATGCTCGCTCAATTCAGCGGTGTCGCGGCCCCGCAGTGGCGGTTCGTTGCCGGAGATCACGGTCGTCCTGAACCTGTTGTTGATGGAACGAACGGCGGATTTCGATTCAACTTATCTCACGCCAGTGGAATGGTCGCCTGTGGGCTAACCAGGGTCGACGACATCGGGGTCGATGTCGAATGGGTGGACCGCCCCAATCGCTTCGCGGATATCGCGAAGAAGAAATTTTCCCCGCCTGAAGTCGACTATTTCAGCAATGTTCCTGAAGAGCAGCGCCGCAAGGTCTTTTTTTCCTTTTGGACTTTGAAGGAATCCTACATCAAGGCCATCGGAAAAGGGTTGGTAGAACCGTTGGACGGATTTGCTTTTCGTCTCGAACCGCTTGGAATTTCGTTTCTTAGGGAAAATGGCGATCCTGATGGCTGGACCTTCGATCTGTTTGATGCGTCACCTGACCATCTCTGCGCCGTTAGCCTGGCCCGGCCGTCCGGGGCCGGTACGGAAATAATCCGGCGCTTTCTGGATTGGGATGAATTCGCCGAAAGCCTGCCAACAGTATGACCATCAAATCCGCCATGATGTCGCCCTTATGTTATGATTAAACGAGCAGATCATTGCAAAACAAGGCGAGCATTGACCACATGCCGATTCCGACACGAATACTTTCGATCATACTGGGCTTACTTGCAGCCCTCGTTTTAGTGAGTGAAGCGCCGGCCCAGGAGTCCTTGGCATCCACCGGGGTTAAGAATGGATTGATGGATATCGAAGGACAGTGGTTTTCCTGTGAATTCGCCCATTCGCAGATTCCTCCTGAAGACGACTGCGACATGTTCGATGACGATGGTTTCGACGTTTCAAATGGCCGGATTTTCCATATCAAGGTGACCAACAGTGAAGAAACAGGGTGTCGACACCAGCGTCGGGGACAGTGCTTCGAGCGGCACCAGGAAGGCCTTCGCGTAATGCGCGACGAAATTGGCGCAATAAGCGCCACGGGGAGCGGATTCGCCGTCAATTACTGGGGATGCACCCAGGAATATACGATGAAGCAGCATGCAAAATATTTTGAAATAGCCCCGACGGGAAAACGTTGCTTGTGGACGAAGGAAAAGAGGTATTTCGTGGCCCGCTACAAGGGTGAACTCGCTCTAAGTAAAGACTGACTATAAGCATTTTTGGTTAATTTCAATGGCCTGTCAGTCTTTTTAGAATTATCGCGAAAGAGTCTCACATTTTGTTGAACAGGCGTGATGGGACTGTTATCGCGAGGGTGTGTAATATCATCTTCAGGCTACGGATCGGAAGCAATCCCCCACCTGCTCTGCCCCCCCCATGAGCTGCTTCCGGTCCGCCCTCCCTCCCTGTTAAAACTCGCCGGCCCCGAAAATGGGGTCGGTTAATTTTTTGGCACAACCTTGACCCGGCTTTTAACCGACACGACATTCTTTATGTCTTTGACAACCGCGACGGCCTTTTGGGATTCGGCTTTGGATAGCGCGCGTCCGAACAGGAAAACGTTGCCACTGACAGCACGCCAGCGAAAATTAGTGACGTTGACACCCTTGGCGTCGAGCAGCAGGGCGTTGATTTTTCCTTCGATTACGGAATCATCGATAAAGTTTTCCGCCGCCCCTTTATCCTGGTCTATGCCCTTGATAACGATGACTTCGTTGTGGAGTTTTTTTACGCCTTCTACGGTTTTAGCCAGGCTTCCCGCTTTGGCCTTAAGGGCTGAATTTTCAACGGCGCCGGTCAGCATGACATCCTGTTCGTAGACATCCGTGTTTAGCGAAAAAACGTCGGTTCCCAGTTCATCGACGATCTTCGAAGTAATCTTGGCCTTCAGCTCCAGGTCTTTGGCGATGTCCTCACTGCTGCGATCTTCCACCGCGGCCTCAACCGCGCTTTTGATGGCTGACAAGGGGTTAAGGTCTAGCGCATGGGCGCTGGGGAAAACAAACGAGGCAGCAAAAACGATGACGAGGAATAAAACTGAGCGTGGCATGACGGGAAACTCCTTAAAAATATCAGAGAAGTTTTATCACTATTTTCGGGGGGCGCGCGAAAAAATATCGCTCCCGTTCACGCATTAGAGCAGCGATCTGGCGATAATGTAGATCCCCAGCAACAACAGGGCGCTGAACAAAATCCGCTTGAAAAGAATCTCCGACAGGTTTCGGCGCAGGCGTTGGCCGAACGTCATTCCAACCAGGGCCGGGAGGACGGATGCAAGCGAAGCCAGGCCCAGATCGGTTGATAGCATGTCGCGGCCTCCCAGGGCGACGGCCAGCGCAACCGTCGAACAGGTAAACAATAAACCCATAGCCTGAACGAGAACGTCTTTCGAAAGACCAAGGGCTTGCAGGTAAAGAATGCCGGGAAACACGAAAGCCCCGGTCATCCCGGTCAGCACGCCATTTATGGATCCGGCGAGCGGTCCGGCCCAGCTTTCCCAGCTCTTTGGAATTTCGATATGGGGTGTCGCAAGGGCGATTGCTGAATAGGCGACGACCAGAACCCCGAGAAGAGCTGACAGGTAGGCGACATCGGCGCTTTCCAGCGCCTCCGCCCCCAGCCAGACCGTTAGCGTCGCCGCAAGAAGAAAGGGCCAGGTGCGGCGAATGATGACCCGGCCGTTGCCGCCGCTCGCCGCCTGCCAGACGTTGGTGACAAACGACGGGACCAGCATCAACGCCATGGCCGGATGCAGCCCGATGGTTGCGGTCAAAAGGGTCAGGGATATGGTCGGCAATCCAAGTCCGATGACTCCCTTGACCGTTCCGGCGATCAGGAACGTGAGGGTTATGATGACAATGTATTGTGGCTCCGGCATGGTGTCGTTTATAGACTGGATTTGGGCTCCGAATCATGCGCCAATTCTCGTCAATGAATTGAATCGTCGCCTGAAAGAAATGGAATGAACACATGGCGGAAGTGTCCGGCAGCAATCGAAAGGTAATCATCATCGGCGCCGGTGTCGTGGGCATGGCCACCGCCGTACATTTGCTGCGTGACGGTCACGAGGTTACGGTTGTCGACAAGGACGAGCCCGGGCAAGCGTGCTCATTCGGAAATGCGGGCATCCTGGCGCCGACCTATTGCGTTCCCTTGTCCATGCCGGGCACCATCTGGGATGTTCCTGGCTGGCTGCTTGACCCTTTGAGCCCCTTATCGGTGCGCTGGCGTGATATGCCGGGCCTCACGCCCTGGTTTCTGCGCTTCATTCTGGCCGGGATGGGCACGCGCTGGAAAAAGTCGTCCAAGGGACTTCGGGCCCTGCACGAAACCTGCGTCAATGATTTTCAAACCCTTTTTGATTCCATGGCGGCTGGTCACCTGATCAAGAAGACGGGCATGATCTACGCCTATGAATCCGAACGGAATTTCGCCAAGGTTTCGACCAACTGGCAGATTATTCGCAACCACGGCGCCGTGGTAGAGGTGCTGGATGGAAAAAAGATTCAGGAGATGGTGCCGGGAATTTCCCCTAAATGTGCAAACGGTGTTTTTATGCCCGAAGACGCTCATGTCGTCAGCCCGCTGCGCATCGTTCAAACACTGGCCAATGAATTTCAAAGTCATGGCGGTAAGATCGTTCACGCGGAAGTGCGTGACATAGAAATCGGCGCCGAAGGTCCAACGCGCCTGGCGACGGACGGTGAGGCGATTGATTTGGACGCGCTTGTCATCGCCGCAGGGGCACTGTCGGCGAAATTCTGCAAACGCCTGGGCTCACCCGTGCCGCTGGTCGGCGAAAGGGGCTATCATGTGACCCTTCCTGATCCCGGTGTTTCAACGGAAATGCCGGTAATGTCCGGCGATTGTCACTTCGCCATGACGACGATGGAAATGGGGTTGCGCGCCGCCGGAACAGCTGAATTCGCCAGCCTCGATGCGCCGCCGAACTATAACCGGGCGCGCGTGCTTCTGACCCATTTGAAACGGATATTCCCTACCGTAAACACCGAAGGATACTCTGAATGGATGGGCATGCGCCCGTCGCTTCCCGACAGCCTGCCGGTGATCGGGGCCTCGCCCCATTTTCCGTCCACCTATTTCGCTTTTGGGCACAGCCACGCCGGTTTGATGGGCAGCGTCATTACCGGGCGCACCATCGCGGATTTGATTGCCTCGCGCACGCCGGCGCTTGATCCAGTTCCTTTCCGGATCGACCGGTTCTAACCCGATACTCCAAAACGAAACTGGAAATACTCCCATAGCACCGCAAAACGCGGCAATTCTTCGTCAATACACAACAATTTTTGAAATTGAATCCTTCCGGAAATTCCATCAGTTTCGACGCCAATTGAAATCAGTTTTTGGGGAAGAAACTAATGTTCAAATTCATTTTCAGCGCGCTGGCGATGGCGGTATTTTTCGGCGCGGTAACGGGGAATTCTTTTGCATCCGAAGCCGCTCAGGAGCGGCTCGCCAGCAGTCGAGCGGCCGTCAAACAGTTCTTCGGTGCACTGAAAGGGGAGTTGGTAACGGGCATCAAAGCCGGAGGACCAACGCACGCCCTTGGAATTTGCAATAGCCGGGCCCCGGCCATTACAGATGACGCCTCACAAAAAAACGGCTGGAGGATCGCCCGGACCAGCCTGAAGGTTCGAAATCCCGCCAACCAGCCCGATGACTGGGAGAGAACGGTCCTTGAATCCTTTGACGCGCGCAGGGCTGCTGGCGAAGATCCTGCAAAAATGGAGCATTTTGAAATCGTGGAGCAATCGGGAAATAGGGTCTTTCGTTACATGAAAGCAATTCCGACGGCGGCCAAGCCCTGCCTCGCCTGCCATGGCTCCAAAGTATCGCCGGAAGTCGAAGCCAAGCTATCGGAGCTTTACCCCGACGACCTGGCGCGGGGATATAGTGCGGGGGATATCCGCGGCGCATTCACCATCACCCAGCCGATGGATTAGATCGCGGCCCGGCGGCCTGCATCTGTTTGGCGTGGCGCTCCGATAGTGCGGCAAGTAAAATCGGCCTATCCGGTGTCGGAGATGGCTGATGCATCCAGTAGATTTTTTTATATTGATCTCGATCGGGCAGGTCGTCGGCTGGACCGCCACGATCTATTTTGAAAGCGACCATCGACGCCTTGCGGGACACCTTGTTGTCACCACCGCAGGCGCCTTTGCCGGGGGATATCTGTCGCTATGGCTTATCTCTGAATTTTCAAAATTCAGCATGATTTTTGTCGCGTTTTTTTTCTCGATCGCTCTTCTGACCGCCTTGCGATTCTATAACTCAAACAAAAGAAAAGAGAATTCACCGGCCAAGAAACTTAAATTGACCGACGTGCCCGTGCGACCCCGAATGCCGACACGAAAGGAAGGAATTTCAATCCTTACGGCGATAATATTTGTGATCGCCATTTTCCTTTTCTTGGGATGGTGTAAATCGATCGAAATACAGGGTCAGAAGATTGCGTTTAACAAGACCGGCGTGCAGCCGCACACATCCTTTATTCCGCCGCCTGACTGACCTTCAGAGCGACGTTGACGGCGCGGACCATTTTGGGGATGTCGATCGGCTTGGTCAGGTAGTTTTGGAAGCCCGCGCGAAGTCCACGGGTAATATCCTTGGGCATGGCGCTGGCGCTTAGGGCGATTACCGGAATATTGCGGGTGTCGTCGAAACGCTGAATTTCCCGCAGGGCTTCAAAGCCGTCCATGCCCGGCAGATTGATATCCAGAATGATCAGGTCAGGATACTGGTCGCGGGCCATCTTCAGGCCTTCTTCACCGGTTGAGGCCGACAGAAGGGTCACGTTCGGAAAACGTCCCATGACTTCCTCCATGAGGCGCAGGTTATTGGGGTTATCTTCCACATAAAGGATGGTGTGCTTGCCGCCGGTGACTGCATACGCGTCGACGTCTTCACTTATCACGTCCCCTCTGGACGCCGTCGCCTTAATATCGGCGGGTGAGGCGAGGGGAAGATCAATCCAGAATGTACTGCCGATGCCGATCTCGCTTTCCACGCCGATCCGGCCGTTCATCAGCGTAACCAGCATGCGGGTTATGGTCAGGCCGATGCCCGATCCTTCAATTTCACCGGCTTCTTCACCTAGGCGGTTAAATGGTTCGAACAGGTCGGCGATGTGATCCGCTTCAATGCCCCGGCCCGTATCGGTGATGGAAAACCGCAACAATGAGTCGCGATCCGGCGAGGGGGCGCTGTTCAGGATTACCGATCCTTTTTCCCGGTTATATTTGATGGCGTTGGACGACAGGTTGACCAAAATCTGACGGAAGCGCCCTGAGTCGGCAAGGATGGCCGGTAATTCCACGCTATCGGGGTGTTGTTCGATTGTGACGCCAAATTTTTTGGCCAGGGGGCTGACAATATTTATGCATTCCAGGATCGAGATATTTGGGTCAATGGCCTCAACCGATAGTGACAGGTTGCCGGACTCAATTTTGGAAAGATCCAATACCTCGTTGATAAGTCCAAGAAGATGATTTCCCGCCGTGAGGATATGTTCAACGTATTCAGATTGTTGCTCATTCAAGGGGTGCTTGGGATTGAACTCCATGAGCTGCGCGAATCCCAGAATACCGTTTAAGGGGGTGCGCAGTTCGTGGCTCATTGAAGAAAGGAATTCGGATTTTGCAAGATTGGCTTTTTCCGCCTGTTCCTTGGCGATATGCAGGGCCGCTTCCGCCTTCCTGGCGTCGGTCATGTCACGGACGATGCCAGTGAAAATCTTTCGACCATCGAGATTGACCTCGCTTACCGCCAGATAAAGGGGGAATTCCTCGCCGTTTGAGCGTTTGGCTGTGACTTCCCGCCCGGTGCCGATGATCCGTGCCTGTCCTGTTTCCAGGTATCGCCGTACCTGTTGTTCGTGTTTGGCGGCGTCGGCAAGAGGCATGAGAGTTGTGACACTTTGTCCGACGATTTCCTGGGCGTCATAGCCGAAAATATCTTCAGCCGCTGCGTTGAATGATTCGATGATGGAATCTTCATCCATCGTAATGATGCCGTCGGCCGCCGTACTGACGATATTTTTTAGTCTGTCGCCCTGCTCCTGAGCCAGTTTTTCCGCCCGTTTGCGTTCGCCTAACTCCGTCTTTAACTCTTCGGTGCGTTCTTCCACGCGATGCTCCAACTCGGCGTTGAGTTTTAATATCTCCGCCTCGGCTTGTTTTCGCCGGGTGATATCCGTAATGCCCGTCAGGATGGAGGGCTCATTTCCATAATTAAGCGACTGCAGGGAGACGAGGCAGGAAAGGGGAGTACCGTCCACTTTTTTCAGGTTCAACTCATAGTCAGCGACATGCCCGTTTTTCTTCAGGATCGCCATCAGTTTTTCGCGGTCGCCCGGATTTTGATAGAAATCTAACACATCGCGCTTGAGAATTTCCTCGGTTTCTACTCCAAAAAAGGGCCCCGCCCGCGGATTTGCGTACTTGATGATTCCGTCATTTATAGTGACGATAAACAGGGGAATCGGGCTGCCTTCGGCAATGGCCCGCAACCGCTCTTCACTTTCCTGCATACTTTTGGCGGCGAACTGGGTTTCGCGAAGGCTGCTGCGAATTTGCCCGGAACCAAGACGGATTGCTCCCAATCCCAACAGCCAGATCACCGCATGAGACCCCCACAACGCCATTTGCCTTTCGGCTTGTGCTTCCAGGTAAGGGGTAATGGGGACGGAAACGCCGACGCCGCCGCGAAAATCACCGACCTTGAATCCAAGATGGGCATGGCATTTCATGCACCCTTCTTTCATGTACATGGGCCTCATCAGGCGAAGAAACGGCGTCCCGTCGATATCGGTGACTTCAAGAACTTCCGGTTCGCCATCCTGCAGCCGGTTCAGGGCTACTTTTTCCCATTCGTCGGGCGCATTGCCGGGGCGCAGGACGACATGACCGGTGATTTTTCCGCGAACGCCGTAAAGTTCCGTGTAATCGTCCATCAACTGGCGAACCATAAAGGCGGGGTTCATCAGGGTAAGTTCACGTCCGGAAGGGGTTGTAATATCGCGTTCGGGAATATGGGAAAGCCAGGGGCTGGGCTGGGTTTTATCGCTTATAGGGACGTAGATGCCGCCGTGTTTGGTTCCCCATAATCGAAACCCCTGATCCTTATTGAAGTGGGCGATCGCTTCCTTGTGGGCAAGATCCATGGTTTGACGGCGGTCCTGGAAAATGTTCCAGGACAAGGAGCCGGCGATAATTATTGTCCAGATCAGGAAAGTTCCGAGCGTAAATCGCTTCAGGGCGGCCATGCTGCTATCACCGTTGTTTTTTGGAACTGAGGTTTCGGTGATAGTCATTTTCCCTCCGAAAGTTAGCGGTTTCATGCCAACCGCCTATTTCAGCAAGATTGTCCGGGTAAAAGTCCTAGAATGAATATGGTTACGGTGTTGTGTTTTCCAAGCGACCATTTCCCTTTCCCGTCCGGTAAGTCATTTTTAAAAAGAATTCCCCGAATACTGATCGGCTGGGGGGGTGAGGGAGGGGGGAGATTACCGATCCAGTATCCGGGGAATGTTTGGTCTGAATACTTTGGGGCTATCAGACCAGGATTAAAAAAACTTGCTATCTGCCTTTGCTAATTCTTCGTTGCTAATTTCCGAGGGCGATCATTGCGAAATAAACCGCCTTGGCCTGCTCCGGCGTTATGTCGCCGGCGCTTGCGCCACGGTTGACCATGAGCTCGGTTGGTTCGACGGGGGTCAGTACGATGCCGGTTTTCGACAGTTTTTCAATAAAGTCCAGGGACAAGGAAAGGGGGTCGCCCGCAGGGAGAAAATCGTCGGTCGAGCGTTTGGTGTTTATGGTCATTGCTGATATCTCCTATCGCGGGATGAATGTTGTTGGTTTAACAGGAGCAACAGCCGTGCCAACTTTCTTTTAGGCAGGTAAAATGCTGTGCATAACTTAGAAGTCGTTGAAAAATAATAAAAAATAAACGAACTGGTTTAACTGGGTATGCGACTTGCTTGATAACACGGATTCCTAATTCGAGATTTTTTCATACTCCCGTATTTCGCAAGTGGCGAGTCTTCCGATTATGCTTTGCAAAATGCGAATCGAGCGCTCGCCTTGGGGCTTTTTCTAGGTTGACGGGGCTGAAGCTGGTAGTGTCGAACCATGTCGAGTCGGCTTATTTACCATATGTGCAAGCGCGTCGATTGGCGGGTCGCCCAGCAAAGTGGGTCATACAAGGGGAGCGGCGACGACCTGGCAGATGGCTTCATGCATTTTTCAACGGCTGAGCAATTGGCTGAAAGTGCGGCGAAGCACCGGCCGGGAGCCCGGGATTTAGTGCTCATTTCAGCTGATCCGGATGAATTGGGGAATGCCCTGAAATGGGAGGCGTCCAGAGGCGGGCAATTGTTCCCTCATCTATACGGCGAGCTTGAAGTTTCCAAAGTCGTCAATTGTGATGATTTGCCCTTGGGAGTGGACGGATATCATGTCTTTCCCGAAGGGATCCCATCCTGGCGCCCGCCGGGAGAAAGTTGATTTTGATTGATCCCATTTGCTTGGCTGACTTTGGTTCAATTCTTCTCGGCTATGGTCTACCATGGCACTAGATCCGATTAGGCGTTTGAATCGGCTCACTCTATAAGAAACTGATCTGGGTTAGTTTAGGGACGCAAGCGGGAACAGTCCGGAATCATCCGGGCGGGCGGATTCTCCTCAATAAAAGAAACGATCGGCGCATATTACGTCTGAAATAACAAACGGAAAAAATCGCTATGTCCCAGGTTTCCACCTTTGAAATTCTAAGCCTGAAAAAGGGCAAATGGGAAGTCATGGGCGTCGTTGACAGCAAGGCCAAGGCTATAGGCGAGGCCGAGCGCCTTTTGAGCGAAGGCCTGTTTTCCGCCGTCGAGGTGATAGAAGAACGCTATGATGAAGAGACCGAGGAAAGCCATTCCTTCGTCGTCTTCAACAAGGTTCGAACGATCCGGAAAATTAAGGAGCAATACACCGGCAGGGAACGGCGCAAGGGCAAGGAATGGCGCAAGAACCCTAAAAAATACGGTCGCGAACACCGTCAAAAATCCCGCAAGGGCGGTAAACGCCGCAATGCCACCATGGCTCAGCAGATGATCCGCGGCGCGCTTATACTACTGATTATTCTGTTCTGCGGCATTATCGGCCTGCAGTACATTGTAGAGACGATGGGCAATTAAGGCAGGAACTGTTCCTTCAGGATGCGTTCCTCAAAATTATGCTCCGGGTCGTGCAGCATAGTAACGGTTCTTGAGCGGTCTTCCTTGACTTCGACGCTGGCGACGTGCCTGATTTCCGTATAGTCGGCAACAGCGCTGACTGTGCGCTCCTGCGCATCGAGGATTTCGAAGGTGACCGTCGCGTCATGGGGCAGCAGCGCGCCGCGCCATTGGCGCGGCCTGAAGGCGCTGATAGGGGTCAGGGCCAGAACGCCGGCGCCCATGGGAACGATAGGGCCGTGGGCCGAAAGATTGTAACCGGTGCTGCCCGCGGGCGTGGAAAGCAGGACTCCATCGCAGATCATTCCGGCCATGCGCTCGATCCCGTCGACCTGGATACTTATTTTCGCCGCCAGCCGGGTCTCACGCAGCAGGGAAACCTCGTTAATTGCCAGGGACGAGTGTTTTTTCCCCTCCGTGTCTGTCGCCTTCATGACCAGCGGATGGACCTCGATAGCCTCCGCCTTGTTGATCCGCTTCTTCAGCGCTTTTTCAGAATAACCGTTCATCAGGAAACCGACAGAGCCCCGGTTCATGCCATAGATCGGCACGCCCCGCTTCATGTATCGGTGCAGAGCGCGAAGCATGAAGCCGTCGCCGCCAAGGGCGACGATGATATCGGCTTCGCCGGTAGGAACATTGGCATACTTCGCCTTGAGCCGTTTCAGGGCTTCCTGCGCCTGTGGCTGACGCGCGGCGGTAAAGGCGATTTTTTTAACCATGCTGGGAGTATAGCGATGGCGAAGCCATTGAACAGAAAAGAAAAAAGAAAATCCCGTCTAGATCCGATCAGTTTTTCACTTTCAGATTGGACACGTCGTTTTTCAAACTAAGAATGAACTGATCTAGCCGCCCGTCATATTCATATGGCGCGCAAGCGCCGGGCCCCCATTACCCGGCTCGATGACGAATTCGTGGGATTTGGGCTTGCGTCCGATGGCCTCGTCGATGGCGGCGTTCAAAGGCTCGTCGCCTTCGCTGGCGCGCAAGGGCGCGCGCAGGTCCGCATCTTCGTCCTGGCCCAGACACATGAACAGTTTGCCTGTGCACGTCACCCGGACCCGATTGCAATTGGCGCAGAAATTGTGGCTTAACGGCGAGATAAATCCGATGCGCTTGCCGGTTTCGGCCACCTCGGTGTAGCGCGACGGCCCTCCCGTGTTGTGGTCGCAATCGCTTAACGTCCAGTCCTGTTCCAGTCGCTGGCGAACCTCGCTTACCGGAAGGTACTGTTCGGTGCGGTCGCCGCCGATGTCTCCCAGAGGCATGGTTTCGATAAAAGTGATGTCGTAGCCCTTTTCGCCGCACCACCCGACAAGCCTGGAGAACTGGTCTTCATTGAAATCCTTAACCACGACGGTGTTGATTTTGATGGCGAGCCCGGCATCGGAGGCTGCTTCCAGCCCGGCCTTGACCTGCTCCAGGTTGCCGCCACGGGTGATCTGGTGAAATTTTTCGCTATCCAGCGTATCGATGGATACATTCAGGCGTTTTACGCCGTTTTCGGCCAATTCGGCGGCGCGTTTTTCCAGTTGGCTGCCGTTGGTGGTCAGGGTCAGTTCGTTCAGATCGCCGCTTTTCAGATGCCGCCCAAGAGAACGTATCAGTTCCATAATTCCCCGACGCACAAGTGGTTCGCCGCCCGTCAGGCGAATTTTGCGAACACCCTTGGCGACGAAAGCACTGCACAGGCGATCCAGCTCCTCGATGGAAAGGACATCCTGTTTGGGCAGGAACGTCATGTCTTCGGCCATGCAATAGACGCAACGAAAATCGCAGCGGTCTGTCACCGATACCCGAAGGTAGGTAATGTTGCGGCCTAGCGGATCAATCATCATCGAGCGGGTGTTCCCAGGAAACATTGAAAAGCAACGAGAACCTACCTTTAAAATTAGTCATTGGTCAAAGGATTGTCGCCCACATCTTTAGTAAGGTTGTTGCTTCGCCGAAAATCAAAAATATGCTTTATGATACTTGTAGTTAGGTCGGATTCGCTCATTATGGAAGGAATGGCCCGCTGGCGGATTTAATGAACACCCACGAGGTCGCCGAATACCTGCGCATCAAAGAGCGCAAGGTTTACGATCTGGTGCGAAACAAGCAAATCCCCTGCACCCGCGCCAGCGGCAAATGGCTGTTCCCAAAACACCTGATAGACAAGTGGCTGGCCGAAGGGGTGGAAGGCCATGAACCGGCAGGCGATATCGAAGAACCGCGCCCCAGCCCGCCCCCTGTCATTGCCGGGTCCCACGATCCCTTGCTCGATTGGGCGCTGTTGGAATGCAATTGCGGATTGGCCATGTTGGGGGGCGGCAGCCTGAGCGGCCTGAAACGGTTTAAGGCCGGGGAAGCGCTGGCTTGTGGCATGCATATTATCGAAAGCGAATCAGGGCAGTACAACGTTTCGGCCCTGAAAGAAGCTTATGGAGGGCGTCCTCCCGGCGATCTGGTGCTTATCGAGTGGGCCCGCCGTCAGCAGGGATTGATCCTGCCCTCCGGCAACCCGGAAGGAGTGTCGGGTTTTGAGGATCTGATGAAAAAGAAAGCGCGTATTTTGCTGCGCCAGCCCGCCGCCGGCACCCGAATTCTTTTCGAACACCTGATCGGCGATGCGGGTTTTGAAGAATGGGACTTCAATATCAACAACGAAATGGCCAAAAACGAAACCGAACTGGGCCTGGCTATTCGCGACCGAAAAGCCGATGCCGGCTTGGGGCTCGCCAGCGTGGCGCGACAATTTGATCTGGATTTTCTGCCCCTGACGTTTGAACGTTTCGATCTGCTGATTCGCCGCAGAGACTATTTCGACGAGCCTTTCCAACGCCTGATGACCCTGACCCACGTAGAAGGCTTTGCACAGCGCGCCCGGGAAATGGGTGGATACGATATAGCCCAGCGCGGAAAAGTGCACTTCAACGGTTGAATTTAATTTAAGTCCCTAAAAAAAAGCTTTCAGGCTGTTGTAATCATTACCTTATAGAATGATAGAGTAAAATAGTATTCACCCAGCCCTCAAGCCTTCGAGTTTGGGAGATTTTTTTGCGCGCAAATGCGAACATACTCGGCGCCCTTACGACGGGACTTCTTTTGTTCTGCGCCCCTTCGCTTGCCCAGGCGGATGTCAAAGTCCTGCAATACAATCCTGACGGCACCATCAAGGGCGTCACCACCGGCAAAAAGAAAAATTCAAAAGGTACCTCTGGCGCGGCGGGCGGAACGGAAGATGGCAAGCCGAAGAAATTCTCCCCGGCTGATCGTTTCGTCAAAGGAGAGCTGATCGTCGTCAATCCTTCCCGGCATTTTGAAGTCAATGCCAAGCCCCTTGGTTTTTCAATCGTCGAGAGATCAAAATTCCCTTCTTTGAAATTGTCCGTACTGCGTTTGCGCATACCTGCGAAATTTAGCGTCAAGGAAGCCAGGGCCTACCTGGTCCAGAAATTTCCGCGCATTAATGTCGACGCCAATCACACCTATGACATTACCGGCGTACCCGCTTCGCAGGCTTCGGAAGATCCGCAATTGGCGCTTTACACAAAACCACCCGCCGGGTGCGGCCGCGGAGTTCGCATCGGCATGGTTGATGGCGGGGTGAATGTAAAGCATCCCGCGATCGCCGGACAAAAAGTCGTCTACAAGCGTTTCGCCGCCAAGGGACTGAAGCCCGGACCTTCGGCGCATGGCACGGCAATCGCCGGGATGTTTGTCGGCAAAATGCCTAAGCAGGGTTTGGGCGGGTATTTGCCGTCAGCCGGGCTGTGGGCTGCAAGCGTTCAGGAAGTCGGCCCTTCGCGAAGGATCGTGGCGCGGGCGAGCAGCATCCTGCGGGCGATAGACTGGCTGGCGTCCAAGAAAGTCCACGTCATTAACTTCAATATCGCCGGAGCCGACAACCGGGCTCTGCGCACAGCAGTGGACCGTGCCCATAGCAAGGGCTTGATCATGGTTGCAGCTGTCGGCAACTGGAACTCCAAATCGGCGGCGGCTTTTCCGGCCGCTTACGCGCCTGTGATTGGCGTCACCGGCGTGGATAAAAATGATCGCGTCTATTCTCGTGCGAACAAGGGAAAATATGTGGACTTCGCAGCCAAAGGAGTTCGCATCTGGGCGGCGGGAACCACAAAAGGCGGGCAGTTCATGAGCGGTACCTCCTACGGAACGCCGATCATCAGTTCATTGATTGCGTTGAAGATGGCCAAAAGCAAAAAGGCAAGCCCTGAAAGCATGCGCGGTTTTCTGAAGAAATATGCCCACGATATCGGGTCTACAGGCAAGGACAACACGTTCGGCTGGGGAATGGTCGACTTGCCCGTGCTTTGTAAATAGGCCGTGCTAACTGATTACCCGGTCCGCCGGGAACCTTACGGATACAGTGGTGCCAACGTCAGGTTGGCTTTCTATCATCATTTTGCCTCCCTGGGCTTCAATCAGCTTGAGCGTTAACGGTAATCCTAGGCCGGTTCCTTCATTGATGTAGGCGTCGGCGTCGTTGTTGCGATGAACCTGGCGGAACGGTTCCATGGCCACCGAAATTTCCTTTGCGCTCATACCAATCCCGTTATCACTGACCAAGATAGTCCGCGATCCGTCCTCATGAGACCTGGAGCTGACTTCAACCAGGCCGCCGGAATTAGTGAACTTGACTGCGTTGGATAAAAGATTGACCAGAACCTGTTTCATTCGCCGCTCATCGGCGCGAATAATGTTCGTCGCGCCGTTGATTCCGTTGCGAATTTGAACCTGTCCCTTGTCGGCCCTTGGCTTAACCAGAAGCAGGGAGGCCTGAACGGTTTGGCCGAGATCGACATCCGTTTCGTGGAATTCCAGCTTGTCGGCCTCGATGGCCGAAACATCAAGAATATCGTTTATCAGGTTCAGCAAATGCTGACCCGAATTATAAATATTCTGCAGGTATTCTTCCTGTTTAGGGTTGCTAAGTGGGCCGAAAACTTCCGCGCTTAATGTCTCGGAAAATCCGATAATGGCATTTAGGGGCGTGCGCAATTCGTGGCTCATGTTGGCGAGAAATTCCGTTTTGACCCTGTTCGAACTTTCGGCTTCCAATTTTGCCTCAAGCAGTTCTCTTTCGCCTTTTACCCGTTCCGTCATGTCGCGGATCGTTCCGAAATAGGTAACATTACCGTCAACGATTTGCTCGCTGACGTTTAGGTCAGCGGGAAATTGGATGCCATTCTTATGCCTGGCCTGAACCTCGCGACCGACGCCGATTATTTTGGATTTTCCAGTTCTTGAATATCTTGCAAGATACTCATCGTGCTCGCTGCGTTCGGGTTCCGCCATTAGCATGCTTACGTTGTTGCCGATCATTTCTTCGGCCGAATAGCCGAAAATTAGTTCGGTGGTGGCGTTGACGAAGTTGATAATGCCCTTTTCATCGATGGTGATTGCACCGTCAGCAAGGTTTTCCAATACATCCCGGTGCTGCTGCTCGGACTGTTTTTGTTTGGTGATGTCATGGGCCGTTCCCAGCATGCTTTCAGGATTTCCATGGCTGTCGCGGGTCAGTTCGGCCCGCGCGTGAACATAGCGAACCTCGCCCGTGGGCCGGACAATTCGATATTCATGATCGTAGTTCCTGTCGCCGCCCAGGGCCTGCTCAGCGGCGGCCAATACCATTGACTTATCTTCCGGATGAACCGCGGCCAGAAAATCGTCGTAGGTCACCGGCAGCCCGTCGGGGTCTCGGCCATATATTCTGAACAGCTCGTCGCTCCAGATTTCTTCGCCTGTGGATATATTCCATTGCCAACTGCCGATATTGGCGATGGATTGGGCGGCTTTCAGCAGCGTTTCGCTTTGGCTGAGTTCGGCGGTGCGTTTTTTAACCAGGCTTTCAAGTTCGTCATGGGATTGCATAAGCGCCCGGCGGGACTGGACGATATCCGCCTGCATTTCATTGATAGATGACACAAGATGATCCAGCTCATCTGTTTTATCGCTGGGTGACGTCGGACGGTCCAGCCTCAAATCCGGCGCCTCATCCTTCGGCGAAAATCGCTTGGTGTGCGCCGCTATGGACGTCAAGTGGCGCGAAACAAGGTATCCGAAAATAAATGAAATAAAGAGGGCGACGAAGAAAGTCTTGATGCCATTGGAAAGCAGAATTAGTCCAATTCTGTCGATCAGTCTTTCGTAAATGGCGCTCAGGTCGGCTTCAATCGTCAATACACCGATACTGACCTGTGCGCCGCCACGCAAAAAGGTGAGATTGTATTGTTCATGGAATGAATTGCTTTTAACCCGCGCGCCGCTGGAAGCCAGCATGCGGCCCTTGTCGCGAATTTCCGCGTAACGGATATCCTGCAGGGCGACTATTCCGTCGAGAAGGGTTTTCAGCTGTTTGAGATCCAGATTCCATGTGGCTTCCTCGATGCTTGGCAGGTGGGCTTTTTCCATTTGGTCAAAGCTGCCGTGAAGGGCTTCCAGGCTCTGGTCATAATCCCTGTACAATTGGAAGGCGGTTGTGATGAAGGTTATCAGCGAACTGAACAGAATCACTAATACGATCAATTTTCCGGTAATGCTTCTGCTAAAATTCTGTTCAGGCATTTTCAATCGTTGGAAATGTTTGTTTTTGAAGAAAAATCCGCTTACTTCACGCCAATTTGTATATGGACATTTAGCCATGAGGCGGCAACCGAATTCCGCTCGACAGGGCCGACCGGCCCCCTGATACCGGTAGAAATCGCTTGAAGTAGCGAACTTGCGACCCAACATACATGGGTAAACAATTATAGGTATTTTCAAGCTGTAATGCCTGATTTTCCTCGCCTGGGGATTGTTGCGAGGTGCGATTGGAAGGGCTTCGATTCCGTTTCAAAATAGCGCCGGAAGAAACAGCACGAATGGACGATTTATTCGTTCTTTTTTGAACGGAATCAAGCTGATGGGTAAAATTTATAGCCTTAGCGCCTACCGGACCAACCGGCTTTTGGAGCAAATTAACGGACAAACCGATCGGGTGACGCGGAACGTTGTCAATTGGCAGGTTCGAATGTCATCGGTCAGAGAATCCCTGAACAGCTGCGTTGATTCGCTGGAGATTTTCGAGACCAAATTAAAGGCGCACCGCATATCTTGCGAGAAGTTTGGAAAGAGAAGTCAGGAGTTTCAAAAGGCGCTTGAATGCGAGGACTTCGATGAACTCGTTGAATTTCGCAGGAAAATTCGAAAAGCACGAAGGATGCGCTAAAAACCGGGTCTTTTTTCGATTGCCGGTTTGGCAAGCCACGCGTCGCCAATATGATATAATGCGTAAGGTTAATTGAACCTGGGCTCATTGATTTTTTTGAAGATCTTAATTTTTTTTCGGCCGAGTGGTAACCGAGGGGAGAAGGGTTGTTCTCCTTACATATTCGCGTAATTGGTTTCTCGCCAAATGAATTAATAAGGGGCAACCAGCTCTCACAGTCCGGTGTTTTCGCCCGGCCTCCTTGAAGAAGAAAGGAGATCCGCCATGTTTGTCTCGGAGCTGTTAAAAACAAAAAAGGCGCATGTTCATACCACCCGTCCCTATACACACGTCAGCGAGGCCATATCACTTTTTAAAGAGAAAAAAATCGGAGCCCTTCTGGTCTGCGAAACCAGTGGCGGTATTTTGGGCATTTTGTCCGAACGGGACGTCCTTCACGAGTTAGCGGCTCACGGCGCCGAAACGCTCAATTACCGGGTGGACGAAGTGATGTCGCGCAAGGTCCATACCTGCACCCCTGATGACGACCTGAAGCATGTCATGCGCCTGATGACCAGCAAGTTCGTGCGTCACGTTCCGGTGGTGGTTAAGGGCGAACTTTTGGGCATGATCAGCAGCGGGGATATTCTTAAATATCGGTTGGACGAAACCCAGTTGGAAGTTGACACCCTCCGGGATTTTGCACGCATTCACTGATATTTGGGCGCAAACCGGCATTAATCCATTCGCAACCATTTTCAACTAAGCTGCGGGCTTGATGAATTTCGATTCACCAAGGGAATTTTTGCGAATGCGGCTAAAGCGTTTACACCCTTTTCGATCAAAGACACCGGCAGGGATTTCCCTTGCCTTGTGCGTTGCCCTGTCCCTGATCCTAAGCGCCTGTGGTGAAGAGGAAAAGCAGGCCAAGGCGGCGGCCGGTTGGCTGCATACCTACACCAAGGCCAATCCCCCAAATAAGGAATGGGTGGCCACGAACATCGCCGTCGATGATGATGGAAGAGTGGTTATGGATGTTCTGGTGCCCGATGAAGGGCAGGTGGAATTGATCAAATCCCGCACCCGCATCGAACAGGCCCATATCGTGCGCATGGCCTGCCCGCCCAAGGATGCGGAAGTGTGGACGATCCTGTCATCAACCCAGGTGCTGTGGATCAACCTTCTGGAAAAAACCGGCGGCGGCCTGTTCAAACCCATCACCGGATCGTCGTGTAAGCATTGAGATATTGTCCCCGCGTTTTTCCTAAGAACCGCCCAGTTCTTCTCGCAGCAATGCCGCCCCGGCGCCCAGGGCTTTAAGCTTGCCTTCCGCCACATGGCGGGGCAGGGGGGCCATGCCGCAGTTGGTGCAGGCGATGATGCGTTCCGGGTCGACAAATTCCATGGCGGCGCGAAGGGTGGCGGCGACCTTCTGCGGCGTTTCGATGGTCAGGCTGGCGACATCAATCGCGCCTACCAGAACTTCCTTATCCTTGAGCAGGCCGATTACCGAAAGCGGAACTTTCGAATCGGCGCATTCCAGCGAGACCTGATCAATCCGGCTTTCATTTAAGGAAGGGAAGAACTCTTCGTACTGTCGCCACTCGTCACCCAGACCCTTTTTCCAGTCGATGTTTTCCCGAATGCCGTAGCCATAACAAATATGTACAGCGGTCTTGCAGGTCAGCCCGTCAATGGCCCGATGCAGGGCATCCACACCCCAGATCGGGACCTGATCCATAAAGGCGTTGAAGGCCGGTTCATCAAACTGGATGACGTCAACGCCCAGGGCTTCCAACTCCCTCGCTTCTTCGTTCAAAAGCTCGGCGAATGCCATGGCCATTTCCGGCCTGCTGCCGTAGTGGGCGTCGGCGATGGTGTCGCAAATGGTCATAGGGCCGGGCAGGGTAAATTTGAGCATGTTTCCGGTCCGCTCGCGGCAGAATTTCGCGCCGTCCCCATGCACGGATTTTTTTCGCCGCACAGCGGACGTTACGGTTGGAACCTGTGCGTCGTAGCGGTCATCGCGGATACCCATGGTGGTCATCAACTGCCAGTCGATGCCTTCAATCTGTTCCAGAAAGCCATGAACGAAATGTTTGCGGAACTGTTCGCCGTCGCTGACGATATCAATGCCGGCGTCTTCCTGGGTTTTTATCCAGGCCAGGGCCGCGTCCTGCTGGCCTTCTATCAGATCGTCGCCTTCAAGGCGCCAGGGGGCCCACAGCTTCTCCGGTTCCGCCAGCCAGGCGGGTTTAGGCAGGCTGCCCGCGATTGTCGTTGTGATCATTGCAATTTCTCCCGAACGACATTTCTCAGGTTACCTTAAAAACAAAGATGATCATAGCCAAACGCATTTGCGCTTTTCCGCCACGGATTTCTTTTTTTCCCTTTTTTACTTCGCATTGGCCCTAAACAGTTGCTCACCGTTTATCTTGAAGGCGGCGATGGCGTTCTGGCCCTCGGGTGAAATCAACCAGTCGATCAGCATCTGCCCGGCTTGCGCTTTCACGTGAGGGTGGCGTTTTTTATCGACCAGGATGACGCCGTAAGGATTGAGCAGGCGCTGATCGCCTTCCACCAGCACCGCCAGTTCGCCCCGGTTTTTGAACGCCAGCCAGGTGCCGCGGTCGGACATGGAATAGCCGTTCATGGCCGAGGCCGTGTTCAGCGTCGCGCCCATGCCAGAGCCGGTCTCCCGGTACCAGGACCCTGAAACGCTCGCGGTATCCAGCCCGCCCTGTTTCCACAGGCCGCGCTCTTTCTTGTTGGTGCCGCTGTCGTCGCCGCGCGAAAGAAACGGATGATTGGAGGCGGCGATTTTTCTGAACGCCTCGACCACGTCCTTCACGTTCGCGATTCCCGCCGGGTCGCCCTTGGGGCCGACGACGACAAAGTCGTTGTACATGACATCGAAGCGCTTGACCCCGAAGCCTTCGGCGACAAACGCGTCTTCCGACTTGCGATGATGAACAAACAGAACGTCGGCGTCGCCGTTCTTGGCCAGCTTGATCGCCTGTCCGGTGCCCACGGCCACCACCCGCACGTCGACGCCGCTTTTCCTGGTGAAGATCGGCAGGATGGAATCGAACAATCCTGAATCCCGGGTCGAGGTGGTTGAGGCCAGGGTGATGAAGGTGTCGCCGGCCCTTGCCTCGGCAGCGAAAAGGCTCAGGGCCAGCAAAGCCAAAAGGGAATGATTCAGGAATTTTTCTAACAGGTTCATCTGCGTAATCTCAGCTTTTTTCGGGTTGGGTTTCAGGCCGGTTCCACCACAGCAGTTCGCCCCTAAGGAAGGCTTGCGCCTGATTGTCGGTGGGGCCGTTGAAGAAAGTGTCGGCGTCGCTGCTTTCCAGCAGTCGCCCGCGATGGACGAACAAAACCTCGTCGGCGAGCCTGCGGGCCTGGGTCAGATCGTGGGTGGTCATGATGATTCTCGTTCCGGCTTCGTGGATGGCCTCGATGACTTCCTCCACCGCGTGGGTTGCCGCCGGGTCCAGGCTGGCGGTCGGCTCGTCCAGAAACAGCACCTGCGGCTTAAGGGCCCAGGCCCGGGCCAGGGCCAGCTTCTGCTGTTCGCCGAAGGACAACACCCGGGCCGGTGAGTCCGCCAGGTGCGCCAATCCGGTGCGACTCAGAACCTTGTCAATGCGTTGTCTGCGCGCGGCACGTTTCCATCCGCGCAGGGAAAGGGCGTAATCAATGTTGGCGTGTACCGAGCGGCGCAGCATCACCGGGCGCTGGAACACCATGGCCTGGTGGCTGGCCGGGTTGTCGCCGTCCATCCCGTGCCAGTCGATGGAACCGGACGTCGGTTGCAGCAGGCCGTGGCACAATCGCAAAAGCAGGCTCTTGCCCGCCCCGTTGGGGCCCAGGATGACCGTGCGCGGCCCGGCCTCGAACCGGTGGGACAGATTCTTGATCAGCTTCTTGCCCCCGGCTTCGAAGGTGATATTGCTTAAGTCAAGAGGCAGGATGTTGGTTTCCCTCATGCCTGCCTCCTCTCCGCGGCTTCCTTCAGCACGAAGGCCGAGGCGTTGACGCTTAAGGAAAGCACGATCAGGATGATGCCCAGCCCCAGCGCCAGAGCCAGGTTGCCCTTGGAGACCTCCAGCGCGATGGAGGTCGTCATCACGCGGGTTACATGGTCGATGTTGCCGCCGACGATCATCACCGCACCGACTTCCGCCGAGGCGCGTCCGAATCCGGCCAGCACCGCCGTCAGCAGGGAAAACCGGCCGTCCCACAGCAGGGTCGTCATGCGCCGCGCAGGCGAGGCCCCCAGGGACAACAGTTGTTCGCGGTACTCGGCCCATAAATCCTCGACGATCTGGCGGCTCAGGGCGGCGATGATGGGAACGATCAGCACGACCTGGGCGATGATCATGGCGGTCGGCGTGAACAGCAATCCCAACACACCGAAGGGTCCCATGCGCGACAGCAGCAGATAGACGATCAGTCCAACCACGACCGGCGGCAGTCCCATCAGGGCGTTTAAGATCACCACCAGAGTCTTGCGCCCCGGGAATTTATACAGCGCCGTCGCCGCGCCCAAAGGCATCCCGATAAGGGTCGCCAAAAAGACCGCCGCGAGACTGACCTGCAACGACAGGCCGACGATCTCCAGCAAGTCGCCGTCTCCACTCAATAGAAGCGATAACGCGGCTGAAAATGCGGCGGAAAAATCATTCATGGTTGTGATATATGCGCATAAAAATGCATAAAAAAACACAAAAATGCGAAATACAGGAAAAATCGCACCCATTTTGATATTGGGTGGTTTGTTAGCTTTAAGGGAAGGGCAAAAACGACGAAAGCCGCCGCGCCAATGGGGAAACGGACAATGGGGGGGAAGAAAGAGATGTCCGTAATATGGCGTCAGCGGCAATCGTTAAACAGCGCCGTGGGCTGAGGACACCGCGCTATCCTTTAATGAGCGGATTATCAGCCCGAAACCCTCTAAAAGTAATTGACGGCGGTCAAGATTGGGCTTTCTCCACGCGGACCGCAGCAAATTTGAATTCGGGAATTTTTCCGAACGGGTCCAGTTGTGGGTTGGTCAACAAATTGGCGGCCGCTTCGGTGAAGCAAAACGGTATGAAAGCCATTGATTCCGGGACATCCCTGTCGGCCCGGGTTTTCAAGGTTATCGTACCGCGACGGCTGGTGACGCTGACCTTTGCGCCGGGTTGGATGCCGAGATTTCTAATCGCTGCGGGATGCAGGCTGACGACAGCTTCCGGTTCGATCGCACTTAGAACCTTGGCATGACGGGTCATGGCCCCGGTGTGCCAGTGTTCAAGCATACGACCGGTTGTCAGGACGATCGGGAATTCATCGTCCGGAACCTCGTCTGGGGGTGTCACCTGAGCCGGTACCAGCTTGCCACGGCCACTGCTGGTCGGGAAACCATCGCCAAACAGAATCTCTTTACCCGGTTCGTCTTCCGAGGCGCAGGGATAAGTGACGCAATCTTCATTTTCCAGTCGCTGCCAGGTTATTCCCTTGATGGACGCCATGACCTGACGCATTTCTGAGTATACGTCCTCGGGCCCGTTGTAAGACCAATCGAGGTCGATTCGATTGGCGATTTCCTGAATGATCCACCAGTCCTGACGAGCATCGCCAGGTGCATCTATTACTTGCCGCGCCATCTGTACTTGCCGGTTGGAGTTGGTGAAGGTGCCGGTTTTTTCCGGGAACGCCGTGGCGGGCAGGACGACATCGGCGAAGTGGGCCGTTTCGGTCAGGAAGATATCCTGCACGACCAGATGATCGAGCGCGGCGAGTGCCCCTCGGGCATGTTCCAGATCCGGATCTGACATCGCCGGGTTTTCGCCCATTATGTACATGCCCCTAATTGATCCGGCATGGATCGCGTCCATGATTTCAACGACGGTTAGGCCCGGGTTCGGGTCGAGCTCCATCCCCCACAGATCTTCGTACATCTTGCGGATATCAGCATCGGCGACGGATTTGTAGTCAGGGTAAACCATTGGGATAAGGCCGACATCCGAAGCGCCCTGGACGTTGTTTTGTCCGCGTAAAGGGTGCAAACCGCTGCCGGGTCGACCGACGTGTCCAGTCACCAGGGCCAAGGCAATCAGGCAGCGAACGTTGTCGGTTCCGTGGATATGCTGGGAAACGCCCATGCCCCAGTAGATGATAGCGTTATCGGCCTTTGCGTAGGTGCGGGCGACGGTGCGAATGACCTCAGCATCGATGCCGCAAAGGGGAGCCATTTTCTCCGGTGAGAAACCCTTGATGTGATCTTTAAGGTTTTCGTAGCCTTCGGTGTATTCGGCAATAAAGTTTTCGTCCGTCAGCCCCTCTTCTATGATGACATGAAGCAGAGCGTTCAGCAGAGCGACATCCATTCCGGGTTTAAATTGCAACATGTGATCGGCGTGACGGGTTAGGCCCTGTCCGCGCGGGTCCATGACGATCAAGGTTGCACCCTTCTTGTGTGCGTTCTTGATGAATGACGCAGCAACCGGATGGTTCTGAGCCGGGCGCGAGCCGATCACGATGATGACATCAGCATCCTTTGCTCCGGTAAAAGGTACTGTAACGGCGCCCGAACCTATTCCTTCCATCAGGGCGGCAACGGACGAGGCGTGACACAATCGCGTGCAATGATCGACGTTGTTGGAACCAAAGCCGGTGCGCACCAGTTTCTGAACCAAGTAAGCTTCTTCGTTGGAGCCTTTCGCAGAACCAAAACCGGCAAGCGCCTTGTCGCCGTTCACCTGGCGAATGGATTTCAGGCCCGATGCGGCTCTATCCAGGGCCTCCTCCCATGTTGCTTCACGGAACAGCTTTTTCCAGTCGCCGGCGTTGAAATCGGGTTTAGCGGTTTTCGGTGCATCATCCCGGCGGATCAAAGGCGTCGTCAAGCGATTGTGGTGATGGACGTAATCCAACCCGAAGCGGCCCTTGACGCATAATCGGCTCAAGTTGGCGGGACCATCGCGTCCTTCGATACCAACAATGCGATTTTCAGCAACCTTGTAGGTCAACTGACAACCTACACCGCAGTAGGGGCATAGGGAGTTGACCTCCTTTTCAATATTTACAGCGGGATTTTTCACCATCAACGCGCCCGTCGGGCAGGATTTGACACATTCACCACAAGCGACACATGTGCTATCACCCATGGGATCGGAAATATCAAATACGATTTCCGAAAGGGCTCCGCGATGAGCCATGCCGATGACGTCATTTACCTGTATTTCCCGGCAGGCCCGAACACAGTTTGTGCATTGAATGCAGGCGTCCAGATTTACGTCCATAGCCGGATGGGTGGCGTCAGCGACAGGCTGTGTGCGAGCCGAAAAGCGGCTTTCGCCGACTCCCATCTGGTCGGCCATACGCCAGAAACGGGAGTCCGGATCATGAGCGCCGTCACGGGGTGGTTGATCTGCGATAAGCAATTCCATCACCATGTTGCGGGCCTTGGTTGCCCTTTCCGACGCGGTCTGAACATTGATTCCTTGAGTGGGCTCGCGTTTGCAGCTTGCGGCCAGCGTCCTTTCGCCATCAATTTCGACAAGACAAAGTCGACAATTGCCGTCGGCCCGGTAATGTTTGTTCAGCCCCGAACACATATGGGGAATTTTGATGTCCAATCGTCTGGCTACTTGGAAAATGCTCTCGCCCGGACGCGCTTCAACTTCTTTGCCGTCAAGGGTAAAGGTGACTTTTTCAGTCATTTGATGTCTCCCTTGAAAAAGTTGAGGGCGCTAATCACCGGATTGGAAGCCGCCTGTCCCAGGCCGCAGATCGAAGCCTCGCGCATGGCTTCAGAGAGTTCTCTTATCAAATCGTTATCCCAGGAGTCTGCTTCAAGCATGTGGGCGAGCTTTTCGCATCCGGCCCGGCACGGGGTACATTGTCCGCAGCTTTCCTCTTCGAAGAAGCGGATCAGATTCAGCACGACATCGCGAATATCGTCTTGGTCCGAAAGAATGACGACGGCTGATGATCCTACGAAACAGCCATATTCATCGAGGCTTCCGAAATCCATCGCTAGGTCCCCTTTGGAGGCCGGGAGAATGCCTCCGGACGCGCCGCCGGGCAGGTATCCGGCAAACGTGTGGCCGTCAGCCATGCCCCCAGCATGCTCTGAAATCAATTGATTAACGGAAATTCCTGCCGGCGCGAGTTTGACGCCGGGATCGCTGACGCGGCCAGAAACCGAATAGAAATGGGGCTTGCCCGCCTGCTTGTACCACTGGGCGCCCTTAGAGATGATTTCAGCGACGAAATACAGGCTTTCTACGTTGTTGATCAATGTAGGCAGGCCAAATAACCCTTCGTTGGCGGGGAAGGGAGGGCGATTGCGGGGTAAACCTCGTTTACCTTCAAGGCTTTCCAAAAGGGCCGTTTCCTCGCCACAAACATAAGAGCCGGCGCCACGCCTAAGGTGAATTTTGGTTCCTTCGCTTAGCCCCGCTTGTTCGATTTTGGCTATTTCTCTTTGAAGAATTTTCCGGATGTGAGGGTACTCATCACGCAGGTAGAAATAGATGGAATCTGCTTCTACGGTCCAGGCTGCGATCAACGCGCCTTCAAGAACCTTGTGTGGGTTGGTTTCAAGGCAGTGACGGTCCTTGAAGGTGCCGGGTTCGCCCTCGTCGGCGTTGACTGCGACAATTTTGGGTTTTGGGTTGTCGAGCAGAAATTGCCATTTTCGTGCTACCGGAAACCCTGCTCCGCCCAGCCCTCTAAGCCCGGATTCACTTAATTCATTAAGAATTTCATCTCTAGATTTCCGGCCTGAAAGACAATCCCTAAAGGCGTTGTAACCTTCGTAGGCCTCAAAGTCAGTGTAGGACGGGACAGATGCGCTAATTGCCTCCTCCGCGACGAAACGCGTAATGACTTCCGTTCCGGCGTTGCCGATGCGATTTTGGCCGATGGCGGCTGCGGGAGCTGTGTCGCATGCGCCAATACAAGGTACAGGCTGTATACGGACTTTGTCATCCATCGCTTTTTCGAGGGCGCTTACCAATTTCTTGGCGCCGGCCATTTCACAGGCTATTCCCTCGCAAACCCTTACGGTAAGTGGAGGAGGAGCGGTATCGCCTTCTTTGACAATATCGAAATGGGCGTAAAATGAAGCGACTTCGTAAACTTCAGCCTGAGACAATTTCATGTCGCTGGCAAGTGCAGCCAGGTGTGAAGCGGAGATATAACCATATTCATCCTGAATAAGATGAAGGTGCTCGATCAACAAGTCATTCTGTCTCGAAGAATCACCCAGAAGTTCTTGAATCTGTGCCAGGGCAAGAGGGTCAATTTGACGGCCCTTCGTATGCGGGAGGGGGGGACGGTCGTTTTTAAGCGCCATTTTACTTTCGCTTCCAGTTGGTGTTCGGTCTAGTCCCCACTGAACCGAATCACGCATTATCAAATCGTATATTTTCAACTAGGTTAGGAAAACTATGTCACCTTGCCTGACGGGAAAACGACATTTCCTTGCCTGTTCTAAAACTTTTAAACATCATTTTGCGAAGAGGGAAAGAAAAAATATGGATGTCGATATAAAAGTAGTGAAGCTTCTCTCGTCTCGCTTGTGTCACGACCTGGTTGGACCGGCGGGCGCTGTCCATAACGGTATGGAACTATTTGAAGAAATGGGAGGCGATGACGGAGGGGAAGCCCTAAAAATGGTTTCCGCCAGCGTCGCACAGCTTTCGGCTCGTCTTGGTTTTTTGCGTATGGCATTTGGTCTGGGTGGTTTAAGCGGCAGAAAGCCGCCTTTGGCGGAATCCAGGGAATTGACAGCCGCTTTTTTGCAAGGCGGAAGGATTTCCCTTGATTGGTCTGACGATACACCTGACAACTTGGCCCAAGCGATTTCGGCTCCTGCTATTAAATTGCTACTTAATATGATTTTGGTAGCCGCAGACGCGTTGCCGCGTGGCGGCACGCTTGGGGTGGTGCTCGCCGATATGAAAAGCGAACAAGGCGCTTCTTCAATAGGCATGGCCGTAAAGGCGACAGGCGAAGGAGCACGCCTTAAAGAAGAACTGCTTTCAGCCCTCTCGGCAACCAGTGCTCAGGGTAGCGAAATAGAATTAAATGCCCACAATATTCATGGTTTTTATTGCCAAAGACTGGCCGAAGAGATGTCTTCTGAAGTTGAGGTTTCTTCGAATGAAAATGAAGTTCAATTTGCCGTCCTTGTGCCGGAGGCCAATGATCGCTAAACTGAAAGGAATAGGCATTGGCTATAAGGACTTAACAAGAGTTCTCTAGCGAAAAAAATCGCCTTGGATTTGATTTTGACTACTTTTTGGGCAGGCGCAATATTGACTCGTTTTTCTTTAAAGATGCCCCCATGTAAAAATACACTGATATAGGCTGGATAGAGCCTGTAGCCGTGCGTGACGACTGTTGTATGAAATAACAGGGCCGAAATCAACGACCCTAGAGGATTAGAGTGGTATCTAGCGATGGATGATCTCCTTAGTGAATTTCTGACAGAAACAACTGAAAGCCTGACCGAACTTGATGGTCAGATGGTGCAATTCGAACAGGATCCCAGCGATACGGATATTTTGGGAAATATTTTCCGTCTTGTTCATACGATTAAAGGAACTTGTGGGTTCCTTGGGTTGCCAAGACTTGAGTCTGTCGCCCATGCTGGTGAGAACGTCCTTGGAAAGTTCCGTGACGGCGTTCTGGAGGTCACACCCGAAGCCGTTACTCTTATCCTTAAGTGCCTAGATCGAATTCGCGAGCTTCTTGATGAATTGGAAGCAACCGGTGCAGAGCCGGAAGGCTCCGATCAGGAGATTATTGACGAATTAAATGCTATGGCATCTGGAGAGTCCGCACCTGCTGCCGCTCCTGCCGAAGCCGCTCCTGCTGAAGCCGTGGGCGCCGATGATCCCTCAGCAAACGAATTTGGTGCGCCCGTCGCTGCTGAATTGCTGGCAGAGGTGGAAGCCGCCGAGGCCGATGGCGTCGTTGCTGCCTCTGATGCGCAGATGGCGGCGGAAGCTACAGAAGGAGAGTCTCCTCCAGCCAATGAATTTGGCGCACCCGTAGCGGCGGAACTTCTGGATGAGGTGATGGAAGCGGAGTCTCAAGGCGTTAAAGCGGCCAGCGATGCGCAAATGGCGGCTGACATGGCGGCAGAAAGTGCTGCTGAAAGCCAAGCCAAGCCTCCGGCAACAGAAGCCAAGGTTCCGGCAAAGGCCAAGAGCAAGGAGGCCGCTAAGAAAGATGACAAAGGCTCCAAAGAGCCCTCCGTCGCGGCTTCTACCATTCGAGTTCATGTTGAAGTTCTTGAAGACTTGATGACAATGGTCAGTGAACTGGTCCTGACCCGAAACCAGCTCAACCAGATGGTTCGCGGCCACGATGACAGTGAATTTACCGTTCCGCTGCAACGTCTAAGTCATATCACGTCAGACCTGCAGGAAGGCGTGATGAAAACCCGCATGCAGCCGATCGGCAATGCGTGGGCAAAGTTGCCGCGTATCGTTCGTGATCTTGCCGTTGAATCGGGTAAGAAAATCGAACTGAAAATGATTGGCGCCGAAACGGAACTAGATCGCCAGGTCCTTGATTTGATTAAGGATCCATTGACGCACATGGTCCGAAATTCGGCCGATCATGGCCTCGAAATGCCCAATGAACGAGTAGAAGCCGGGAAGCCGGAATTGGGAACCGTAACCCTAAGCGCCTATCACGAAGGTGGTCATATCATTATCGAGATTGTCGATGATGGCAAAGGTTTGAATACCGAAAAAATCGTTCAAAAAATCATCGATAACGGCCTGGCGACAGAATCCGAAATCGAGGATATGACCGACCAACAGATCCATATGCATATCTTCAAGGCCGGGTTCTCGACTGCGGAAAAAGTTACCAGCGTATCGGGGCGTGGTGTCGGAATGGACGTGGTGCGCACCAATATTGAAAAAATTGGTGGTACTGTTGAGCTGAATTCGATCGAAGGTAAAGGTTCTACCTTCATGATCAAGATACCGCTGACACTGGCAATCGTTTCTGCTCTGATCGTGGAATGCAGTGCGGAAAGGTTCGCTATTCCACAGATCAGCGTTCTGGAACTGGTTCGCGCCTCGGCTGAATCAGAAAATATGATCGAAATGATCAACGAATCGCCGGTTCTCAGGCTACGCAACCGACTGTTGCCGTTGGTTCACCTGCATGACTTGTTGAAACTCGGCGAGAAAAAGGAAGAAAGCGAGGATGAACTGTTTATCGTTGTCGCCCAGGTCGGCGCCTATACTTTTGGCATCATCGTTGACCGGGTGTTCGATACGGAAGAAATCGTCGTTAAGCCAGTCGCGCCGGTTCTTCGTGATATTCCCTATTATTCCGGCAACACCATTCTCGGTGATGGATCGGTTATTATGATTCTTGACCCCAATGGCATTGCGGGCTCGACCGGCGATCTTGGGCAAGCCAAATCGGATGCCGGCGAAGATGCTGCTGCCGTCGCTCACGCCGGTGATACCTCCACCATGTTGATCTTCCGCGCTGGTGGGGAGGAGCTGAAGGCTGTTCCTCTGGCCCTGGTTGCGCGACTTGAAGAAATCGACATGGAAACCACCGAGCAATCTCACGGCACCTATGTCGTCCAATATCGAGGCCACCTCATGCCGCTGGTTCCCTTCGACCGGGGTCACCAGTGGAAAGAAGAGGGGCGTCAGCCAATTCTCGTCTTTACCGATCGTGAGCGGTCCATGGGGCTTGTTGTCGATGATATCGTCGATATTGTTGAAGACCGTTTGAAAATTGAGCTATCTGCCGATGAGGACGGCCTGATCGGTAGTGCCGTCATTGATGGCAAAGCGACGGATGTAATCGATGCAGGTTATTTCCTCACCCAGGCGTTTTCCGACTGGTTCGGAGACAAAGACGGCGCCTTCGGCGGTCAAGAATCCGTACATGGCTCCAAAAAAGTGCTTCTTGTGGATGATAGCCCATTCTTCAGAAACCTTTTGCGGCCGGTCCTGTCCGTTGCCGGGTACGATGTAACGACGGTAGACAATGCCAACGACGCCTTGAAGATGAGGGAAGCCGGTTCGACTTTCGACGTCATCATCAGCGATATAGAAATGCCTGAAATGGATGGTTTCGAATTTGCCGAAGCTGTTAGATCCAGTGGTCCCTGGGCGAAAATTCCGATGGTCGCCTTGTCATCCCATGCTACTGAACAGGACTTTGAACGAGGCCGTCAGGTTGGATTTAGCGAATATGTCGCGAAATTTGACCGCGATGCCCTGGTTTCCACATTGGCGGAGACAGTATCATCGCTTTCCGCACCTGAGTAACGCTTGGGCGGTCCTTTTGTTCGCAAATTTATCTTTGTGGAAGAGGATCGACAGTTACCGGATTGGCAATTGTTGGCGAACGCAATGTTTGGGTGTTTCTTTGCGTTTGGATCGGTACTATAAAAAGTATCAGTGAAGCACTTCGCCGGGACCTAAAAGCCTTGGTTAAGTGGGACATAGGTAGTAACTTACCCGTGTTGAAAATTTTGGCTTAACAGGCGGCTGCAATCTCCAACCCGTCCAGGGGGGCGCGTGTTGGATAGTACGCCAGGAAAGAAGAAGCGTAGGTTGGCATGAAGTCTTGTCTGATCGTTGATGATTCCAAGGTCATTCGAATGGTGGCCCGGAAAATCCTCCAGGAATTAGAGTTTGAAACCGAAGAAGCCGCTGATGGCAAAGAGGCTCTCGAGGCCTGTAAAGCGAATATGCCTGATGCCGTTCTTCTCGATTGGAATATGCCAGTCATGAGTGGCATCGAATTTCTTAGAGAATTAAGGGTGTTGGATGGCGGAGATGCTCCGATAGTTGTTTTCTGTACCACTGAAAACGATATCGAACATATTCAAGAGGCAATCGAGGCCGGCGCTAACGAATACATTATGAAGCCGTTCGATAGTGAAATTATTCAGGCCAAGTTCTCTCAAGTGGGATTGATGTAACCAATAGCAAGTTGGCTTTTTGGTTCTCATTGCGGAGAAAAAAGTGTCAGGAACGGCAGAAATCAATTCGACAGACCCTATCCGCGTAATGGTTGTGGACGACTCTGCAGTCATCCGCGGACTGACGACACGAATTTTAGAAGAAGATAAATCGATTCAAGTCGTTGCCTCTGTAGGCAATGGTCAATTGGCGGTAAATAACCTATCTCGTTACGATGTTGACGTTATCGTACTCGACATCGAGATGCCGGTTATGGACGGATTGACCGCGCTACCGAAGCTTCTTGAAGTTGATCCATCTGTTAAAATCGTCATCTCTTCGACGTTAACTTCCAGAAATGCGGAAATTAGCATCCGGGCGCTCGAAGCCGGAGCCACCGATTACATTCCCAAGCCGACATCGACCAGCGATATCAGCGCCGGCGGCGATTTTCGTCGTGAATTGCACGACAAGGTCAAGAACCTCGGTATCGCACGCCGGCAGCACGGAGGCGCGGCCAAAGGGCCCCAGCGGGAGAAAGGGCCGGCACGAAAGGCTGTTCCGGTCGCGCCGGCACCCAGTGCGCCGATTGCCTTGCGCAAACCCGGTTTGATCAAGCCCAAGATATTGTCCATCGGCAGTTCAACGGGTGGACCTCAGGCGCTGTTTGAATTTCTTAAGCACATGAAGCCGACGATCAATGTGCCCGTCGTTCTTACTCAGCATATGCCTCCGACGTTCACATCTATTCTCGCTGATCATATTTCTCGTATGACCAGCTGGACCTGCTCCGAGGCGAAGGATGGAGACGAGCTGCGCGCAGGCCATATTTATCTTGCGCCCGGCGATTTTCACATGCTGGTCGAAAACAAGGGCGGCAAGTATGTCATCGCGACAAACCAGGGACCGCAGGAAAACTTTTGTCGGCCGGCTGTTGATCCAATGCTCAGAAGCGTGGTCCAAGTATTTGAGGGAAGTGTACTTACCGTCATACTAACGGGAATGGGCGCCGACGGTCTTAAAGGTGGCGAGGTCGTCGTTAAAGCTGGAGGAACCGTTGTCGCGCAGGATGAAAAGTCCAGCGTCGTATGGGGCATGCCGGGAGCCGTTGCCACGGCCGGATTGTGCAGCGCTGTTTTGCCTTTGAAAGAATTGGGCGAATACGTGATGAATATTTTTAGCAAAGGCGCTTAAATGAAAGTCGAAGATTTTGAATTTCTATCGACGCTAATAAAGCAGCGCTCAGGGCTTGTTCTGACGGAGGATAAGTCATACTTGCTTGAGAGCCGCCTGATGCCGGTTGCGCGCAAGCGCGGCTTAAAGGGACTGGAAGAACTGGTTGGCGCCTTGCGTTCGCATAATGATGAGCCCTTGCTACAGGAAGTGACCGAAGCGATGACGACGAATGAATCCTTCTTCTTCCGTGATATCAAACCATTCGACTTGTTCCGTGACCAGGTTTTGCCACAATTGTTGAAATCCAGGGCGGACAGGAAATCTTTCCGCGTATGGTGCGCCGCGGCTTCCAGTGGTCAGGAACCCTATTCGCTGGGCATCACCCTGATGGAACAGGCGCAACTTTTAGCCGGTTGGCGCACAGAGATCGTCGGGACGGACATTTCCCGGGAAATCCTTGAAAAAGCAAAATCCGGGCTTTATTCGCAATTCGAGGTGCAGCGGGGACTGCCGATCCAATTGCTCCTGAAATATTTCGAAAAGAAAGACGATATGTGGCAGGCGAGTTCAGCTCTTCGCACAATGGTTCAATACAAGGAATTGAACCTGCTTGGCGATTTTCAGGGAATGGGCAAGTTTGATGTTGTATTCTGCAGAAACGTGCTGATCTATTTTGATCAGGAAACCAAAGCCAAGGTTCTTGAGGAAATCAGCAAATTAATGCCCGAAGACGGCGTCCTGTTTCTGGGTGGAGCCGAGACAGTGTTAGGTATTTCCGAAAAATTCAAGCCGATACCCGGTTACCGAGGCGTCTATTGCCTGGCCAGCTCAACGATGTCCTTTTCTTAGGAACCTCTATCAGCCTCCCGCGGCTTTCAATTCAGCTTCTTCTGAGCCATCGGGTTCACGCAAGACGTAGCCACGTCCCCAAATCGTTTCGATATAATTTTCTCCCGCAGCTGCGTTGCTCAGCTTTTTGCGCAGCTTACAGATGAAAACATCGATGATCTTCAATTCGGGTTCATCCATGCCGCCATACAGATGGTTAAGAAACATCTCTTTCGTCAGGGTCGTTCCCTTGCGCAACGACAATAACTCTAGAATGCCATACTCCTTGCCGGTCAGGTGAACGGGATGGCCATCGACTTCGACGGTATGGGCATCCAAATTTACCGATAGTTTTCCAGTGCGGATGACGGACTGGGCATGTCCTTTTGAGCGCCGGACAATTGCTTGAATTCGAGCCATCAACTCGGCCTTGTCGAAAGGCTTGGTGAGATAATCGTCGGCGCCGGTTCCCAGACCCTTGACCTTGTTGTCGGCCTCGGTCAATCCGGAAAGGATTAAAACGGGCGTTTCCACGCGGGCATCTCGCAAGCGGCGCAGCACTTCAATGCCGTCAATATCTGGCAGCATTAAATCCAGAATGATGATGTCGTAATCATATAGTTTGCCGATCTCCAATCCATCTTCGCCAAGATCGGTTGCGTCGACGACCATATTTTCGGACTCAAGCATCATTTGCAGGCTTTGGGCCGTCGCCGGATCGTCTTCTACTAGAAGTACACGCACGGTAAGATCCCCTTCAAACTCTCATCAGATTCGCTATATTAACCATACATGTTAACCTTTGTTAAGATTTTTCCACGCCTCGACATCCAAGAATCAGAATGGTTTGAGCGGTTTATACGAATTTTTAAAGACTCCGTGGCGATAATCCATAAGGGATCAATTTGGGCATCGAAATGAATACCGAACATCACCTTTTACTTCGTGGGGGATGTCTTAAGTGAAGACACCTTCCGACAACATCCTGAAGGAGCTTGAACGGCTGCCGGAACAATCAATTTACGGCAGGGTGACGGCGATTATCGGACTGATGGTTGAAGTCCAGGGTGTCGAAGGCGAATTGTCGATAGGCGACCGTTGCACCTTGATCGGTAAAGGGGACCGCAGGGTGATGTGTGAAGTCGTTGGATTCAAAAACGAACGTGCTTTGTTGATGCCCTTTGGTACCCTGGACGGTATTGGCCTGGGATCGCGTGCGGAAGTCAGCGTTACCGATCCTTTAATCTATCCCGACATCAGTTGGATGGGCCGGGTCGTCAACGCGTTTGGAGAACCAGTGGATGGCAAGGGTCCCCTGACGAAAGGCCCAAAGGCATACAGGGTGCACGCCAAACCTCCCCAGGCCCATTCACGCCAGCGCGTAGGTGAGAAAATTGATCTTGGTATCCGGGGCTTGAATGCTTTCCTGACCTGTTGCCGCGGCCAGCGGATGGGAATTTTCTCGGGTTCCGGTGTTGGAAAATCGACCGTCATGTCGATGATGGCTCGACATACGGATGCTGAAATTAGTGTTATTGGCCTGATTGGCGAACGTGGTCGCGAAGCAAGAGAATTTATCGAGGACGATTTGGGCGAAGAAGGCATGGCCCGAAGTGTGGTCGTTGTAGCAACGTCCGACGAGCCACCGCTGGTGCGCCGTCAGGCGGCTTATGTTTTGATGGCGGTTTCCGAATTTTTCCGCGATCAGCAAAAGGATGTCCTGTGCCTGATGGACAGCGTCACCCGATTTGCGATGGCGCAACGCGAAATCAGTCTGTCGGCGGGCGAACCGCCGGCCTCCAAAGGGTATACACCGTCCGTATTTGCAGAGCTCCCCAGGTTATTGGAGCGCGCCGGCCCCGGAGGCGCGGGGCAGGGCAGCATCACCGGCCTGTTCACCGTGCTGGTTGAGGGCGACGATCATAATGAACCCGTCGCCGACGCGGTAAGAGGCATCCTTGATGGTCACATCGTTCTGGACCGGGCTATTGCGGAACGCGGGCGTTATCCTGCGATTAATATCTTGCGAAGCGTTTCCAGAACCATGCCCGATTGTAACACGCCCGAAGAAAACGAAGTCATCAACCGGGCGCGTCAGTTACTTGCCACTTATGAAGATATGGCGGAATTGATTCGCCTAGGCGCTTACCGCCGTGGAAGCGATGCCGGGGTCGACGAGGCCATTCACTATTACCCAGGCATCGAGGGTTTTCTTACCCAAACCGTCAACGAGCACTCTCCGCTTGCCACCTGTTATGACCAACTGCGTTCGATTTTGGCTATGCCGGTAGCCGGGGTGGAAAACGCAGCAGCCCCGCCGCCCCCGCAACCTCCGGCGCAAGAGCCGCAGCCACAGCCTCCGTTGCCGACACCTGGTTCGGGTGCGCCTGAGGCGCAGAATCCAAATGCACAAATTCAGCCGGAACCGGCTGAAGCGGGACAAGCTCCGGCCCAACCTTCCGGTGAGCAGACTCTCAGCCCGGATACGCTGAGCCAGATCAACACGCTAAATCAATAATCACGTAAGGAGCTATCCTAAATGGCTAAAGGGCTTGAAACACTGATCCGGCTGAACGAATGGAGCGTCGACCAGAAACGCAGAAAACTGGGAGAAATTCTTCGCTTGATCGACGGTTTCGAGGCAGAGGCTCGCAAGTTGGAAGAAGATCTTGTCATGGAACAGGCTGCGGCCGCATCTTCGCCCAACGAAGCCGGTTTCTTGTACGGATACTATGCGGACAGGGTTATCGACCGCAGGGCGATAATCAAAATTTCTATTGAGCAATTGGAAAAAGAAGCCGACGAGGCCCGCTACGAAGTTTCCCTCGCATACCAGGAACTGAAAAAGTACGAAACAGCCCTTGAGATAAGGAAAAAGCGCGAAGAAGCCGAACTGGCACGCAAGGATCAAATTGCGCTTGATGAAGTCGGCATGCAGTCGTTTATCCAAAAACGGGCTGGTTAATTTCAATTAAGAAGGCCTCTATTTGCCAAAAAAATAAAATGGTTGCCTGAAGCGCGTTTGGGAAAAATTTTTCCATTCCCAGCCTTCGGATTACTCGGCTATTATCCGCAAAATCGTCAAGGCTATTTAGCAGGGGCGATATGGGAAGCCGATGTCTTTCGGTTGCGGGTGAGGGAATAAATGACAGCTATAGATAAATCAGGCTGGAGGAAATCTTTCTTGGCGAGGAATCGCACCTCCTCGACAAGGTGGACGAGGCGATCCAACCTGAAACTTCAACTATCGTAAATCTTTTTTACAGTGAATTGATCGGTCAGGCAGATAGCGGCATTTTTCTAGATAGTGAAACCGTCGCCGAGCGCGTGACGCTGTCCCTTTGCGATTGGTTAAAAAACCTATTTGTTCCACGCAACGAAACGGATTTCGAGAAGTTCGTCGCCTTCCAGCGCAACATTGGTCAAGTCCATGCGAGGATCAATATTCCCATGCATTTGATCGTCGATGGAATGCGGGTGATACGACGGGAACTCTCAGGGTTAATGAAAACGGTCGACATGGACCAGGCCGAGTTGGTCAGGACCATGTTGCTTATCAACGAAGTGCTTGACCATGTTCTTTCGTTGATGAACGAGAGTTATCTTGATGATCTGATCCTGCACGAACGCAATGTGCGCTCGATCAAGATGCAGGTATCGCCATACAACTTGGCTATGGAATGCGAAAAACAACGCTCGTTTCTTTTCAATTGGGCCCTTCAGGTTACGCTCAATCTGTACGAGAACGAAGTGCCCAATACAGGGCGCCTTACGACTCTTTTGCGAACCGAATTCGGTCTTTGGGTCAGCCATAAAACACCGCTGCTGTTTTCCGACAAGGAATTCACTGCCCGTTTGATGCAAAGGATGGCGCAAATTGATGAGGCCGTAAAAGCTGCGTCCAAGGCGCGGGAAAAGGGCATGGACCCGGAATTTTATGCAGCGGTTCACACCCTGAATGAACAGGTCTCCAGCACCGCATGGAGTTTAAGCGAAACAATTGAAGGCATTTTGGAACTGGAAAGCGGTCGCGATGCCCTGACTCGTTTGTTTAACAGGCGTTTTTTACCAACTGTTCTGCGTCATGAAACAGAATTAAGCGTCAAACATGATGTGCGTTATGCGATCATGCTTATCGATATTGATTACTTTAAACGTATCAATGACACCTACGGTCACGATGCCGGTGATGCGGTATTAGAACAGCTTTCCGAAACTGTCGGTCCGATAGTGCGCGCCAATGATTATTTGTTCCGCTACGGCGGGGAAGAATTCCTTGCGGTTGTTGGCGACGTCAACGTTGAAGCCGCTTTACATCTGGCTGAAAAAATTCGCATTACAATTGAAGCCAAGAATTTCGATATTGGCCAAAACAAGCCGTTGAACATTACGGTAAGCATTGGCATCGCCATTCATGACGGCCATCCGGATTATCAGCGAACGATTACCCGCGCGGATGAATCATTGTATGAAGCGAAGCATAGCGGGCGAAACCGGTGCATTCTTGAAAAAGAATTTGTCGCCTAAAGGCGCCTTTAGGCTAGTGCCTTTTAAGTCTTGAAAGCAGGCCGGCATTATCCCAGTTGGGTTGCCGGTCTTCCAAAAGCACTTCGTGACGATCTATGCCGGGATGCACTTGATCCGGCGCGGAAATGGCGACTTGTACCCAACGTGCAACAAGTTCGTTGTTAACGTCGTTTAGCACGGCGGCCGCGGCTTCCTCCAGTGATTCCCATTTCAAAGTTCCCAGCGCATCGAGGTAGCGTCCGAACGAAGCTGGGTCGAGAATTTCCCTGTCCGGGACATACCGCAGGCTGACCGAACTGCTGTCAACCTCGCCGTGAGTCGCCATGTGCCCAGTAACGGAAATGACGTAGTCGAGCTTGATGTCGGGATTACGCTCGGTCGCCAGAAGATTTCGCCTTTCCAATATATCCATGCGGGTTCCTGCTATTTTAAACCACCAGCCCGAGATCGTGATCTCCAGAAGGATCTGGAATATCGATGAAATCAGGCGGCGCCGCCTGGAAGCTTACACTTCCCTTTAGTCCGGTCAGGTCGGCGGCATCTTGGAAGATCGTTCGAATGTCGTCGTTCATGGACTCAGGGAAGGGATCTTGTGATCTGACGATCAGGTCTAGCGATTTTCCTTTGTTGCGAACCAGCCCGTCCATTTGGATACGACCGAACTTCGACAGTTCGACATCAATCACGAAACGGGTGTCCGATTTGCCGGCATCTTCCTCTTCCTCTTCATTTGCATGCCTGCGAAGCAAAAGACGAATTTGTTCGAGTTCCGCCCCTGTATTGATAGGTATCAACGCCACGCGCCAATCGCTGCCGGCCGGTTCATCGGCCATGCGCGCCAACGAGGTGAAATCATCCGATATCCTTCCGATTAGATTTGGCCGCGCTTTTTCAACCAGTCGAAGGGTGTCGTCACCTAACCACCCACGTAATTCCCCGCCGCGTAGCGCACTCAGGAAAAACAAGACGGCCGCACTTAGCGTCGCCGTCGGTTGGGGTACGAAGGAATTGACAATTTGTTGGGCTGCGGCAGGGTTGGTTTCTTGAATAACCTGAACTATTTCTTCAAGTGCCGGCCACTGCCTGGAAGTAAAGAGAGTTTGATGCAACGGGGGTGGCGTTCCCGGTTTCTGTAATGGCGGGCTTGGGGCATTGACGACCTCTAGGGTCACTTCGCTTCCGCGGGGGACGACGGTTTGGGTTGTCAAGGAAAAGACGCCGGCTTTAGTTTGCACGATCGGGTGGCCAGATGGCGTACTACCGGTAACGGTTCCGCTAATAGAGGTCCCCGCCGCCAGTCCTGTACCCGTCGTTGACGTTGCGGGGGTGGGAGCAGGGCTGGTAGTTGCGGGATTGGGCAATTGCAAACCGGTGATCTTGACGCTCAATTGACTTCCGGTTGGCAGGTATCCTGAAGCCTGCGAAGCGATGCTCGGCGCACCCTTGGCTACATTGGGGTTGATGGCTCCGGCTGTAGCTCGTCCGCCAGACGTGGAAGCGACATTTCCCGACACCGGAGATTTCACCGAAGGCTGACCAATCCCTGATTTAGGGGATTGCGATGGTAGAATTCCCTTCATATTCTTATTTGCTTGCATCTCCACGGTACCGGTAACAGCGGACGTGAGATGACCGGGCGTTTGCAAGGCGCCACCTCCCTGTGGATTGGAAAGAGGACGCATCAAAGTCGCTTGCAGGACGTTGCCCGGTGTTAGTTTTGGCGCTGACGCGGCCGCAGCCTGACCAGCAGTTGCTCCAGATGATGTAGCGGCAGCCGCACTACCCGAACCCTGTGCTGGGCTGGACGCCGCCGGGGTTTTCAAGGCTCTTGCCGATAAAGGGGGCGGGGAGCCATTCAGGCTGCTGATTTGAAACTGAACGAAAGGCGACTGGGACTGTAACTGTAAAACAAGCGATCCGCCTTTGGGCAGGGCCAGCGCCGATTGAAGGGACAACTGGCCCATCGGTGTTTGCACCTGAAAAACGTCCTTCGCAACTTGTGCGGATACAGTCGCATTCAGTAATTGGCCAATGGCAAGGCGCGACAAGGCTGCCGGCGGCGACTGGACGATTACGAGCGGAACCGTGCCCGGGGTGCTGGGTGGAGGTGGCGGTGCCGAAGGTGGTGTAATCGTTGTCATTTCCGTTACTTTTGAACGAATCTTTCTTCCTGGTTCAAAGCAGTCCAAAAGGGATGCGAATCAGTCCTGGCGTACTTTGAGTTTTTCGGCAATCTGTTCCACGTCCATAGCGGCTTCCGTGTTAGGGAAGCGTGTCAAAATTGACGACTGGCTTTTTATCGCTTCTCGCACTTTGTTGTCGCGTCGAATGACACCAATCAGGGGTGGAGAAATTTTCAAGAACCCTTCACACGCCTTCAACAATGTATTGTATGTCCGTTCACCTTCGCGGGTCGAATTCGCCATATTGATGACGATACGAATGTCGGCGCCAGGTCGTTCCATGTGGGTGACCTTTATGAATGCGTAGGCGTCAGTCAGGGATGTCGGCTCATCCGTAGCAACGACCAGACAGGTTCCGACACTTTGGGTTAATTGACGAACAGTGCGTTCAACCCCGGCGCCAAGGTCAATGATTACCTTGTCATAAGCCGCCGACAAAAGCCCTAGATCGTCCCCCAGTATTTGTAGTCTGCTGACCGGGACATTAGCCAACCCGCCGGAACCTGAGCGTCCGGCGATAATATCGAAGTTTCCTTCCTCATAAGTCAGGACCGCCTGATTCAGGGTAAGCCTGCCGGCTATGACGCTGCCCAGATCATGCTTGGGCATCAGGCCGAGTTGGATATCAAGGTTTGCCAGTCCCAGGTCTCCGTCGAACAACAAAGCGCGGACATTCTGCCGTGCCAGGGCATGGGTAAGCGTAATGGCGAACCAGGTTTTGCCGACACCTCCCTTGCCGGAAGCGATGGCGACCATATTTTTCCCACCAGTCCGGGATGAGGGTCGGGGAGCCAGGGTAGGTGCGGAGCTCATAGTGCAGCCTCGGTCATATTTGGTTTTTGATCGGCTCCCAGCGAGTCGCCTGCTGTTGCTGTATCAGTATACGGCATGATAAGGCGCGCCAACGAGACCGGATTTATCGGGTTGATTCCATCTGCGACGCTGGGAGTGATGCTTACGTCTGAAAGTGAGAGCCTTCCGGCATCGGCGCTAGTTAGAATGCTGCCCAGTCGGCGGGCCATATCCAAGCGGGTTACGAGCAGTCTTTTGGCCCCAATTGAGGCGAATTCTCCAGCAATATCAGCGCTTTCCATAGCATCGCCGTTAGCGGCCATAACCAGAACGTTTTCCGCCCTGGCTGCATCACTCAAAGCCGCCAGATGGTCCATTTCATCGCGATCAAAAGGGTTGGTGCCCGGAGTGTCGATCAGTACCGGAGATTCTCCTTCATCGGCTTCCAGTAGTTTGAAAAGGCCTTCAGCGCTGCCGGCCGACGCAAGTTCGATTTCAAGGATTCGGGTGAAGGCGGCCAATTGCTCAATTCCGCCGGCTCTTTGAACGTCGGTCGTAATTACTATTGGCCTGCGCCTTTCCATGGCTACGAGGGCGGCAAGTTTTGCGGTGGTAATGGTTTTGCCTACCCCCGGCGGCCCCATAAGAAATATCCGGGGAGCTTTTGACGTTTGGTCCTGGTTTGACAATAAGGCTGAAACTGGATCAAAGACGAAAGTTTCATCCATAGCAGCAGCGAGCGCCAGAGTAGGAGTGTCGGCGACAATATTGCCCGCGATGCGGGTTAGTCTTTCCGCCAGAGGCAGAGGGGTGCCATGAAAAGACAAACATTGGCGGATCGTCTCGGCCGTATCCAGTGAATCAAAAACCGGGGGGTCTTCAGGCGCGAGCTTTTCCGATTCTTTCAGCCCGTTTGGGGCCGTGTCCTCAATTGCCGCAGTAATGACGGCGCCTTCCTTGTCATCGCGCGTCGCCACGATGATGGAATCGGCGCCCATCTCGAAACGAACCAGTTCCATGGCTTCGGTCATTGTCGGTGCGGAAAAGGTTTTTAGTCGCATTTACACCTGCCCGACAGTCTTGATGCTGGCTTTCGCATAAACTTCATTTTGCGACATCACCGTCGTCATGGGACGGAACCTTTCGACGATGGAACGAACGAAGGGCCGGATCGTCGGACTGGTCAGAAGTACAGGCGTTTCGCCCATCATCGCCTGACGTTCGAAGGCGTTGCGAAGGGCGGTAATGAATTCCTGAAGACGGCTTGGCGGCATTGACAATTGCCTGTCTTCGCCTGTTCCAACAATTGACTCTGCAAACGCCTGTTCCCATTCGGGAGTCAGGGTGATCATGGTGATGACCCCGGTTTCATTCGTGTTCATTGAGCTGATCTGTCGGGCCAGGCGGGCGCGAACGTGTTCGGTAATCATGGTGATATTACGGGTTTGTCCGCAGGCCTCGGAAATACCTTCAAGGATGGTTGGCAGGTCGCGAACAGAAACACGTTCAGCCAGCAGGTTCTGCAAGACACGCTGGACGCCGCCAAGGGAAATTTGAGACGGGATCATTTCGCCGACAAGTTTCTGGTGTTCGTCGTCCAGTTCATCCATCAATTTCTGGGTTTCTGCGTAAGACAACAACTCGGCCATGTTGTCCTTGATGACTTCGGTCAGGTGGGTGGTTATGACTGTTGCCGGATCCACCACTGTATATCCCCTGAACAGGGCCTCTTCGCGATTGGCTTCGTCGATCCACATGGCCGGCAATCCGAATGTCGGTTCGACCGTCTTCTCGCCCGGCAGGGTAATTTCCTCACCTCTGGGATCCATGACTAAAAGCATATTGGGGCGCAAGTCGCCTTCTCCGGCTTCAATTTCCTTGACCCTGACAACGTACGCATTGGCGGACAATTGCATGTTGTCCTGGATGCGCACAGAGGGCATGACGAAACCGATGTCCGACGCCATTTGACGGCGAAGCGCCTTGATCTGGTCGGTCAGGCGTTGACCTTCGGCCGGGTTGTTTATCAACGACAGCAGTCCATAGCCCAATTCGAGACGCAGGAAATCGATTCTCAACGCCGATGAAATGGGTTCGTCTTCAACGGCAGAAGGTTCAAGCGGCTCTTCTGCCGCCTTAAGGATCAGTTCCTTTTTAACCTGTTCCTGCGATCGGTTGACGAAAAACGCCATTAGTCCGGTAATACTGCCAAGAATGACAAATGGGAGGGCTGGAATGCCAGGCAGAAGAGCCATGACGCCAAGAAGAAATGAACTTATCCCCAATGCCTTGGGATGCCCGCCAAGTTGCTGGAAAAGAGCCTTTTCAGTGGCGCCTCTTACACCGGCCTTGGTGACCATAAGGCCTGCAGATGTGGAAACAATCAAGGCGGGAATCTGAGTGACAAGGCCGTCGCCGACTGTCAGACGGGTATAAAAATCCGCGGCTTCCGCGAAGCTGAGGTCCTTTTGGGCGACGCCGATGATCATGCCCGCAACAATATTGATGAAAGTAATTAACAGGCCGGCGATGGCATCGCCCCTGACAAACTTCGACGCGCCGTCCATTGACCCGAAAAAGGTGCTTTCGTCTTCCAGTTCCTTGCGCCGGGCCCGCGCGGAGTCTTCATCGATCAGTCCTGTCGACAAATCGGCGTCGATGGCCATTTGTTTTCCGGGCATTGCATCAAGGGTAAAGCGGGCCGAAACCTCTGCGATACGGCCTGAACCCTTGGTGATGACGATAAAGTTTACGATAACCAGTATGGCGAAAACGATAATGCCGATGACGAAGTTACCACCCATAACAAAACCGCCGAAGGCTTCAATCACCTTCCCGGCGGCGCCTGTACCGGTATGCCCATCGGCCAAAATCAGGCGAGTTGACGCGAGGTTAAGAGAAAGCCGGATCATCGTCGCGAGCAACAAGACCGTCGGAAAGGCGTTGAATTCCAATGACTTCTCGACAAACAACGCGGTCATTAGGATAAGCACGGAAAACGTGATGGACAGAGCGAGACCGACGTCCATCAACCAGGTTGGCAATGGCAAGATAAGGACGACAAGGATCGTCACCACACCCATCGCCAACATCAAATCTGAGCGTTTCCCGATTGCCTGAACAATATCGATCAGGTTGAAGTTAACGCCTCCCGCGGCGCCATCGGGCGTTGCTTCTGCAACGGCGGTATTGTCTTGAGCGTCGGCCATTTCCGTTATGAAAGCCCCTTAGTCCCTTAAACGGACGGACGATCCGTTTCGCCCGGTGTTGGTACCTGGAAACCCTGTTCGTTGTACAATTTCAACTTGTTGCGCAATGTCCGAATGGAAATACCAAGGATATTTGCGGCGTGGGTTCTGTTGCCCAGGCAATGTTGCAAAGTATCGATAATCAGGTCGCGTTCGACGGCGGCTACAGTACGACCAACCATGTTTGCGCTTTTTTCGCTTTCATCGGCAGGCGCCTGGCTTGACGTGGCGGCTGCAGGCTGGCCGCCCAGCATGATCGCTTCCGGCCCTATTTCAGTACCCGTGGCAAGCAAAACGGCGCGGTGCATGGTATTTTCAAGTTCGCGTACATTTCCGGGCCATGCATGAACGTTAAGAAGGTCCGTTGTGGACTTTGCAAGAGGCAGCGCCTGAACGCCATTGGCTTCTGCGTACTTTTCGATAAAATGCTTCGCCAGATATTCGATATCCATGGGTCGTTCGCGCAATGGCGGCAACAAAAGATTGACAACGTTAAGGCGGAAATACAAATCCTCCCGGAAAGTTCCCTTCGCCACTTCATCCGCCATGTTGCGGTTCGACGTCGCGACGATGCGGACATCGACTTCAATCGGTTTCGAGCCACCGACGCGATCGATTTCGCGTTCCTGAATGGCCCGCAGCAGTTTGGCTTGAAGACGTGGATCCATTTCGGTGATTTCATCTAGCAGCAAAGTGCCGCCATTGGCTTCTTCAAACTTTCCGATTCGACGTGATACAGCGCCGGTAAAGGAGCCTTTCTCGTATCCAAACAGTTCTGATTCTAGAAGGTTTTCAGGAATGGCGGCGCAATTTACGGCGATGAAACGTCCTTTGGTACGCGGGCTCTTGTTGTGCAGATGTCTGGCAATCAGTTCCTTGCCTGTACCTGATTCACCTGTGACCAGAATACTTGCATTGCTGGGAGCAACCTGATCCGCCAATCTGATTAATTCCACCATAGTCGGATCGTGGTAAACAAGTGCATGATCCTCGTCCGTGACGGCGGAAAGAACGGCCGCGATCAGATCCGTATCTGGGGGTAGGGGGATGAATTCCTTGGCCCCGGCTTTGATGGCACGAACAGCGGCCTGTGTATCGTTGCCAATTCCGCAAGCCACTACTGGAACGGTAATACGCTCGTTTTTAAGACTTTCTATTAGCGCCCCGACGTCTAAATTAACGTCTACCATCAGCAAATCGGCGCCATTTCCTGCACGCAAAGTTTCCAAGCCGGATTTGATGTCGTCGGCCTGGGTCACTTTTGCGCCACGGTCCATCGCGATGCGGCTGGCGCCGCCAATCTGTCCGTCAAGGGTTCCAATAATAAGCAATCGCATCGTTCAAAAATCCGTTAGTCGAAGTATTGAATTCGTTTGGTGGGCGGCAAAATGCTATTCAGCAACATTTCGAGGCGGCGGGGGTTTTCCTGCCTGCCTATCGAAGCCGCCCCCATCATGTAGACGGTGTTGACCATGGCTTCTTCGCCGGAATTGCGTTCCAGTTTCGAGGCCATTGGCGAAAAAACCATGTTTGCCAGAACGGCGCCGTAAAATGTCGTCAGCAGAGCGACGGCCATGGCCGGGCCGATGGTCGAAGGATCATCCAGGTTGCCCAGCATCTGCACAAGGCCGATCAGAGTACCGATAAGCCCCATGGCGGGCGCGAATTCCGCAGCCTTCCTTAGTATGCTGGCGCCCTTGTGATGGCGTTGCATGGTCGCGTTAAGATCGCGGCGCAGAATGGTTTCAACTTCTTCACCCGGGGTGCCATCGACAACCATAAGCATACCTTTATGCAAAAAAGGCTCCGCCTTTATTGAATCGAGGACATTTTGAAGGGAAAGCACACCCTGTCTTCGCGCCAGTTCGGCGATTTGAAGCACTTGAATGGCGGCGTCTGAAGGGTCGCGCGAGGAATAAAAGAAGGTTTTGCCGACAATTTTCATCGACCGGGTCATATCCGAGACCGAAAAACACATTGATGTGACGGCGAATGTACCGCCAATGACAATCAGAACCGATGGCGGATTGACGAAGGACAAAGGATCGCCGCCCAGCAATATGGCCGCTGTTATCAGTCCAAATCCGGATATCAGGCCGATAAGGGTCGCCACGTCCATGGAGGATTTGGTTTTTCCGACTTTAATATTTACGGCTTCGTTTGCCATCGAGCGTTTTCCCTTAGATCAAACAGCATTCTAATTCAGCAATTTTGATCGACACTAAAAGAACCAAGTATTTTACCTGCGCCTGATTAAACGCAGGTTGTCCTACGAGCGGTCAGTCTTGATAATTTCCGTCATGGTTACACCAAGCCGGTCTTCAACAACGACAACTTCGCCGCGGGCGACGAGTCTATTATTAACATAGATATCAATAGCTTCACCGACTTTCCGGTCGAGCTCAACAACGGCTCCACGTCCCAGTTTCAGCAATTGGCTTACCTGCATGGTCGTTTTTCCAAGCACGGCGGAAACCTGAACCGGGATGTCGTAAACCGCTTCCAGATCCTGCGAACTTTCAGGTAAATCAGGAATGTCGGGAACATCCTGCATAGGATCAGGTGGAGGTGCGCTTGCCTCTTCGGCCGGTGCGTCGGCATCAAGGTCAGTAAGTTCAAGATCTTTTTCGTCAGCCATTGTTTCCTCCTGACATCAGTTGTCAGTCATCAGTATTAGTTTGCTGCAATTCTTCTGAGGGACTTTCCTCCAGCACGTCTGACAGGGGCTGGTTTTCATTCCTCGTATCCGCGTTTTCGAACTCCGGAGAGTTTTCTTCCTGTACTGCTTCACGTGTTTCCACCAGCGCTTCCGGCGAAGTCAGATCGGCGGTTTCTTCTGAAGCGATTTCCTCCAGATTTTCCGGTTCATCCCATATGGTTGGATGATCTCCAATATTCCTCTCGATAACGGCTGTAATTTCCCGCCAAAGCGCCGAACTGTTGCGTTCACTTCCACCGTTAGCCCACTCAACCCGGCAATCGGTTTTCTGCATAGAATCGTCTATCTGAATCGTGGTTCTCCCCATAAATCCCTTGCTTGAGGACAAATCATCAATCCGTTTCCCAATTTCTTCCGCAACAGACGAATGCACGGAAATTTTCACGCTGGGCTCTTCGACAATCTTAGCGAAGATATCACCAAGAACTCTTTCAACTTCTTCAAAGGAATATTTTTCGGCCATGGCGGGTAGCATCTTTTTGCAAACCCCCAAAGCGACTGATAGTGCGGCGCGGGGCAATTCCTCATTGACGCTATCCTGGTTTTGAAAGGCAGCACCAAGTTTTTGATCTATCTGCGTCAAAGTTTCGTTTATTTGTTTCGTCAGGGATTCCGTCGTCGCTGCTAACCCTTCTTGTTTGCCAGCCTCGAAACCTTGTTGGCGGGCAATCTCAATCTCTTCTTCGCTAAAGGTCGGAACGATCTCTTCGGGCTCCTCTTCGACTTCGGGAATCCGTTCTTCGACTTCTGGCACAGAAACAGGCGACGGTTCTTCGTCAAACGTCATATCGAACATGAATTTTTCAGCAGTGGACATGTTCAAAGATTCCTAATACACCAGTTCGTCTTCTTCGGAACCGCTTGAGATGACGATCTCGCCGGC